>JAETQY010000010.1 GCA_021770445.1 Bacillota bacterium | reverse complement strand
GCCGTTCATGTCGGTGTTGGCGGAGCAGTGCATGGAGGCGATGCCCTTCAGGGGCAGGTAGTAGTTCATCATGGAGAACATGCCCTTCTTCATCTCGCCGCCGTACCAGGTGTTGATGATGACCTGCTCGCGGCTGGTGATGTTGAAGATGGCGGCGGTCTCGGAGTTCAGGCCCAGCTCCTTATAGTTGGTCAGCTTGGCCTTGGAGGCGTTGTAGGAGATAAAGTCAGGCTTGAAGTTCTTCAGCTCCTCGGCGGTGGGGGCGATGAACATGTTCTTCACGAAGTGAGCCTGCCAGGCCACCTCCATGATGAAGCGGATGGCCATACGGGTGTCCTTGTTGGTGCCGCAGAACACGTCCATCACGTACAGCTTCTTGTTGGACAGCTCTTTAATGGCCAGGGCCTTGCAGGCCTCCCAGGCCTCCTGGCTAGCGGGCTTGTTGTCGTTCTTGAACTCGTCGGAGGTCCACCACATGGTATCCTTGGAGTTCTCGTCCATCACGATGAACTTGTCCTTGGGGGAGCGGCCGGTGTAGATGCCGGTCATCACGTTGACGGCGCCCAGCTCGGTCATCTGGCCCTTTTCAAATCCCTCCAGGGTGGGGTCCATCTCCGCCTCAAAGAGCTGCTCATAGGTGGGGTTGTAGACGATCTCCTTGATCCCGGTAATGCCGTACTTTTCCAGACCGTAGGTTTCCATAGCTAAGTTCCTCCTTATAAAAAATGGTAAAAATGGTCATCCATTCAGATCGTGCCCTATTTTACCCCATTTTTGGGGGCTTTGCAAGAGATAAGTGATCGAAAATGACTAAATGGTCAAAAGGGTCAAAGCAAACCCCGCAGAGCGCGGGACAGTTGGGCAAATTGGGGAATGGACAGCCGCTCCCCCCGTATGTCGGCGGGCAGTCCGCAGGCCTCGATTGCCCGGGCAATCTCCTCCTTTGGCCGCCCCAGATTGGCGGACAGGCTGTTGAGCAGGGTCTTGCGCCGCAGGGCGAATGCCCCTTTCACCACCCGGAAGAAGTGGTCCGGGTCGTCCACGCCCTCTGGGGCGGGCCGGGGGACCAGGCGTACCACCGCCGAGGTCACCTTGGGGGCGGGGAGGAAGCACTCCGGGGGCACCTCGAAGAGATACTCCGGGGTGGTGTAATACTGGCAAAAGACTGAGAACGCCCCGTAATCCGCCGTCCCCGGTTCGGCGCACACCCGCTTGGCCACTTCCCGCTGGATCATCACAGTGATGGAGGAAAAACACCCCGCCTCGATGAGGGCCGTGATGGCCGGAGTGGTGATGTTGTAGGGCAGGTTGGCGCAGGCCACGGCACGCATACCCTGAAATTTTTCCCCGATCAGAGCGGGAATATCCGTTTTCAGAATGTCCCCGGATACCACCTCCGCGTTGGGACAGTCCCTCAGTGTCTCCGCTAAGATAGGCAGCAGGGAGCGGTCCAGCTCCACGCTGACCACCCGGTCGGTCCGCCCGGCCAGCTCCCGGGTCAGCGGTCCGATCCCCGGACCCACCTCTAACACGCCTACGCCCGGTCCTGCCCCCGAGGCGGTGGCGATGTCCTGGGGCACCCAGTCGGCGATGAGGAAGTTCTGCCCCATGGATTTGGAAAAGCGGAACCCATGCCGGCCCAGCAGGGCTTTGATCTGGTTGATATCACATAAATTCATAGGCGAAAACGCTCCTTAGCACAAAAAAGGAAGGACGTCCCAAATGGGACGTCCTTCCTGGCGCAGAAGGGGGGATTCGAACGCGCCAGCACCCCCAAACAAGCTCAAAACTGTTAACAGTCTATATAATTTATACCACAAAACACTATAAATAGTCAACTGTTTTTAAGAAAATTTTGTGGCATGAATATGGAAGTGGGTACCTAAGTGGGTACCGTGAGAACCCCATTTTCTGATTCTTCCGCGCATATCAGACGGCGGAAGGCGGCTTCGCTGTATGCTCCGGCCCGTTCGATATCGCCCTGCTTGAGATGGCCATAGACCCCTTCTGTATCCATATTTTTTGAATGGCCCACAACCTTCTGCTTGAGCGAAAGCGGCATGTCATCGCAGATGCTGATGTAGGTGTGGCGCAGCTCGTATGGGGTTATTTTCTGTTCCATCCCGTGGCAGCTGCGGTATCGATACCACTCTTTGCGATAGGTCTGCTGCCGGGAGGGCTGACCCTCCCAGTCCGGAAATACCCATTTTAGCTTGATGCCTGCCTGGGAAAGCTGTTCCTTCTGCTTTTCCAGTTCCGCAGCAATCATGGGGGTGACAGCAATGGAACGCTTAGCATTCGCATTTTTCCCGGGAGTGATTTCATCGTCGTCATTGATGCTCCGATGGATAGTTATTGTATTGTTCCTGATGTCCCCCCACTGAAGTCCCAGCAACTCGCCGGGACGCATACCAGTGAGTACAGCGATGCGGTAGGCATGGATATACCAATCGGTCTGGGGATTACCATAATAGGTAGTCTTGTCGGAGCGAAATAGCGTCAATAAATCTTCCAAGGGAAGGATTGTCTTGTTGGAGCGCTTTGCTTTTGATGGGATTGTAAGAGATTCCGGACGCAGGTTTGTGACGTTCGCTTTGCGAGAAAATTTGAGCCATGCCATAATGGTGGCACGAATACTGCTCAGGGTCTTTGATGACAGACCGTCCTGACACCACTTGGCGGCTGGGTGCCGGTAGGCATAATCAATAATTTTCTGAAGGTCTAGTTCCGTGATTTGGCAAATCTTCTTTTTGCCGATTGCGGGGCGTATATAGTTGTCAACATAGGCGCTTACTTTGCGGAAGTTAGCTTGAGAAGTGGTCGCTTCAACACTTTCGAGATATTGGTCCAGTAATACCCCGCAAGGTGTATTTTCCCCTTTGAGATGATTTGTAAGCCACGCGTCCGCTTTCTTCTCGCACTCGATTTTGCCTTTTTTACCTGGGGTAGAACAAGTGAAGGTGCGGCGTTCTCCATCAAGCTGAACCTTAATCTGCCATCTTTCGACAGATGGTGCCCAATATGCTTCGTTTTTCCGTTTACTCACTGAATTATCACATCCTTTGTATCGAACAATTGTTTTCCTGCGCTACAAGTGAGCCTGCCTAAAAAAGTACCTCGGCCCTATCGACCGAGGCACTAGAAAATATTCAGATTCTTTCCAGTTTCTGTTAACAAGGCTACTGCCTCCCTTCATTTTTTGTAAATTATACCACAAATGAGCGAAAATGTCAAACATTTTTCAGCGTAGGGGGGACAGGAATATGCCTGCCCCCCCCACAAGGACTATGAAGCCACTCCGGCCTGCCGCAAAGCCTCCCTTGTTGCTAGGGCCACCCGGAGCACAATCCATCGCTCAGTCAAAGAGCAACCGTCAAGCAATGCCTGGACATCAGCCATATAGGCGGTTTGGTCAGCCGGCTGGCTGCCGGCCAGAAGGTAGTCTAGTGTCACGTCCAGCGATGCAGCCAGCCTTATGAGGGCACTTAAACTGGGTTTTTTCGTCGTGCGTTCAATGTGGGAGATATAAGCTGGCGAAAGGTCGGCCTGCTCGGCTAATGCCTCCTGGGATAGACCTATTTCTGTACGTCGGTCTTTTATGCGGCGGCCAATCTCCTTGAAGTCAACTGTCATGTTTGCCCTCCAGTTCCTGAACGGCCCACACAACATCACGGGCTCCTGAGCCGAGAATGACGGAGTACCACCCTCCTGCATTTGGGCACTCCTGTTCGATTCGCAGGCAACCCGTACGGACATATGCCTCAATCAGACGTTGACGTATAAGGCTGTACTCGTTCTCACTAGCGTTAGGAATAGCAGTTGTGAAGACGATGGAGGACGGCACAATATCTGAGGTTAAAATGCCTTTGGCCGCAAGAAACTCGCCAAACAGCGCCATTGTATACATCATTGCGGTTCCGTGGTCGACCGAATCAAAAGCTGACACAATGATATAATCCTTGCCATTGTTTCGATAGACTCTGTATGTTCCGTCGTACTTCCACTCGTTGTCCACACCGGCATGTACCAATTCCAGGGGGCCAGGGTCTTCCCGGTGAAGTACGGTGAAAGCCCTCCGCATCAGTTCTGGGTCAGAAATGGCCTGGATAACAGTTTCTTTATCCATAATTATTTCCCTCTCTTTTGCTTTTTGGGGTAGACTCATCTGCTCTTATGCGGCCGACTGTGGCGTAATCAATTTCCATGCAGCTCGTTCTCCATGTCGCGGATGACCTCCTCCAAGGATTCGACTTCAGAGCCTAGAACGAGGGAGAACCACCCGCCGGTGTCCAGCGTCTTTTTGCCGACTCTGCTGCCATCCGGTCGTATCTCCTCCCGAGTCATTGTGTAATCGCTTGCACAGTAGGTGCTTATTCTGCTGTTGGACACGATGGCCAGGCAGGACACGGTGACCCCAGCAGGCAGGTTGCCACCCTGGGCGATTGCCCGCGTTGCCCTATCGAGTCCCAGAACCACAGCCTCCATAGGCACGATGTTGCCGCACTCTGCGGCGATGACGTAATTCGGCCCCCGACGGTATATGTAGTACGACATGTCGCGCCCGTACACGTTTTCGCTTGCGTTATAGGCCAACTCCAGGGGCCCGGGGTCAGAGCGGATGGCAGTAATGGCCCGGCGTACCAGGTCGGGGTTGCTGATGGCCTCCACGATAGCTTTTTTATCCATGTTGTTTTCTCCTTTTCATTTTTTGAATGCAAAAAAGCCGCCATCCTTTACAGAACAGCGACTTAAATGCGGATATAATGTTACGACCGCCTTTGGCGGAGTGGAAACGAGCCTTTTGCGGCGGCGAAGTAACGATTACTATATCAGTATACCCCCTGGCCGGAGTTCAAGTCAATGGCAAGACCTTCCACTACAAATGTTAATATAACATCAGATATAGGTGTTATTTTTAACATCAATTAGCGACCCAGAAATCCAGTGAAATCAAGGATTTTTGGCCGCACTTACTGTGTCCGTCCGGACACGGAGTTACTATGTCCGCCCCGGACAAGGTAGCGAAAAATTTTTACACAGATGTTGACTTTAGGCCAAAAAGCGATATAATAATAGTGTAATCGTTTGTTTCGCTGTGAGAACAGTTCGTATTTTAATGTTGTAGAAAACAACATCGTGATAATATCAAAAAGATTCAAGTGCCAAGGAGTTTGACGCCCCTTGGCACTTTTTATATATAAAAGAGTTTGTGTCACCTAAACGTGGCCCGCCGCAGCCCTCGGACAACGGCTGCCCCCGCCAGCAGGGGAAAGTGAAGATGCTGGAGCTCCCCGGTTTGGGGAATGCTGGTTATTTTGCTGCGTGGCGGGAAAATAACCAGCTATCTGGACTATGACTAGCCACCATAGCCGCAGATTATTGGGTTGGTTGCTTCCCCTGGACGGCTGTCCAAAATAAGCGTGGCGAACTTACCAGGCCGTTCCGGCCATGGCGGCGGGGTTCCTGCTGATGATTTTATAAATGTGGGAGCGGTGACAATGGGTAGCATTATATATGAAGTCATGCAGCACAAGATGGACACCACCAGGGTCCGGTTTGTGCTAGACAAAGGCACCGGTGTATACAAAAAGGCGGTCACGGACCACCCCATTACCGAGGCCACCCTCAATGCCTATCGCACGATTGCTGTGAACTATCTCAAATATTGCCGCGCTCATCACACGGTTCGCATCACCGATAAGCGGGGGCGGGTCCGCAATCGCGCTTGTAAGCACGTTGCGGAGTGTGAACCCTACATCCGAGCCTATATCGACTACCTGGTAGCCCAGGGCAAAAGCCCGTCTACCATCCACACCTATGCTGCCGGTCTCTGCCACTTTTACGGTCTGCCGCTGACCCTATATGAACTGCCCAAGCGCCACACCGCTGACTACACCCGGGGCCGGGGCGGTAAACAGAGCTCCGCTCGGCGGGACGTCCAGCCCGAGAGCTCGCCCCGCCTGGCGGCTCTGGCCGCCGCTGTAGGCTGCCGACGAGCCGAGTATGCCGCTCTGCGGGGTGATGACCTAGTGACGGACGAGAGCGGCCACCTGTGTGTTCGTATCCGTAGCGGCAAGGGCAAGAAATTTCAACTTCAACGTATCTTACCCCAACATGCTGAGTTGGTCAAAAGTTACTTTGACGGCTCTCACGATTATGTCTTTTCTCGGGCTGAAATGTCCAACAAGCTCAACCTCCACGGCCAGCGGGCGGCGCTGGCGTGGGAGGCATATCAATATTACGCCCACCGGCTTACCACTGAGCCGGAGTACCGGGAGCAACTTCGGAGGGAACTCCAGGCCCGAATACGGGCATCAAACCAGCATAATATTGAGGTAGCCCAAGCCAAGGGAAAACGGTGGGACGGAGCCAAGTGGGACGAGCGGGAATTTAATGGTACATACCACCTGAGGGGCAAAAACCGGGCACTGGCTCAGCGGCTCGGTCGGCCGCTCAGCTATGACAAGGCCGCCCTGCTGGCGGTGTCTATCCTGCATCTTTCACACTATCGCAACGATGTGACTGTTGCAAGTTATATTTTAGCCCAAAATCCAACAGACCGGAAGGATGCTTAATCGTCCTTCCGGTCTGATTTTTCTATTTCCTGAGCCGCTTCTATGAGATTAACCTGGTCCCGGACATTGCCAATGACCAGGGGTAGTAATGTGCGCGGTACGCGGTTGAGCAGGACGCTGAGCTGCCGGGCGGTCATTTCTTCGTCCAGGTCGGGTCCACGAAGGATGGTGTCAGTGGTCACGCCCAGCACGTCACAAATCTTAATGATAGTTTCCAACGAGGCCCCCATTCGGCCACGCTCTATGTCGGTAAGAAATTGTGCGCTAATGTCAACTTGTTCAGAAAATTCCTCCCGCGTTAAACGAGCGGATTCCCTGGCCATCCTAATTCTAGCCCCAATTTTTACATTGGTTGGCTTGTAAAACTGCCTCATACTCGCCCCCTGGTATAGTGCGTTACCCATAGTCTATTGCGCGCCATGATATAATAGTATGTGGCATGGCACTCTAATATATTGTACTTCGCACTTAATCATGGTATAATATAGACAGGTAGAGGAGGGGGGGGATGAATATGGATGCCAGAACAGCCTGTTACGTGATAGCGGCCGCCTCCGCCGGGTATATCATACTTACCCTAGTACGGCCCATCATCGTGGGAGGCAGGCTCCGCATTACGATACCGTGGCGCGTGCCCTGCATCGGGGAAACGGCCGTGTTCAGGCGCGATGGGAAACGCATTATCGCTACCGTAATCGCCACCGGCGGCGACTTGCTCCTACCAGACAGGACTATTTGCCGCCTACCACCTGATGGAAACCCCGTTGCGGATATCATGTACGAGCTACTTGCCCGCCACCCGGACGTGGAGGAGGTGCCCGTTGGGTGCATCTACATCCAACGCAGAGGGATAACTGCTATAGTCCCGCTCAGCACACGGGTAGGGGCTATCTTAATTTGAGGAGGATTTCGAAATGAAGAAACGTATTCTGTCCGTTCTGCTGGCCGCCGCTCTGATGGCCAGCCTGACCGTCCAGGCTCTGGCCGCTGAAACCACCTTCACCGATGTCACTGCCGACAAATGGTACTACACCTGGGTCACCAAGGCGGCCCAGGCCGGCTGGGTCAGCGGTGTCGGCGGCGGCCGCTACGAGCCGAACAAAAGCGTGACCTACAGCCAGTTTGCCGTCATGCTGGACCGGGCCCTCTACGCCGACGACATGGCCGCTCAGCCTGCCGGGGCCTATTGGTGGACGCCCGCCTGCGAGGTCGCTGCCAAGCATGGCCTCTTTGTCGACACCGACATGGCCAACCGCTCCGACTGGACGGCCGTGGCCAACAAACCCATCGAGCGGGAGCAGATGGCTCAGATGATGTACAACGCCCTTACCGACGTGGGGGCAAAGCTGCGGCAACGGCAATTTTGACCCCCATGCCGATATGACCCGGGCCCAGGCCGCTGTGGTGCTGTGCAATATCTACGGCTACGTCACCGGGGATGTGACCGGCTCCACCACCACCCCCAATGAGCCTGATGTCCCTGACGAGCCTGAGAAGCCTACCCAGCCTGATGTTCCCCGCCCCGCCGGCGCCGTAGGCGGCCGGTATGACACTTCCGTCTACACTGTCCCCGCAGACGCCAATAAAGATGGCTGGCTGACGGAGGACGAGGTCGCCGCCGTTATCGCTCAGATTATGGAGGAATACCCGAAAGGAACCCCTTGGGGCACCGAGAAGAACTACTATAGCAAAACCTGGGGTATGAACGGCAACGCCTGCGCCGCATTCGCTATGATGGCATCGGACCGCATCTTCGGAGACCTCCCCAAGCGTTCCCAGCGGGATGCATACAGCATTCGAATCGGGGATGTTACCCAGAACAGACAGCCTCACTGGAGCGTCATTCGCGCTATTGAGGAATTGCCTGCCGCCCCTGAGTATGGCGCACTATATAGTATAGATGGGAATGTTGGGGGAGAAATTGGATATGGTGGAGGTGATTTTGGAACCTATGCCAGAGACATTAAAAACGGCGGCATGACTGTATGGACAAGATACCCCGCCGGCAACTGAGATACAAAGATGGAACCACTTGGTATAAACCTGTTCTTGAAATAGAACGGCAACATGGTATAATAGTACCATGAGAAACTGTAAATAGGCGTATTTGGCCGGCCCTGAAAAGGGGCCGGCTTTCTTTATGCCTAAAACCGGAGGCGCCGCCCAAATGCGTCGTCTCTCCTTTATTTCAGAAGGGGGTGAGCCAATGGGAAGACGAAAAAACCGGACTTGCCGCGGACCCTGACGGACCGCAGCAAGCCCTAATTTTATGCAAAAGGAGGAGTTATAAATTGCAACATTTTAAGCAATGGGCCAAGAAATGGCTTTCCGGTTTCTTGGCGGCAGTCATGCTCTTCGGCATGCTCCCGTCCATGGGCCTTTTCAGCCCGGCCTATGCCGCAGGGGGCGCTACAACGCCGCCGGCCACAATCAAGAATACAACCAGGGACGTGAAATACGGCAAGATTGAAGGGCGCAATCCCATCACGGGCGAACTGATAATGAATGTCCCAGGGCATACATCAGTTATCCCGCGCCTGTTTGAATTTGCGGGAGATGACGGCAGCGAAGTCCCCGGATTTTGCGCCGACCACAAGCTCAACTTTGATGGCAAGGTTGTGCCATCTTTGACTTGGAAAAACCCCGTCCCTGTAGTGGGCAGCAAGTACGAGAAGGTTCTCCCTATTGTCGCTAACTTCATGGTCAGCTATAAGCAGGCCGAATGGATGGCAGACCAACTGTCCGGCATGGGCGACATGACCGAGGCTGAGATAGACGAGTGGTGCGCGGCGAAGGCCAGCGACCGCCCTAAAGGGCGGTCGCTGGCAAAATTTTTTTGCCCAAAAACACACCGTCACAACCGTTCACATCGTTCCGACCGTCATTCTGCGCCCACATATAACACATAGATATAACCGTTTCGTTCGTTCATACCGTTATTGAAACGGAGTAAACGGACGAAACGGTTACGTTATAAGAGTACTGGGCTGTTCCCATTTTTTGATTGCACATCAGATGAGAATCTGATAAAATCGTTTATGAGGCGATGATGATGAGTAAGTATGAGATTATCATTTACTGGAGCCACGACGATAATGCGTATATTGCGGAAGTTCCTGAGCTTGCCGGTTGTATGGCGGATGGCTCGACTGCCGCTGAGGCGGTGGAGAATGTGGAGAGGGTCGTCCAGGAGTGGATTGAGACTGCCACAGAATTAGGCCGCCCCATCCCTGAGCCGAGGGGCAGGTTGCGGTACGCATAAACCAGATATCGCCCCGATACAGATTTCTGAAGATAAAAAACAGGCCTAAATCCTATTAAGATTTAAGCCTGTTTTTCTGGTTGTAACGGATAATTAGAACTGCGTGCCTGGCGGAGAGGCGGCCAAAATATCCTCAGCGGACAAGATGTATTGAAATTGATGTTTTCCACCGCCAGTACCATGTGAGGTACGAGTATGGGCGATGCCATCATCCGCGAGAAAGTCGTCCAAGGCTTGGAGCTTGGCCGTCAGGTCTCGGGGACCCGAGGCCAGCGGACTGCCGGTTACCGCCAGCCCGGCCACCAGCAGTTCTGACATTGTTCCCCGCCATCCGTTCTGGCTTTTGTCAAGCAAGGCTTTAATGGTGCGAACAATGGGGTTGTTTTCGTAGGTGCGGCGGCTCTGCTGGATGGCAATGTCTTGGGTCGAGCCTACTACCGACCAGCGGCAAGTGTCTTTGTTAAAAGCTAATACTGTTTCACTTGCCTCAACATCTCTGCTAATAAAAGATAAGGTAGTATTAGCATCACAACGCTTATCTTTAGTTAGAACCATGGTTGTATCGGCCGCGGCCATGATACCATTAGTTCCAGAAATCATATTGAAGGGGTCCCCATCATCCTTCATTTTGCGTAAATGATGGACTAATAACAGAGCAATACCATGGTTATCGGCAAACCGTTTGAGAATTGAAACTTCGCGATAATCTGTTGCATATGGAGACTCTTTCGCAAAAGCACTGTCTCGTACGAACTGAAAAGTGTCGATAATGACTAGACCTATATCAGGGTGAATTTTTAAGAAATCGTCCAGCATATCACACAAACCAGTTCTTAGAGTCGATGCTGAGGTGGCGAAGTAAAAGCTGGCTGGGGCATCCTTGCCGTCCAGGAGTTGTTCCATCCTATCTTTTAGGCGCCTTTCCCCGTCTTCGAGGGCTAGATATAAACAACTGCACTGATTAGTAGCATGCTGTAAAAATGGCTTTCCACTGGACACCTGAAGTCCAAGGTCTAACATCATCCAAGACTTATAGTATTTTGGAGGGCTGCACAAAATTGTGAGCCCAGTTGCGATGAAGTCCTCAACAATGAACTGAAGGGGTGGGATATTTTTACGCTGAAGTTCGGCCGCCGAAATAGTGTTCAGTCTGCGGACTGGCGGCGTTGCGCAGCCTGGCGGCGGGCCAGCGGCGACCAATTGGCTAAAACTCTCCGCGGTCATCCCCACACCTCCTTCGCGCTGTTCCTCATCCAGGCCCAATCATGAACAGAGGTGCGGGAAATGCAGCGGTCACAACCGACCGCCATACCGGTGAAGAGATAGATATAATTGCACTCACGGCCGCAAATGGGGCAACGACAGGACATCACGAGCAACCACCTACTTCCAGGTCGATGCCATCGGGCGGGAAGTAGAACCCCAGCACAGCCTCGGGCTTTTCGACCCCCAGACAGGCCAAGACGGTATACATTTCATTAAGCCGCCAGGGCTGCTGCCCGCGTAAGCGATTGCTTATAGATGCGGCTGACATGTGTAAGATGTCGCCAAGGTCGTCTTGGCTTAGGCCGGCAGCAACCATGGCGCCACGCAGGCGGCGGTAACGCTTTACGTTTCGATAACGATATTGATTTGTCAATGTTCACATTCCTTTCAGGTTTCGGGCGTTGACAATTACCGCGGTGTGTGATACACTGAACACAGTTGGGTAATTGTCGGGTTGAGTAAGTATGGGCTGTATTTGCGCCACGATTGATTACCTCTTCATAGACCACTCCGAGTTGCAGCTCGGGGTGGCCGTTTTTTTGAGCAGAGGAATAAAAATTCACCCCCCTTCAAAAAATGCAGCGCAATTACAATTTGCATGATAATGTTTTGTTTTCTGTTTGTCAAGGGCGAAAACCGCAAGAAAATGGCATGGTTAAGTGTGGCAAGACATGGTATGTCTTGCCATATATGTATATTTTTACTTTTTGCTATTGCGGACCCAACGTAATCTCTATATTTTTCGAGGAAAATGGAGAGCAGCTAAATTGAATAAAAATTCGATATTTCGAGATAAAATAAATAATTATACCTGGCATAGTCTGCCATGCCAGGTATGTCACAGTTTGTTCATAAAATATTTACGATTCATTAAAAATTTGAGCTCGGTTTTATACTTCAAGCTGGAGCTAAAATAAATGGAAGAACAACAAAGCCAGCCCCGGCATAACCGGAACTGGCTTTGTTTGACGTCGGAGCAAGCATCAAGTGGGTACAAAAGTGGGTACCCAGAGGCAGGAGAAAAGCCTTGTACCCGTTGGGGCACAAGGCTTTTCAGCTGGCGCAGAAGGGGGGATTCGAACCCCCGCACGGTTTTACCCGCCTACTCCCTTAGCAGGGGAGCCCCTTATAGCCACTTGGGTACTTCTGCATGGCTGCAAGTAAAAACAGGAAATGTGAAATTTTAGTTAGGCCGCCCTTCGAAGCCGCCCGAAGGGCGGCTACCAAATCGCAACCCAGCGCAGCGGTTGCGATTTGGAGAGGAGGAGCAGCGGAACGAGTGAGCTTTCGCCGCAAGGCGGAAGCGAAGGATGTGGAGCTTGCTCCGACGACGTGGCGGAGAGAGTGGGATTCGAACCCACGGCTCTTGCGAGTCACTGGTTTTCAAGACCAGCTCCTTAAACCACTCGGACATCTCTCCGAATGATCTCTTGACCAGAGACGCTTGCTATCTTACCATTCAGAACCGGGTTTGTCAATAGTTTTTGAGAAAATATCCCGAAAGATAAAGAGAGCGGGCATATGCCCGCCCTAAATGTAAGCTCACCGCAGCACCCACTGGAGCATGAGCAGCAGGCCGAAGCCGGGCAGGCCCAGCAGGCCCAGCACCAGTGCGTTGACCAGATTGACCCCCAGGTGGACGCCGATAAACTGCCCGATCTGGGAGAAGAGGGCCAGCGCTGCCAGCCCCACCGAGGAGCGCAGGGTCAGGCGGAGCAGCCGGGCCGCCGGCCGGCGCAGTACCAGCAGGGCGGCGCACAGTAGCAGTCCGGCCAGGCACCAGGCCATGTATCCGGGCACGGGGTTCATGTGGCCCCCTCCAGCTCTTTTACCCGGCGCAGCAGGTAGTTGTAGCGGGCCTGGAGGGCGTTGATCTCAAAGACATAGGATTCAATCAGGTCGCTGTCGCTGGCCATGTTGAAGCCGCTGTAGGCCTGATTGATGAGGGTGCGGGTATGGGCCAGGGAGCTGACCAGCTCCCGGCGTTCCTCCTCCTGGGTGATCCGGCGTGATCTCTGAGCGGACTGGAGCATATGCGTTCTCCTTTCTTATGTTGGCGGCTGATATATTCTATGGGTAGTTTGGACAAATATTCCAGCCGCTAAACCAAAAGGAGATAAAAAGCCCGGCAGTTTCCACTGCCGGGCGGTAGGGATCAATAGCTTTGAAAGGCCAGGTTGATGTCGTAGGCGTACAGCGCCTCGGCCAGCTCCGCCCGTGTGACGGTCTTTTTGGGGAGGAGGGCGCCGTCAGAGATGTCGATGAGCCAGTTGGTAGCGGCCCACTGCATGCTGTTGTATGCCCAGGAGGAGACGCTGTCCAGGTCGGAGAAACGGGACATGTTGGCGGTGGCCCGCAGGCTGGAGCCGGTGTAGCGGGCATAGCGGTAGAGGATGGCGGCCATCTGCTCCCGGGTCAGCAGGCTGCTGGGGGCAAAGGTGTTGGCGCCCTGCCCGGAAATGAGCTTAGTCTGCTGGCACCAGGAGATGGCCTGGTAGTACCACGTGCCCTCCGGGACATCGGAGAAGGTGGTGGGCTCAGCCTCCGGCGAGCCGCAGATGGTCCACAACACCTGGGCCAGCTGGGCCCGAGTCAGGGGCGCGTCTGGGCTGAACTGGCCGCCGCCGGTGCCGGTGAAATAGCCGCGGAACAGGCAGAAAATCACCGCGTCGTAGTAGGAGTCGGTGGGGAAGATATCAAAGGGGACCAGAACATCCTCGTAGATCTGGAGGTAAAAAACCTGCTCCTGCCCTCCGGCAGAGCCAGTCCGATGGAGGGTGACCACGCACAGGGGGAAGGCCGTCTGGGCAGAGATCTCAGGGGCGCCCTCCAGGGCGTGGACGCCGCCGGGCAGGCGGTCCTGGACAGCCTGCTGGTTGTGTCGGACCAGCAGCTCAGAGGAGAGAATGTACATCTGATCCGCGGTGAGGACGGGGTTCTGGGCCTGAGGGGCGACCAGGTCGCTCTGAAGGTCCATGACCTCCCACACGGGCCTGGAGCCGCCGTCCAGCAGCTCGTAGACCCCGTCACCGTTCACGTCCGTGAGGTAGTCCACCGTCACCCACACGCCCTCCTCCGCGGTCTGAATGAAGAAGTTGGCGTCTCCGGTGACCCGGTTCAGCTTGCAGATCTGTTCCTCGGTGCCGCTGAGCTGGAAACCGTTCTCTCCGTTCCGCTCATATCGGGCGATGGAGAGGGTGCGCTGAGGCGCGTCCGAGTCGCTGGCGCCGATGTGGAATTCGGCGAAGGGTTCGGCCGCAGGCAGGGCAAGGCCGGGGAAAACAGAGATTGACGCCGCCATTGCGGCGGCCAGAAGCGCGGCCATCCACCGCCTGTATCGTCTCATGACAAACTCCTTTCCAGAGTGTTACAACCAGGTGAGCGTATTATACTTGATTTTTCCCCCCTTGGCAAGGGATGTAACACAATGGTAAGAATTCCTCACTCCTCCACGCAGGAGGGGAAGGCCCCCTCCTCCCAGAGGTAGCCCAGCTCCAGAAGCTGCTGGTCGGTGCAGAAGGGGCCGTTTTCTTCCGCCTCCGGGACGGACAGGTCGATGTGCCGCCAGCCGGCGTCAGTCTGGATGATATTCCAGTAGTGGGGCTCCTCATTCAGCGTCCCCCAGGCCACCTGGCAGGACAGCTCCAGCTCCCGGCACAGAGCGGCGAAGGCCAAGGAAACCCCCTCGCTGTCGGCGGCGCCCTCCTCAAAGAGGTCCCAGGCGGTGGACCCGCCCTGGGGGTCGTAGTCCCCGGCCTCTCGGATGGCCCGGACGGCGGCGGAGACCCGCTCCTGTCCGCTGAGGGGGGCCAGCTCGGCTGCCAGCCCCTCCAGGCAGCCGGCCAGGGTGGCGCGGCGCTCCTCCAGCTCAGCGTGGTCCAGGGGGTAGCGCAGCAGGATCTCCACAATGCGCTGCTGCCCGCTGTCGGGGTAGAGGGACAGGTCGATCTCCGGCATCCCCAGGGCACAGGCGGGCACGCCGTAGTAGGCCTGCCGGGCCAGGTCCCGGATGAAGGCCTCGTCCTCGGCGAAGTAGCGGATGCGCAGGGTTCGGGAGGGGGCAAAGGAGCTGAGCGCGGACTCCAGCTCGCTGCGGATGGCGGTGACGCCGGTGGCCTGGACGATGGAGGCCACCTGCTCCCGGGTGCGGCGGTAGGTGATGTCCAGGTGGGCCTCAGAGTAGGTCACCACCGGGTCCACGGTGTATTTGATAAACTCCACGCAGTAGGCCCCCAGGGGGTCCTCCTGCACCACCTCCAGGCAGGCGTCGGACAGGAAGGGCTCCACATTCTCCGCGTCGGTGTACAGCCGGACTACCCCCTCCTCCATTCCGCCGTTGACGAAGTAGATCAGGGCATTGACCAGCTCCTGATAGCTGTCCGCCCGCAGGATAGAGGGGTCCCCCTCGGTGGCGGGGACGGCGTTGTGGGGGGTGACGGAGGTGTAGTCCCGCTCCAGCAGGGCGGAGCAGCCGGTGAGCAGGAGGGAGGCGGAGAGAATGGCGGCAAGTAGGGGCCGCCGCCCTCGGCGGCCCGGTTCCAGAGGAATACAGCGGTATTCACATACGGGGCGGCGAGGGCGCCGCCCCCTACAGATGGGTCTCAATAGCCCAGCTCCTCGTCAATGAGGATCACTTCCATGGTCTCGATGGCCTTGGGCTTCTCCCACAGCACCACCAGCCCCCGGCAGATGCGCTGGGGGCTCTTGCAGTCGTAGCACCTGTCCCCCTTGGCGGCGCAGGGGGTGTTCACACCGATGCGCTGGGCGTTCTTGGGGGAGGCGATGTTCCGGGCCCGCCACAGGGCCTTGTCGTAGTCGGGGGCGATCTTGTTTTTGCCCACCACGAAGTAGACCCTCTTGTGGCCGAAGAGGGTGGAGGCCACCCGGTTGCCGGTGCCGTCGATGTTGATGAGTTCCCCGGTCTCGGCCAGGCCATTGACGGAGGTGATGTACACGTCGGTGACGGCGGCCTCGGCCAGGCCGGCCTTGTCCCAGTGCCAGAGGGCGTTGTTGTGGGCGGCCAGCCGGGGGTAGAGCCCCATCTCCTGCACCGTCATGGAGCCGCCGAAGCCCACGCTCACCCCGTCGATCTCCCTGTCCAGGTAGTCGGCGGCCTCGGCGGCGGTGGCGAAGGTGCGGACGGTGAAGTCCCGCTCCTCCAGGTTTTTGGTCAGTTTGGTCCAGTCTGTCATTGTGAACACTCCTTTTTATATATCGTTTTTCCGGTACCGCCGGAAACCCTCGCCCAGCACCTCGTGGGCGTCACAGACGATGAGAAAGGCCTCCGGGTCCAGGTCGTGGACCAGGGCCTTCAGGGGGACGATCTGCTTCTGCTTGAAGGCGCACATGAGCACCAGCTTCTCCTCCCGGGAGAAGCTGCCCTCCCCGTGGAGGAAGGTGGCCCCCCGGTCCATCTGCCGGTCGATCTCGGCGGCCACCTCCTGGGGCCGGGCGGTGACGATATAGGCCACCTTGGACCGGTCCATGCCGTAGAGCACGCCGTCCATCACCAGGGTGGAGATATACAGGGAGATGATGCCGTACATGGCGCTCTCCATGCTGCGGAAGGCGATGGACACCGCCAGCAGCATGGCCAGATCTACCACAAGGAGCAGCTTGCCCACGGGCAGCCAGGCGAAGGGCAGCTTGAGCAGCCGGGCGATCAGGTCGGTGCCCCCGGTGGTAGCCCCCTTGGAGAAGATCATCCCCAGGGAAAGCCCCAGGGCCACTCCGCCAAAGATGGCGGCCAGCATGGGGTCCATGGCCGGGAAGGTGTACACGGCGGCGATTAGGTCCACCAGCAGAGAGGTGGCGGCCATGGCGAAGAGGGAGGACACCAGGGTGTGTCCACCCAGGAGCTTCCAGCCCAGAATGAAGATGGGGACGTTTAGTACCAGCACCACCCCGCCGATGGGGATAGCAGGGGAGAGGTGGTTGAGGATCATGCCCAGGGCGGTGAGACCGCCGAAGCCGATCTGGTTGGGCACGTAGAACCAGTCGAAGCTGACAGAGTAGAGCACAGCGCCGAGGAAAATCCAGGTGTAGTCCCGCACTACGCGGGCAAGGGTATGCTTGGTCATAGGGGTCCTCCTGTTACAAAAGTGTCATCTGCTCCTCCCCCCGGTCCTCCTCCTTGAGGAGGGCACCGGCGATGGGCAGGGAGCGGGCCCGGTAGCGGGCGGGGTTCTGGATGTGGGTGCGGTCCAGGGGCAGGACGCGCTCCACCTTGTACTTGGGCTTGAGGGTCATCACGTTGACCCCCTGGGTGTTTCGGGTGGTCTTGGGGTTCAGGCTGGCGGTGTGGAACACCATGCACCGCCCCTCGGTGGAGATCACCGCCGCCTCGAAGTCCTCACCCAGGTGGAAGGCGGTCACCAGGGGGGACTTGTCGGAGTAGGCCCCGGTGAGCTTTTTCCGGCGGGTCTGGGTCTGGTAAGCGGACAGCTCCACCCGGGCGGCCTTGCCGTTCTCAAAGAAGAACAGCACATGGCCCGAGTAGTCCCCGGGAATACAGGCCCAAATTGCTTTCTCCTCCGGGTCCATCCCCAGCTTGGAGGGCAGGAAATCCCCCAGGGCGCTGGCCTTGGTGTCGTCGAAGTCGGAAAGCCGGGTCTTGTAGCACTGCTGTTTGTCGGTGAACACCAGCAGCTCCTCTTTATTGGTGGTCTCCCACTGGAGGCAGGGGCCGTCCCCCTCCTTGTACTTCTGGTCGCTGGCCATCCGCAGGGACTGGGGGGTGATCTTTTTCAAATAGCCCTCTTTGGAGAAGAACAGGTGGACCGGGTAGTCGGGGACCTCCTCCTCCACCGTCATGACGGGCTCGTCCATGTGGTCGTAGACGATCTGGGTCCGCCGGGGGACCGCGTACTTCTTCTTTACCTCGGTGAGCTCGTCCACGATGATCTTCCGGACCCGCTTAGGGGAACCTACGATATCCTCCAGGTCGGCGATTTCGTCCTGGAGCGCGTCCACCTCCTGGGTGCGCTTGAGGATATACTCCTTGTTGATGTTGCGCAGGCGGATATCGGCCACGTACTCCGCCTGGACCTGGTCGATGCCGAAGCCGATCATCAGGTTGGGGATGACCTCCGCGTCCTCCTCGGTGTCCCGGATGATCTTAATGGCCCGGTCGATGTCCAGCAAAATCCGCCGCAGGCCCTTGAGCAGGTGGAGCTTCTCCTTCTTTTTGCTCATGGAGAAGTATACCCGCCGGCGCACCGACTCCATCCGCCAGGCGGTCCACTCCTCCAGAATTTCCCGCACCCCCAGCACCCGGGGGAAGCCGGCGATGAGGATGTTGAAGTTGCAGGACTGGCTGTCCATCAGGGGGGTGAGCTTGAACAGCTTGGCCATCAGCTTCTCCGGGTCAGTGCCCCGCTTTAAGTCGATGGTCAGCTTCAGGCCGGACAGGTCGGTCTCGTCCCGCATGTCGGCGATCTCCTTCACCTTGCCCAGCTTGATGAGCTCGGTCACCTTGTCCAGAATGGCCTCGGAGGTGGTGGAGTAGGGAATCTCATACACTTCGATGAGGTTCTCCTCCTTCACATAGCGCCACCGGGAGCGCACCTTGAAGGAGCCCCGGCCGGTGCGGTAGATTTCCGATAGGGCGGCCGCGTCGTAGAGCAGCTCGCCGCCGGTGGGCAGGTCGGGGGCCTTCAAGGTTGACATAATGTCACAGTTGGGGTCCTTCAAAAAGGCGATGGTGGTGTCGCACACCTCCCCCAGGTTGAAGCCGCACAGGTCGCTGGCCATGCCCACGGCAATGCCCTTGTTGGCGGATACTAGCACGTTGGGGAAGGTGGTGGGCAGGAGGGTGGGCTCCTTCAGCTTGCCGTCGTAGTTGTCCACGAAGTCCACCGTGTCCTGGTCGATGTCCCGGAAGAGCTCGGCGCAGATGGGGTCCAGCCTCGCCTCAGTGTACCGGCTGGCCGCCCAGGCCATGTCCCGGGAGTACACCTTGCCGAAGTTGCCCTTGCTGTCTACCAGAGGGTGCAAAAGTGCCCCGTAGCCCCGGGAGAGGCGGACCATGGTGTCGTAGATGGCGGCGTCCCCGTGGGGGTTGAGCTTCATGGTCTGGCCCACGATGTTGGCGCTCTTGGTTCGGGCGCCCCCCAGCAGCTTCATGGTGTACATGGTGTACAGCAGCTTCCGGTGGGAGGGCTTGAAGCCGTCGATCTCCGGGATGGCCCGGGAGATAATCACCGACATGGCGTAGGGCATGTAGTTGATCTCCAGGGTCTGGGTGATGGGCTGCTCCAGCACCTCCGCCCGCAGACCCATCACGTTGGGGTCCATCTTCCGGGTTTTATTTTCATTTGGTGTTTTTTTCTTCGGCATAGGGGTTCATCCTCATTCCATTATGATTGGCGGGAGCGCTCCCACAGGGCCGGCGGGCAGATGCGGCGCTATGGGACCGCCCCCGCGGGGCGGTCGGGAGACAGGGACCCGCCGGCGGCGTGGTCCAATATGGTCAGTCTATGCTTGAATCGGGAAGGGTTGCGATCACATCGTCGATGGACAGGCCGGACAGGGGGAGTACGCCGGTTTTGAACAGGGAATCGTCAAAGATCTGGTCGTAGCTCTCTTTGATCTGGGCGTATTTAACTCCCCGCTCCGTCTGCCAGATGTCCTCGCCCAGAACGTTGTTCCTGGCCCACCAGTTGTAGCCGTCCAGATAGTTCTCATAGGCCTCCTCCCAGGAGGAGAAGTTGGCGCACAGCAGGGTGGCGGCGGGCTCCAGGAGTGCCAGGGCCTCCGCGTAGGTAATATACCCGGCAGTATAGCCCCACTGGACCAGGGTACCCATGCGGAACAGGTCCCAGCACAGGATGCCCCGGTCTCCCCATTTCTCCGAAAGCTGCTTGGTGTAGGGCCACATATAGGCGTCCATTCCCGTCGCGTTGGCCAGCAGCTGCTTGTATTCGGAGGCGGATAAGCTGTTGACTAGAGCGGCGTCATAAAGAAAGCTGGTATTGTGCCCGTAAAAAGTCATCCGGGCGACGGTTTCAATCAAATCTTCTCTATTATCAATGCTCCACCCTTCGCTGAGCTGGTCCCGGCAAAATTTGTAAGGTGTGGTATGATAAAAAGTAAAGACAAGGTCTTCCGAGGCGCCGCGAGAAAACAGGCCGAAATGGCTTGGATCACCCATATTGATTTTTGACAGCATGGACCCCATGGGCAGGGCCCAGGCCTCCAGGTTGCTGCCCTCCGCCATGGATTTGTCCTCCGTCACATAGACACGGCGGGTTGTCCCGTCCCAGGTGACAATTTGGCCAAAAAATTCAGCCACGTATCTGGCGGGGATCATGGTGCGGCCGCCCTCAATGTAGGGGGCTACGGCCATCTCCACGGGCTGGCCGTTTACATAAGCGGTCTTGCTCCCCACGGTCATGATGATCGTGGTGTTCGCCCGGGTGAGGGTCACCTGTCTGGTTGCCGGGTCCCAGCCGACGACCGCGCCCAAAGCCTCAGCCAGAGGACGGATGGGGATCATGGTACGGCCGCTTTTGATGGTGGGCTGGGCGCCTGTGCACTGTAGGCGGACCCCGTCCAGGATGATCTTAAGCCGCAAACGGTCGGCTTCAGCCTCCGCCTCTGCCTCTGCCTTGAGCTGGGCTTCCCGCTCCGCTCGTTTGGCCGCCTCCGCCGCCTGCTTGGCGGGCAGTTCGGCCCGGTATTTGTCCAGCTTGGCGGTGTTGTCGCTCCAGTCGGCCTGAGAGACCGAGTCCATCAACGGATGATCTTGAAGCTCCGCGAAGGTGATGGAGTATTTGGTCATCTTTTCGTCCATCCTGGCCAGGCGGTAGTCACGGTAGGTCAGTCCATACTCAGAATTGTCTTGGAGTTCCCGGTCCAAGATGCCGCAGCGCAGATCCCAGATGGTGAGAATGCGGCGGTAGGGGTGGTCCTCCGGGAGGATATCAGCCGCGTGGAAGAAGTTGTAAGAGGCGTTCGTTGTCCCGCTTTTGGCTCCGGTGCAGAAAACACCCATATTGATAAGGGCCATCTCATAGTACATCCCAGGGGTTTTGTATTCCTTGTGCAGCTCCAGGTTTTCCAGCTTCTGATAGATGGGGCTCTCCTTGGCGCTGAAAATATTCACCCCGTCCAGGACCTCCTGGCGGACGGCCAGGATATCCGCCCAGGCATCGCTGGTATAAATAAAGTCGCCCTCAAAGATCAGATAGTCCTCCTCCGGCCACCAGTCGGGCGGTGTGGGCTTTGCTCGGGCGGCCTGGGCCGGGATGACAGACAATGTTAGCACCATAGACAGAACCAGTGCGGTCAGCTTGGATAATCGCTTTTTCATGGGGAGAACTCCTTTCTCAAAAGTGATATTTTGGCCGCCGGAACGCTCCGGCGCAAAGCCCATGGTCAAGAGATATCCGCCAGCTCCAAAAACTCGTGGCCGTGGTCGGCGATGTGGTTCTTCCGGCCGGTGAGGTCGTCCCCCAGGAGGAGGTCGAACATGTAGGCGGTGCGTTCCACGTCCTCGGGCATCACCTTGATGAGCCGACGGGTATCGGGGGACATGGTGGTCAGCCACATCATCTCCGGCTCGTTCTCGCCCAGGCCCTTGGAGCGCTGGACGTCGTATTTTTTCCCCTGGAGGGTGGCCACAATGTCATCCTTCTCCTTGTTGGAGTAGGCGAACCAGGTCTTTTCCTTGCAGGTGATCTCGAACAGGGGGGACTCGGCGATATAGACGTACCCCTCCTGGATCAGGGTGGGGGTGAGGCGGTAGAGCATGGTGAGCACCAGGGTCCTGATCTGGAAGCCGTCCACATCAGCGTCGGTGCAGATGACAATCTTGTTCCACCGCAGGGCGTTGAGGTCGAAGGCGGCCATATCCTTGGCCCGCTTGTCGTGGACCTCCACCCCGCAGCCCAGCACCTTCAGCAGGTCGGTGATGATCTCGCTCTTGAAGATCTTGCCGTAATCCGCCTTGAGGCAGTTGAGGATCTTGCCCCGGATGGGCATGATGGCCTGGAATTCCCCGTCCCGGGCCTGCTTCACGCTGCCCAGCGCCGAGTCGCCCTCCACGATATACAGCTCGCTGCGGTTCACGTCCCGGGTGCGGCAGGGGACAAACTTGGCCACCCGGTTGGAGATGTCCATGGTCCCGGTGAGCTTCTTCTTAATATTGAGGCGGGTCTTTTCCGCGTTCTCCCGGGCCCGCTTGTTGATGAGCACCTGCTCGGCGATCTTCTGGGCGTCGGCGGGGTTCTCGATGAAGTAGACCTCCATCTGAGCCCGGAGGAACTCCGTCATGGCCTCCTGGACAAACTTGTTGTTGATGGCCTTCTTGGTCTGGTTCTCATAGGAGGTCTGGGTGGAGAAGTTGTTGCTCACCAGCACCAGGGCGTCCTGAATGTCGGGGAAGGTGATCTTACTCTCCCCCTTGGTGTACTTGTTCTGCCCCTTGAGCCAGCCGTCGATGGCGGAGACAAAGGCGGAGCGCATGGCCTTCTCCGGGGAGCCGCCGTGCTCCAGCCAGGAGGAGTTGTGGTAGTGCTCCACCACCTGCACCTTGTTGGAGAAGCAGAAGGAGACCGACAGCTTTACCTTGTACTCCGGCTTGTCCGCCCGGTCCCGGCCCTTGCGCTCGGTCTGCCAGAAGACGGGGGCGGTGAGGGCGTCCTCCCCGGCCAGCTCGGCCACGTAGTCCACAATGCCGTTGTCGTACTGAAAGTCGGTTGTCTCGAACTTGCCGCCCACCTGATTTTTAAAGCGGAAGGTCACCCCGGCGTTGACCACCGCCTGCCGCTTCATTACGTCCAGATAGTAGTCCACGGGGATGGCGATGTCAGTGAACACTTGCAAGTCGGGCTTCCAGCGGATGGTGGTGCCCGTCTTTTTGCCCCGATCGGTGGGCTCGGACCGCAAACCGCCGATGTTTTCCCCCTTCTCAAAGTGGAGGGTGTACTTCTTCCCCTCCCGCCACACGGTGACGTCCATAAACTCGCTGGCGTACTGGGTGGCGCAGGAGCCCAGACCGTTGAGGCCTAAGGAGTACTCGTAGTTGTCGCCGCCCTCGTTGTCGTACTTGCCGCCGGCGTACAGCTCGCAGAACACCAGTTCCCAGTTGAACTTCTGCTCCTTCTCGTTCCAGTCCACGGGGCAGCCTCGGCCCTGGTCCTCCACCTGGATGGAGCCGTCCTCGAACCGGGTGACGGTGATGAGTGAGCCGTGGCCCTCCCGGGCCTCGTCGATGGCATTGGACATGATTTCAAAAACGGCGTGCTCACAGCCCTCCAGCCCGTCGGAGCCGAAAATAACCCCGGGACGCTTCCGTACCCGGTCGGCCCCCTTCAGGGCGGAGATGGAGTCGTTGCCATAATTCTTTTTCATGGTGATCCCTCGCATTTTCTGTTGGGCATACAAACCCAATCTAACACCTTAATATTACCAGAAGGGTGGGGGAAAAGTCAATGTGAACATGACGTGGAGCTATCAAGACAAAATGGGAGCCCTAGCCGCTGATGACGGCCAGGGCAGAAAAATTTCTTCAGATCAGATTGTCCAGCACGGCTTCAATCTCTCCGCCGATGCAGATGGATCGTGGCGCTATCTCTTGCGGACAGATCGCCTCGCCCAAATTGATACAGGCATAGGTTGCCCTCTGATTGGCCGCGGTCATACGCCAGAACGGATATTTGATGATGACCGGCGTGTTGTAGCCCACCCCCAGCTCCAGAAACAGGACAGTTGTATTCCCGTGGCGGCGCAGAAAATCGGAGTACCGTTGGGCGGCGGAGTGCCAGCCCTCATCCTCCACAAATTTGTCGTCGGCCCGGAGGTTCATAGTCAGGGGCCGGCCACAGTGGGGGCAGCGGGGAACCAGGGAGAATGGGATTCGCATCTCTTTCTGCTGCTCCATCATAGCCTTGATGGCGCCCTCGTTGTCAAGGGTCTCCTGGTGGCAGGGCCCGCTACATTGAAACAGTCCGTAGTCCCCCTGGGTGTAGAACAGCCGCTTTTTATCAAAGCCAGCCTTCTGAAAGCAGTGGTCCACATTGGTGGTCAGTACAAAGTAGTCCTTGTCCTTTACCAGCTCCAGCAGATTTTGATAAACCGGCCTGGGCGGGTCCATGTAGCGGTTGACCGTGATATAGCGGCTCCAGTAGGCCCAGTATTCCTCCAGGGTGCTGTAGGGATAAAAGCCGCCGGAGTACATATCCTGAAACCCATATTTTGCGGCAAAGTCCGAGAAATACCGGTCAAACCGTTCCCCGGTGTAGACAAAGCCCGCCGCGGTAGAAAGGCCTGAGCCTGCGCCGATGACAACGGCCTCAGCTCCTTCCAGTGCCGCTTTTAGACGCTCAATCTGCTGTGAGCAGCTGGTGGTAGCTTTGAAAATCGACATCTTTGAACACATTGAAAATCACCTGAATCTCGCTGTTTTGATTTGCTTGGTATGTGCTTACCGTCTGCACCGCGATCTCCGCCGCCCTGTGGTTGGGGAAGTGGAATTCCCCCGTGGAGATACAGCAGAAGGCGATGCTTTTGATCCCGTGCCGCTCCGCCAGCTCCAGACAGGAGCGGTAGCAGGAGGCCAGCAGCTCCTCGTCCCGCCGTGTCAGCGGTCCGGTCACGATAGGTCCCACAGTATGCAGAATATATTTGCAGGGGAGGTTATAGCCCGGCGTGATTTTTGCCCCGCCTGTCTCCTCCTCCCGGCCCTGTTTTCTCATAATTGCCGCGCACTCCTGCCGCAGCTGTACCCCAGCATAGGTGTGGATGCAGTTGTCAATGCAGCCGTGACAGGGGACATAGCAGCCGGTCATTCCACTGTTGGCGGCGTTGACAATGGCGTCACAGCGCAGGGTGGTGATGTCCCCCTGCCAGAGGTAGATCCCTGGCCTGATCGGTGTCAGGTCGGCGAGGTCGGTGACCCCTCTTTGGGCCAGCTCCTCCTGGAGATATGCGTCCTGCACTGTGAGAAAATCCTGGCTGACCGGCCGGGGATTGCGGACATTCATCAGGGAGCGAAGGAGTTTTTTCTGTTCCGCAGCATCCGCCGGGACAGACAGTTCCCGATACTTGGGATGTTCGGCCAGCAATTTCTGTATCAAATATGTTCGACGTTCTGCCTGGGTCATGTCATCCCCGCCTTTCTACCGCATGGACGGGGCAGACCCCGTGGCAGTTGCCGCAGTGTAGACAGTGCTCCTGCTGGATTTGGTAGGGCGTCCCCGGTTCGATGCACCGCTGGGGACAGTGCTCGGCGCAGCTTCCGCAGCCGATACAGGCCCCTGTGATCTGATAGCCCTTCTCTGTGACCGCTCCGCCGCCAATGGTGTAGCTCTCCCGGAAAATCGGGTTGACTCCCAGATGGAAATACTCAAGCTCCCCGTCCCTGACCTCAAACACGATCCCGGCCAGCGCGCGGGTGTCGCCGGGGTACACGTTGGAGAGATAGGGCTGCTCCTCAAATATTCTGTCGATCCACTTCTGCTGCTCCGCGGCGGGCTTCGCCCTGGCGGACAGACGGATCATCTCCTTGTACTTCGTATAGCCCAGGATCTGCACCCGCCCGTCAGCCAGGAGCTGACGGCAGAAATCCTTGCCCTTAGCCGTAAAGAAGTACAGGGCCTCGGGCTCGTAGTGAATGGCGCTGATGTTGCGGACCTGGGGCGCGCCCTGCCCGTCCACTGTGGCAAAGGCCAACACCCCCACATACTGCAATTTCTGCAAACAAGTCTTGGCATCCATGACTATACCTCCTTCCAGCACTGGGGGTCGGGGGCGTAGAAGTCCCCGTCGGCCCCGCAGGACACGGCGGGACAGCCCCGGCACCAGGCCAGTAGCTCACATTTGGCGCACTTCTGGAATTTTTGATAATCCCGGTAGGCCTCCATCTCGCAGACCCACACGTCCGCGATCCTGTCCTCAAAGACATTTCCCACCTTACTGTTCTGGACCCGGCGGCATGCGTACAGGTCGCCGGTGGGCAGGATGGTCAAATGGCAGTTTCCGCAGTTGCAGCCACCGTAGATCATGCCCTCCCGGGCGGTGTCCGGGATTTTGAAGGCCCCGGTCTCATATTCGTACAGCGTCCAGAGGTGGTCCTTTTTATTAAAGTAGGTCTCACAGCCCGACGCCTCATAGGCCTTAAATTTTTCATCGCAGAGGGCCAGCAGCTCCCGGTACTCCTGGGGGGTGATGCCGGTGTCCTTCTCCTGGCTGGTGGGGCAGTACCGGGCAAAGGCAAACACGTCCGCGCCGTATTGTACCACCGTATCTATGATGTCCGGGACCTCTTTTATGTTAGCACCTGATACCGTGGTCATAATCACGCTGCGGATGCCGGCGTTTTTGATACAGGCGATTTTTTCCAGGGTGCAGTCAAAGGAGCCGGGCTTGCGGAACCAGTCGTGGGTGTTCCGCATCCCGTCCAGAGAGAGCTGATACTTCTGGCAGCCGTAGAATTTCAGACGTTTGCACACCTCGTCGTTCAGGTGGAAGGGGTTACCCATGATGGTAAAAGGAATATCCCGCTCCTTCAGCAGGCCCAGCAGCCTCCAGAAGTCGGGGTGCAGGATGGGGTCGCCGCCGGTGAGGTAGAAGTAGGGCAGGCGGTGGTACATCTGGCAGAAGTCCAGGCAGTTGTCCACAACGTCCTGCATCTGCTCCCAGGTCATGGCGTCCGGCTGCTTGCAGGTGTCCTCCGAGAAGATGTAGCAGTGCTTGCACCGCTGGTCACATTCGTCTGTAATGTGCCATTGAAAGGAAAAATATTGTTTCATGCTGTGTTCCCCTTATATGAAAACCGGCGAGGCCGGCCGCATTTGATTGCCCCCGGCAAGGGCTGGCCTTACCGGGGGTCAGCTGTTACTTGTCGCCGGCGCCGCAGGCGGTACCGCAGGCGGCGGGTTTCTCCTCCGGCTTGCCGGACGCACCACAGGCTGTGCCACAGGCGGCGGGCTTGTCGGACGCGCCGCAGGCGGAGCCGTTCCAGCTTGAAAGATCAGAGAGTGCCATAGTTGTGTACCTCCAGTATGTTTGTCGGACCCGTTTTCGGTCCGCACATCTATCCTAATTCGCCTCCAGCTTGGAAACAAGTACGCACTTTTTTATTACTCAGTCACCTTTTTGTAACCTCTTGCGCAAAGTTCCACAACATATTATAATTTGAATGTAACATGCTATTTTAAACTAATAGGAGGGTACATCGCCATGTTGACAAAAGAAGAGCTGCCCGCCTGCCCGGTCGCCACCACGGTACAGATCATCGGCAGCAAGTGGAAGCTGTTGATTTTACGCAATCTGCTCCAGCGCCCCTGGCGGTTTAACGAGCTGAGGAAGGACCTGGAGGGGATCAGCCAGAAGGTCCTCACGGACAGCCTGCGGTCAATGGAGGCCGACGGCATCATAAGTCGCACGGTCTATGCCGAAGTGCCGCCCCGCGTAGAATACGCCTTAAATGAATTGGGGGAGACCCTCCGGCCCATTCTGGACGCAATGGAGATCTGGGGTCAGAATTATCAAAATATTGCGCAATAGTATGAAGAGGTCGGGGTCAGGCCGGCCGAAAAAATTTCAGGGACACTTCTAAACAGAGGTGTCCCTAATTTCACATTCAGGTTTGCACCCAAAACCAAACCGCAACCCAGCGTCAGCGGTTGCGGTTTGGAGAGGAGCCGCGACAAAATGAGTGAGAGGTGACTTTTTATAAAAAAGTCGCCGCGAACGATATGACGTCCGCGGCGACGTGGAGCGAGTGACGAGGCTCGAACTCGCTACCTCCACCTTGGCAAGGTGGCGCTCTACCAGATGAGCTACACTCGCAACAACAGTGGCTATTATAGCGGCACCTGGCGGAAAAGTCAACCCCTAAAATTGAAAATCCGAAAAATTTTCAGGCGGCGGGCTGAGAGAGGATGCCGCCCAGCGCGCCCTGGTGGATGGGACGCAGCTCCTTCAGCCTGCAAAGATCCGCAGGTCGCACCAGGGACGGGGGTTTGGGTAGCTCCGCCGCGCCGCAGTTCTCCAGCAGGCCAGCCACGAATTGGGAGCAAAAGTAGTGGTGCCTGCGCTGGAGGGAGAGGTTGAAGTAGCAGGCGAACACCCCTAGCACGCTGTAGTGATACTCCTCCCGCTGGGCGTACATGGAGCGCAGCTTCTGCCGCAGGCGGAGATAGGTCTCCTCGCTCACCTTCAGCTCGTACAGGCAGCAGGGGACCGCCCGGCGGTGCACCGTGACCTGTTCCTCCACCAGTCCGGCGGGGAGGGCCAGATAGCGGTATTTCCGGGCAAAGCTGTAGAAGGGCCCGTCGGGGCCGTCCAGGCCGATGGAGGCGTGGGTGTAGCTGTCCTGGGTGGCAAAGTGGATCAGCCGGGAGAACCAGGTCCCCGACCGGGTGAGTAGAATATGTACTGTGCGTTCCGCCATGGCGCAGCTCTCCTTTCATGCAGACAGGTGGGATTCTTTGTCCGCCTGATAGAATACTATCACGGAAACTCTAAAATGACCTGAAGGAGAGATTAAGATTTTCTGAATTTTCAGACATAAAAATAAATAGTAAACTAATAAAAAATATAGTTGACAAATGCGGCGAGGCATTGTATACTGATTAAGAAATCGGGTTACAATCTAAAAAGGAGCGGAAGATCTTATGGAAGTCGATGCAAAAAGCAATAAAAGCAAGGTTTATGTTTTGGCAATGACGGCGATGATGACGGCGGTAATCGCGGCGGTTGCCCCCTTCTCCATCCCGGCCTGGGGAGAGGTGTCCTTTACTCTGTGTACCTTTGTCCTCTATCTGTCCCCCTATATCCTGGGCTGGAAAGGGGCCGCGACAGCCACTTTGGTCTATATTCTGCTGGGCTTGGTAGGGATACCGGTGTTCAGCGGGTTCCGAGGTGGACTGGGTGTTTTGGCCGGACCTACAGGAGGCTACATTCTGGGTTACGTCCCTATGGTTATCATAGGCGGTCTGATCATTAAGGCCTTTCCCAAAAACCGCGCGATCCATCTGGGCGGCATGATTTTGGCTACCGCTGTGCTCTACACCCTTGGAACCGCGATGTTTTGCGCGATGATGAACGCCGCGCTGGAGGTGGCGCTGGTGAAGTGTGTGCTCCCCTTTATCCCCTTCGACCTTGGGAAGATGGTCATTGCCACCGGACTGGGCCCCGTTCTTCGGGAGCGGCTAGTCAAAGCCGGTATCCACCCGGAGGGGTGAGTTGTTCCGTTCCCCTGTGCTCCCGCTGTTTCGGACTTGTTCCGGGACGGCGGGATTTTTTCTTGCTTTCCAGAGAGATGGGCAATATAATAGGGATGAAAAAATTTTTTGCCGTGTGCAATAAAACGGCGCCTTTGCGCGTTCCTTATGTGACAGGAGAAATGGACTATGCTGACTCTACTGGGGGTTCAGACAACGGAAGAGGAATCCCGGGACCGGGAGCTGGACCGACTTCTGCTCCAGGTGGGGCAGGGGGACCGGGAGGCCTTTGCCCGGCTGTATGCCCTGACCCGAGGGGCGGTGTACGCCCTGGCGCTGTCCCTGCTCCGGGACGCCCATGAGGCCCAGGATGTGGCCCAGGACGTCTTTGTGAAGGTGTGGGAGAGTGCCCCGGCCTACCGGCCCCAGGGCTCACCTATGGCCTGGCTGCTCACCGTGGCCCGGAACCTGGCCCGGTCCCGCCTGCGCCAGAGCGGGCGGCAGATAGAACTGGACGAGGAGGCCTGGAACGCCATCCCCGCCGCCGCTCCGGAGGTCTCACCGGAGGACCGGCAGCTCCTCCAGGGGGCGCTGGCCCGGCTGGGGGCGGAGGAGCGGGAGATCGTCCTGCTCCATGCCGTCACCGGCCTGAAGCACCGGGAGATCGCTGTGCTGTTGGAGCTGCCTCTGTCCACTGTCCTGTCCAAATACCACCGCGGGCTGAAAAAATTGAGAGCCCAGATGAAAGGAGAGAGCGACCGATGACCGACCGGGAACTGGAACAGAAGCTGGCGGACGCCTTTACCCGTGCCGCCCCCGACGACTTGGAAGCGATCCTCTCCCGCTGCGGCGAACAAAACGGGAGTGTGATAGAAATGAAAGAGCTGAAAGAGAATATCATTGATGTGGAGGTTACGGAGGTGAAGCCCAGGCGGAAGCTGCGTCCCTGGCTGGCCGCCGCCTGCGCAGCGCTGGTGCTGCTGGGGGCCGGAGGAGGCGGGCTGATCTATCACCAGAGCTACGCCGTTGCCAGTGTGGTGTCTCTGGACGTCAACCCCAGCATCGAGCTAAAGGTGAACCGGGCGGAACGGGTCATCTCCTGCACCGCCCTCAACGAGGAGGCCGCGGCCGTCCTCTTCGACATGGGCGGCGGCGCCGACCTGAAGGGCACCAAGGTGGACGTGGCGGTGAACGCCATCGTGGGGGCCCTGGTGCGGGAGGGCTATCTGGACAGCATCTCCTCCGCCATCCTCATCTCGGTGGAGGACAACGACCAGGCCCGGGCCCAGCGGCTCCAGGCGGAGCTGGTGTCCTCGGTGGACAGCGTCCTCCAGACCCAGGCCCCGGGGACTGATGTGCTCAGCCAAGTGGTCACCCACGATGCGGTCAGAGTGGAATACGGCGGCTTTGACAGCGGCATCTCCGCCGGCAAGGCCGCGCTGGTCCAAAAGGTGCTGGACATGAGCGGGGCCGGGGACGAGGCCTTTGACAAGCTGGCCGCCCTGTCGGTGGAGGAGCTGAACGACCTGCTGGAGGCGGGGGAAAAGCGCATCCCCATCGGCAAGGACAAGGCCGCATGGGCCGCACAGGAGTATGCCGGGACGCTGGTGCTCAGCTCCAATGTGGTCAAGGATGTGGACCCGGAGCTGGATGAGGGCGTCTATGAGGTGGAGCTGACCGTCAACGGTTGGGAATATGAGTACCGTGTGGACGCCTTCACCGGGGCGGTGCTCAGCGGCCAGAAGGACGTGCTGAATACCTCCGCTACCACGCCCGCGGCCCCCGACCCGGCTCCGACAACGCCTGACCCCGCGCCCCAGACACCCAGCGCCCAGAAGCCCACTGTGACCACCCCGTCCACTACCAACCAGGACGTGGGAGAGGCCGCCGCCAAAAAGGCCGCCCTGGACAACGCGGGGCTGTCCTCCGGTGACGTTACCAACTGGAAGATCGAGCGGGACTGGGACGACGGACGATTGGAGTATGAGATCGAGTTCTGGTGCGGCACCACTGAGTATGACTGCACCGTGGACGGCTACACCGGCGCTGTTTTGAAGTGCGGGATCGACCACCACGAGGAGTACAATTCCGGCCACCACAGCGACACCCACCACAGCGGGACGGGGACAAGCGGGGCTGCCGCCTCCGCCGACATCGGCCGTGAGGGGGCCAAGGCCGCTGCTCTGGCCCACGCTGGCGTGTCCGAGAGCCAGACCACTGGGATGAAGGTGGAGCGGGACTGGGACGACGGCCGGCTGGAGTACGAGGTGGAGTTTTACGCAGGCCAGACGGAGTATGAGTACACCATCGACGGCGTCACCGGGGCCGTGCTGGAGTACGAGTGGGACGACTGGGATTAGTTGACATAATATTAACCATGCACAGCAAAGTCCCCCGACGCGGCTGCGTCGGGGGGCTAAATTTTTGGGATGGAGGCCAGCAGAATGTCCCGCTCATTGGGCAGCTCTCCGCGGAGCACCCGTTCCAGCAGGTCATTCAGTACTCGGCCCACCTGGGGCCCCGCGGGGACGCCTGCGGCCAGAACGTCCCGCCCGTTTACATTCAGGTCTTTCAGGGAGAAGCACTGGCCCTGGACAATGACCTCTTCCGCCATCACCCGCAGCTTCTCCAGCTCTGCCAGACGGCCCTTGACCTTCTCATAAGCCTGACCCATGCCGTCCGCCCGTTTGACCTCTAGGAGCTGGAAAAAGGCCTCGGGACCCAGGCGACCCAGCCATCTGCGGACGGAGCGCTCCAGACAGGGGATCTGGACGTCGTGGTATTCCACCAGGGTGACCACCCGTTCCCGGGTCCTGTTGTCAAATTTCAGCGCCCGGAGCATCTGGTCGGCCAGTTGGGCACCAGCGGCGGGGTGGCCGTAAAAGTGGTCGATCCCCTTCTCGTCAGTGGACTTGCAGCTGGGCTTGCCGATGTCGTGGAGGAGCATGGTCAGCCGCAGAATCAGATCGGCGGGGGAGGCCTCCACCGCCCGGACGGTGTGCTCCCAGCCCCCCCAGCAGTGCCAGGGGGTGTTCTGCTCCAGGGTGACCAGCGGTTCCAGGTCAGGCCAGAATTGGCACAGCACGTCAGGATACCGCCGTAGGATAATGCCAGCCTGGTCCCCAAGCAGAAGTTGACATAATTCTGCGTTGATCCGCTCCGCCGCCACGCGGCCCAGCATGGACCGGCTGTCATGGACGGCCTGGGCGGTGTTTTCCTCCAGCTCATACCCCAGTGTCGCCCCGAACCGAAGGGCCCGCATGATCCTCAGGCCATCCTCCTGAAAACGCCGGACAGGCTGGCCCACACAGCGGATCAGTCCGGACCTGATGTCCTCAGCGCCGCCGAAGGGGTCGTGCAGACGCCCATCCAGCCCCATGGCGATGGCGTTCATGGTGAAATCCCGCCGGGCCAGGTCGGCCTCCAGGTCGGAGACGAAGCGCACATAATCCGGTCGCCGGCTGTCGGAGTAGGGGCCCTCGGTGCGGTAGGTGGTGACCTCATAGGGGCCATCTTCTTCCAGAACTGTAACAGTGCCATGCTTGAGCCCGGTCTCGACGATCTGCCGGCCGGCAAAGCAGGCCTCTGTCTCCTCCGGGCGGGCGGAGGTGCAGATATCCCAGTCGTGAGGCTCCGTTCCCCGCAGCAGGTCCCGTACACAGCCGCCCACCAGATAGGCCTCGTAACCCGCGCCGGTCAATGCCTCAAGGATGTGCTGCGCCCCAGCGGGTATATCGGGTCTCATGCCGCACCCCCCTTTTGTTGTAAAATAAAAAAAGTCCGCCGCAGGCGACATGTCGCTTGCGGCGGACTGGTACGGGCGAAGGGATTCGAACCCCCGACCTACTGGTTCGTAGCCAGTCACTCTATCCAACTGAGCTACGCCCGCATACCGTTAAGAGGATTCCTCTTGACAGCTTTGTTATTATAGCACAGGGGAATTTGAAATGCAAGAGAAATTTTCCGGTTTTTTTATTTTTTTCGCGCACCGGGGCTGCCGAGGGAATTCGGCAGCCCCAGACAGTTTGTTACGTTGTTTCCGCCTTCTGGGCGGCGATGGCCTCCCGCTCCTTGAGCAGCTCCTCATAGAGCTGCATGGTTGTCCAGGACCGGTTGGTATCGGTGAGGACAGCCTTCAGAGGGATGGGGGGCAGCTTGGAGATCCGGATGATCTCCAGTACCTGGTTGAGCAGGGCCTGTCCCATGCCGCAAAATACCAGCATGGGCTCGGGCAGGGGGGAGGCCGGTTCAGCGCTTTCGCCCTTGCCCTGGGACAACTCCTCCAGGGAGACGTGATAGCGGTCGGGCTCCACCGGCCGCATCCGCAGGCGGAGCATGGCGAAGATCTGCTTCAGTTTGGAGAACTCCTCCCCGGAGCAGTTATACATCAGAACAGTTCCAGCATTTTTCATGGGCAGCACCTCACACCTGGGCCAGGGCCTGCTCGATATCGGCAATCAGATCGGCCTCGTCCTCGATGCCGCAGGAGAAGCGGACCAGGTCGGGGGTGATGCCGGCGGCAACGAGCTCCTCGTCATTCATCTGCCGGTGGGTGGCAGAGGCGGGATGAAGCGTGCAGGTGCGGGCGTCGGCCACGTGGGTCTCGATGGCGGCCAGGCGCAGGTGCTTCATAAAGGTCTCAGCGGCGGTCCGGCCCCCCTTGAAGCCGAAGGACACCACCCCGCAGGTGCCGTTGGGCATATACTTCTGAGCCAGCTCGTAGTACTTGTCCCCCTCCAGGCCAGGGTAGGTGACAAAGCTGATCTTGGGGTGGGATTTCAGATACTTGGCCACCGCCAGGGCATTCTCACAGTGGCGGGGCATCCGGACATGGAGGCTCTCCAGGCCCAGATTCAGCAAAAAGGCGTTCTGGGGGGACTGGATGGAGCCGAAATCCCGCATAAGCTGGGCGGTACACTTGGTGATAAAGGCGCCCCCCTGGCCGAACTTCTCGGCGTAGGTGATGCCGTGGTAGCTGTCGTCGGGAGTGCACAGCCCCGGGAACTTGTCGGCGTGGGCCAGCCAGTCGAACTTGCCGCTGTCCACGATGGCGCCCCCCACTCCGGCCCCGTGGCCGTCCATATACTTGGTGGTGGAGTGGGTCACAATGTCACAGCCCCATTCAATGGGCCGGCAGTTCACCGGGGTGGCGAAGGTGTTGTCCACCACCAGGGGCACGCCGTGGGCATGGGCGGCCTTAGCGAACTTCTCGATGTCCAGCACGGTGAGGGCGGGGTTGGCGATGGTCTCGCCAAAGACGGCCTTGGTGTTGGGCTTAAAGGCGGCGTTCAGCTCCTCCTCGGTGCAGTCGGGGGAGACGAAGGTGAAGTCGATGCCCATCTTCCGCATGGTGACGTGGAACAGGTTGTAGGTGCCGCCGTAGATGGTGGAGGAGGCCACCACGTGGTCGCCGCAGTTGGCGATGTTGAAGATGGCGTAAAAGTTGGCTGCCTGGCCGGAGGAGGTGAGCATAGCGGCGGTGCCGCCCTCCATGTCGCAGATCTTAGCCGCCACCATATCGTTGGTGGGGTTTTGCAGGCGGGTGTAGAAGTATCCGCTGGCCTCCAGGTCGAAGAGCTTCCCCATGTCCTCGCTGGTGGTGTATTTGAAGGTGGTGGACTGGATAATGGGGATCTGCCGGGGCTCGCCGTTGCCGGGGGTATAGCCCCCCTGGACGCATTTGGTGTTAATTTTGTAATCGCTCATAAAGAATGCCTTCTTTCCTTTGAATAGACATTAGATTACAGAAAAATACAGAATTTGTCAAGAGCTTTGTAGGGGCGGCCCCTACGGGACGGTCTCGGCCAGCTCGTCCTGGAGGACGGCCTCCTGGGGGTCCAGGAGCTGGTGGCTGCGGTAGCTGGCCTGGTAGCCCTGGGTGGAGATCTCCACCGTCTCCACCCCCTCCACCTGGGCCAGGGTGAGCACGATACAGTAGTCGGCCAGGGTGAGGGAGACGTCGGCCAGGGCCCCGTACTGCTCGGACAGCCCTACCAGCAGGACCCCAGGCCGCTCCTCGTCCCAGCTCCACTGTCGCAGGGCGACCCCTCGGGGGAAGGGGGAGCGGAGGCCCTCCTGGGTAGGGCCGGCCAGAAGGGCGGACAGCAGCTCCTCGGGGCCGGGTTCGCCATCCCCGAGATAGGCCTCGCTGTCCAGCGCCGGACCGTGTCCGTACCCCGCCTGCTTGTCGTCGGCGGCGAACCACAGCCGGAAGCCCCCCTCCTCCTGGGGTGCCTCCCGGCCGCCGCAGGCGGACAGCAGGAGTGCCGCCGCTAACAGAAGGGGAAGCCATCTTATGTTACGCACCGGGCCGCCCCCTCTCTGACTGTCTGGGCACATATCTGGGGAAGCCAGCAGTAAACAGGCTGCCCTCCGGATTCCTGGGCCGGGCGGTGACCCAGCCGCCGTGGCGGCGCACCGTGTCCCGGACGATGGACAGCCCCAGCCCGGTGCCGCCGGCGGCCCGGGACCGGGCCTTGTCCACCCGATAGAAGCGGTTGAACACCTTGGGCAGGTCGTCCTCCGGGATACCCACCCCGGTGTCGCCTACCTCCAGCAGCACCTGGTCCCCGTCCCGGTATACCGAGACGAATACCTTCCCGCCGTTGTAGTTGTATTTGATGGCGTTTTCCACCAGGTTGAAGCAGACCTGGGACAGGTCGTCCTCGGTGCACAGGATGAGGCAGTCGGGCTTGAGGTTCTGCTCTACACTCACCCCGGCGGCATCGGCCACAGGCTGGAGTAGGCCGATGGTCCGCTCTGTCACCTGGGACACATCCACAGCCTCCTGCTGTCCGGCGGGCAGGCTGTCCAGCCGGGTGAGGGCGAGAAGGTGCTCGGTGATACGGGTGAGCCGCTCGGCCTCGGAGCCGATGTCCCCTACGAAGTCCCGCACCATGGCCGGGTCCATCTCATCGGTCTGCAAAATGGAGTCGGCCAGCAGGCGGATGGAGGCCAGGGGGGTCTTCAGCTCATGGCTGGCGTCAGAGACAAAGCGGCGGCGGACCTCCTCGGTGGTCTGGAGGCGGTCGGTCAGCTGGTTGAACTCCTCGGCCAGCTGGGCCATCTCGTCCCGGCCCACGGGCTGGAGCCGGTGGCCGTACTCCCCCTCGCCCACGATGCGGATGGCCCGCAGCAGGGCGGCGATGCGGGAGGTGAGCAGCTTGGAGAAGAAGGTTGACATAATTAAAGTGACCGCCGCGATGACCAGGGAGATGGTGCGCAGATTCTGCTGTAAGCTGTAGAGCAGCTCTCCCTGCACCTCGTCCACCTCCAGGATATAGATCGACCCGATGACCATGCCCCGGTAGACGATGGGCATGGCGGCGGTAGAGATGAACTTCCGGTCGGCGTACCGGGAGTAGGACACGTCGCTGCCCCGCAGGGCGGACACCACCTCCTGGTACAGGGCGTAGCGGTACTCCGGCTCCTCCGGCGCTCCCTCCACGGGGGGCTCCCCCTCCTGGGGCTGGCGGGTGCTGTCGTAGAGGATCAGCCCCGCCGGGTCGGTGACCAGAATGCGGGTCAGCCCCATGCTGTCCAGCATGTTCATCACCCGGGCCACCTGCTCGGAGGACAGGGACTCCAGCTCCATGAGGGCGGAGGCCATCACCGCCGTCTGGCTCTTCAGCGAGTCCCGCTTGGAGGTGAACAGCAGGTCCTGGGAGGCCACCACCGGGTAGGTGTTCAGCAGCACCAGCACCACGGCAAAGATGACCAGGTAGCTCATGGCGTATTTCACCTGGAGGGAGGCGAAAAAAGGGACCTTGTTCTTCTTCATAGCTTTGTCAGATAGTACCCCACGCCCCACTTGGTGCGGATGAACTCGGGGTTGGCGGGGTCCAGCTCCAGCTTCTCCCGCAGGCGGCGGACATGGACGTCCACTGTGCGGTAGTCGCCAATATACTCATAGCCCCACACCACGTTGAGCAGGTTTTCCCGGCTGTACACCCGGCCGGGGTTGCGCAGCAGCAGCTCCATCAGGTCGAACTCCTTGGCGGTGAGCTCCACCGGCGTGCCGTCCCGCCAGGCCGCCCGGGCGGCCGTGTCCAGCTTGATGTGGCCGGCCTCCAGAACGGCGCCCGCCTTCTTCTGCTCCGCCGCGCCGGAGCGGCGCAGCAGGGCCCGGACCCGGGCCTTCAGCTCCAGAAGGTTGAAGGGCTTGGTGATATAGTCGTCGGCGCCGCACTCAAAGCCCATGAGCTTGTCGGCGTCCTCCCCCTTGGCCGTCAGCATGATGATGGGGACGTTGGAGAACTCCCGGATGCGCATACAGGCCTGGAGACCGTCGATCTTGGGCATCATCAGGTCCAGCAGGATCAGGTCGAAGCCTCCCTCCCGGGCCAGCTCCACCGCCTGCTCGCCGTCGTACCCCACCTCCACCTGATAGCCCTCGTGCTCCAGGTTGAACTTGATGCCCTTTACCAGCACCTGTTCGTCGTCTACCACTAAAATCTTTGCCATATGAAACCTCACTCATCTCCCGCGGTCACATACTCCCGCAGGTTTTCCAAAATCACCGGGCCAATGCCCGACACCTCTATTAGCTCGTCCACGTTTTGGAAGGGGCCATGCTCCTCCCGGTAGGCGATGATATCCCGGGCCCGCTTCTCCCCGATGCCGGGCAGACGCTGAAGGTCGTAAGCGTCCGCCGTGTTTACGTCGATGACCTCGCCGGGGAGGAGGCTGTCCGGACGGGGGGCCTCCTCGGGCTCCGAAGCATCCAGGTACTCCGCTGCCGGCCGCCGGGTGGACGAGACCAGCCAGGGCTCCGGCGTGCTGGACCGGGCCAGATACCAGGTGGTACACACCAGGAAAAAGACGGCAGACAGGGTCAGAACAACCAGCCCAAATCTGGATTTTCTTTCCATAATTTGCTCCCCCTTGCGGTTTTGGCCGGTTTTTGTTATAATTGGGACAGGCGGCGTCATACCATAAATTTAAGAAGTTCTTAATTGCCTTTTCTCCCCGTGTGCGATACACTGGGGGATACATAATTCATTATAACATACATACGGAGATTTTCCTATGAAAAAATATCGTTTTCTGTCCCTCTTTCTTTTTGTGGCCATTGTGTGCTCCCTTGCAGTCCCCGTCTCGGCCACCCAGGAGGAGCTGGACCTGTTCTGCACCAAGGCCCTGCTGCTGGACGCCAACCACGGCGAGATCCTGTATGATATGAACGGCAGCGAGCGGGCCGCACCCGCCAGCACCACCAAGCTGATGACCTGCCTGCTGGTGCTGGAGGCCATCGAGTATGGCCAGCTGTCCCTGAGCACCCAGATCACCGCGGGGGAGACCACCTATCAGGGCCTGTCGGGGAACTTCTCCACCGCCAACATCAAGGTGGGGGAGGTGCTGACGGTGGAGGAGCTGCTCTACTGCCTGATGCTGCCCTCCGCCAATGAGGCGGCCAACGTGCTGGCCGTGGCGGTGGACGGCTCCATCGAGGACTTTGTGTCCCACATGAACCGCCGGGCGGGGGAACTGGGCTGTGAGGGCACCCACTTCGCCAACCCCCACGGGATGGACCAGGAGAACCACTACACCACCGCCTACGACCTGGCCTTGATGATGCAGGCCTGCCTGGAGCACGACGAATTCACCACCGTGGCCGGAGCCCCCAAGCACACTGTACCCGCCACCAACACGTCCAAGGAGCGGGAGCTGTACAACACCAACGGCCTTGTCTCCAACTGGACCTATAGCGGCTACCTCTATGATAAGTGCATCGGCGGCAAGACGGGCACTACCGACGCGGCGGGCCGCTGCCTGGTGGCCGCCGCCCAGGACGGGGATCAGGTGCTGATCTCGGTGATTCTGGGCTCCGGACCCATGGAGGTCCCGGGGGAGGAGAAGCTGAAGCAGGGCCAGTTCCGGGAGAGCCGCCGCCTGCTGGAGTACGGCTTCAGCAATTTCCACCGGGTGACCATCACCCGGGGGGATGAGCCGGTGGACACGGTGAAGGTGACCATGTCCCGCCAGGCCGACGAGGTCAACGTGAAGCCCCAGGGCTCCATCACCAAGACCCTGCCCAAGTCCATCGACCTGGACGATATCGAGACCGATATCCGCCTGTTCGCCAAAGAGGTGGAGGCCCCGGTGGAGGCGGGAGAGGTGATGGGCGTGATGACCCTGTCCTACGAGGGGGAGGTCTATGGCAAGCTGGACCTGGTGGCCGTCACGTCGGTGGAGCGCTCCGAGCTGCTGCACAAGAAACAGCAGTTCTTCGACTTCTTCCAGACCACCGGTGTGAAGATCATCCTGGCCGCCGCGGCCATCGTGTTCATCCTTGTCGCCCTGCGTCTGCTGGTGTTCCGCAAGCGCCGCCGCCCTGTGGGAGCGGGACGGCGCGTCCAGAGCCGCGGAAACTATCAGGGGAGCAGAAGACGGTAAAAGTTGTGAAGAAACGCCTCTCCCGCTGTGCGCGGGAGAGGCGTTTTCTCATTTCAGGTCCGGGTGGTACTGCTGGCAGGTGCACTTTTTCCATTTCAGGCCGGAGCCACAGGGGCAGGGGTCGTTGCGGCCGATCTTGACCACCTTACGCACCGGCTGCTTGCGGACGGTGCCGTCGCCGGCGCCGCTCTCGCCGGTGACCTTGGCCACCCGCTCCCGCTTGACCTCCTCGTTCTGGCGCAGCCGGACCAGGAACAGCCGGCGGAGGGTCTCCTCCTGGATGGCGGCCACCATGTTCTCAAACATCTCGTAGCCTTCCTCTTTGTAGGCCACCACGGGGTCGGTTTGGGCGTAGGCCCGCAGGCCGATGCCCTGGCGCAGCTCGGTCATGGCGTCGATGTGGTCCATCCAGTACTCGTCCACCACCCGGAGCATAATCACCCGCTCCAGCTCCCGCATCAGGGGAGGGGTGATCTCCTGTTCCTTACGCTGGTATGCGGCGGTGGCCTTGTCCAGCACCATCTGGGTGAGGCCCTCGGCGTCATAGCCGGCCAGCTCCTCGTCGGACAGGAGCAACTCGGCAGGGGAGAGGAACATATTCCGGAAGTGGGCGATAGCTTCCTGGAAGGACGACCCGTCCATATGCTTCTGCTCGCCCATGTGGCCGGTGATAGCGTTTTCCACCATAGTGTGGAGCATGTTCTGGATGGATTTTTGCAGATCCTCTCCGTCCAGCACCTGCTTGCGCTGCTTGTAGATGATCTCGCGCTGGGTATTCATCACGTCGTCGTACTGGAGGACGTTCTTACGGGTCTGGAAGTTTCTCGACTCCACCTGCTTCTGGGCGTTCTCGATGGCCCCGGAGAGCATCTTGGCGTCGATGGGGGTGTCCTCGTCCACGCCCAGCTTCTCCATCAGGTTGTACACCCGCTCGGAGCCGAACAGGCGCATGATGTCGTCCTCCAGAGAGAGGAAGAATCTCGTCTCGCCCGGGTCGCCCTGACGGCCGGCGCGGCCTCGGAGCTGGTTGTCGATGCGCCGGGACTCGTGGCGCTCGGTGCCCAGGATGAACAGGCCGCCCACTTCCCGGACCTTGTCGGCCTCCTCCTGGATTTCCGCCTTGTACTTGGCCTCCGCCTCGGAGAACTTCTTCCGGGCGTCCAGAATCTCCTGGTTGTCCGTCTCGGCGAAGCCGGTGGCCTCGGCGATGAGCTCGTCGCTCATGCCCGCCTTGCGCAGGTCGGCCTTGGCCAGGAACTCGGCGTTGCCCCCCAGCATGATGTCGGTACCACGGCCGGCCATGTTGGTGGCCACAGTGACCGCCCCGAACTTGCCCGCCTGAGCCACGATCTCCGCTTCCTTCTCGTGGTTCTTGGCGTTTAGTACGTTGTGGCGTATGCCCCTCTTTTTCAGAATGGCGGACAGCTCCTCCGACTTCTCGATGGACACGGTGCCCACCAGCACGGGCTGGCCCTTTTCGTGGCAGGCCTCGATCTGCTCCACAATGGCCCGCAGCTTGCCGGGGACGTTCTTGTACACCACGTCGGGCTGGTCGATGCGGGCCAGGGGCTTGTTGGTGGGGATCTCCACGATGTCCAGCTCGTAGATGGTGCCGAACTCCTCCTCCTCGGTGAGGGCGGTGCCCGTCATGCCGGACAGCTTGTCGTACAGGCGGAAGTAGTTCTGGAAGGTGATAGTGGCCAGGGTCTTGGACTCGTTGGCCACCTCTACGCCCTCCTTGGCCTCGATGGCCTGGTGGAGGCCCTCGTTGTACCGCCGGCCGAACATGAGACGGCCGGTAAACTCGTCCACGATGATGACCTGGCCGTCCTTGACCACATAGTCGATATCCCGCTTCATCACGCCCCGGGCCTTGATGGCCTGGTTGATGTGGTGGGACAGGGTGGTGTTCTCCATATCGGCCAGGTTTTCCACCTGGAAGGCCTCCTCCGCCTTCTTGATGCCCCGGGCGGTGAGGGTGGCGGTCTTGGATTTCTCGTCGACGATGTAGTCGGCGTCGATGTTGACGTCCTCCTCCTCCTTCTCGTCGGTCTTGGCCACCCGCTGGCATTTCAGCCGGGAGACGAACTGGTCCACGATGGTGTAAAGCTGGGTGGACTTCTCCCCCTGGCCGGAGATGATCAGAGGGGTGCGGGCCTCGTCGATGAGGATGGAGTCCACCTCGTCCACGATGGCGAAGGCGTGGCCCCGCTGGACCAGCTCCTGGGAGTAGATGGCCATATTGTCCCGCAGGTAGTCGAAGCCGAACTCGTTGTTGGTGCCGTAGGTGATGTCCGCCTGATAGGCGGCCTTCTTCTCCTCGCCCATGACCCCGTGGATGACCAGGCCCACAGTGAGGCCCATGAAGCGGAACACCTTGCCCATCCACTCCGAGTCGCGCTTGGCCAGGTAGTCGTTGACGGTGACGATATGGACCCCCTTGCCCGCCAGGGCGTTGAGGTAGGCGGGGAGGGTGGCCACCAGGGTTTTTCCTTCACCGGTCTTCATCTCGGCGATGCGGCCCTGGTGGAGGACGATGCCGCCCACCACCTGCACCCGGTAGGGCCGCAGGCCCAGCACCCGCCAGGCGGCCTCCCGGCAGGCGGCGAAGGCCTCGGGGAGGATGTCGTCCAGGGTGGCGCCCTGGGCCAGCCGCTCCTTCAGCTCCGGGGTCTTGGCCTGGAGCTGGGCGTCGGTGAGGGCCTTGTACTCCTCCTCCAGGGCGTCCACCTTGTCGGCGATGGGGTAGATGGACTTCAGCTCCCGCTGGGAGGAGGTCCCAAACAGCTTGGTAAACAGGCTCATGAGTCAAACACCTCTCGGTTTTATTTTGCGGTCTAAACCTTAGAAACGGGCCGCCCAAGGGGGCGGCCCCTACACACAGATCCAAAATGTAGGGGCCGCCGCCCTCGGCGGCCCGCTCTGAGTGTAAAAGGTACCATAACCATAATCTAAATCAGTATACCACACCTGTCTCCGCAAAAAAAGAGCAAATTGTAAACTTTATCAGATAAAAATTCTGCTTCCTTCGTTTAATTAGCTGAAAATTCCGCGCCCGGCGTATTATTGTCCGCCGGGCGTTGACAAAGAGGCATGTTTTATGGTATGGTAGCGGAGTAATTGAATAGGGACAGACGAAGCGCGCAGGAAAACGGCCTTACGGCCTGCCGAAGGAGTAACACTCTCAGGCGTTCCGGCTTGGAATGAGGACTGCGCGTGGATGTGACTCTGGAGAAGCTCGTTTACCGGGTGCCGAAGGTGCAACGCGGAGTGATCCGCCAATCTCTCAGGCAAAAGGACAGAGGGGAAGCCGAAACGGCGGGGCCGCGCTCCGCCGGACTGTGCTTTTTCTTTGGGCTGCGGGCGTCCCCGCGGCCCGTTTTTTGTCTGCCCGCAAAGGAGAGAGTTTATGGAAAATTTCCTGGAGATGTTTACAAAGGCTGAGAGAGCCGTCAACGGCTTTGTTTGGGGCCCCATTATGCTGGCCCTTCTGGTGGGCACCGGCGTGTTCCTCACCTTCCGCACCGGCTGGGTCCAGGTCCGCTGGTTCGGCTACATCATGAAAAACACCGTAGGCTCCCTGTTCAGCGGTAAGAAACAGAAGGACCACGGCAGCAACCTGTCCCCCTTCCAGGCGGTGACCACCGCCCTGGCGGGCACCGTGGGCACCGGCAATATCGCCGGCGTCACCGGGGCCATCTTCGTAGGTGGTCCGGGGGCCGTGTTCTGGATGTGGGTGTCCGCCTTCTTCGGCATGTGCACCAAGTACGCCGAGATCGCCCTGGCCCTGAAGTTCCGCGACACCGGCGCCGACGGCGTCCACAAGGGCGGGCCCATGTACTACATTGAAAACGGCCTGGGCAAGAGCTGGAAATGGCTGGCAGTCCTCTTTGCCCTTCTGGGCGGCCTGGCCTCCTTCGGCATCGGCAACATCGCCCAGTCCAGCGAGATCGCCGGAGCCATGAGCGGCCTGTTTGGCCTGGACCCCATGATTACCGGCATCGCCCTCACCGTTCTGGTGGGTATTGTGGTTATCGGCGGGGTGAAGCGCATCGGCCAGGTGACCTCTCTGCTGGTTCCCTTTATGTCGGTGTTCTATGTGGCGGCCGGGGTAGTGGTCATCCTCATGCGCATCACCGATATTCCCGCCGTCTTTGCCCACATCTTCACCAGTGCCTTCAACTTTGAGGCAGTGGGCGGCGGTGTTTTCGGCTACGCCATCATGGTTGCCATGAAGAACGGCTTTGCCCGGGGCGTCTTCTCCAACGAGGCCGGCCTGGGCTCCGCCCCCATCGCCCACGCCGCCTCCTCCACCGACGAGCCCGCCGAGCAGGCCATCTGGGGCGTGTTCGAGGTCTTCTTCGACACCATCGTCATCTGCTCCATCACCGCCTTCGCCGTGCTGCTGTCCGGCTTCGAGCTGGGCGAGGCCGCCCTGAAGACCTTTGGCACCAAGGGGTCCGCCGCTGTGGCCGCCTTCAACTCCATCCTCCCCGGCACCCTGGGGGGCACCATCATCCAGGCCAGCCTGGTCTTCTTCGCCCTGTCCACCATCCTCAGCTGGAGCTACTACGGCGAGCGCTGCTGGGGCTACCTCTCCGGGGACAACAAGATCGTCACCTCCATTTACAAGATCATTTTTGTCCTGTTCTGCATCGTGGGCGCCACCGGCTCCGGCCAGCTCATGTGGGACATCTCCGACACCCTCAACGGCGCTATGGCCATCCCCAACCTGATCGCCCTGCTGCTGCTCTCCGGCGCGGTGGCCTCCATCACCAAAGAGTATTTCAGCGGCAAAAAATAAAGGTAAGAGAAAGGAAACATCATCATGGCTGAGCTTGAAGCGATACTTTTCGACATCGTGTCGAAGATCAACACCTACCTGTCCAACTATATCCTCGTGTTCCTCCTCATCGGCGTGGGCCTGTGGTACTCCATCCGTACCCGGTTCGTCCAGGTCCGCTGCTTCGGCGAGGGGATGAAAAAGACCTTCGGTAACCTGTCTCTCCGGGGCGGGCGGCAGGAGCAGGGAATCACCTCTTTCCAGGCCCTGGCCACCGCCATCGCCGCCCAGGTGGGCACCGGCAACATCGTGGGCGCCTCCGGCGCCATCCTCACCGGCGGCCCCGGGGCCATCTTCTGGATGTGGATCATCGCCTTCTTCGGCATGGCCACCATCTACGCCGAGGCCACCCTGGCCATCAAGACCCGCCGGAAGGCCGATGACGGCTCCTACCACGGCGGCCCCGTCTACTACATCACCACCGCCTTCCAGGGCGGCTTCGGCAAGTTCCTGGCTGGCTTCTTCGCCGTGGCCATCATCCTGGCCCTGGGCTTTATGGGCTGCATGGTCCAGTCCAACTCCATCGGCTCCACCTTCAACACCGCCTTCGGCGTCCCCAACTGGATCGTGGGCGTGGTTCTGGTCATTATCTGCGGCGTCATCTTCCTGGGCGGCGTGCAGCGGCTGGCCTCCGTCACCGAGAAGGTGGTTCCCGTCATGGCAGCCATTTTCCTGCTGGGCGGCCTGGTGGTCCTCATCGCCCGAATCCAGTACATCCCCGCCACCTTTGCCATGATCTTCCGGTACGCCTTCCAGCCCCAGGCCATCATCGGCGGCGGCTTCGGCTACGCCATCAAGACCGCCATCAGCCAAGGTGCCAAGCGGGGCCTGTTCTCCAACGAGGCCGGCATGGGCTCCACCCCCCACGCCCACGCCCAGGCCAACGTGACCGATCCCCACGACCAGGGCGTAGTGGCTATGATCGGCGTGTTTATGGACACCTTCGTGGTGCTCACCCTTAACGCCTTGGTAGTGATTTCCACCCTGTACACCCCCGACGGCCCTCTGGCCCAGTGCGGGGCCGCTGCCGCCAGCACCACCCTGGGCAAGGCCAACCTGGCCCAGACCGCCTTCGGGGTCGTCTTTGGCGAGACCGCCGGGGCCATGTTCGTGGCCATCTGCCTGTTCTTCTTCGCCTTCTCTACCATCCTCAGCTGGAACCTCTTCGGCAAGATCAACGTAATCTACCTCTTCGGCAAGAAATCCGCCAAGATCTATGCCGTGCTGGGGCTGGTGTTCATCTTCCTGGGCACCCTGATGTCCAACGACCTGGTGTGGGAGCTGACCGACATGTTCAACAACCTGATGGTCATTCCCAACGCCCTGGCCCTCTTCGCCCTCACCGGTATGGTGGTGTCCTCCACCCACGGTCTGGCGAAAAAGTAAATGATTTTCAGCATATAGACAGGAGCGGCAAAGCATTTCGCCTTGCCGCTCCTGATTTTTATCTCTGATATTCAAACTCCAGGTCGTACATGGAGACGATGTCCCCGTCCTTGATCCCCAGCTCCTCCAGCCTGTCGAACAGCCCGGACTGGCGCAGCTTCTGGTCGAACCAGTTCCGGGACTCGTAGTCGCCGAAGTTGACGTTGGCGATGAGCCGCTGGAGCCAGGGGGCGTCCACCACCCAGGTGCCGTCGAACTCCTGGATATTGACCTCCCCGCCGGTGTCCACCTCGGGGGGGCGCTCCACGTAGGTGGGCTCGTACACAACCACAGGGGGCAGCTCCTGGAGGAGCTGGGCGGCGCGCAGCACCAGCTCCCGGGTGCCCTGGTGGGCGGCGGCGGAGATGGTGTACAGCTCCAGCCCCAGACCCTCCACATGGGAGCGCAGCTTGTCCAGCAGGGCGGGGTCGGTTATAATGTCCGCCTTGTTGGCGGCCACAATCATCTTCCGGGAGGCCAGCTCGGGGGAGTATTGCCGCAGCTCCTCGTTGATGGCCTCAAAGTCGGCCACCGGGTCCCGGCCCTCGGAGCCGGACACGTCCACCACATGGATGAGCAGTCGGCACCGGTCGATGTGGCGCAGGAAGTCGTGGCCCAGGCCGGCCCCCTCTGCCGCCCCCTCGATAATGCCGGGGATATCCGCCATGACGAAGGATACCCCCTCCTCCACATAGACCACCCCCAGGTTGGGGAAGAGGGTGGTAAAGTGGTAGTTGGCGATCTTGGGCTGGGCCCGGCTGACTACCGATAGCAGGGTAGACTTGCCCACATTGGGAAAGCCCACCAGCCCTACGTCGGCCAGCAGCTTCAGCTCCAGCACAACCTCCCGGCTCTGGCCGGGCAGGCCGGCCTTGGCGAACCGGGGAACCTGGCGGGTGGGGGTGGCAAAGTGCTGGTTACCCCAGCCCCCTCGGCCCCCCCGGCATAGCACAAATCGGTCGGTCTGGGACATGTCCTGGATGATCTCCTGGGTCTCCGCGTCCCGGATGACCGTCCCCCGGGGCACCCGGATAACCAGGTCCTCCCCGTCCCGGCCGGTGCACTTCTTGCCCGCACCGTCAGCGCCGTTTCCGGCGGTGTATTTCCGCTTGTAGCGGAAGTCCATCAGGGTGGACATGTGGTCGTTGACCTCCACTACGATGTCCCCGCCCCGGCCGCCGTCGCCCCCGTCGGGGCCGCCGTTGGCCACATATTTCTCCCGGTGGAAGGACACCACGCCGTTCCCCCCGTCGCCGGAGCGGACGGTGATCTTCGCCGTATCTACAAAGGGTGCTGCCATGTTGGGCACCTCCTATTTCGTCAGACTAAAACTCCAGCAGGTTCAGGCCCACGGTATCGCTGAATTTCCGGCCGATCTGCCCGTCCCAGGTCTGCAAAAACAGCTCCAGGGTGGCGCTGATGGTGCAGGCGGACAGGTGGCCAGCGTAAACCTCTCCTGTGACAGGGTTTCCAATTGTGATGTGCAGGTGGAGATAGGGTTTCCCCTCCTGCCGGGTCACATTCCCCACCAGGGCGGAGATCTCAAACTGCCCCTGGCAGCGCCGGGAGTAGTATTTTTTCTCCTCCGTGTTAAAAATGCCAATGGTGACGTCGTTGGCCGCTCCCAGAGCGGAAACCGTCCCAAGCTGAACATTCTCCTGCTCCACCAGCCGGGTCAGGCAGTCCACGACCTCCTCACCCGGGTCCAGCCGCAGGGCGTAGCCCTGGAAAAATTTTCTGTATTCCATAAGCGCCTCACTCCTTTTTATATTTTCGTTTTGCGTATACATCGCTGTTGATTTTCCACGTGCCGTCCGGCAGGACGGTCACATTCTGCCAGTGAAAAGAATCCTCCGTCATCTCGGAGAACACCCATTTTTCCGCGGGGTTGTCCAGGACCGTTCCCGTCAGTTTGCCGCTCTCCATCCGAAAAACCAGGCGTTTTATATACTTTTCGCAGGCGTAAACCATGTCGTAGCAGCCCTGGACCGGGTTAAACATACGGATGGCCGCGCCGTACTCCCCGTCGGGCTGGGGATTGGCCTCCATTGTGACCCGGGAGGGACAGATAAACAGGTCCTGGATGCCGGAACCGTTCAGCACCCGGCGGAAGAGCCACTCTCCCTTTACCTGTCTTGGAGCAGAGGCGTTATAGCCGTCGAAGTAGTCAAAATCCCAATCCCCCAGCAGAGGGGCAAACCAGTCGTACTCCGGCGGGATAATTTCAGTATGCCCGCTGACCAGCGCGTCCATAAAAGCGTCCATAATTCTCTCCCTCTGACTGATAAAAAAGCCGCAAACGGTACTCGTTTGCGGCTTTCTGACCAATGTTACTCCGCAGGGGTCTCCTCCACGATGGAGACCTGCTTGCGGTCCTTGCCCAGGCGGTGGAACTTCACCCGGCCGGACTTCATGGCGAACAGGGTATCGTCGCTGCCCTTGCCCACGTTGACGCCGGGGTGGATGTGGGTGCCCCGCTGGCGGACCAGGATGTTGCCGGCCAGAACGAACTGGCCGTCGCCCCGCTTCACGCCCAGGCGCTTGGACTCGGAGTCCCGGCCGTTGCGGGTGGAGCCCACGCCCTTTTTATGGGCGAAAAACTGTAAACCGATATTCAGCATCTCTTACACCTCCATAACGGATATATTTTCAGGATACTCCTCAGCCAGCTGGACGCAGTGGACCAGCAGGGCGGCCAGAAGGGTCTGGCAGACGCGCTCGCTGTCCGAGTCCAGGGCTTTGGGGAGCTTGAGGGAGAGGTAGGCGTCCTTGTCTCGCACCTTGACCGGGGCCTCCAGCCCCAGCACGTCGTTGACGGCGCACTCAGTGAGCCGGACGGCGCTGGTGAGGGCGGCGCACACAATGTCCTCTCCCTGGGGGGCGTAGCCGCTGTGGCCCTGCATCTCAAGGCCGGTGATGCGGCTGCCCTCGGAATGGAATGTGACGGTAGTCATCAGGCCTTGATGGCGCCGATCTCCACCTTGGTGTAGGGCTGACGGTGGCCCTGGCGCTTCCGATAGCCCTTCTTGGGGGTATACTTGAAGATGCGGATCTTCTTGCCCTTGCCGTTCTTGACCACGGTGGCGGCCACGGAAGCGCCCTCCACGGTGGGAGCGCCGAAGGTGGCCTTGTCGCCGTCCAGAATCGCCAGTACCTTGTCGAAGGTGATGGCCTGGCCGGCCTCGGCCTCCAGCTTCTCGATGAACAGGGTGTCACCCTGGGCCACCTTGTACTGCTTACCGCCGGTCACGATGATTGCCTGCATAGTATTCAACTCCTTTATTACGGGCTCGCTCTTGTGGGCGGGGTCGCCCCGCTTGGATGCCCACTCAACGCGGCCTTGATATTTTACCAACAGGACAATCTGTTGTCAAGAGTTTTCCCAATATTTTTTGCATAAGATTTGAAAATACGCCCAAACTGACGGGAAAGGGGAGAGATATATGGAATGTTTTCAGGTGCTGGAGGCCGGAGAGGGCATCGAACGGGCAATTCTGCGCAGGCTGGCTGCCCGGGGTGGCCTGCGGGGCCGGTGTGCCAGCGTGAGCCACCCCGCCCTAGTGGTGGTGTCCCCCCGGGCGGCCGCAGCGGGAATTCCACTGCCCAGACAGTGCCGCACTGTCCTGCTGCCAGGCGGGGCGGGCAGCCTGCCCCTACGGGCGGCCAGTGCCGTCAGCTACGGCGCCTCCCCCCGGGACAGCCTGACCCTCTCCAGCCGGGAGGGGGACACCCTGTGGGCCGCCCTCCAGCGGGAGCTGGTGACGGTGGATGGCCGGGTGGTGGAGCGGCAAGAATTCCCCCTCCGTCTGGAGCCCGGGGCGGGGGAGCTGCCCTCCCTGGCGGCGGCCGGGGCGCTGCTGCTGCTGGGGGTCCCGCCGGAGGAGCTGAGCCGCCCCGACAGCTGAAATACCGGTAAATATTTCAAAAATCACTGGATTTTCCGGTGAATTTATGTTATAATATCCAAAAGAAACAGCCGGACGGACCAGCCAGTCGAAATATGAACTGATAAGGAGGAAGCTGTCATGCCAAAAACCGCACAGGATATCATGAAGATGATCCGAGGCCAGGGTATCCAGATGGTGGACTTCAAGATGGTGGACATCAACGGCCAGTTCCGCCATGTGACCATCCCCGCTCAGCACTTCTCGGAGGAGACCATGGCCAACGGGATCGGCTTCGACGCCTCCAACTACGGCTACGCCGTGGTGGAGAAGAGCGACATGGTCTTTATCCCCGACCCGGACACGGCGGTGGTCGATCCCTTCTGCGACGTCCCCACCCTGTCCATGACGGGTAACGCCATGATCATCGGCTACCCGGAGAACCGTCCCCTGGACCAGTACCCCAGGAACATCGTTCTGGCCGCCGAGGGGTACATGCGGGACACCGGCGTGGCCGACACCATGCTGATTCTTCCCGAGTTTGAGTTCTACCTCTTTGACAGCGCCTCCTGGCAGGTGACCCCCAGCGCCATCGGCATGGAGGTGGATGCGGAGCAGGCCCACTGGAACAGCGCGGTCAACGGGAAGGGGGTAGTTGTCCCCCGCCAGGCCAACTACCACGTGGCCAAGCCCTTCGACCGCACCTACGAGTGCCGCAGCGAGATGTGCATGCACATGGAGGAGGCCGGCATCCCCATCAAGTACCACCACCCCGAGGTGGGGGCCGCCGGCCAGTTTGAGATTGAGCCCAAGCTGGGGCAGATGTCCAAAATGGCTGACGCCACCATGATGATCAAATACATCATCCACAACACTGCCCTGAAATACGGCAAGTGTGCCACCCTGATGCCCAAGCCGGTGTACGGCGAGGCGGGCAGCGGGATGCATGTCCACATGCTGCTGATGAAGGACGGCCAGCCCGTCTTCTCCGACGACAACGGCTACTCCCACCTCAGCGAGACAGCCCACTTCTTTATGGGCGGCCTGCTCAAGCACATCAACTCCCTGTGTGCCATCACCAACCCCAGCACCAACTCCTTCAAGCGGCTGGTGCCCGGCTTCGAGGCCCCCGTCACCGTGGGCTACGCCACCTCCAACCGCAGCGCGGTCATCCGCATCCCCGCCTACGCCAAGACCCCCAACCTGCGCCGCTTTGAGATCCGCAACCCAGACGCCACCTGCAACCCCTATTTCTGCTACGCGGCTCTGCTCATGGCCGGGCTGGACGGCATCACTAACCGCATCGACCCCCACGCCAACGGCTGGGGCCCCTATGACTGCAATCTCTACACCCTGCCCGACGAGGAGAAGGCCAAGCTACAGCACCTGCCCACCTCCCTGGAGGCTGCCCTGGACGCCCTGGAGGAGGACCACGACTACCTCACCGCCGGAGGGGTGTTCCCCGAGGGGCTGCTGGCCAATCTGGTGGCCGCCAAGCGCAAGGAGTGCAGTCAGCTCTCCGCTATCCCCCATCCCGCCGAGTTCGAGCGGTATTTCAATCTGTAAAATATTTTCCCGACACGACGGCGGGCCCTCCCCACAGGGAGGGCCCGCTTTCATCGTTTAGAAGGTCTGTATCTCGCCCCAGACCTCCCGGGCGATGTGTTCCACCAGATCGAAGTCCACATGGGGGTTGTAGATGGCCTCCAGGTCATCGTGCATAGCTTTCGCCTGGGCCAGGGAGGCCACCGCCTCCTCCGTCAGGGCGGCGGACACCTTTTTGGCAAACCGCAGCCGGGGGCGGCTGCGCCGCAGGATCTCCCCCTCGGCCGCCGTGTCCAGCCGGATACGGCGATAGGGCTTTACCTCCCGGGGCAGTGCGCCGGAATCGCTGATAAAGGCCAGGTCCAACTGGGGAATGAGCAGATGGGCCAGCCGATCAGGTGCCATGGGGTCGGGGCAGGCTACCACGTCGTAGCCGTTGGCCGTGATCCCGGCCAGCAGGTGGATGAGGAGTTCATGGGCCAGAGCGCAGGTGTCGGTTAGGACATACACCCGGCTGCACTGGACCAGGGCGGTGTGGTACAGGGGCATGGGCCCCCGGTGGGTAATTGCCCCCAGGAAGCGCTGCTTCACTTTACCGGGCAGCTCCCCCTTCCGGCGGGGGACCTCCCGGGTAAGAATCCCCCGGGCCCGCTTGGCCAGCTTTTGGGACAGCGCGTCGGTGAGCAGGGCGGAGCGCTGGTCCTCCACGATTTCCGCTGCCGCCCCCAGGCACCGGTAGGCCCGCTGGTAACAGCCCTTGTAGCCCGCCATGCAGTCCATGATCTCCCGGCGCAGGGGCCACAGGGCGGTCTTGTCATAGCAGTCCCCCATGTTCACATAGCGCTCCACCGCGCCGGGATATTGGGGCTCCACCACATGGGGCGCGGTGCCGTCCACAATGGCCACGGCCTTCTGGGGCAAAATGACGGCGTCCAGGGAGTCCGGGTCGCCGGAGCAGAGGATATACTCGGTTTCCAGGCCGGCCTCCTCAGCCCAGGCGCCGACCTTGCGCATAAGGGTGGACTTGCCGCAGCCGGGCCCGCCCTTCAAAATGTAGATAGCTCTGGCCTGTTCCGGGGGGAGCAGGTGGTCATACAGGGAGTAAAAGCCGGTGGGAGCGTTGGCCCCCAAAAAGTACTGAATATGTGGCAAAGCAGTCATAAGCGACCCTCCGTATTAACGATTTTACGCCTCAGCCTATGCTCGGACAGGCGATTTTGTGAGAAAAACGGCCGCCAAAAATGTGGCTCGGGGATTGTATCCCAGCTTGATTTTTGTTATAATAAGGAAAACAGATTCCGTCTGGAGCTTTCCGGCGGATGTTAGATTATAACAGGGAAAGGCTGGAAAACCATATGAACAAGCAGTGGACCGATACCTTCCGCACAGAGATTGAGAGCTTCAAAGAGACCATTGGCGCCTTTGACAAGGGGGAGATCGACCGGAAGGCCTACAAGGGTATCTCTGGTGGCCTGGGCTCTTACGCCCAGCGGGACGCCTCTAAGCACATGCTCCGCCTGCGTATGCCCGGCGGACGGCTGACCATGCCCCGGCTGAAATTCCTGGCCGAGGTGGTGGAGCGGGAGCAGGTGGGCCGGATGAAGCTGACCACCTGCGAGACCATCCAGCTCCACGACCTGGCCGCCGGCCAGGTGCCCCCCCTCATGGAGGAGGCGGTGGAGGTTGACATCTACACCAAGGGCGGCGGCGGCGACAACCCCCGGAACGTGATGGCCAGCCCCCTGTCCGGCGTCCAGCCCGGCGAGGCCTTCGACGTGATGCCCTACGCTGAGGCGGTCACCAAATACCTGCTGTCCATCTGCCGGGACATCAAGATGCCCCGCAAGCTGAAAATCGCCTTCTGCAACGGGGTGGACGACTGCGTCCACAGCGCCTTCCGGGACATGGGCTTCCTGGCCCAGCCCGACGGCACCTTTGCCCTGCGTATTGCCGGCGGCCTGGGGGCGGCCCGGCCCTCTATGGGGGTGCTGGTGGAGGAGCATGTCAACCCCAAGGAGGTCCTCTACTACGTCCGGGCCATGGTGGACACCTTCTGCGCCCACGGCAACTACGAGAACCGGGCCAAAGCCCGCACCCGCTATATGCAGGACACCCTGGGCCCCGACGGCCTGAAGGAGGCCTTCCTCCAGAACGTGTCCGCCCGGAAGGGGTCGGGCGGTCTGGACCTCACCGACCTGGAGGCCCCCGCCAATATCGCCCGGGACAACAGCGGCGCGGTGGACCACCCCCGGGCCATCCCCCAGAAGCAGCCCGGCCTCTACGCGGTGAAGTACCACCCCATCGGCGGCGCGCTGCCTGTGGAGAAGCCCCGCCAGCTCTATGAGCTGCTGAAAGACGTCCCCGGGGCCGAGATCCGCATCGCCCCCAACGAGACGCTGTATCTCATCAACCTCACCGCCGCTGAGGCGGAGAAGGTGATTGCTGCCACCGACGACAGCGCGGCCACCGAGTTTGAGTGCAGCGTGGCCTGTATCGGAGCCGCCACCTGCCAGCAGGGGGTCCGGGACAGCCAGGGCGTTCTCCAGGCGGCGGTGAAGGCCGTCCGGGAGGCCAACATCCCCGACGGGGCCCTGCCCAAGGTGTGCATCTCCGGCTGTCCCTCCAGCTGCTCCGCCCATCAGGCGGGGGCCATCGGCTTCCAGGGCGGGGTCAAGCTGGTGGACAAGAAGCCCCAGCCCGCCTTTAAGATGTTCCTGAATGGCACCGACCAGCTGGGCCAGGCCGCCTTCGGTCAGGAGGTGGGCACCGTCCTGGAGTCCGATCTACCCGCTCTGCTGGTGGAGCTGGGCAAGGCGGCGGCTGCGGCCGGTCAGAGCTGGGACCAGTGGTCCGCCGGCCACGCCCAGGAGCGGGACGCCATCATTGCCAAGTACGCATAAGCCTCATAACCACCGGCTTTGCCGGTGGTTATTTGAAATCTCGGAGGATATACCAATGAAACGATATATGTTAAGTGCTATTCTGCTCCTTTCCCTCCTGCTGACCGCCTGTGGACAGACGGTGGAGCCCTCCTCCCAGTCCGGGAGCCAGTCCGCAGACCAGTCCCAGCCCGCCGCCGCATCGTCGGAGGAGGGAAAGATCACCTTCACTGACGCCCTGGGCCAGGAGTTTTCCATCGACCCGCCTCAGCGGGTGGCGGTGATGATCGGCAGCTTTGCCGACGTGTGGGTGCTGGCCGGGGGAGAGGACACCATGGTGGCCACCGCCAACGATGCCTGGGAGTCCTACGGCCTGGAGCTGGGGGAGGCTACCACCAACATCGGCTCCCCCATGAAGCCCAACGGGGAGCTGGTGCTGGGGGCCGAGCCCGATTTGGTGATCGCCAGCAGTCTGTCCCCCTCCAACCTGGAGCTGAAAGAGACCTTTGAACGGGCGGGCATCCCCGCCGCCTACTTCGACGTGTCCTCTTTCCAGGACTATCTGGACCTGCTGGACCTGTTTACCCAGCTTACCGGCCATCCGGAAAACTATGAGACCTACGGTACCGCCGTCAAGGCCCAGGTGGACGGGGCTGTGCAGCGCAGAGCCGTCTACGACTACATCCCCACGGTGCTCACCATCCAGGTGTCGGGGAGCAGTGTGAAGGTGAAGAACAGCGAGGATAACGTGCTGGGCCCCATGCTGAAGGATTTGGGCTGTCTCAACATCGCCGACGGGGATGATTCTCTCCTGGAGGACCTGAGCCTGGAGGCCATTCTCCAGGCCGACCCAGGCTACATCTTCGCCGTCTACCACGGCACCGACGAGGCGGCGGCCCAGGAAAATCTGGAGGCCACCCTCCTGTCCAACCCGGCCTGGGCCTCCCTCAGCGCGGTGCAGAGGGGCGATTTCCACATCCTGGAGCGGCGGATGTACAGCTTAAAGCCCAACGCCCTGTGGGGGGACGCCTATGAGCAGCTGGCGGATATCCTCTGTGGGGAATAAGGGGCGGTACGGCCTGATCGCCCTGCTGGCGGGGCTGGTGCTGCTGTCCGGCGTGGCCAATCTGGCCTTCGGGGCGGTGTCCATCCCCCCGGGTGAGGTGGTGGCCGCCCTGCTGGGCCGGGGGGAGGGCACTGGGGCGTCCATCGTCCTCTACGCCCGTCTGCCCCGGCTGTGCGGCTGCCTGCTGGCGGGGGCGGCTCTGGCCTGCGCCGGCGTGATTATTCAGGGGGTGCTGAACAACCCCCTGGCCGCCCCCAATATCATCGGGGTCAACTCCGGGGCGGGGCTGGCCACCGCCCTGTGCTGCGCCCTGGCCCCCGGGGCGGTGCGGCTCACCCCCATCGCCGCCTTTCTGGGGGCGCTGGCCGGGGTGCTGCTGGTGCTGCTCATCGCCGAGCGGGCGGGAGCCGCTCGAATCACCCTGGTGCTGGCGGGCGTGGCCATGTCCAGCATTTTCAGCGCCGGCATCGACGCGGTGGTCACCTTCGTCCCCGACGCCCTCAGCGGCTACACCGACTTCCGGGTGGGCGGGGTGAAAAACCTGTCCATGGCCCGGCTGGCCCCCGCCTTCTGGGTCATCCTCATCGCCCTGATTATTGCCTTGAGCCTGTCCAATGAGCTGGATCTGCTCCTGCTGGGCCGGGAGACCGCCCAGAGCCTGGGTCTGCCCGCCAAGTGGCTGCGGCTGGCCCTGCTTATGCTGGCGGCCGCCCTGGCGGGGGCGGCGGTGAGCTTTGCCGGCCTGCTGGGCTTTGTGGGCCTGCTGGTGCCCCATATTATGCGCCGGCTTATCGGAGAGGACAGCTTCCCCCTGCTTTTATCCTCCGCCCTGGGGGGCGGGCTGCTGCTCACCGCCTGCGACCTGGCCTCCCGTCTACTTTTCGCCCCCTTCGAGCTGCCCCTGGGAGTGGTGCTGTCTCTGGCGGGAGGACCCTTCTTTATCTGGCTGCTGCTGAAACAGCGGAGAGGGGGCGGCGGGCTGTGATTGAGCTGAAAAATCTCCGCGCCGGCTACCCCGGCCGCCCGGTGCTGGAGGACATCACTCTGGACTTCCGCCCCGGGGAGGTCCTTGCCATCCTGGGCCCCAACGGCTGCGGCAAGAGCACCCTGCTGCGGACCTCCAACGGCCTGCTGTCCCGGACCGGAGGGGAGGTGCTGGTGGATGGCACACCTCTGGAGAGCCTGTCCACCAAAGAGATCGCAAAAAAAGTCGCCTATCTGCCTCAGTCCCGGTCGGTCCCCAACATCACCGCCGGGCGGATGGTCCTCCACGGCCGGTTCCCCTACCTGTCCTACCCCCGACGCTACAGTCAAAAGGACCGCGAGATGGTGCACAAGGCCCTGGCGTGGGTGGGGGCGTCGGAGCTGGCCTCCCGGCCCTTGCCTGAGCTGTCCGGGGGCCAGCGGCAGAAGGTCTACCTGGCCATGGCCCTGGCTCAGGACACCGAGACCATCCTCATGGACGAGCCCACCACCTATCTGGACGTGGGCTGTCAGCTGGAGGTGATGGCCCTGGCCCGCCGCCTGGCGGAGGAGGGGAGAGCGGTGGTAATGGTCCTCCACGATCTGTGCCTGGCCCTGCGTTTTGCCCACCGGGCGGCCCTGCTGTGTGAGGGGCGGGTCCGTCAGCTTGGGCCCCCGGAGGAGCTGTATGGGGGAGAGGCCCTGGCCCAGGTCATGGGAGTTGCCCTGGGCCGGGTGGAGATGCCAGACGGCTGGCGGTATTTTTACCGGTGAACAGCCCTCCTGTAAGAAATGTGAAAAGGGGCTGGTCAAGCGGCCTGTAATGGTGTAAAATGTCTCTTGACAATCCGGGCCTGTCCGAGTAGAATGGGTGGCGAAATGAAAGAAATCCTGCAATTTGCAGGGGGAATTTTTTAAAATTGCAGGAAATATTTTATTGTGGAGATTGAGGAAGGAGCGTACCTATGCACACGTTTGAGACAAAAATTCAGGAGCTGAAGACCTCCGTTTTGGCCGAGGTGGCCCGCCTGACCTGGGAGGACCGGCTCCAGGCCGGCATCTTAGATATCCCTGAAAAGATCATTCCCGGCCCCGAGGCCAGTCTGCGCTGCTGCATCTACAAGGAGCGGGCCATCATCAACAGCCGGGTGAAGATGGCCATGGGGGGCGACAAGACCAACCCCAACGTGGTGGAGGTGCTGCCCATCGCCTGCGACGAGTGCCCTGTCACCGAGATGACGGTGGGCGATTCCTGCCGGGGCTGTCTGGCTACCCGCTGCGTCCACGCCTGCCCCAAGGACGCCATCACCATCGTCAACCACCGGGCCACCATCGACCACTCCAAGTGCATCACCTGCGGCAAGTGCGTCAGCGCCTGCCAGTACAGCGCCATCGTGAAGAACCAGCGCCCCTGCGAGAAGGGCTGTCCCGCCAAGGCCATCTCCATGGGCCCGGATAAGAAGGCATCCATCGACATCAACGAGTGCATCTCCTGCGGCAACTGTGTGTACCAGTGCCCCTTCGGCGCCATTCAGGACAAGTCCTGGATCGTAGACGCCATCCAGATGATCCAGGGCGGCGCCCACTGGGGCTACAAGACCTACGCGGTGATCGCCCCCTCTATCGCTGGCCAGTTCGCCCCCGCTACCTATGGTCAGGTGGTGGCCGGCATCAAGCAGTTGGGCTTCTCCGGTGTGGCCGAGGTGGCCCTGGGCGCCGACATGGTGGCCGACCGGGAGTCTGAGGAGCTGGTGGAGAAGGGCGTGCTCACCTCCTCCTGCTGCCCGGGCTTTGTGGGCTATGTAAAGAAGAAGCACCCCGAGCTGGACAAGTACGTCTCCCACACCCCGTCCCCCATGGTCATGATCGGCCTGCACCTCAAGGAGAAGGAGCCCGACGCCAAGGTGGTCTTCATCGGCCCCTGCGTGGCCAAGAAGAAGGAGTTCCAGCTGGGCCGCACCATGAACGCCATTGACTGCGTGCTCACCTACGAGGAGCTGTTCGCCCTGTTCCAGTCCCGGGACATCGACCTGGAGAAGCTGGAGGAGGCCGAGCTGGACGAGGCCAGCGGCTATGGCCGGAACTTTGCCCGCAGCGGCGGTGTGGCCGAGGCTGTGGCCCAGACCTTGAAGGAGAAGAAGATCGACTTTGACCTCAAGCCCATTCCTTGCAGCGGCACTGCCGCCTGTGAGGTGGCCCTGATGAAGCTGAAAGTGGGCCGTCTGGAGGGCAACTTCATCGAGGGTATGGCCTGCGAGGGTGGCTGCGTCCAGGGTGCCGGCTGCCTGGTCCGCAGCCCCAAGAACAAGCTGGATGTGGAGAAGCACGCCAAGGAGGCCAACGACCAGGGCCGCGGCGTGGTCCAGGCCGTCAACGCAGCCAAGGGAGTTACAGAGGCTCCTGCCAAGGCTGCAGCGAAAACCGAGAGCAAGGCCGAGAAGGCGTAACAGTGCGGTGAGAATTTATACTAAATAAATTAGTAAAGAACAAGGCAAACCAAAAGGTTTGCCTTGTTCTTTATGGTCAAGGATTTATTGGACACGATAAAAATGTTATTCAAGTGCAAAGTTAGCTATTGAAGGCTCTTCCCAAAGTGAGAGACTTAATGATAGGTCCTATAAAGCCCAAGGCCGAGAAGGCGTAATAAGGAAATACAGAAAGGCCGCTGTCCGACAGGACGGCGGCCCTTTTCCGGCATAAAATCAGGGAGCCGCTTCTGAAAGCGGCTCCCTGAAAATCGGATCGTTCGCTTACTCGGCACCGGGCACGTGAATGACCCCCATGGGGCACTCCTTCACGCAGATCTGGCAGCCCACACACTTGTCCTGGTCGATTTTGGCCAGGTTGTTCTCCACAGTGATGGCCTCCTTGGGGCAGGCCTTGGCGCACTTCATGCAGCCGATACAGCCGGCGGTGCAGGCCTTCCGGGTGTCGGCGCCCTTGTCCTTGTTCTGGCACAGGACCACGGGCTTGCGCTTGTGCTCGGGCACGATGGAGATGACGGCGTTGGGGCAGGCGGCGGCGCAGGCGCCGCAGCCGGTGCACTTGGCCCGATCCACATGGGCGATGCCGTCCACGATGTGGATGGCGTCGAAGGCGCAGGCCCGGGTGCAATCGCCGTAGCCCAGGCAGCCGAACTTGCACATACCGTCGCCGCCGTAGAGGCCCTTGACGGCCTGGCAGCTCTGGACGCCCTGGAACTCGTACTTCTTGCCCGTCTTGTCACAGGTGCCGGAGCAGGCGACAACCGCCTTCATGGGGGTGGAGGCGCCGGCGGACACGCCCATGATCTCGGCCACCTTGGCGGCGCAGGCGGCGCCGCCGGGGATGCACTTGTTGACGTCGTTGCCGTCCTCCACCACGCTCTTGGCGTAGTCGGCGCAGCCAGCGCAGCCGCAGGCGCCGCAGTTGGCGCCGGCCAGGACGGCGGTGATCTTCTCCACCCGCTCATCCACGGGGACATACATGAAGATGGAGGCGGCCACCAGGATCACCGCGCCAATCAGGCCGATGACCGTGACCAGAATGATTGCGAATAAAATCGGATTCATACTACACTTCCCCTCCTATCAGGACACAACGCCGAAGATGGCATCTACGATACCGCCGAAGCCCATGAAGGACAGGGAGGTCACCGCGGCGGCCACCAGGGTGATGGGCAGGCCCTCGAAGCACTTGGGGGTGACGGCCTGCTCCACCCGGCGGCGCACGCCGGAGAAGAGCACCATGGCCACCAGGAAGCCGATGCCGGCGCCGGCGGCGCAGACGATGGACTCGATGAAGTTATAGCCGTTGTCCAGGTTCAGGATGGTCACGCCCAGGATGGTGCAGTTGGTGGTGATCAGGGGCAGGTACACGCCCAGGGCCTTGTACAGGGCGGGGACGAACTTCTTCAAAAAGTTCTCCAGCAGCTGAACCAGGATGGCGATGATCAGGATGAACACGATGGTCTGGAGGTAGCTCATATCACGGCTGGTGTTCTCCATACCCTCCGGGCACAGAATCAGCTTGTAGATGGGCCAGGTGGCGGCGGTGGCCATGACCATGACGAAGGTGACGGCCAGAGACATGCCCACGGCGCTGTCCAGCTTTTTGGACACGCCCAGGAAGGGGCAGATACCTAGGAACTTGGCGAGGACGTAGTTGTCCACCAGGATCATGGTAAAGAAGATAACAGCAAGCTTCACCATTACGCATTACCTCCTTCCACAGCGGGAGCTTCCTTCTTGGGACGGGTGGTCAGCCAGGTGGCCCCGGCCATCAAGATGCCGAACACGAAGAAGCCGCCGGGGGCGCTGGTCATCAGGGAGAAGGTGTCGATGCTCTCGGGGATAACCCGGATGGCGAAGTCGGTCCCCAGGGCGGGGATCAGCTTGCCCAGGCCGGCCATCCAGGTGCCGGAGCCCAGGATCTCACGGATGGAGCCCATAATGGTCAGGGTGATGGTAAAGCCGATGCCCATGCCGATGCCGTCCAGGGCGGAATCGACCACGCTGTTCTTGGACGCGAACATCTCGGCCCGGCCCAGGATGATGCAGTTGACCACGATCAGGGGCAGGTACACGCCCAGGGCCTTATCCAGGTCGGGCACATAGGCCTTGACCACCATCTGCACGATGGACACGAAGCCGGCGATGACGGTGATGTAGCAGGGGATGCGGACCTGGTCGGGGATGATCTTCCGCAGGGCGGAAATGACGATGTTGGAGCACAGCAGCACGAAGGTGGCGGCCAGCCCCATGCCGATGCCGTTGGAGGCCATGGTGGTGACGGCCAGGGTGGGACAGGTGCCCAGGACAAGCCGCAGAACCGGGTTTTCATTCAAAATACCGTTGGTAAGGATGCTTATTTTGCTCTTATTTTCACTCATCTTGACTCACCTGCCTTTCAAGGAATGGCGTTGTACGCCTCAATGGCGGAGTTGACTGCCTTAATCAGTGCCTTGCTGGAGATGGTAGCGCCGCTGTGGCGGTCAATGTCCTGATCCAGCACCAGCTGCTTGCCGGCGTCCACACCGGCGTACCGCTCCCAGTAGGAGGGGGTGTCGGTGACGTTGCTGCCGAAGCCCGGGGTCTCCTGGGCCTCGGTGACCTTGATCTGCTTGATCACGCCATCGGGGGTAAAGGCGGACATAACAGTGATGGTGCCGCCGTAGCCCTTGGCGGTGCTGGTGATGACATAGCCGGTGCCGTTGGTGGCCTCAAACACGGCGGTCACATTCTCCACCGACACGCCCGTGACCTCCTTGAAGTCGTCGGCCTCGGGAAGCAGCTCGGAGCGGGCGGCCTTCTCAGCGGCCGCCTTGGCCTCGGCGATCACGGGCGCGGTGGCGGCGTTGGTGGCGGCCAGGGCCCCGGTGATCACGATGCAGATGACGCACAGCACCACGATGGGCTTGATTACTCGGTTCCAGTTGCTCATTTTGCGGCCGCCTCCTTCTTCTTCTTGACAATGCCCAGCTTATCCTGCCGGGTGTTGACTTCAATGTAGGGGGTGATCAGGTTCATCAGCAGGATGGCGAAGGACACGCCCTCGTTCATGTTGCCAAACTTGCGGATCAGCATGGTGACCACGCCCAGGAAGATGCCGGCGATCAGCTTGCCCTTGTCGGTGGTAGGAGAGGTGACATAGTCGGTGGCCATGAAGAAGGCGCCCAACATCAGGCCGCCGGAGAGCAGCTGCACGATGGGGTCCATTCCGAAGCACAGGGACAGCACGGCCACGGAGGCCAGATAAGTAACGGGGAGCACAGGGCTGATGACCTTGGTGGCGATCAGGTAGACGCCGCCGATGAGGATGGTAAGGGCGCAGGTCTCGCCCAGCACGCCGCCGTGGGTGCCCAGCAGCAGGGTGACATAGTTGGCGGAGCCCAGCTCACTGGACACGGCCAGGGGGGTGGCGGAGGCCAGAGCGTCCACGCCGCCGCCCATGGGGTAGGCGGACATCTTAGCGCCGAAGCCCACAGCCAGGGCGATACGGGCCACGATGGCGGGGTTGGCGAAGTTGTAGCCCAGGCCGCCGAAGAGCTGCTTAATGATGACGATGGCGATGAACGCGCCCACAATGGCCATCCACCAGGGGAGGGTAGCGGGCATGTTGAAGGCCAGCAGCAGACCGGTGACCACGGCGGACAGATCCTCGATGGGCACCTCCCGCTTCATCAGCTTGCAGTAGGCCCACTCGAAGAAGACGCAGGCCGCCACGGTGACGGCAGTGAGGATCAGGGAGTTAAAGCCGAAGATGATGACGGAGGCGATAAGGGTGGGCACCAGAGCCAGGCACACCCGGCCCATAATCTTCTGGGTGCTGTCCGGGCTGGTGATGTGGGGTGCGGCGGTGACAATCAGCTTGTTGTCCATTACTTCTTACCTCCATTCTTCATCATGATCTTGGCCAGGGCGATGGAGGGGGCCAGAGGCCGCTTGGCCGGGCAGACGAAGGAGCAGGTGCCGCAGCTCATGCACAGGTCGGCGTTGAGCTCCTGGAGCAGCTCCACGTTGCCGTCGTTGTAGGCCTGGACGATCTCCTTGGCGGACAGGCCCAGGGGGCAGGCGTTGGTGCACCGGCCGCAGTGGATGCAGTTGGTGGCCTTGGGCAGGGTGCCCCACTTCTTGGAGAAGGCCAGCACCGCGTTGTTGTTCTTCAGAATGGGCTGGCTCAAGTCGGCGATGCAGTTGCCCATCATGGGGCCGCCGTAGAGCACCTTGCCCGGCTCGTCGGTGAAGCCGCCGCAGAAGTCCATCAGCTCCTGCACGGGGGTGCCGATGATGACCTCCACATTCTTGGGCTCCTTGACGATGTCGCCGTCCACGGTAAGCCGCTTGGTGACCAGAGGCATACCGGTGGCCAGGTACTTGCCCACGAAGGCCACGGAGGTGACGTTCATCACGATGACCCCCACGTCGGAGGGCAGGCCGGGGAAGGGGACCTCCCGGCCGGTGCAGTTCTCGATAAGAACTTTTTCAGCGCCCTGGGGGTAGCGGCAGGGCAGCTCCTTCACCTCCACGCCGGCGGGGGCGACGGACTTCATCTTGGCAATGGCCTCGGGCTTGTTGCCCTCGATGCCGATGATGCACTTTGGGATCTCCAGATACTTCATCACCGCCTGGATGCCGTCCAGGATGTACTGGGTGTCCTCCAGGAAGCAGCGGTTGTCCGAGGTGATGTAGGGCTCACACTCGGCGCCGTTGATGAGCAGCGTGTCGATCTCGTCCAGGTTCTTGGGGGACAGCTTCACCACTGTGGGGAAGCCGGCGCCACCCAGGCCCACCAGACCGCTGGCCCGGACCGCCGCCTGGAAGGACGGCAGGTCGGTGACCGTGGGGGGGGCGATGGAGGGGTCCACCGTCTGCTTGCCGTCGGGGATGATCACTACCGCCGTCTGGGGGGCGCCGTTGGGGGCGGTAATGGTGATGATGCTGTCTACCGTGCCGGACACGCCGGAGTGGATGTCCATGGAGACAAAGCCGCCGGCCTTGCCCACTACGGTGCCCACGCAGACCTGGTCGCCCTTGGCCACCTGGGGGGCGGCGGGGGCGCCGATGTGCTGGCCCATGGACAGCACGATCTTGGAGGGCAGCGGCATCTTCACAGTTTCCATGTTGGAAGTCCGCTTTTCATGCGGGACCTGCGCACCCTGCGCAGATCGTTTGAGAAATTTGCTCATGTAAGTTTTCGACCTCCCTATAACTGCTGCTTTTGTGCTCTGGTACAAGGTACAGAGCCGGTCACGGTCTCTCGTTTTACCCTCTCCGGACGGACCGCGGCCGCCGCCGGCCGCTTTTGCGGAGGGCGGCACAAGCTCCGCCGGTCCCTTTTTTCCCTTTCCCGGACCGGCGGCTGCACTGTCGGGAAATATGATACACCTTTTTCTCGCAAAGCGCAAGGTTTTTTGGGCGGCCTCACCTGATTTTCGTCAAAAAATTTTTGCCTTCCCCTCAGACAAAAAAGTAAGACACAGCCCGAAAATCCGAGCCGTGTCTAAAAAAGGGCTTGCGTACTTCCTCAATATGCGATACAATAGGAATACAAGGCAAATTGAGGCAGGACGTAAGGTGGTGACGCACCTTACGCCCCTATGCAGGAGACGGAACCTCCTACACAACAGCTTTGCTGCGCCAGCCCTTATTATACTCGAAACGCCGTCTTTTATCAAGGGCGGTTTTAAGGGGTTTGTGTCTGACAAGTGCGGTGTGGGGTATTTGATCCTGCGCCGCTTTCGTTTGTCTTGGCGGAAATACCCAGGGGGCGGGGAAATCAGGGAGCTCCCTCCCCCGGGGTACACACCGTCGAGGAGACCCAAATTTAAGAAAAGAGAGGTACAAACGATGAAAAAGGCACTTTCCCTGTCCCTGGCACTGGTCCTGTCCCTGGCGCTGGCCGTCCCCGCCTTTGCGGCAGGTAAGACTGAAACCTATGTGGACGAAAAGCACAATGTCACCATCACCATGGACGGCTTCCTGCGGAAAGAGACCCACACATACGCTGTATTTCATGATGAGCCGGTAACATTGACGATCTATGTACTGGCGGACGGCTCCACTATTAAGATCGAAGCCATCAACGGAGCTGAGTATGCCCCGTCTGGGTACGATATGGAGGAATGGGAGTACTCTGAAGACAAGGACTACGGTAACTATGCTTGGGAGTCGGGCGGTCTTTACGTATGGGCAAATGGAGTGCTTGACAACCGTTCCGGGATGGGCGGCCTGCTGGAGGGTCCTGCAACCGGGACCGTGGACAAAGATGAGGATGGCATGGTCTGGGTTAATTGCCGTTATTCCATCGCTTGGATGAACGAGAGCGATTTCGCCCAGCTCGTCCCCATTGACGGCAAGCCCACCACTCCCACTGACCCCACCACCCCGACCGCGCCTGTTACTCCCGACGCTCCCGGTACTTACACCGTGAAGAAGGGCGACACCTGGAGCTCCATCTGCACCAACTTCTACGGCACCAACGCCCAGCGGTACGCCCTCCAGAAGGCCAACAAGAACGTGAAGCTGAAAGAGGGCGCGGTGATCACTCTGCCCGAGAAGCTGGGTAAGGACACCCTGATTTCCGCCCCTGCCGCCGGGGCCGGTGAGAAGCTGTACACGGTCAAGGCCGGGGACACCCTGGGCAAGATTGCCGCTGCCGAGTACGGCAAGGTCAGCGAGTACAAGGCCATCTTCGAGCGCAACACCGACCGGCTGAAAAACGCCAACACCATCTATGAGGGACAGGTGATCGTCCTGCCCGTTAAGAAGTAAAAGAACATAGTCCACAAGAAGCACGGCCCCGGAGCGTCGATCTGGGCCCTGGGGAAAGCCCTGAACTTCTATGTGGGTTGGGAAGCCGGCCGGGGCGTGTACATTGAGACCGACAAGCCCTACAGCAAATAAAACCACTGATCCCGGCCGAAAGGCCGGGATTTTTTATAGAAACAAAACAGGGACGCGGAGACAACCTCCGCGCCCCGTGTCGGGCTGCATTGCGCAGCAGAGCCGCAGCGGGTCAGCCCCGCAGCTCCTCCCGTACAAGATTGCGCTTTGCAATCAACAGCGGGATATGCGCTAGATCATCTCTGTCTTGCTGGCCAGATCCACCGGCTCCTGCGCCCTGCGCTGCGCTACTAGAGTTTTTGCCCGAAAGCAAGACTTCCGGCAGGAATGTCAAGTGCCCTTATGATTTTGAAAATATGGCCGATAAATTTCATATAGAAATGATGCGGTAAAGGGGGTAAGGTCGAATTATGGGAACTATTTTACGAGGAATATGCGCCAAGTGCGGCTATCAGGCAGATGCTTTGACGGGCGGTGGCCTGCGGGACTGCGATTCGGAGACTGCGCTCTCCGTGGCCTCCGGGGATCAGGGCCTGGCGGCAGCCCTTGACGCACATGGACAGTTCCGGATTGAACGGTTCCCCGCAATCTGTACCCGCTGCCGTGAGCTGATATCGGCGGCACAGGTGACCTACTGGGCGCCGGGCGGTGGAGAACATGTGGTCCAGGCGGTCTGCCCCAGGTGTGGTGGTCCGGTGGGGCGGGGGGACACCCTGCCCTGTCCGGTATGTGCAAGTCCGCTGGAACTGAGCCCCATCGGAAATTGGGATTGAGTGGAGTAAGGAGTGCTGCCACGTTATGAGGATCAGGAATAACCAGAGTGCGTCTTTTGCGCTGCGCTATGTTGGCAAAAATAACAGTGCACTGTTCGAGTCGCTGGAGAAGCTGTCCAGCGGCTATGCCATTAACCGCGCCGGGGACGATGCGGCCGGCCTTACCATTTCGGAAAAAATGCGCCGGCAGATTACCGGCCTTAAGCGGGCCGACCAAAACTCCAGGGAGGGCAGCAAGCTGATCCAGGTGGGCGAGGGCGCGCTGGACGAGATCCACAGTATGCTCCAGCGGGCGGCGTCGCTGGCCAATCAGTCCGCCAATGGCGTCTATGAGGACGAGATCGACCGCGAGGCCCTTCAGGCGGAGCTGGACCAGCTGTGCGAGGATATCGACCGCATCGCTGAGAGCGCCAATTTTAATGGCATCAAGCTCTTTCAAAACCTGGGGCCGGAGTATGAGCGCAAGACGGAGCTCTCCCAGACCGCCTTGAGCGCGGCGCAGCAGGCGGCCGACGTCAACCGCACCCCGGCGGCACAGACCGCGCCCCGGCGCACTCTTGACGACCTGATCCGGGACGAGGACAGGGGCGAGCTGAATATCGTTTATATTGAGGACCCCAAGAATGCTGACATGCAAACGGGCGAAACGGACGCCGGTAAAGGATTTGTAAATGATCCCAGCCAGGACATACTCATAGGCGGGAAAAAAATAAGCGAGATTCTGAAAACGGAGATCGTCCCCCAGACCGTCAAAAATATTTTGACAAACTACCCCGCTTTTTCCTATTTGAAGGGTTCCGCCATCGGCATTGGGATGAAGCTGTACAGCGAGCCATCCAGCAGTGTGCTTGCGTCAGTTACCCTCCAATCCAGCCTTTATCCCAACGGCACAGGGACCTTGGGCTATATGCTCAGCGTCAATATGGGGCGGGTGGACACGAACAAGACAGATTGGCGCGAGGATCTGGAGGCCACCATCGCCCACGAGATGATTCATGCCTTCATGGACGAGGCCACCACCGCCGGCATGACCGGAAAGCTCCCGGCAGCATCCGGGGCAACCGAGCCGCAAAACGTGGGCAGATTTGAAAAATGGTTTATTGAGGGTATGGCCCAGACCGCCTCCGGCCCGGACAACTGGGTCCACCCCAACAGCGGCAGCGGACTGCAGATCAGTGAGAGCTCCACTGACGCTGAGATCAGGGCCCAGATTCAAAGCCACAGGCTGACAAATTCTGACACTGCCAGTGACGTCAACTACGGCACGGGCTACCTGGCCTGTATGTACCTGGGCTGGAAGATCGTCAGCGGCGGGGACGCTTCTGTTGCGGTGAATGCTGCCAATATCTCCATGGGTCTCAGCTCCCTGTTGAGCGAGGTGATCGGAGGCAAGTCCCTGGACACGGCGATCAAAGATCTGACCAGCGGCAAGATTGCCAGCACCGCCGCTTTTAAGAACATATTCAATGCCGCCGGTACCGAGATCACGGGCTTTGTCCATAACCTGATGGTCGCCAAGGGCTCCGGGCGGGGCGGTTTGGCGTCCGGCGATTTAACAGCGACCGATCTGACCGATAACACGGTTCTCTCCGGCGTCAGCCTGTTTGAGCTGAATACAGGCAGCCCGATGATAAACAATAAATACCCCAGTGATTATGTGGTGCTGACCGGCGGCACCACGTCAAAGGACGGTGTGAAACCGGACGACTTTACGCCGCCTGTGGTCAATCAGGACTATGGCGATTTTATCATCACGGGCGGCCTGCCCGACGGAAACGGCGGGATGCAGGGCATCACCTGGGATGACACTACCAAGACCCTGACGGTAACTTCCGGAAACAATATTGAGATCACCATGAAGTCCCCCACCTCCGGTCAGCTTCAAAATCTGAAATTGGAGGGGACCGGCAAGGTCACCCTGAACGGCGTCACGGCGGGTTCCCTCCAGGTCAGCGAGGACACCCAAGTCTCCTACGAGGGCAAAAACGACATCACCGCCGTCACCGTAGACAGCGGGAAGGCGGTTACCTTCCAGGGGGAGGGCCAGCTCAAGGCCGGGACCTTTACCAACAACGGTACTGTCAGCTTTAACGGCGGCGCGGTGATCGTAGACGGCGGCAGCGGGACCATCGACGGAACAGTAAACGTCAACGGCGCCTCGGTGGCCGCGGCGATCGCCAATGTCCCCAAAGCGGCGGACGGAGTGACTGAGCTTAAATCCATCGGCGTGGACTGGAGCAGGCTGACAGGTTTGAGCAACGTCGCCTCCATCTCCATCGACGGCGTGAAGGCGGGCGCACTTTTGAGCAATGGTGAATCGGGCAAGCTGTGGCTGGACCCGACCAGCAGCCACCGCGTTACCTTTACCAACGCCAGCGGCGTCTCCAAGACCCTGGCGGCGACGATCAACACGTCCGGGGATTTCGAGTGGGCCGACGCCATCAAGCCCTTTACCGTCACCGGCGGAACCGAGGGCACCGACTACCACTACGAGGACGACGGGACCACGCTGGTCATCGACACGAATCAAGTGACCTCTATCTCCGGCGGCAGTGTGAAGGGCGAGGCGGGCAACACTCTCCAGGGCCGCGTCAAGCTGGCGGACAATATCTCCGGCAAGGTGAACCTGACTCTGGACGGGGTGGATTGCAGCCAGAATACGGTGGGAAGCGGCTTTGATCTGGGAACGGGCAACAATGTCACGCTGAGCCTGGAGAACGGTAAGGAAAATACATTTAGAAGTGCGGCCAACTTCGCCGGGATATCCCTGGGGACCGGAACAAATCTGACCATCAACGGAGACACCGGAAAGCTGTCCGCTACCGGCGGTACAGGCGCGGCGGGGATCGGCCGTAACGCGGCCACGTCAGCCACCAATGGTACAGATACAACAAGCAGCATCACGATCAACGGCGGGGAGATCACCGCCACGGGCAGTTCCCAGGGAGCGGGAATTGGCGCCGGCAATTACAATGACATTGGCAATATCACCATCACCGGCGGTAAGGTTACCGCCACCGGCGGCAACAACGGCGGCGCGGGCATTGGCGGCGCGAACTACGCCGACTGCGGGAATATCGAGATCAAAGAGGAGAACGGCAAAATAACGACCATTGTCGCGACCAGCAACGGACATGGCGCGGGCATCGGCGGCGGCTGGTATAATACGGTCAACGGCACGATTACCATCAGCGCAGGCAGTATTACAGCCAAGAGCTTGACCCACGGTACCGGCATCGGCGCGGGCTGCCAGGGCGGCCCCTCTTTCACAAGCAAGAGCGGCAAAATTACCATTACCGGGACCGCTGTGATCGAACAGGCCCTGGGCGGTGATGAGAGCGCGGGGATCGGCGGCTCAAGGCTGGGCACCTGCGCAGATGTGGAAATATCGGGGAACGCCACCGTCAAGGAGGCGCGGGGCGGCAGCAACGGCGCCGGCATCGGCTCCGGTGCGGGCAGCCATATCGGTGATATTGTGATCAATACCTCCGGAGAGGTCAACGCCTACGGCGGCAATAACGGCGTGGGCATCGGTTCCGGATATAACAACTCCACCGTAGGCAATATTGAGATCAAGCAGGGGACTGTCAAGGCCATGGGCAGCACAAACTCCACTGGCATCGGGGCGGGGCGAAACTCCACCAGCGGCAATATCACCATCGGCGATAAGGATAACCCGAACAACAAGGTGATTGTTACCGCCGAGGGCGGCATGACCAACAACGGCGGCAACATCATGGCCTACACCGACTCGGGCCATAACACGCCCGGGATCGTCACGATTACCGGAAACGGCACCACCGTCCGCCCGGGCAACGAGGGCGAGGGCCTGTACAGCACTTCCGGTGTGGTAGATGCGGACGGCAATTCGCTGTACGCCTACCCGGTCTACCTCTTCCACACGGACAAAAACACCGACAAGGACAAAACGTTGAACGCAGGCGTGGGCCTGAACGCCAAGGACGGCACGGGCCTTTTGCCCCTGGACAAAGACAAGGTAGACCTTGCATCTATTACGATCTCCTCCGACAAAGGCGGAAGCTGGAGTGCGGGCCTGAGCCATGACCCCCTGGACAGCGACTATGTCTTTGTGTGGCTCAAGCCGCAAGACCAGAAACTGACCATTGGATACGATGAAAAGAAAGTGGACGCGGACGGAAATCCCATAATAGGTGCGGACGGGAAGCCCGAGATGGAACACAAATTGGTAGAGCTGGACCTGATCTACCACAAGAACGCCGGCGTATTCCGGATCGAGACTCAGCCCAAGCCGCCGGACGCGGTCAAGCCGGGCTACGACGACCCAGACCCTAAGCCCGACCCCAAGCCTGACCCCACCACACCGCCCGAAAAGGAACCGGAGCTGGGAAATGGCGGCATCATCCTGCAAATCGGCGCAGAGTATGGCGAGATCTTAAAGGTGCCTCGGTTCTATCTCTCCCTGGACGCGCTGAAAATGGGCAATCTGGATATCTCCACCCAGCCCAACGCCTGGGAGTCCATGCCTGTCATCCAGAATGCAATCAACCGGGTTTCCTCCATCCGAGGGACCTATGGAGCGCTGTACAACCGGCTGGAGCACAACCAGAATCAGCTGCGGCATATGGTGGAAAATACCACCGACGCAGAGAGCCGCATCCGTGACGCAGATATGGCGGAGGAGATGATGGCCTACACAAAGGCCAATATCCTGAGCCAGTCGGCCCAAGCTATGCTGTCTCAGGCTACCCAGCAGCCCCAGAGCGTACTCCAGCTTCTGAGCTGAGCAGATTGACCTGCTATGCAGTATGAGAGGACCTGACTTATGTCAGGTCCTCTCATTTTATATATTCGCCAGACAGTCACCCTTTTGAATGACAGAAAAACTAGTTGACAGCGCCCAAACGAGAGGGTATAATGCGTCTGTAAAAGGCAAAGACGTCTTTTCAGCAAATGGCTGAAAGGCGTCTTTTTGTGTTTAAGGAGGTACTAAAATGAGTATTCATGAGGAATGCGGCGTGTTCGGCGTCATCAGCCCCCAGCCCGGGGAGGTGGGTCGGCTGGCCTACTACGGCCTATATGCCCTCCAGCACCGGGGGCAGGAGAGCTGCGGCATTGTGGTCAACGACGACGGGGTATTTGCCTCCCACAAGGACCTGGGGTTGGTGGGGGAGGTGTTCGACCGTGAAGTGCTGACCCGGCTGCCCCAAGGGACCATGGCGGTGGGCCACACCCGCTACGGCACCACCGGGGCCTCTAATCGGAGCAACTGTCAGCCCATCGAGGTCAACCACCAGAAGGGCCACATGGCCCTGGCTCACAACGGCAATCTGAGCAACGCCGCCCGGCTCCGGGATGCGCTGGAGCTGTCCGGGGCCATCTTCCACTCCACCAGCGACACTGAGATCATCGCCTATATCGTCACCAAGGAGCGGCTGGCCGCTCCCTCCATTGAGGATGCCCTCAGCGCCGCTATGGCAAAGCTGGAGGGGGCCTATTCCCTGGTGCTCATGTCCCCTCAGAAGCTGATCTGTGCCCGGGACCCACACGGCTTCCGGCCTCTGTGCTATGGGAGAACAGCGGACGGAAGCTATGTGGCCGCCTCGGAGAGCTGCGCTCTGACGGCAGTGGGGGCGGAGTTTGTCCGGGACCTGGAGCCGGGGGAGATCTTGGTATTCTCCAGGGATGGGGTGGTCTCCCGCCGGGAGCACTGTGGGAAGACGCAGCCCACCCCCTGTATCTTCGAGTACATCTACTTCGCCCGCCCGGATTCGGTGATGGACGGGATGTCGGTCCACGCCGCCCGCCTGCGGGCCGGGGAGATTCTGGCCCGTACTCATCCGGTCCAGGCGGACGTGGTGGTGGGGGTGCCCGACTCCGGTCTGGACGCCGCCCTGGGCTACAGCCGGGCCTCCGGCATCCCCTACGGCATCGGCCTTGTAAAAAACAAGTATATCGGCCGTACCTTTATCGCCCCTGGCCAGGACCACCGGCTGGACCAGGTGAAGATCAAGCTCAGCGCCGTTCGAGAGAGCGTGGTGGGCAAGCGGGTGGTATTGGTGGACGACTCCATCGTCCGAGGTACCACTAGCGGACGCATTGTCAGTCTGCTGCGGGAGGCGGGGGCCCGGGAGATCCACCTCCGGGTGTCTGCGCCCCCCTTTCTGAACCCCTGCTACTATGGAACCGATATCGACTCCCGGGAGAACCTGATTGCCTGCCACCACAGCGTGGAAGAGATCGCTCAGATCATCGGGGCGGACTCCCTGGGTTATTTGCCGGTGGAACAGCTGAGGGCGCTCATTGGAGGAAGGTACTGTTGTGATGCCTGCTTTACCGGCCGCTACCCAACACCAGTTCCAGCGGACAGTCGGAAGGACCGCTTTGAGCGAAAGCTGTCGGAAAAATCTGTTTAGAAATTTCGGGCTCCTAGTTCAGTCAGAGCAGCAGCAGTTCCACATAAAGGCTACTTTTGGTTGTACCTGTTGCCCAGACGATACGCCTTGTTTATGTTTTCGTTATAATTTTCTTACAGATTCTTTAGGCTTTCTGTCTTAGTTCGTGATAGTCTTGGAAGTAACTTCACGATTGAAAAGAGGTTTAGCCTAATGAAAAAAGAAATTCTTGCAGCGGTCCTGCCTGCGGTTCTGCTGTTGTCCGCTTGTTCTGTATCTGGTGGAGCAAGTTCCTCCGGTCAGCGGGAAGGCGAACAGGTCCTGACGCTGTCTGACAACGAGATTACGCTGAACGGACAAGCGCTGACACAAGACGGAGAGGGGGCTGTGACCCTCTCTCACGACATCGTCTACTACCGCGACGGCACCGACGACAGCTACGGCGAGGGCACCGAGGTGGACATGCACACCGCAGACGAGGCGGACGCCCACACGGTGGTCACCATCCGGCAGCCAGGGACCTATCGGGTGTTAGGGACGCTGTCCGCCGGACAGCTGGCCGTGGACCTGGGCGAGGAGGCCAAGCGCGACCGGTCAGCCGTGGTCACACTGGTGCTGGACGGGGTAGATATCACCTGTACAGTGGCCCCAGCGGTGATTTTCTACAGCGTCTACGAATGCGATGAGGCATGGGTGGCCTACGACGAGGAGGAGACGGAGAACTACGACCTCCTGCCTACAGACGTGGATACCACCGCCGCTGGGGCCAACGTGGTGCTGGCCGACGGCTCTGTGAACCAGGTAAAGGGATCTTATGTAGCCCGCATCTACAAGGAGGGTACTACTAAGAAGCTCCACAAATACGACGGGGCCTTCTATTCTAAAATGTCCATGAATATCGACGGAGAAGCGGAGGGCACTGGTTCGCTGTCTATCACAGCGGAAAACGAGGGGCTGGACAGCGAGCTCCATTTAACAATCAACGGTGGGCAGATCAACATTCAGTCCCAGAACGACGGCATCAATACTAACGAGGACAACGTATCTGTCACCACGATCAACGGCGGTGGCCTGCAGATTAACGCCGGGCTAGGGGAGGAGGGAGACGGCATCGACTCCAACGGCCACATTGTCATCAACGGCGGTGCTATCTACTCTATGGCCAGCGATCACAGTCCGGAAGGCGGTCTGGACGCCGACGGCGAGATTCTCATCAATGGGGGACAGGTGGCGGCTCTGGGTATGCGCAACGAGGCGGTCAGCTCCGACTCCAAGCAGTTGTATATGGAGTTGTCCTTCGCCTCTATCCTGTCCGCCGGGGTCAAGGTGGATCTGGAGGGGACCTCCCTGTCGTTCACCCTGGAAAAGGGAGCCCAGTCTATTCTTTACTCCGCCCCGGAGCTGGAGCAGGATGTGAGCTACACCTTGAGGGTGGACGGTGAGGTCCAGCAGTACACCGGTCACGCCGGTGGAGGCTTTGGCATGGGCAGGCCGGATTTTCAGCCTTCTGAGGGTCAGGAACCTCCGAAGGGTGAATTCCAGCCCCCAGAAGGGCAGGAACCACCCCAGCACCCTGGAAACAGCGGGGAACCCTCAAAGAATCCCGATGGTCAACGGCCCCCTAAACTATGGGAAGGTCAGAGCCAACCTCAGCCGTCTCAGGGTGAGCCAGGCCAATTTCCTGCGAGTGCGGAAGGAGAGCCTTCTACAGATTTTATCCTTACTGACAGCATTCGCCGCTTCTCCGGTATCTCGGAGCAATGATTACACACTATTTGAGGCTCTATCTCCACTCAGCAGCTTAGCCAGCCGCTATTGGTGGTGATTTTGATCTAGTAAAGAAATGTCTTTGCAGCTTTTGCCCTCCTAATTTACATAAAATTGCAAAATTTAAAGGTTTGGACTTTGAAATTGTTTCAAGGCTGACGTGCCCTGGTCGGTGACCGTGCAGCCGTTTCTCTCCTTTGCGATCAGTCCCCGCTCCTCCAGCGCCTTCAGGATTGCCCGTATCTTCCCGATTCCAAGGTCGGTACCGGACCCGGAGAGCATCCCTTGCAGCCGACTTCGTCCGACGCCCCGAGGGCCACAGCTGGATACGGCGTTCAAAACCAGATATTCTGGCCGGCTGAGGAACACCCGGCCCCTGTCCACCTCCTCAGTGGACATATATTCAGGAAGGTCGCGGGGGACGAGGGGATGACCCTCGTGGGTGAGCTTAATGTACTCCGCCACGTTCATCAGCTCCCGCACGTTGCCGGGCCAGCGGTAGTTTTGCAGGAACCGCGTAATTTCTGGCCCCAGCAGGGTCCGCGTCAGCTCCGCGTCCAGGCCCAGAAAGTGCCGCAGCAAGGGCAGGATATCCCCTGGCCTGTCCCGCAGGGGAATGGTGGTCAGGGGGAACATATTCAGGCGGAAGAACAGGTCCTCCCGAAATTTCCCCTCCCGAATCATGGCGGGCAAATTCTTGTTGGTGGCGGCCACAATGGACACCCGGATAGGGATCTCCTCCGCCCCGCCCACCCGGCGGATGGACTTCTCCTCCAGAGCGCGGAGCAGCTTGGCCTGGAGCTCCGGGGCGGCGTCGCCGATCTCGTCAATAAAGACAGTGCCGCCATCGGCCAGTTCGAAGATGCCCGCCTTGCCCCCCTTTTTTGCCCCGGTGAAGGAGGCGTCCTCATAGCCGAACAGCTCGCTCTCCGCCAGGGTGGGGGTGAGAGAGGTGATGTTCACCGGGATAAAGGGGGCCTTCCGGCGGGAGGAGCCGCTGTGGATGCTCTGGGCTAAAATTTCCTTGCCAGTGCCACTCTCCCCCTGGATAAGGACGGTACCACCGGTGCGGGTGAATTTCTCCGCCAGGGCCAACATTTTTTTGCAGCCCTCGTCCCAGGTGAGGTAGTCCTGGAAAGTGTATAGCCGACGCCGGAGAGGGGCGCTGTCCTGACGGATACGTCGGTCCAGCTTCTGGATGGTGTCCGCATAGTCGGCAGTGACAAGATAAGAGGGACCCATATCGTCCAGCGCCTTGATCCGCAGCAGCACGGTCCTGCTTCGGACGGGCACCACAAAGCTGCCCTCTTCTACCCGACGGAACCTGTCCCCGAACAGCTCCTCCGGATGCCGGCCCAGCAGTTGCTCCCGGCTCTGCCCCAGGATGGACTCAAACAGGGGATTGGTGCGGACCAGCCGCAGGTCCGCACCCACGTAAGCAATGCCGCTGTCCACCTGGTCGAAGATGCCCGCCAACAGCCGTTCCGTTTGCTCCGTCTGTCGACGGCTCTGGGACAGGGACTTGGATACCGTGACGATCTGGCTGAGATACCGGGCCACCAGGCTCTGATCCAGCAGGTGCTCCGCGCCCAGCAGGCGGGCCAGGTCATAGATGGTACGGATGTCCAGGGTGCGCACGCCGATATCGATGACACGGGTGACGTGGTCAGGCACATAGGACCGCTCTCCGGGCGTGATGGCGATGCTGATCTCTGGGTGGCCGGGGCTCCCGGGGTAACAGGGGAAGTAGTACAGGTCGGTGAGGCCGATCTCCATCAGCTGGCCGATGGCCTCGGCGGCGGTATCCTTGTCGTCGTTGACCAGCAGCACCCGGCTGCCCGCCTCCAGCTCAATGACCTCCTGGAGGTTTCGGTAGTTGATAACCCGCTGGGCCGGGAAGGCAGTGGGGGAGAGGGCGGTCCCGCCGCACAGGGCCTGGCTGTATTTGGAGGAGAACAGGACGATGTCCCGGCCCTCCGCCTTCTCCCGCAGCTGGTGGCACAGGCAGAACTCGGCCCGGGCCACGCCCCGGAAAATAGTGTTCAGCTCCGCCGTGATGGACTCTCCGGTGGGGATACCCACACAGACGACCAGAATTTGTTTCATAGCGGCCTCCTGTAAAGTGTTTCTATCATTTTATCACAGAGGGAGGCGGAGACGCAACATAATGTCTCCCCGCCCGGGGGGTGGGCGGGGAGACAAATTCGAGGAAATCAGTTGTAGCCCATCAGAACGGCGGCTACGATGAAGATGGTGGAGAAGATGAACAGGAAGGCCATCAGCTTGATGGAGAACTTCACCCACTGGCCGAAGTCCATCCGGGCCGCGCCCAGACAGCCGATGAGGGCGCCAGAGGTGGGGACCACCAGGTTGGTAAAGCCGTCGCCGAACTGGAAGGCCAGCACGGCCACCTGACGGGTGACGCCCACCAGATCGCTGAGGGGGGCCATCATGGGCATGGTCAGGGCGGCCTGTCCGGAGCCGGAGGTGACAAAGAAGTTGAAGATGCTCTGGAAGATGTACATGAACCAGGCGGAGACGGCGGCCGGAAGCTGGCCAATGGCGCCGGCGGCGGCGTGGAGGACGGTATTCAGTACGCTGGGGACGCTGGGGTCGGAGCCGCCCAGCACCACCAGAACGCCTCTGGCCATGCCTACCACCAGGGCGGCGCCCAGCAGGTCGGCGGCCCCCTTCTGGAAGGAGGTGGCGATGTCGTTGGTCTTCATATCGTTGAGCTTGAAGATCACGCCGATGATGCCGGACACCAGGCCCATGATAAAGAACTGGGCGGTGATCTCGGGGATGTAGTACCCGTGAGCCACCACGCCCCAGATCACCCAGACGATGGTGACCAGCAGAGTGATGAGCACCAGGATATCGCCCACCCCCAGCTTGATGTTCTTCACGTCCTTGCCGGCGGCGTCCTGGCGGAAGTACTCGTCGGAGTCGTGGCTGTAGGAGGCCAGGGGGTTCTTCTTAACCTTCCGGGCGTAGAACATGGTAAAGACGATGCCGAAGGCGGTGAAGAACACCCAGGAGAAGGCCCGCAGGCCGGCGCCGGACATGATAGGGATGCCGGACAGGCCCTGGGCCACCGAGACGCTGAAGGGGTTCATCCAGGAGGTGGCAAAGCCGATCTGGGTAGCTCCGTAGGTAATCATGACAGCCACCACCGCGTCGTAGCCCATCATGACCATCACCGGGGCCACGATCATGACGAAGGGGATGGCCTCCTCGCTCATGCCGAAGATGGCCCCGCCGGCGGAGAACAGCAGGAACAGGACGGGGATAATCAGAAATTCCTTGGACTTGGTCTTGCCGATGGCGGCGAAAATGGCGTTTTCCACCGCACCGGTGCGGAACATGATGCCGAAGGCGCCGCCCACGATGAGGATGAAGGCGGCCACGCCCACGGCTGCGCCCCACTTGTCGCCAGATACCAGGCCCTCGAAGGCGTAGTTGAGGAAGCCGATCTTGCCGCCCACGTCGTCGGTGCCGAAGATGGGGGCCTTGTAATTGACCTTGTTGCCGTTCTCATCAGTGACATACCGGAAGGAGTCGGCGTCCAGGACGGTGCGGGTCTTGGTCTCGCCATTCTGCTCGTAGCTGACCTCGATGGTGTCGTACTGACCCATAGGGATCATGTAGGTCAGAACGGCGCAGAACAGCACCACAAAGAATAGGATTACGAAGGTGTGGGGGAAATTGAACTGTTTCTGTTTCATGATAGCCTCCTGATTCTCTCTCAAAAATTTTGTTTATTCGAAGCTGCCTTTTACAAGCAGTTCCCCGTCCCGCAGCATGACCTGTCCGCGGGCAATGACAGTCCGAACCTCCAGCGTATCCGGGTCTGCCAGCACCAGATCGGCGTCGTTTCCCTCCCGGACCCGGCCCTTGCGGGTCAGGCGCAGGTGGTCAGCCACGTTGGAGGTGATGGTGCGCAGGGCGGTCTCCAGCGGGATGTTCTCCTGCTGGACGGCGTCCCGCACCTCCTGGTAGAGGGTGTCCACCCGGGCTACCTGGACGTCGATGTTCTCCCCCTCCCGGTTGAAGATGGGGAGGGAGCCCTGGCCGTCGGAGGAGAAGGTGATGTGCTCGATGGGAACCCCGGCGTCCAGCATCTTCTTCAGCCCGTCGCTGGATTTCAGCTCCCCGTCCTCCTGGAAGGAGGCGTAGCTACTGGTGGTGAAGTCCACATAGCCGCCCCCCTTGGCGTAGGTGATCCCCCGCTCGAAGAGGAGGGGATTGCGGTTCATGTGGGTGGGGATCATGTGATAGGCGGGCAGGGGGGTCTCCGCCTTCACCCGCTCCAGATACTCCAGCATCTGGCCGTCGTCCCCCATGTGGATGTTGACCACGCCCCCCTTGCCGGACAGCATCCCCCCTACCCGGGCGTCGGCCACGATGCGGACGAACTCCTCAAAGGTGGGCTGGGAGGAGCGGTGGTCGGCAATGGCGATCTCCCCCACGCCGATGACCTCGTCAATAAACAGTAGATCGGAGCGGATATCCGCTAGGAAGGTGCGGACGGGGACGTCGTAGGAGCCGGTATAGATGTAGCAGCTCACCCCCTCGTCCTTGAGCTGCTTGGCCTTGGCGATGAGGTTCTCCATCCGCCGGGTGACGCCGTCTGTCCCCAGACAGCCCACCACCGTGGTAGTGCCCGCCCGAACCAGGTCGGACAGCTTCAGCTCGGGCGTCCGGGAGCGGTAGCCCCCCTCGCCCCCGCCCCCCAGGATGTGGACGTGGCTGTCGATGAAGCCGGGCAGCAGCAGCTTGCCCGTGCCGTCGATCACCTCCACCGGCAGGTCTGGCCCGGGCTCGATGGCGTCCCGTATGGCGCAGATCTCTCCGCCTGCCAGGAACACATCCTTGACGCCCAGCGGGGCCGGGGCATACACGGCCACGTTTCTGATCAGTAGCATGATCTGGTCTCTCCCTTCTCTTTTTTTAGGCCGGCAGCTCCTCCTGGCCCATTTTCTGATACCGTTTCGCAACAAAATTTTTCTTGGCCTTTCCTTTGAATATAAAGCAAAATCTGTGCCAATATTTCAAATTGGAGCGTTTTGTTCCAATTTAATTATTTTAAGCGATTTTTTAAACTAATACTTCGAGTTTTCAAATGAATGCAGACCTGAGTACGGTTTAATTTGGCCTGATATGGTTAAAAAAAGCCATATTTGAGTTTCTGTAAGTAGAAACCATTTTTCACACAACCATTAAAAACTTCAGTTCTGACGCAAATAAGACAAGGGGTCGACCTTTATAGGCCGACCCCTTGTCTTATCTTTTGGACCGTTTATTTTACAAGAGGATCGGATCTTTACTCGCTGAAACCGTGTGCAGCAAAGTTGTCCAGGTAATCCTGGGCATTTTCGTTGCTGACGACCTTGCCGCGGCTGGCCTTGGTGTTAGTGACAATTGCAGGGATGCCGGTGGCATTGGCTTTCTCGGGATCGTGTCAGAGGGCCCCAGCATCACTGTTGCGCACAGCAGAATGCTAAAGATTTTTTACGTCATTTTTAGTTTCTCTATTTTATTTATATTGTTAAACTCGCCCAATGCGAGTTCTAGCCAGGATCGGCATCTGGATATTGCCAATGAGCCGCGCCTTGCCGTCCACCATGCCGGAGAATTTCACACCCGCGCCGTATTTGCTGCTACCAACGATCTGCTTCACTAGGTGCCCTAAAGAAAGTACCATCTGGGTATAAAACTGGGTTTCTCTAACCTGAGAACCTCGGTTTTTCTATCATACAAAAATCACCCCAGTTTTCACTGAGGTGATTTCTTATTTGGTGGACCTGAAGGGGATCGAACCCTCGAACCTCACGGATGCGAAAAGATTTTGTAAACTTTTTTGGCTTGTTTTTGCTCCTTTTGGCCGTTTCCGCTGGATTTTACTTTATCTGTAAGCCTCTTTAACGGGCTGTCCTCCATGTGTTCCGGCTGCGTCTGTGGCAGGTTCTGTGGTCAAAAACGCTTCCCGCCTCTGACCGTCGGTTTTCCGCCGGCGCTGAGCGGGAAACGTTTCGCATTTTTGCTGTCTGCATTGTAACTCTGACGGGAAGGTTTTGCAACGGTTTTCTGCCAAAACAGGCCCTCAAATTCTACGGGGCTATATCCAAAGATAAGGCAGAACAAAAGACTTAAGGCATAGTGCGGAATGTCAAAATCGTGTATCGGCAATCAGTCTGCTGAGGAGTACTCAAAGCCGGCATTGGAGTCCATACGCTGAAACAGGAGGTCATCCCCGTGCCAGAAGCGGTAGCGCACCTCTGCGCAGAGGCTCTCGTGGATGGTACGCTCCATGCGGCCCTCCACCGGGGCACGAAGGGGCTGCCGCCGTTCGCTCAGCAGCTCCGCCTCCAGGCGATACTTCCCCTGACGGATCACCGCGCCGGCGGAGGACCACGTCTCGATTTTGACGCCCCGGTAGGTTGCCAGACGGTATTCCCGGCCTCCATAAAAGTCAGAGCAGATGCAGCCGGTGAAGCCGCCCACGGGCAGAGGGATTGTCGCGATGGCAAGCATCAGACCGCCCCGCTCCGGCCCGTTCCAGACACACTGCGTCCAGAGATACTTGCTGGGAAAAGAGCGGCCCCGGTCCGTCTCGATATATCCGGTTCCGCCGGAGAAATCCAAGCATTCGCCGTTCAGCTCCAGCGCTCCCTCCAAAGGGTGCCCCATGCTGATGATGCCATGAGAGCACTGCATCCCGGCGAAGAACCGGAACGGCCCCATGATGTCGGATTGCAGGGGAGTAAAGGAACCGTAGCGCAGGGCCCCTTGGAGGGAGAGGCCGTCCTGCTGGATATGGAGGTCGATCCCCTGCTCGCTGAAGCTGGACTGCCCGATCTGCACCTGAAAGGGGCGCCGGGAGATTTGAAGCTGTGACGCCGGGTACTCCAGCCACCACGCCTGATTCTTTGAAATGACCTGGAGAGATTTATCACCCCGGATTCAGTTTTCCCTGAATCTGGGGATTTTATATGGAGTTTCTTTTGACTGGATAGTTGCCTACACCGGTCCAAAATATTTGTAATATATCTCATTGACCGTTTCGATGTAAATGATAAACGAAGGGTGATCTTTATCCCACCAACTGGACAAATACATATTCTTTCGCTGGACGTATCGATCTCTTACTGCAAACCACAGTCCCTCTGCTTTGAGTCTCTTTGCTTTTTGTGCGACATCGTGGGAATCAGGAATCTCATTCCAAACATATTGATCCATCCCAAGACCCCAGGCATTTTTGTTGTGAATCAGCCTACAAAGTTTTCCTGTAGAATTTCTGGTGACAACTGCAACGTCAAATTTGAATTTAATTGCGGATTCATCTCTAAAGTGTAACAGAGCTGTCAGGCAGGAAGTTGAGTCTTGTGATTCAGAGAAACATTTCAGGCCCGCCGCCTTATCCAGCAAAATACGGATGGTATCTTTCAAACCGCACAAATCATTCCAATACTCTTCCGGTGCTTTGATGATTTCGAGATTATAGTCAAGGTCGAATGCCCCATCGCCATTTCTCGTCACCATATTCCTCGCACCACTACCCACAAGTGTAAACTGAGCGGAAATTCCCTTTTCTTTTAGCATTAGGCACACTTTTCTCAGCACAGAGGAACAATCTAAACGATATCTTTTGCACTCTGCTTCATCAACAATTCTGAACATTTGTCTTCTTCCTTTCTGCCCATGCCTCCCATTGAAGAGAAACTCAGATCCGTTTCTTAAAATCAGGTGGCTACAATGGCTGTATCAAAAGTTTTGCGGATATAAACCGCAAAACTTTTGATATTAAGTAAGTGTTGCGGTTATAACTAGAGCAATTAAAACATCCCCCTGTATTAGCAGGTAGGCCAACAGAAATTACCAAGGGATCAAAACGATGCACGTGGCAGATTTCCTGCTGAGTGCGGAATATTAAGCCGCCCCCGGCCAGGAAGCGGCTCAATCCTTGGGGGACTGTATCCAAAGAAATACCGTGTGGTTCCGCACCGAAATGGAACGGCAGAATTGATAGCCCAGCTGGTTAAAGGACCGGAGGTCCTCCGGGCTTTTAATTTGGTTTTCCGACAGCCAGCGCACCATCTGCCCCCGGGCCATTTTACATTTGGTGCCCTTTTCAACGACCTTGCCGTCTTTCAGTTCTCCAAAGGCACAGGTGACAAATCGGACGGTTTTGGGCAGATAAGCCTCCACCGCTCTGCTGTATTCCCTGGAGGCCAGATTCAGCACTACGTCCGTCTCCGAGGCCAGCTGCCGGGCCAGGCGGCTGCCCCAGAACTGATACAGGTCCCGGCAGCCGTCCACCGCCAGCTTTGCCTGCATCTCCAGCCGGTAAGGGGTCACGCCGTCAAAGGGCCGCAGCAGGCCGTAGAAGCCGGAGAGGATGCGCAGGTGTTCTCGGAGGTAGTCCAGGTGGGCCGTCTCCATCACACCGGGGGCCATGTAACGGTACTGGATGCCCTCGTAGGAGAGAATCGCCGGAGTGAGATTACGACGCAGGTCCATCTGCTCCAG
>JAETQY010000034.1 GCA_021770445.1 Bacillota bacterium | reverse complement strand
TTCAACGACGGTGCTATTGTAGTCCTCCGATATATTGAATTTACCTGCAATTTAAATACACACGGGCTGACTTCACAAAAGTTTTGGGAGGAACTTCCTTATGAAGTTCCTCCCAATGTGGGACGTTTCCATACATTTATTGGAAATGAGGGCGCATTGCGCCCTTTTTTGCCTCTGATTTTACCCAAGCGCCCACATCCACGTATTCCCGGAAGCAAAGCCCCGGAGTTCACCCTGCTTGACAAATAAACGCTACTAATTTACAATATAAATAACATATATTCAATGGAGATCACATTCTGTGCCAGGAACAGGACAAATTGATAGAGAGTTTTTTATGCCGCAGCTGCCTTTATGGCAGTCATTGCGGGAGTTCTTTTTTTATCAGTATGTTTGTTTCCATGGATTGCGGTATGATCTTCGCCTGCACCGTCTCCCGTCGGCTCGATTTGACTGGCGGGGCACCCGCTTTATGATTTGTGTAGCTTAAAAACACCCGGAAAAGGAGGTCAAATTGCTCAGATTTAGTCACGTCAACCTCTCCTATGGCACGCAGAAGATTCTCAAGGATGTCTCATTTGAAATTCAGGAGGGCCAGTTTGCCGTTTTCATTGGTCCCTCCGGTTGCGGCAAGACCACCACACTCAAGATGATAAACCGCCTGATCCAGCCTGACAGCGGACACGTCTATCTGGGGGAAAAGGATATCGCCGCCATGGACCGCTACGAGCTGCGGCGCCACACCGGCTATGTCATCCAGCAGATCGGCCTGTTCCCCAACATGACGGTAGCTCAGAACATCTGCGTGGTGCCCAAGCTGCTGAAATGGCCCAAGGCCAAGTGTGACCAGGTCGTCCACGACCTGCTGGACATGGTAGACATGCCCTATGACCAGTATGCCCACAAGTACCCCGGGGAGATGTCGGGGGGCCAGCAGCAGCGCATTGGCATCCTGCGGGCCCTGGCGGCCTCTCCCCCTATCGTACTGATGGATGAGCCCTTCAGCGCCCTGGACCCCATGACCCGCCGCTCCCTCCAACTGGAGGTAAAGAACCTCCAGCAGAAGCTGAACAAGACCATTGTCTTTGTCACCCACGACATGGAGGAGGCTCTGGACCTGGCTGACGTCATCGTCTTTATGAACCAGGGGGAGATCGTCCAAATTGCGCCTCCGGAGGAGATGCTGGAGAACCCGGCCACCGATCAAATCAGAGAGTTTTTGGGCAAGCATCAGCCGGCCTCCGACCCCGCCGGCCTGACGGTGGATCAGTTCATGCGCACCGGCATCATCACGGTGAAGGAGAACCGGGGTATCAACGAGTGCGTCAGCCGGATGCAGCACCACAATGTGGACACCCTCCTCGTTGTGGACGAGCAGCGCCGGTATCAGGGCACCGTGTCCATTGCGGACATCCGCCTCACCGGTCATGTGGTAAAGACCATCGGGCCGCTGGTGCGGTGTACCACCCCCACCGTCCACGTGGGGGACAATGCTAAGGAGTGCTTTGAACAGCTCATCTCCAGCGGCTTCCCCTACCTGGTGGTGCTGAAGGAGGACGAGACGGTGGCCGGCATTGTCACCAAGACCAGCATGGCCTCCGCCATGGCGGAGCAGCTGTGGGGGTGACGGGATGAACGAGCTGCTTGTATCCATCCTCCGGGCCACCGCCGTTCACACCGGCTATACCCTGGTGTGCGTGGCCATCGGCTTTGCGTTGGGGGTCCTGCTGGGCGTCGGGCTCTCCCGCCTGCCCACTCTGTCCAAATACCTCATCCCCCTGCTGTCCATTTTGAACACCGTGCCCGGCATCGTCTTCATCGGCGTGCTGGTCATCCTCATCGGCATGACCCTCGCCACCGTCATCATCGCCCTGTCCATCTACGCCATGTTCCCGGTGCTGAAAAACACCGTTGCCGGTCTGAACGGCGTGGACCAGCAGTATAAAGAGGCCGCCCGGGGCTGCGGCATGAACCACCTCCAGCGCCTGGTTCAGGTGGAGCTGCCCTTGGCCATGCCCACCATCATTGGCGGGCTGCGGCTGTCCACCGTGTATACCGTCAGCTGGGCGGTGCTGGCCGCCATGATTGGCCAGGGCGGGCTGGGCGACTTCGTCTACAAGGGGGTCAGCTCCAACAACAACGCCCTCATCCTCCAGGGGGCCATCCCCGCCGCCATCCTGGCCCTGGTGCTGGGCGGGCTGGTGGACGCCCTCCAGAAGCGTGTGGTCCCCCGGGGCCTGCGGAAAGGCGGGGCCGGGGAATGAGTGTATCCATGATTTGGGACCACCTGTCCCTGGTGCTGTCCGCTTTAATTCTGGCCGTCGCCGCGGGTGTGCCCCTGGGGTTAGTGGCCTACCTCTCCCCCAAGGTGGGAAAGGCGCTGCTGTGGGTGGTGGACCTGATCCAGACCATCCCCGCCCTGGCCCTGCTGGGCGTCATTATGGTCATCACCGGCCCGGGCTCCCCCACCGCTATGGTCGGCCTGGCCCTGTACTCCCTGCTGCCCATCGCCCGGAACACCTCCTTGGGCCTGTCCCAGGTGCCAGCCCACCTGAAGGAGGCCGCCGCCGGCATGGGCATGAGCCCAACCTATCGTCTCATCCATGTGGATATCCCCCTGGCCGCCCCTATGCTGGTCACCGGCATCCGCATCGCCGCCGTCAACGCCATCGGTACCGCCGTATTTGCCTCCTTTGTAGGGGGCGGCGGCCTGGGTGGGCTGTTCTATACTGCCATCCGCCAGCGGGACATGGGGCAGATCCTGCTGGGCACTGCCGCGCTTATGCTCATGGCGCTGGCCCTGGACGCCGGCCTGGGCTATGTGGAGCGGCGGCTGTCCGGACACCGGCACAACAAGCTGCCCCTCCCGCTGAAGGCGGCCGGCGGGGCGGCGCTGGTGCTGGCCAGTATCGCCCTTGTGGCGTCCATGCTTCTTCCTCCGGACACCTCGGGTCAGCTCATCCTCTACGACGGCGACTACTCCGAGGTCAAGCTCATGCACGCCATGGTGGAGTATCTGGTGGAGGACAAAACCGGCCTGGAGGTCACCATTCTGGATCAGATGACCCAGGTGAACAACCACAACGAGCTGAAGGGGGCCAGCCCCAGCTGCGACCTGATGTTCAGCTACGACGGCACGGTGCTCACCACCTTCCTGGGGCTGGACACGGGCGATATCCCCGAGGGCGTCAGCCTTTACGACTTTGCCAACAGGGAGGTGCAGGAGCGGGAGGGTCTGCGCCTGCTGGGCAAGGTGGGGCTGAACAACACCTACTCCATCGGCGTCACTCAGTCCGTCATCGACCGGTACGGGGTAACAGAGGTCTCCGACCTCATCCCCATCGCCGGGGAGCTGGACTTCGGTGCGGAGCACGAGTTCTACACCGAGGAGGGCAGCATGAAATATCAGCCCTTCGTGGACTTTTACGGTCTGAACTTCCGCTCTGCCAAGCCGGTGGACGTGGTGCTCAAGTACAACGCCGTGGAGGGCGGAGCCTTCGACGTGATGGTGGTCTACGCCACCGACGGTCTGAACAAGCGGGCCGGGCTCACCATTCTGGAGGATGACCAGGGCTTCTTCCCCGAGTACTACGGGGCCTTCCTGGTGCGGGAGGACCTGTTCACCGACTTCTACGACGCAGCCCCCAACCTGGAACAGGTGCTGGAGCTGCTCACCGGCCAGGTGAGCAGCGAGGACATGGTGGAGCTGACCTACGCCGTGGATGTGGACGGCCGGCCTGTGTCCCAAGTGGCGCGGGAATTTCTGGTAAAAAAAGGCCTGTTGGCCCCATAAAACGGATATTGTTTTACCATTCAAGCAGGTTTTCCTGCCATTCGCGCAGAACCTATTGCCCAAAGTCGAGATTTTTGCTATGGTGTATATGTGATGTTGTACCCGAAAAACCTACTGGAGCACAAGAAAGAGAGCGGAAAAGGGACGCCTTTTGCCGGGACAGGAGGAGCTATGAACAAGCAAGAATTGATCGAACAGATGGCGGGCAGGACCGGTATGCCCAGAAAGGACTGCGGCATTGCCCTGGAGGGCCTGCTGGCCGCGGTCACGGAGGCCCTGGCGGCTGGGGAAACCGTTAAGCTGAGCGGCTTTGGCAGCTTTGAGGCAAAGCGGCGGGCGCCCAGAGCGGGGCGCAATCTACAGACTATGGAGACCGTAGAAATCCCGGCGCAGACCGTCCCGGTGTTCAGAGCGGGCAAGGGACTGAAGGACAGCGTGGCCAGCGGGAAATAACCGCTGTTTTTAAAGAGGCGCAGGCAACCGTAAGGTTGTCTGCGCCTCTTTGTTTATATGTAGCTGGAATTTTCAAACTTGAGCGCCTTGTAATAGAATGTGGAAGCCGGCATGGCGCAGGCATCGGCGGCCTGATTCAGCGTAAGCTGTTTCCCCCGCCACTCCTTATGGACCTGATAAAAGTTCTCCGGCAGCGGGACCGACGGCCGCCCGAATTTAACACCCCTGGCCTTCGCCGCCGCGATGCCCTCGGCCTGTCGGGCCCGGATGCAGGCGCGCTCGTTCTCCGCCACGAAGGACAGCACCTGCAAAACTATGTCGCTGAGAAAGGTCCCCACCAGGCCTTGCCCCGGCGAGTGTCCAGCAGGGGCATGTCCAGCACCACGATGTCAATGCCCATCTCTTTGGTCAGCACCCGCCATTGATTTTGGATTTCTTCGTAATTGCGCCCCAGCCGGTCGATGCTCTTGACATAGAGCAGATCGCCCGACTTCAGTTTTTTTATCAGCTTTTTGTACTGGGGCCGGTTGAAATCCTTGCCGGACAGCTTATCCATGAAGATGTTTCCCTCCGGAACACCCACCTCGCGCAGAGCAATAAGCTGCCGGGCCTCGTTTTGGTCCGTGCTGGAAACACGGATATATCCGAATATACTGTTTGGCATTCGATTCCCTCCTCCGTAGGCTCGAACGCCATTATACCGGATATTTCAAACAGTCTGATTCATATGCGGCCGGGGATGTGTTATGAAAACGATGCCTCGCTCAGGTCCAGCGTCTGGCCGCACCGGTTGTCGATGTCGGTCCCGTTGCCGGAGAACACCGACTCGGGGAAGAAGATGGTCTCCCTGGATGGCATCCGCTCCAGCAGGACGGCGGTGCCGTTGTTTCGGAAGACGTCCCGCATGTAGCGGTCGTCTGAGAAGGACCCGGTGTCGGCGTTGAAGTGGAGGGCGGTCTCGTTATTCTCAAAGATACAGTCCCAGGCGTCGACTAAGTTGTCCTGCATCAGTATGCCGGTGCGCCAGCCCGAGACGCGGCAGCGCTGGAGGAATACCCGGCTGGAGGTGGAGAACCCCACGCCCTCTCCGCTGCCCACGAAGTCGATGTCATAGATCCAGGAGAGCCCTGTGTCCGGGGGCGCTATACGGACGGGGCCGGTAAAGGTGGTGCGCCCTCCCTCCTCCGCGCCGTAGAGGTTGACGTCCCGGGGGATGGTGACGCCGCCGTCGTAGGTCACCGGAGGCAGGTGGATCTCCACGATGTTCAGATCGCTGCCCCCCGTGAGCTCCTCCAGGCTGTCCAGCAGGGCCTGCACCTCCTCCACCGTGTCCAGGGGGGTGTTCTCCGGAGTGAAGAGAAAGCGCTCCATGACCTGGGACTCCATGGCCTGATAGAGGCGGATGACGTCCCCGTTTTTCATCTCCACCGTCCACCGGAGGGAGCCCTTGCCGCTGCCGGCGTGAAAGTGTATGGAGGAGACCAGGGCGGCCTCGGGGACGTAGTCCTCCCGTGGGATCGGCTCGTCGCAGTACCAGGGCAGCTCCTGGCTGTCCGTTTCCACAAAGGCGGCGGTGACCCGCTCCACCTGCTCCATAAATTCATCCCTGGCGTTGGCGCCGCTCTCCAAATGGTTGATATACAGGCACTGGGGGAAGGTGTACAGCATGTCCACATCGTCCACCGGCTGGTAGACCTGATGGGCCGGGTCGAACCGGTCGTTCATCCAGCCGGCCAGCACCTGATAGGTGACGCCGCCATGGGTGTAGAGCACCTCGGCGGTGCCGTTGTCATAGGCCTGGGGCCGGGTGCGGAGGTAGAAGGCCAGGGCCAGAGCCAGGGCAATGAAGACAATCAGGGCGCTATACAGCGCCCTCCGGGTCATATGACCCGGAGGGGATACCTCTCTGCGCTCTTTGACGCTCTGGGCACAGTGGGGGCAGAAGGAGGCCCCGTCCGGCAGTTGGGCCCCGCAGTGGGGGCAGGAGACGGTTTTTTCGTCCATATTAGTCCTTCCTTACTCAAAAATTGCGCTGGCAATGCTCACCTCTTGGCCGCAGCGGTTGTCAATGTCCGCGCTGTTGTGGGAGAAGCGGGTGCCGTCGAAGTACAGGGCCTGTTCGCTGGGGACGCTCTCCAGCAGCACGGCGGTCTCATTGTTCTGGAACAGGTTGTCGCTGTACATGTGGTCGTTGGGGTTGTTGCTGGCGGAGTTGAAATGGAAGCCCACGGTGTTGCCCTCAAAGACGCAGTCCTTGAGGTTCACCCAGGAGTTTCCGTAGCACAGCACGCCGGTGCGCCACCCGGACAGGCGGCAGTTGGTGAAGTTGATTCGAGCGGAGGAGGACACCCCCACGCCCTCACCGTCTCCCACAAAGTCCAAGTCCTTGAACTGGCAGATGTAGCCATTCTGGGCGGTGGCCTGGAGGGTGCCGGTAAAGGTGGTCCGTCTCCCGTCCGGGCTCTCGCTGCCCACCAGGTTTATGGACCGCTCCTCCAGCGCCAGGTTCCCCTGGTAGGTGACGGCGGGCAGGTGGATGTAGACGATGATGTCAGAGGTGATGGTATCGTTGATCTCGTCCACCAGGGATTGCAGGTCCTCCATGGTGTCCATGGGCACGTCCTCCGGGTAGAAGTGCCGGGTGGGGACCACCCCCAGCTCCATCCGCTGGTACAGGCGGATGGTGTCGCCGTTTTGCATGCGGATGGTCCAGCGCAGCTCCATGTTGCCGCTGTGGTCGGTGTAGGTGAGGATGCTGACGCCGGCGGCCTCCGGGGCGAAGTCGTAGGCCTGGGGGGACGTATACTGCCAGGGCTCTGAGCTGTCGCCGCCCTGTAAAAGCTCCACGGTGATGTCCTCCACCTTGCGGAGGAAAGCCTCCTTGGCGTTGACCCCGGTCTCCACATGGTTGATGAACAGCCGGGAGGGCTTGTTGGAGGTGGTCCCCTCCTCCACCTCCTCCGAGTAGTCGGTCATGGGCTGGAAGCGATCCCCGAAGTAGTTGAGGAGAAGCTGATAGCTCCCGTCGTCGTCGGTGTAGATGATCTCGGCGGTGCCGTTGTCGTAGACCCTGGGCCGGGTATAGAGCCAGCCTGTCAGGGCCACGGCCAGCAGGGCCAGGACCAGCAGGGCACGGCGAAGCGCCCACCCAGGCAGTCGCCTGGGCGGATAAATTTTCTGGCGCTCGTTGACGCTTTGAGCGCAGGAAGGGCAGAAGGAGGCCTCCAACGGCAGCCGGGCCCCACAGTGGGGGCAGCTTTTCCAGACTTCCATTACAGCGCCTCCATCAGGTGGAGCACGTCCTTATACCGCTTAGCTGGGTTGACCTGGGTGCACCGCTGGATCACCCGGCCCATCCGGCCCTCCGCTAATCTTTTGGAGGGGTGCTCCCCCGTGAGCATCACGTTCATCAGTACCCCCAGGGAGTAGATGTCTGTTCGGGTGTCGGACTGGCCCAGGCCGTACTGCTCTGGGGCGGCAAAGCCGGTGGTGCCCAGAATTTGGGTGTCCGCCTCCGCCTGGGGCTTGTGGAGGCGGGCGGCGTCGAAGTCGATGAGCACCGCGTCGTCCCCCCGGAGAATCACGTTCTCCGGCTTGATGTCCCGGTGGACGGCGGCCATGGAGTGGAGCACCCACAGCCCCTGGCACAGCTGCTTGACGATCTTCCCGGTCTCCTGAGGGGTAAACAGCGCCCCCTGCAAAAGGAAGTCCAGGGTGTCCCCCTGGATGAACTCCTCAATCACGATGTTTTTTTCGTCCTGCTCCACCGCCTCATAGATCAGGGGCAAGTGGGGGCAGGAGCAGGTTAGCAGCCGGTGGTAGACCTCCCCGTTGCCGGTGAAGTGGCGGAGGATAAACTGCTGTCCGGAGCTCCGGTGACGGATCAGCCGCACGCTGCCCCGGGGGCTCTCCTTCAAAAGGCAGACATCCTCAAATTCGGCCCGCAGCTGTTCAGACAGCCAGGAATACATGACGATCACCCCAAAATTTAAAACACTATGCAGCCAGCATATTGTATCTGACGGCAAAGTTTTGTACAATAAACACATTATATCTGCTTTTTTAAAAGAAGTAAAGGGGATGACAGGGTATGCGGAAGAAATCTACCAACGATTTGAGCCAGGAGCTGATGGACCAGCCCAACCTGGACAAGTATATCACAGAGAACGAGGCGTATTTTACAGGTGTGGACATATCCATATTTTTGTCAAAGCTGTATGACCGGTGTGGCTTTACCAAGGCGGAGCTGGCCCGGCGGTCGGGAATGAGCGAGGTCTATCTCCACCAGGTCTTTTCTAAGCGGCGCAAGCCCTCTCGGGACCGGCTGCTGTGTCTGTGCATCGGCATGGGGGCCAGCCTGGAGGAGGTTCAGGAGCTGTTGAGGCGGGCGGGCTACGCCCCCATCTACCCCAGACTGAAGCGTGACGCCATCATCAGCCACGGCATCCTGCACAGCACGCCGCTGACGGAGATTAACGATAAGCTGTTTGCACAGGACGAAAAGACTTTGTTCTAAAAGGCAGGGCAAAAGCCGGCTGGAAGGGAAACCTTCTGGCCGGCTTTTTGCATCCTTTTGAGCAAAACGGGGTCTGTGCCCAGAAAACAGACGAAGCGCGCTCTTTGTCCATATTCTAATTGGAGGTCAGATGGTAAAATCAACACAATTTCAAGAAGGGAGGGATGTGGGTTGAAGCAGCAGAAGCTGGCAAAGGCGGGATACTTGGTGATATCAGCCGTCTTTTATATCGCCGGGATCGCTTACATGCTTATGCCGGATGTGACGCCGCTGGCCATCTGTACCATCAGCGGGATCATCCTGATCACCTACGGCGTGATTAAAATGATCGGGTATTTCTCCAAAGACCTGTACTGCCTGGCGTTCCAGTACGACCTGGCCTGCGGACTGTTCCTGATCGTATTCGGCGTCATCGCGCTGGCACGCAGTCAGCAGATCATCCCTCATCTGTCTATGGGATTGGGGGCCCTGATTTTGCTGGACAGCCTGCTTTCCGTCCAAATGTCGAAGGACGCCAAACGCTTTGGACTGGAGACCTGGTATGTGATTTTAGCTGCCGCCATCGCCGCGGGCGTATGCGGGGGCGTGGTGATCATCAGTCCCTTTCGCACTACCCTGGGGCAGCATATGGCGGCGGGGTGCGCGCTGCTGGCCCAGGGCTTCAAAAGCCACTGCGTTGTGCATTACACCGTAAAGACGATGAAATACCACCTGCCGGAGCCGGCCAATCAATAGCGGTCCCGGAGGGGAGCTGTTGGGAAGGGGTCCTATGGACAACAAGCAGCGGAAAAATTTATGGATTGGCCTGGGGATGCTGATCCTGCTACCTCTGCTGATGGTCTGGGTGTTCCGCGGCCATTACCAGGAGATCTGGGACAATATCCGCAGGGTCCAGGCCGGCGAATTGCTGCTTTTGCTGGGCCTGGGCGTCGCCTATCAGCTTTTGGAAGCGGCGGCGGGGCTCACCCTGATCCGCAGCCAGCTGCCAAATTTCTCCTTCTGGCAGGCGGTGGAGGTGACGTTTCTGGGGGTGTTCGCCAATGTGGCCACCTTTTCCACCGGAATCATCCCCATGCAGAGCTGGTATCTGTACCGCCGGGGCCTGACCGCGGGGAGCGGGGCCAGCACTATGACGCTGGAATACACCTTTCACAAGTGTACCATCTTGATTTACGCCTCCGTTATGCTGCTCCTCCAGGGTCGCTGGCTGGCCGGTGAGAACGCTGGCCTGGCCCGCTGGCTGCTGCTGGGGTACGGAGTCTGTGCCCTTATCATAACCGGACTGCTGCTTTTGTGTGCCTGGAAGCGGGTGCAGCAGTTGGCCTGTCTGGGGATCGACCGCCTGCCGGAGGCCGAGAGGTGGAGATCGCGGAAGGCCCGATGGAAATCGAATTTGTCCGCACTCCATACACAGTCCCGGCGCCTGCTCCATGACCGGAACCGGCTGTGCCAGGTACTGGGCTGGAACAGCCTGAAGCTGTTCTGTCTCTACCTCACCCTGTTCCTGTCCCTTCGGATGGCGGGGGCCACGGCCCTCTCCCTGTGGCGGGTGCAGCTTCTGGGAGGGCTGATGCACATCATCGTCAGCGCCCTGCCCAACGTCGCAGGGATGGGGCCGGCGGAGCTGTCCTTCTGGCTGATCTTCTCCCGCTATATGGAGTACGGACAGCTGTCCTCCGCACTGATCCTATACCGCACGGCCACCTTTTTCTTCCCCTTTGCCCTCAGCACCGCTGTGTTTCTCGTCCGGTGCGCCGTGGCGGGGCGTTCCTAAATCGCAGCCTTCACTAAATAAAGAAAGGAAGACAATACAATGGCTATCATGGAAAATCTTCAAATCGCGGCGATCAAGCAGGCCTACGCCTACCTGGACCGAGACCCGGACGCCAACATCCCCAAGTTGATGGATCTGGCGGACAAGCTGGACGTCTCCAACACCTACGCCAAGCAGCGCGCCGCCGTCCGGGAGGCCCTGGCCGACCCGGACAACAACTGGTACCGCCTGGTGCGCAGCCTGTGGGACGATGTGGACGACAGCGTGCGGAAAAAGCTCTTTGAGAACTTCCTCATCAACGCCAACTTCCTCTGGGCCCCTCGGCAGGCGGAGGCGGAGAAGCGGTACAACTGCAACATCCCCTGGGCCATTTTGATGGACCCCACCTCCGCCTGCAATCTCCACTGTACCGGCTGCTGGGCGGCGGAGTACGGCAACCGGCTGAACATGGATCTGGACACTCTGGACTCCATCATCCGCCAGGCCAAGGAGCTGGGCATCCACATGTTTATCTACTCTGGCGGCGAGCCGCTCATGCGGAAAAAGGACCTGATCACCCTGTGCGAGCGGCACAGCGACTGTGTGTTCCTCTCTTTCACCAACGGCACCCTCATTGACGAGGACTTTGCCAATGAGATGCTCCGGGTGGGCAACTTTGTCCCCGCCATCTCGGTGGAGGGCTTTGAGGAGGGCACCGACTTCCGCCGGGGTCAGGGCACCTTCGCCCGGGTGAAGGCGGCCATGGAGCTGCTCCACGCCAAAAAGCTCCCCTTCGGCCTGTCCTGCTGCTACACCTCCCAGAACTACGAGATGATCGGCAGCGAGGAATACTTCGACTGGATGATCCAGATGGGGGCCAAGTTCTGCTGGATCTTCACCTACATGCCCGTGGGCAGCGGCGCCCCCACCGATTTGATGGCCACCGCGGAGCAGCGGGAGTACATGTACCGCCAGGTGCGGGCCTTCCGGAAGACTAAGTCCCTGTTTACCATGGACTTCTGGAACGACGGGGAGTTTGTGGGCGGCTGCATCGCCGCCGGCCGGAACTACCTGCACATCAACGCCAACGGGGACATCGAGCCCTGCGCCTTCATCCACTACTCCGACTCCAACATCAAGGACAAGACCCTCGTCCAGGCCTTCCAGTCCCCGCTGTTCATGGCCTACCGGGCGGGCCAGCCCTTCAGCGACAACCTGCTCCGGCCCTGTCCGCTGCTGGACAACCCCGGCGCTCTGGCGGGCATGGTGGAGCGCTCTGGGGCCCACTCCACCGACTTGCAATCTCCCGAGGACGTCCACGCCCTGTCGGAAAAGTGCCGGGAGAAGGCAGAACTGTGGAAACCCGCTGCCGACCGTCTGTGGGCCTGCGGCCACAGCTGCTCTGGCTGCGAAGGGAGATAATGCACATCAGGACATCCTTGTAAAGGGTGAAATGGGATATATGCTATCCCACGTCTACCAAATGTCTACCAAAAAGGCCTCCGATCTCTTGTGTCGCAAGAGGTCGGAGGCTTTCCATATTTTAGGACGTCTACCAGATGCCTACCAATCTCACTTTTTTACATCGAATAGAGGCGTTTTCTCCGTTTCCGGACGTTATTTGCAACATTTTCGCCCTGCATTAGGGGTGTGACACAGGCGTCCGAGGGCGGAAGAGTCGAAAAATCTCGAAATATTTGGGCAAAACAGAGAAAAATGTTTCAAAAAGGTTAAACCTTCGGGTCTACCGCACAGAGACAGCTTTCAATGTTTTTACCCAAAACCGGCCCCTCTCAGGCCGAGGGACGCTCGACTGAGCGAGGGCGGATGGATGGGCGAGGGCCCGGCAAGCCAGAATGGGTCAAACGCGCAGGGAATACTTTGTGTATTCCC
>JAETQY010000059.1 GCA_021770445.1 Bacillota bacterium | reverse complement strand
AGGTAGTCCAGGTGGGCCGTCTCCATCACACCGGGGGCCATGTAACGGTACTGGATGCCCTCGTAGGAGAGAATCGCCGGAGTGAGATTACGACGCAGGTCCATCTGCTCCAGCCGCTCCACGTTCAGCTTGGCAATGGCGTCATTGCACTTCCAAAGGACCTGCAATTCCTTGGGGGACATGCCCTGGAGGACCGCTTTCAGCCGCTCCGTCCGCTCCAGAAACTGCGGCAGGCCGTCCACAGCAAAGCTGTCCGTGTCCACCACCATTTTCTTCGCCGGGGCGATGATGATGCGCATAGAGGCCCCTCCTTTCAGATTCGGGAAAGCATATCCGCCAGCCGTTCCGCCGCCATGCCCAAGCCTTCAGCGCCCGCACAGCGGCTGGGTTTGGCATTGACCAGCTGGTCCAGCAGGGGCTGGCTTTGGCTGCTCTCATCCAAGGCCAGCTCCACCGCCATCACGTCCTCCCAGGCGCGGTTTAAAAAGGCCACCTCCCGGCGGCCATGGGTCCTGGTGAACAGAGGCAGTTCTGAACCGCACAGCTCCTTCACCGTTTCTGCAGGAAAACCGGAGGCGGACAAGCTGAGCCGCAGACCGTCCAGGAAAACGTCAGGCAGGCACTCCCATTCCAGGCGATTGAGATCATACAGTACAAATGTGTATCGCGTATGGCAGTGAACCGCCAGCAGACTGGGTTGGCCCCGCAGCGGAATGATGTGGAGGTCCCAGCAGAAACGGCGGTCCGATTCTTGAAGATAAGGGAGCGCTTTGAGGTGCAAGTGCCGCTGGAGGGGAATGGTCAGGCCCAGCTCTATCGCATTACTTCTTTTCATGAGGAATGATCACTTTCTCAACCTGAACATGTTCTCCGTCAACGGTCATGACGGCAAAGGTGATCTCCTGGTCAAAGCGCCGCCGCCCACAGCTGCCGGGGTTCAGCCACAGAACGCCATCCCGCTCCTCACAGGCATACTTGTGGGAGTGGCCGTAAATCACCACATCCGTATCGGACAAATCCGGAGGAACATCCCTCTTGTTGTGAATCAGGAAGAAACGGACGCCCTCGATGGAAAATGTGAGGCTTTGCGGTAGCTCCTCCGCCCAGTCCTTATCGTTGTTCCCCCGGACGATATAGAGCGGGGCGTATTCCCGGAGCCTGTCCACAATGGCCTGGGTGTTGATGTCGCCGCCGTGGATGATAATGTCAGCCTGGGACAGGTATCCCAGCACCTCCGGCCGCAGCAGGCCGTGGGTGTCGGATAAGACGAGGACACGTTTCATGTACAGGCCTCCCGATTCAAATCAGAATTCCCTCACAGTGGTCGATCTCGTGCTGGATGATCTGGGCTGTCCAGCCGGTAAAGGTCTTGAAGCGTGTCTGAAACTGCTCGTTCTGATACTGCACCTTGATAGACTGCCAGCGTTTGGCCTTCCGGGTGCCAGTGAGGGAGAGACAGCCCTCCTCCGCCTCGTAGGAGCCGGATTTTTTGACAATCTCCGGGTTGAACATGACCATATAGCTGCCCTCGTTGTCAAAGACGATAATCCGCTTGCAGATGCCGATCATGTTGGCCGCCATGCCCACACAGCCGTCCTTGTGGGCGGTCAGGGTGTCCAGCAGATCCTGAGCGACAGGCAGGTCCTCCGAGGTGGCTGGTTCGGCCTTTTGGGAGAGGAACGCTTCGTCTCGCATAATCTCTCGTATCATA
>JAETQY010000058.1 GCA_021770445.1 Bacillota bacterium | reverse complement strand
CGTGGGGAGCTGGTTCTGGTGCAGTAGTTGTAAAGCCCCTGCGCCCCCAGCCGCCCGATGTCCCAGCCGCACTGGTTCAGCACATAGGACAGGTAGCCGGAGCAGTCAAAGGATGTGCTGGGGCTGTGGCCGCCCCACACATAGGGATAACCGATGTACTTTTCCGCCTCGGTGAGCAGGGCGGCAAAGGTGGGATCGGACAGGTACGCCTCCGGCACGTCATGGAGGGTGGGGCCGTTCGTGACATATTTTCCGATGTAGCCGGAGCCGGGGAACAGGTCTGGACGGTTCCCCAGGGTCGCCATGAACAGGGCGTACCGGGAGAGCTGGCCCTCGCCCATGATGTGAATAGGCAGATGGGAGAGGTTGAAATTTTCCAGGGTCACGGTGCAGATATAGTAATTGTAGGGGACTCGCACCGTGTAGGAGCTTCCGTCCGGGGCCGTCCTGGTTTCCGTCCGATAGCGCACCTCCACCACCACATTCTCCGTCAGGATATACTGGCGGTCAAAGAGGGTCTGGAGCGTCCCTTCCACCTGGGCCAGCGTCCATTCTCCCTCATGGAGCGCGGAGAGAATAGAGATCAGCACATAGGGGTCATGCTCGATGTCATCCAAATTGAAGTGGTATTCATCGTAGCTGTGGGTGCTGGTGTAGGTGTCCAGGTAGTTTTGAAGCTCTGCCTCCAACGCGCAGTAGGCGGCCTCGGCCCCCAGCATATCTCCGTCCTGGGCGGGGTAGGTGCTGGCGGCCACCGCCCCCACCGTCCCATTCCCCACCGATACCAGGGAGGACATACACGACTGCATCACCACCAGGAGCAGGACACAGGCAATCAGGAGCAAGGCCCCCACAGGATGCCGCCGCACCACGCCCACCGCCCTCTCCGCCAGCTTCTCCGAAGCGGCGGCGGTCTTTTCGGCGGCCCTGGCCCCCTGCTTGGCGGCCTCCCGCGCCTGTTTCCGATACTGCCGTTTCAGCTTTTCCCTGTGCCACAGCCGGGCGGCGGCGCTTTTGAACGCCTCCGGCTGTTCCTGGGCCAGCTTGCGGGTCTGATAGTCCGCCTGGGCCTTGATAAATTGGGACTCGGCGCGGGCAGAGGCCCTGGCCGGGCGGGTTCGGACGCGCTTCTTGGCAAAGCGCACCATCTTCCCGCCCACCACCTCGCCCACCAGCTCGGAGCGGTGAGCGCCCTCGGTTCCCACATTCTCATGCTCCACCTCGTAGAGCTTGCCATGCACAAAGCCGTGTACCCCATGCCCGGCGGCCCCGCCCACCCGCCGGAGGGGGCCGCGCTTCTTGGGGGGCTTCTGGTTCGCCAGACGGTTCCGGGCCGTTTCCAGCTTGTCCCACCGCTTTTCCATCTGGAGCTTGGCCTTGGCGGTACGTTCCTGCTGGCTTTCCATGCGGAACTTGGTTTTTTCCTGCTTCTGGCCACCCTGGCCAGAAGTGGCCCGGTTACTCGTCCTTTCGTTCATTGGCCTTGTCCTCCGGCTTGGTGGTGAGCAGGGTATAAAGCTCGGTGTCCTTGGGGAAACGGTCTACAAAGGGGATGGCGGTGTCGCCGTAGAACAGCAGCCCCTCGCCGGAGCCGGAGTGGGTCACATAGGAGAGCTGGTGCGGGGAAATCCCCAGGTGGCTGGCCAGCACCTCCCGATCCCCGGCGGCCTGGGAGAGCAGATAGAGGAAATCGCAGTTGCCGAAGATGGACTCGATCTCACTGCT
>JAETQY010000009.1 GCA_021770445.1 Bacillota bacterium | reverse complement strand
AGCTCCCTCAGAGAGGGAGCCTTTGAGGTGCATAAAATAGCCTCCCTCCTTGAGGGAGGTGGCACGGCGAAGCCGTGACGGAGGGAGTTCCCTCCATATAACAAAGAAAACGCCCCGATGTGGGACGTTTCCATACATTTATTGGAAGTGAGGGCGCACTGCGCCCTTTTTCATATTGACAGGTCCCGGCCCACACGGGTATAATGAGAATGGAGAAATTTCGGGACATTTGTCAACGCTTGGGGACGCGGCCGACCGCGTAGAAGGGGATGCGCATGGATTTTGGGGAGCTTCTAGGCGTTTTTGGTGGCCTAGCTCTGTTCCTGCACGGGATGCAAATGATGAGCTCCGGCCTGGAGGCCGCGGCGGGCAACCAGATGAAGTCCGTTCTGGAGCGGCTGACCTCCAACCGTTTCCTAGGCATCCTGGTGGGCGCGGTTATCACCACCGCCGTCCAGTCCTCCTCCGCCACCACCGTCATGGTGGTGGGCTTTGTCAACGCGGGCATGATGACCCTGAACCAGGCGGTCTGGCTCATCATGGGCGCCAACGTGGGCAAGACCACCACCGGCTTGCTGATCGCCCTGGACGTGGGGGCGCTGGCCCCGCCGGTGGCCTTTGTAGGCGTGGCGCTGATGGTCTTTACCAAAAAGCCCAAGCTCCAGCACATCGGCCAGCTTCTGGCCGGCCTGGGCATCCTGTTCATCGGCATGGACATGATGAGCGCCGCCATGGAGCCCCTGCGGGAGGTCCCCGCCTTCGTCCACCTGATGGCCACCCTCTCCAACCCCATTCTGGGCATCCTTTTCGGCGCCCTGTTCACTGCTCTGATCCAGTCCTCCGCCGCCTCGGTGGGCATTTTGCAGACCCTGGCCGCCGCCGGCGTGGTGGAGTTCTCCTCCTCGGTCTACATCCTGTTTGGCCAGAATATTGGCACCTGCATCACCGCCGTGCTGGCCTCCTTTGGCGTCTCCCGGGACGCCAAGCGGGCCACCTGCGTCCACATCCTCTTTAACGTCATCGGCACGGTGATCTTTACCGTGGTGGTGATGATCACCCCCCTCACCGCCCTGATCGAGGCCGCGGTAGCCGCCCCCATGGCCCAAATCGCCGTGATGCACGTGATTTTCAACCTGGCCACCACCATCCTGCTGATCCCCTTCGGCAGCGCTCTGGCCGGACTGGCCACCCGCATCCTGCCCGACCCCTCCCGGCCGGAGGAGGTCTCCGGCGGAGACAAGGGTATGCGTCTGGTCTACCTGACCCCCCCCTCCGCCGGCGGCAAGGACGGCGGCCTGGGCGTATCCGCCATCGTGGTGGGACAGCTTCGCAACGAGCTGCACCGGATGCTGGAAATGGCCCGGCAGAATGTGAACGCCAGCTTTGGGGCCGTCCTGGCCCGGGACACCGCCCCCCTGGACCGGGTGGAGCAGCGGGAGCAGTACATCGACTTTTTGAATCGGGAGATCTCCCGCTACATATCCCGGCTCATTACCATCGAGACCAACGAGCTGGGCTCCAGGGTGGTCAGCTCCTTCTTCGCCATCTCGGGAAATATCGAGCGCATCGGCGACCACGCCGACAACCTGGCGGGCTATACCCGCCTGCTGGCTGAAAAGGAGATTCCTTTCTCCACCTTCGCCCAGGAGGAAATCCGGCAGATGCGGGACATCTCCCTGCGAGCCGTGTCCGCTCTGCTGTCCGGCGAGGCGGGCGGCCCCCAGTGGCTGGCCCAGGTGGCCCAGCTGGAGCAGAAGATCGACGACATGACCGCCGAGTTCCGCCGGGCCCAGCTTATCCGGATGCGGGACGGCGTCTGCTCCGACGAGGCCTGCATCCTGTACTCCGAGCTGCTCACCGACTTTGAGCGGATCGGAGACCACGTCCTCAATATCGCCCAGGAGCTCAATAAGGCGCATACCGCGCTGTAAGTCAATCTTAGGGGGGACTTCCATGAATCGAATTGCCAAGGAAAACTACTATCTGGACATCGCCGGCACTGTGCTGGAGCGCTCCACCTGCCTGCGCCGGTGCTACGGGGCCATCATCGTCCAGCACGACGAGATTGTCTCCACCGGGTACAACGGGGCCCCCCGGGGACGAAAAAACTGCATGGACCTGGGCTACTGCACCCGAGAGGCTATGAATATCCCCTCCGGGGAGCGGTATGAGCTGTGCCGCTCTGTCCACGCCGAGGCCAACGCCATTATCTCCGCCGCCCGCAGTGAGGTGCTGGGCGCAACCCTCTATATGGTCTGTAAGGATCCCCGAACCGGAGAGCTGATCCCTGGCTCCACCTCCTGCTCCATGTGCCGCCGCCTGATTATCAACGCGGGCATCGACCGGGTGGTCATCCGAAACACGCCGACGGAGTACTCCGTGGTCCACGTGGAGGACTGGATCCGGGAGGACGACTCCCTGCCCGAAAAGGTATAACGCCGAAAACGGTACAAGGCGGTCCTGTGTCCAAACAGGGCCGCCTTTGCTGTTTTCTCAAACCTTTTTTCCGGTCAACCTGGGGTTGATTGCAAAATCCCTCCGGCTTGGGTATCATAGGGACAGAAGGAGGCGGTGAGATGGACGCCATGAAAACTGGGGCGCTGATCGCCCAGGCGAGAAAGGAAAAGGGCCTGACCCAGAAGGAGCTGGCGGAGAAGGTCTACGTGTCGGTCCAGGCGGTGAGCAAGTGGGAGCTGGGGAAGAACTTCCCCGACCTGCCCCTGATGGAGCCCCTGGCGGAGGCGCTGGACCTTACCGTCACCGAGCTGCTGGCCGGGGAACGGGGGGAGCAACCCGGGGAGGAGGCCGTCCGGGACTCCCTGCGTTTTGGGGAAAACCAGCTCCGGCCCAAAATTAAAAAGTGGCGGGGGCGGTTTATCGCCGCGGCCGTGCTCCTGCTGGCCCTTCTGGCCGGCCTGGGCTATGTCTGGGTCCGGGACAACACCGAGCTGCTGCCCCAGCGGGAGACGGTGATCACCCCCATCGAGCTAGAGGAAGAACAGAGCACCATCGTCGATATGCTCACTATGCCCAATAAGTGGGACTTTTTGCGTATGTACCGCGTCGTTTTGGCGGACGACATGGAGCGGATAGCGTTCAAGGCGGAGCTATGGTCACAGACCTATAACGACAAGGGGCCGGAGCGGGAGCTGGTGAAAAGCTGGTCCCTGGGGACCTTGTACGCCCGGGAGCACGGACAGCCCGACCCCCGCCGCCAGCTGATGGCCTTCCGGATGATCTTTGAGGAGGATGGCAACCTTTGGTTCAGGATCAAGCTGGGAGGAACCACCGCAACTTCCGGCAGACCGCTGGTGTCGGATCTGCAGGAAGAGCTGTCCGGCCAGATCATCGGCATGGGCTGGAGCGCGTCCGTCGGGGAGCCCGTCACCGTGGACCGGGAAAACGGCGCCACCCTGCTGGAATTGCACCTGAGCCTGGAGCCGAAGGAGGGGCAGACGGAATCGCCCTTTGACCACTACTTCCTTGTAAAGGCGTATTGGGAGGAATAAAATACAGCCCCCGGTCGTTAAGACCGGGGGCTGTTCCATGTTGTGATTCAACCGGGCAGGAGGGCCAGATACTCCTCGTAGCACAGCCCTTGCTCCATGCAGGCCTTGGCGATATCCACCCCCACATAGCGGTAGTGCCAGGGCTCAAAGCGGTAGCCGGTGACGGCCTCCTTCCCCTTGTCGTAGCGGAGAATAAAGCCGTACTCGGCGCAGTGGGCCTTCAGCCAGGCGAAGGCCTTGGTGTTCTCAAAGTGGGCCTTGCTGCTGGCCACGTTGATGTCCAGGGCCAGACCGGTCTGGTGCTCCGAGTGGCCGGGCCGGGCAGAGAAGTTGTCCACCACAGACCGCTTGTACTTTTTCAGATAGTTGTTGTAGGTAATTTTCTGGCTGCCATAGGAGCGGTAGGCGGACACGCTGCGCAGGGATACGCCCTCTGCCCGGGCGGCGTCCGCCATAGCCCGGAAGGCCTGGGCCGCCTCGGGCCGCAGGGAGCCGGAACCGTACCCGTACCCCAGAGCCTCCAGCTCCGGGACATAGTTGGCGGGCAGGGCATAGTGTTTATTTACCAGCACCACCGTACCGGCCGGGTCGACGGTCTCTGAGACAGCGCTGTAGAAGGCCAGGTCCCGGTCCGCATTCACGGAAAAAACCGCGTTCTCCGGGCTGTCTTCCGGGTGGGCCTCCCTCCAGGCCAGGTAGCGGTCCAGCCGGTCGGTCCGGGCATTGGGCAGGGCCAACAGCACCAGTTGGGCGTCACTCAGCCCGCCCTGCTCCAGCCGCTCTAACAGCGCGGGCTCCCGCTCCATGCGGACGGCCAGCGCCCACTGCTGCTCCTCGCTCAGCCCCTCCCACGCCAAAAGGGCGGAGAGCTGCGGGACCTTTTCTTCGGTGTCGGGGAGGGCTTCCGCCTCCTCCTGGGGAAAAGCCATGGGATTCCAGAGCTCCAGCACCAGCTCCTCCGGCGGCGGGGCCGGGATCGCCTCCGGACCCGCCGCTCCCGCGGCGGTTAGCGAGGCCAGACAGAGCCCGCCCGCCAATAGGAGCTGGGTGACAGTCTTGTGCATTGCGATAATCCTTTCCTGCGCATTTCCATGCGGTACTTATTTCAGCCCCTGCAATCAGGTCGGCTGTGAAAACGCGGCGCTCTCCCGGCATACATCCAGGAGCCACCCGAAGATGGCCGCACCGTCCACGGTGTCCAGCCGGCGCTTGCCGAAGGCCATCCGCTCCGGGTGAAACTGGACGCCCAGCAGGGGGTAGCCGGGCAGCTCCACCGCCTCGACGACGCCGCTCTCCGACCAGGCCACAGCCTCCAGTCCGTCGCTCAGCTGGTCCAGCGCCTGGTGATGGGCGCTGTTCACAGAAAATACCGGTCCATACAGCCTGTTGAGGGTGGAGCCCTCCGGGCTGAACACCGGGTGGACCAGGTCTCCCTGGACCGATGTATGGAATATCTTCTGCTCCGGCGGCAGGTCCTGGATCAGGGTGCCTCCCAGAGCCACGTTAATCAGCTGCATCCCCCGGCAGATGCCCAGGATGGGCTTGCCTGCCTCGTAAAACGCCTGAAACAGGGCCAGCTCAGCCTGATCCCGGCTCTGGTCGGGGGGGTAGGACCCCTGGTCCTCCTGGCCGTAGAGGGTGCTCTCGATATCGCCGCCGCCGCACAGCACAAGGCCGGCGCAGCTCAGGTCGGGGGCGGGGCAGTAACCGGGGGTGGGGTCCCCTCCGGCGCCCCGGATGGCGGCGCTGTAGTTGTCCGTCCGGCCCAGCTCGCCGGACACCTGTATTCTGATCCTTCCCACGGCCGTTACTGGGCGTCCTGGGCGGAGCGGGCTTTTACCAGGGTCACAATCAGCTCCACCGCCCCCTCCACGCCGATCATGCCGGAGTTCAGAGTCAGATCATAGCGGCGCATATCCCCCCAGATATGCCCGGTATAGTAGTTATAGTAGTTGGCCCGGCCCTTGTCCATCTGGACAATGCGCCGCTCCATGTCGTCGGAGGGGATGTGGTACTCCTCCACGCACCGCTCCACCCGACTGGCCATGTCGGCGTGGACAAAGACCTTCAGGCACTCGGGCCGCTCCCCCAGCACATAGTCGGAGCACCGGCCCACAATGACGCAGGGGCCCTCGTCGGCCAGCTCCCGGATCACCTCCGCCTGGGCGAAAAAGGCCTGGTGGCTCACGGGCACCCCCTGGTGGGCCAGGGCGGGTACCCCCACCCCCACCGGGGCGACGGACAGGTGGAACCGGCTGCGGGCCCGCTCCTCCGCCCGGGCGATAAAGTCCGGGGACAGCCCGCTCTTCTCCGAGGTCTTTTGGATAATGGTACGATCATAGCAGGGGATCCCCAGGCGGGCGGCCAGCCGCTTGCCGATCAGGCGCCCTCCGCTGCCGAACTCCCGGCTAATGGATATGACATAGTTGCTCACGGGATGCACCTCCTTCTCCTTTTATATTATAACGCTTCTTGCCGGAAATGACAATGGAAATCTGGGGACCTCTGGCAAAAATTGTGGATGTCGGTCCGGGTTTTGGGCACAACTTCCAAAAACAGGCGAGCCTTTTTTTGCATTTCTCCAATTTTGCGCTGATACGGCAAATTTTTCTTGCATCTGCGGCCCGTTGCGGTTATTATAATAATCAAGCGAGCTGAAAACGTTACCAGTAACGATTCCGGTAACGCTTCCAGAAATCGCGATGCTAAATTTTAAATTAGGAGGAAAATGAAATGAGCAAGACCAAAAAGATCCTGGCCCTGGCCCTCAGCGCCGCTATGGCCCTGTCCCTGCTGGCCGGCTGCGGCGGCGGCGACAAGCCCGCCGGCGGCAGCAATGCCGGCAATCCCAGCAGCGCCGGCACGCCCACCGGCGGCGGCGAGACCGGCCGGGTATACTGGCTGAACTTCAAGCCCGAGCTGGACGAGACCGCCCAGGCGCTGGCCAAGACCTACACCGACAAGACCGGCGTGCCCGTCCAGGTAATCACTGCCGCCTCCGGCACCTATCAGCAGACCCTCACCGCCGAGATGGATAAGTCCGCGCCCCCCACCCTGTTTAACATCGGTAACTCCGCCGGCGTGGCCGACTGGGGCGAGTACGCTATGGACCTCACCGGCACCGCCATCGCCAACGAGCTGAACACCGACGCCTATAACCTCTATGATGACGCCGGCAAGCTGGTGTCCATCGGCTACTGCTACGAGTGCTACGGCATCATTGTCAATCCCGACCTGGTGACCAAGGCCGGCCACTCCATGGACGAGATCAAGGACTTCGCCTCCCTGAAGGCCGTGGTGGAGGATATCCACGCCAACGCCGCCACCCTGGGCTTCGACGCCTTCACCTCCTGCGACATGGACGACTCCTCCTCCTGGCGCTTCACCGGCCACATGGCCAACCTGGAGTACTACTATGAGCAGGAAGGCACCACCTGGACCGAGTGCCCCGCCACCATCTCCGGCAAGTATCTGGACAACTTCAAGAACCTGTATGACCTGTGCATCAACAACAGCCTGACCGCCCCCACCGACCTGGCCACCGGCGGCCACGACGCCGGCCAGGAGTTTAAGGACGGCAAGGCCGCCTTCACCGTCCAGGGCTCCTGGGAGTACGCCAACTATGTGGCCTCCGTGCCCAACGCCACCATGATCCCCTACTACTGCGGCGTGTCCGGCGAGGACAAGGCCGGCCTGAACTGCGGCACTGAGAACTGCTGGGCCGTCAACGCCAACGTGTCCGAGGCCGACCAGAAGGCCACCATCGACTTCATGGTGTGGCTGGTCAGCGACCCCGACGCCTCCGCCAAGATGGTGGAGCAGCTGGGCGTGCTGCCCTATAAGAACGCCCCCGAGTCCGCCAACGGCTTCCTGTCCGACGCCGCCGAGTACACCGCCAACGGCTGCTATGTGATGAACTGGGCCACCAACTATCAGCCCAACGTGGACGAGTACCGCCGCGGTCTGGTGGCTGCTCTGAACCAGTACAACGCCGACCAGTCCGCCGCCAACTGGGATCAGTTCCGCATCGCCTTCGTGGACGGCTGGGCCGCTCAGTACAACGCCGTCAACGGCTGATCCTTCCGCAGCCGGAACCTTTCGCTTTGACATCGTGCCGGGGCGGGCCTTTCGCCCGCCCCGGTTTCCGTTTTGTCCGTATGTAGGGGCGGACATGGTCCGCCCGCATGACCCTTTCCCGCCTCCGGCGGGCGCACAATGTGCGCCCCTACAAAAATGAGAGAGGAGCTGATATCTTGAAAAAGAAGAAGATTACCAACAGCAACTCGATCCGACGCTCCACCCGGCGCTGGGGACTGTTTTTCCTGGGGCCCGTGGTGGCCGCGTTCACCATCGGGTTTGTCTGGCCCTTCCTCCAGGGCATCTGGCTGTCTATGTGCAGCTTCAAGACCATCTCCAACGCCAAATTTATCGGATTGGGCAACTACGCCAAGGCCTTCAGTGATGTGGGCTTCCGCCACGCCTTCTGGTACACCGCCCTGTTCGCCATTGTCAGCCTGGTGCTCATCAACGTGCTGGCCTTCGCCGTGGCCTACGCCCTGACCCAGGGCATCAAGGGCAGCAACCTGTACCGCACCGTATTCTTCATGCCCAACCTGATCGGCGGCATCGTGCTGGGCTACATCTGGTCTATGATCTTCGACGGCATCCTCAGCTGGTATAACACTTCCATTCTGCTGGAGAGCAAATACGGCTTTTGGGGCCTGATTATTCTGATGTGCTGGCAGCAGATCGGCTATATGATGATTATTTACATCGCCGGCCTACAGAACGTCCCCGGCGAGATGCTGGAGGCCGCCCGCATCGACGGCGCCACCCGCTGGCAGACCCTGTTCAAGGTGACCATCCCCAACGTGATGCCCTCCATCACCATCTGCATGTTCCTGTCCCTGACCAACGGCTTCAAGCTCTTCGACCAGAACCTGGCCCTCACCGCCGGCCAGCCCTTCATCATCCAGCCCGGCGGCGCCACCATCAAGACCACCGAGATGCTGGCTCTGAACATCTTCAACACCTTTAACGCCTCCGGCGCATCCTCCCAGGGCGTCGCCCAGGCGAAAGCAGTGGTATTCTTCGTCCTGGTGGCCGGACTGGGTCTGTGCCAGCTGGGCTACACCCGTAAGAAGGAGGTACAGCAGTAATGAACGCCAAAACTCTCTCCGCCGAGGCCCGGCGCAAAACCATCCTGTCCGTGGTGCTGGCCGTCATCTGCGTGATCTATGTGCTGCCCGCGGTAGCGGTGGTGATCAACTCCTTTAAGCTGAACACCTTTGTCAAGACCGACACCTTCGCCCTGCCCACCGGCGAGATGTGGGCTGGATTCTCCAACTTCATCAAGGGCATGACCTTCGGCAACTACCCCTTCGCCAAGTCGGTGCTCTACAGTGTAGTGATTACCCTGCTGTCCACCGCCCTGATTCTGCTGTGTACCTCCATGGCCGCCTGGTACATCGCCCGGGTCAACTCCCTGTTCTGCAAGGCGCTGTACTTCCTGTGCGTGTTCTCCATGGTGGTCCCCTTCCAGATGGTCATGTTCACCCTGTCCAAGACAGCCAACAACCTCCATCTCAACACCCCCTGGACCATCCCCATCATCTACCTGGGCTTCGGCGCGGGGCTGGCCATCTTCATGTTCGTGGGCTTCGTCAAGTCTATCCCCCTGGAGATTGAGGAGGCCGCCGCCATCGACGGCTGCGGGCCCCTGCGCACCTACTTCTCCGTGGTGGTGCCCATGCTCAAGCCCACCATGATCTCCGTGGGCATCCTGGAGATCATGTGGGTGTGGAACGACTTCCTGCTCCCCTACCTGGTGCTGGACAAGAACCTGTACCGCACCATCCCCATCCACATCCAGTACCTGAAGGGCAGCTACGGCACCGTGGACCTGGGCGCCACCATGGCCCTGATCCTGCTGTCCATCATCCCGGTGATCGTGTTCTACCTCACCTGCCAGAAGCACATCATCAAGGGTGTGGCTGCCGGCGCGGTAAAAGGTTAATTATTTGTCTCCCCGCCCGTTGGGCGGGGAGTGCGGAAGCGCATTTGGACCGGCGTGGCCGCCGGCGCGGTGAAGGGATAAGGCTTGCATCTCCGCGCAAAATGTGCTAAAATCGCTCCGTCAAAGAGAAAGAAGGGACAACTGTGACCATCAAGGATATCGCCAAACTGTCCGGATACGGCGTGGCCACCGTGTCCCGCGTGCTTAACGACCACCCCGACGTCAGCGACGAGACAAGGCGCCGTGTGCTGGCCGTGGTGGAGGAACAGAACTTCCAGCCCAACAACAACGCCAAGCACCTGAAGCAGCAGGCCAGCACCAGCATTGCCATCATCGTCAAGGGAACCATGAACCTGCTCTTCGCCGACCTGGTGGAGAGGCTCCAGGCCCTCCTGCGGGACGCCGGCCAGGACGCCGCCGTCTACTACCTGGATGAGGACGCCAATGAGGTGGACTATGCCTGCCGGCTGTGCCGGGAGCGCCGACCTATGGGGATCCTGTTCCTGGGGGGCGACCTGGAGCTGTTTGAGGCGGGCTTCTCCCCCATCACCGTCCCCTGCGTGCTGCTGACCAACACCGCCCGGGAGCTGGGTTTTGACAATCTGTCCTCCTTCACCACCGACGACGGCGCGGCGGCGGAGCAGGTGATCGAGCTGCTGGCCACCAAGGGCCACAGGCACATCGGCCTGCTGGGAGGCAACTGGTCCTGCACTCAGATCAGCCACCGCCGCCTGACAGGCTGCCGGGACGCCTGCCTCCGCCTGGGCATCCCCTTCGACGTGGACCGCCAGTGCGAGCCCTGCCGCTACTCTATGCCCGAGGCCTACGCCGCCACCAAAAAGCTGCTAGAGCGGTGCCCCGACCTGACCGCCATCTTCGCTGTCAGCGACGTGATGGCCCTGGGGGCTATCCGGGCCCTGCGGGACATGGGGCGGCGAGTGCCTGAGGATATCTCGGTGGTGGGCTACGACGGCATCGTCACCGGCCAGTACTCCCTGCCCCGGCTGACCACCGTCCGCCAGGACACCCAGCTGCTGGCCCAGCGGGGGGTAGATGCCCTCCTCCGGGGCATCACCCGGAACAGCCCCCCCGTCCACGAGCTGGTCCCCTTCCAGTTGATCGAAGGGGAGAGCGTGGCAACAATATCTTGATTGGAAAGAGGGCCGCCCGACGGCGGCCCTCTATTTGAACAGAAACAGGTGAAGCAACTTGAGAAAAGCAGGAATCCTGATGCCCATCTCCTCCCTGCCCTCCCCCTACGGGATCGGGACACTGGGGAAAGAGGCCTATAAATTTGCCGACTTCCTGGCCGCCGGAGGCCAGAGCTGCTGGCAGATCCTCCCTGCGGGCCCCACCAGCTACGGCGACTCCCCCTACCAATCCTTCTCCTCCTTCGCCGGAAACCCCTACTTTATCGACCTGGACACCCTGGCCGGCCAGGGACTTCTGGAGCGGTCGGAGTTTGAAGCCCTCAACTGGGGGGACGACCCTGAATATGTGGACTACGGGCTGATGTACAAGACCCGCTACCCCGTCCTCCACAAGGCGTGTTCCCGCCTGCTGGCCCAGGACCGGCCCGACTTTGCCGCCTTCTGCCAGGAGCAGAAGGACTGGCTGGAGGATTACGCCCTGTTTATGGCTCTGAAGGACCAACACGGCGGGGCCTCCTGGTTCACCTGGCCCGAGGAGCTGCGGCTGCGCCTGCCCGCCGCCCTGGAGAAGGCCCAGACCGAGCTGGCCGGGGAGATCGCCTTTTGGAAGGCGGTACAGTACCTCTTCTTTGGCCAGTGGAACGCCTGGAAGAAGTATGTCAACGCCCTGGGCATCTCTATCATCGGCGATCTGCCCATCTACGTCTCAGGGGACAGCGCCGACGTGTGGGCCAACCCTGACCAGTTCCAGCTGGACGAGAAGGGCCTGCCCACCGAGGTGGCCGGCTGCCCCCCCGACGGCTTCTCCGCCGACGGCCAGCTCTGGGGCAACCCCCTCTTCAACTGGGAAAGGATGAAGGAGGACGGATATTCCTGGTGGCTGCGGCGCATCTCCTTCCAGTTCAAGCTGTACGACACCCTGCGCATCGACCACTTCCGGGGCTTCGACTCCTATTACGCCATCCCCTACGGCGACAAGACCGCCCGCAACGGCCGGTGGAAGCCCGGCCCGGGCATCGCCTTCTTCAAGGCGGTGAACAAGGCCTTGGGCAAGAAGGACATCATCGCCGAGGACCTGGGCTTCCTCACCCCGTCGGTGAAAAAGCTGCTCCGCGACTCGGGCTACCCCGGCATGAAGGTGCTGGAATTTGCCTTCGACAGCCGGGACGGGGACAACGACTATCTGCCCCACCGCTACCCCACCCACTGCGTGGTCTACGCCGGCACCCACGACAACGACACCATCCAGGGCTGGATGGCCTCCGCCCCCAAAAAGGATGTGTCCTTCGCCAAGGCCTACCTGCGCCTGACCAAGCGGGAGGGCTACCACTGGGGCATGATGCGCTCAGCCTGGGCCTCCCCCGCCGACCTGGCGGTGATGCAGTTCCAGGACCTGTTGGGCCTGGGGCTGGAGGCCCGGATGAATATCCCCTCCACTTTAGGGAATAACTGGAAATGGCGGGCCCTGCCCGGCTCCTTCGATGAAAAGCTGGCCAAGCGCCTGTACCGGGATATGTCGGTATATCAGCGCCTGCCCAAGGCCGGCAAATCCAAAAAATAAGGATGTGTTTTTATGCAGCTGAAAGAACAGCTCTTTCAGACCACTCAAACCCGCTTTGGCTGCGCCCCCGACCAGTGTGACGACCACCAGCTCTACGAGGCGCTGCTGATCCTTACCGGTCACCTGGCCCAGGACCGCCCCGCTCCCGCGGGCGGGCGGAAGCTCTACTACTTCTCCGCCGAGTTCCTTATGGGCAAGCTGCTGAGCAACAACCTGCTGGCCCTGGGGCTCCACGACGAGGTGAAGGCCTTGCTGGCCGACCTGGGCCGGGACCTGGGGGTCATCGAGTCCATGGAGCCCGAGCCCTCCCTGGGCAACGGCGGCCTGGGCCGCCTGGCCGCCTGCTTCCTGGACTCCATTGCCGCCCTGGGTCTGCCCGGCGACGGCGTGGGCCTGAACTACCACTACGGCCTGTTCAAGCAGAAATTCGACCAGGGCCGCCAGACCGAGGTCCCCGACCCCTGGATGGAGGCGGACAGCTGGCTTATCCCCACCGGCATGTCCTTCGACGTGCCCTTCGGCGGCTTTACTTTGAAGGCGGTGCTCTACGACATCGCCATCCCCGGAGCCAACAACGGGTACGCCAACCGGCTCCACCTCTTCGACGTGGCCCAGCCCGCCGACGCCCCCTGGGTGGGCATCGACTTCGACAAGGGAGATATCGCCCACCGGCTGACCTCCTTCCTCTACCCCGACGACAGCGACGAGGCCGGCCGGCTGCTCAGGGTCTATCAGCAGTATTTCATGGTGTCCGCTGGGGCTCAGCTCATCCTGTCCGAGCTGGAGAGCCGGGGGTATGCCCCGAACACCCTGGCCGACCATGTGGCCATCCAGATCAACGACACCCACCCCTCCATGGTCATCCCCGAGCTGATCCGCCTGCTCACCGGGAAGGGCATGTCCTTCGACGAGGCCCTGGACCAGGTCCGCCGCACCTGCGCCTACACCAACCACACCATCCTGGCCGAGGCGCTGGAGAAGTGGCCCCTGTCCTTTATCGAGAAGGTGGCCCCCCAGCTGGTGCCCGTCATTCAGGAGCTGGACCGCCGAATGAAGGAGGCCTACCCCGATCCCCGGGTAGCCATCATCGACGGCCAAAATCGGGTCCATATGGCCCACATGGACATCCACTGCGGCTACTCGGTCAACGGCGTGGCCGCCCTCCACACGGAGATCCTGAAGAACTCCGAGCTCAAGCCCTTCTACGACATCTACCCGGAGAAATTCAACAACAAGACCAACGGCGTCACCCTCCGCCGGTGGCTGGAGGCCTGCGACCCGGAGCTGGCCGCCCTCATTGATAGCTGCATCGGCCCCGACTGGCGACGGGACGCTAAAAAGCTGGAGAAGCTGCTGGACTTCCAGGAGGACGCCACCGTCCTGGACCGGCTGCTGGAGGTGAAGCAGCACAACAAGAATCAGCTGTGCCGGGTGCTGTGGGCCACCCAGAGCATCGAAATCGACCCCCAGTCTGTCTTTGACATCCAGGTAAAGCGGCTCCACGAGTACAAGCGGCAGCAGATGAACGCTCTGTATGTCATCCACAAGTACCTGGAGATCAAGGCCGGCCGGTTCCCTGAGCAGCCAGTGACCGTCCTCTTCGGCGCCAAGGCCGCCCCCGCCTATGTGATGGCCAAGCACATTATCCACCTCATCCTCTGCCTGCAAAAGCTCATTGACCAGGACCCCCAGGTCCGCCCCTGGCTGCGGGTGGCCATGGTGGAGAACTACAACGTCACCTGGGCCGAGCGGCTCATCCCCGCCTGTGACATCTCCGAACAGATCTCCCTGGCCTCCAAGGAGGCCAGCGGCACTGGTAACATGAAGTTCATGGCCAACGGCGCCGTCACCCTGGGCACCCTGGACGGGGCCAACGTGGAGATCGCCCAGCTGGTGGGGGAGGGCAACATCTACACCTTCGGCCGGCACAGCGACGAGGTCATCGGCCTGTATCAGGGCAGTGAGCCCGATGGGCGCAGCTATCGGCCCCTGGACTACTACCACCGTCCCCTTGTGGAGCGGCTGGTAGACTTCCTGGTGTCCCCCGAGCTGCTGGCTATCGGTGACCCGGCCAGCCTGTCTGCCCTGTGGAAGGACATGAAGTACAAGGACTGGTTCATGGCTCTCCTGGATGTGGAGGACTACATCGCCGCCAAGGACCGCTGCCTCCGGGACTACGGCGACCGCCGGGGCTGGGCGAAGAAGATGCTGGTCAACATCGCCAAGTCCGGTTATTTCTCCTCCGACCGGACCATCGAGCAGTACAATCAGGATATTTGGCGCTTAAAATAACATTTTGTATTGACAGAGGACGGCCTTTCTGCCGTCCTCTGTATTTTTCTTGACACATCGGAATCAGAGGTATATAATGCCTCTTGAACAGAGGTGATACCATGAAAGTTGATAAGGAGTTGTCCAAGGGGAGCCATGAGCTGATCTTGCTCAAGCTGCTCAGCCGGAAGGACATGTACGGCTATCAGCTGATCCAGGAGATGGCCCTGCTGTCAGAGGACGTGTTCCGCATGAGCCAGGGCAGCCTGTACCCCTTCCTCCATGCCCTGGAGGACCGGGGGCTCATCGACTCCTACGCCCAGGCGGAGAACGGCCGGGAGCGGCGGTACTACCGCCTCACCACCGCCGGCCGGCGGGCGCTGGAGGACAAGGAAGAACAGTGGGCGGTGTATGTCAGGGCTATGGGACGGATTTTGAGAGGAGAAACAACATGAATTGGATGGGAGAATTTATCAGCCAAGTTTTGGTGGACGTCCCCGCAGGCGGCTACCGGACGCGGACGGAGAAGGAGCTGGAGGACCACCTGGAATGCCAGCGCCGCGCCCTGATGGACGCGGGCCGGACGGAGGCGGAGGCCCAGGCCGAGGCCCTGCGCCTCATGGGGGAGCCGGAGCGGCTGAAGAAGGAGTATCTGGCCGCCTGGAAGCGGTCCCTGCCGGGGAGGCTGGCGGCACTGCGCCTCCTCCTGCGGGCCTGGGTCGGGGGCCTGGCCGTCATGGCCGGGACACATTTTCTGATCTACTGGGTGATGGGAAGCGTGTGGCAGTTGGCGACCTCCCTGCCCGGAGACCCCCGGAAGCCCTGGATCCTGCTGATCCGGGGCACCATAGGAAACTGGAACAACTCCCTCTTCTGGCGGCACCTTCTGCCCTTCGCCCTAGCCCTGGCTGCGGGGGCGCTCTACATGAGCCGCAGGCTCCAGACCTCCCGCCGCCCGGCGGTGGTCATCAGCGCGGCGCTGTGCGTCCACTGGGCCTATATCACCGCGTTCAACGCCTGGTGGAGCGCCATTGACAACCACCACAGGCCGTTTTGGGAGGCTGTGTCCCGCTACTTGATCTACAACGCCTGGTACCATTGCTTTACCTTCGCGCTCTGTATCCTGCTGGGGGGTGCATTCGGGCGAAAAAGAGAGGAGAGGCATAAGCTGGCATGAAAAATTGGACGGAAGAATTGATTGGTCAATGTCTGGAGGGCGTCCCTGATGGAAGCTACCGGGAACGGACCAAAAAGGAGCTGGAGGACCACCTGCTTGCCCTATGCCGGGACCTGGAGGAGGCGGGGCACACCCCAGAGGAGGCCCGCGCCCTGGCGGCCGCCCGCATGGGCGACCCGGCGGAGCTGGCCCGGCGCTACGCCCGGGAGTGGAGATGGCGGACCCTGTGGCCGAGGTTGCTGGCGGCGGCGGAGCTGACCCTCTTTGCCGCGTGTGTGGCGGTGGTGGGCCTGCTCTACATCGCCAACGCCCGAAATTTTGGAAAACCCCACCCGGCCTATTGGGGAATTGTCGCAATCATGACAGCTCAATTTTTGTGGTGGAGCCTCTACGGTCTTTTTGCCAAGCACTGGACCCCGGCCGGACCAGCCTGTCTGGTCCTGGCCGTCATCCAGCTGCCGCCCATCTGGTGCTGGATCGCCTTCAGAGGAACCTATGAGTTTACCGGCGTGATGATGGTCCCCGGCTGGCTGGGGTTATTGGTCCACGTGCTGTTCCTGGCCTGGAGCGTGGGAAGTTACAAGCTGTTTACCCGCTTTCAGCGGGAGGACGATCTGATTCGACATGCTCAGAGTGCATGACAAAAGCGCGTCCCGGTTATGCGGGATGCGCTTTTTATGTGTTACGGTGGAATGAGGGGAGGGTTTCGCCGCCCCGGCGGCGACCCACTTTGCCAACAGCGGCAAAGTGGGCAAAACGCCGTTCAGGGGCTCCGCCCCTGAAAACCCCAGCGCACGCCCACCGTCTCAGCGCCGGATTTGGGTCACCTACCCGGCCTCCGGCCTTTTTTGTGAGTGCAGAGCACCGAGGGTGTTCTATTCCAGACAGCTCAGGATGGCCCAGGCCGCACCCTCCTTGGCGTTTGAAGGGGCGACGCGGGCGGCGACGGCTTTGACCTTCTCCGGGGCGTCGCCCATAACGATGGGGGTCCCCACCGCCCGGAGGACCTCCAAATCGTTGGCGCTGTCCCCCACGGCGGCGCAGTCCTCCAGAGGGACGCCGTACCGCTGGGCGATCAGGGCCAGGGCCTTCCCCTTGTCCGTCCCGGCAGCCACCAGCTCCACGTCGTGGCTGCTGGAGGTGGTGAGGGCCACCCCTGGCAAGGCGGCCAGCTGGTCCAGGGGGTATTGGGTGGGGTCCAGCTCCCCGTGGAGCTTGGTCAGGGGCAAATTGTGCTCCGCCATGTAGCCCAGGGGGTCGTTGGTGACTACGGCGTGGGCGTGAAAGGCCGGGAAGGGGTAGTACCGGTCCAGGTACTTCTTATAGGCGGAGCTAACCAGGGTCTTCTCCCCGGCAAAGACCATCAAATCGAAGCCCCAGCCCAGACACAGCTCCACCGCCCGGCGGCCCGAGGGCTCCGGCACATCCCACTGGCGCAAGACCTGCTCGCCATCGGACACCATCCCGCCCCCGGTGGAGGCGTTCAGCGTGTCGCACCCCGCCTCCCGGGCGAACCAGGCCGCCTCGTGGCAGTCCCGGCCGGTGTTGATGACCACCCGCAGCCCTGCCGCTCTTGCCTTGGCGATGGCCGCCTTGGAAGCGTCCGTGACCCGGCCCTTGGGGTCAAGCAGAGTGCCGTCCAGGTCCAGAGAAATGAGTTTTATCACAAAATCAGTCCGTTTCTGTCTTTCTTTTTCCGTTTTTGTCGAAGTTTTTCTTCAGGGCACGTTCTGTGACTCCAATAGAGCTCAGCATAACAATTAGCTGCACCCCGGAGACGACCAGGCCAGCCATGCCGACGGTACCTACATCCCGCCCCAGCACAAAGAGTAGCGGAACAATGGAGGGAACCAACAGGACCCGGCCCGCTTTATACCAGACCTCGCCCATATATTTCTGGGCAAAGTCCCAGGTGGCTTGGTTTTTCGAGGACATAGCCGTCCGGTAGCCGTAGCCAGGGTTAATCTCGGTGGGGGGATTCTTCATAAACGACTTGCCTAAGCCCAGCATGAGGAGGGGGATCATCAGGATAAACACCAGCATAAAAATCCAAAACAGGATGTTTACGATCACAGGAACAGCCCTCCGATCTGGTACACCAGCAGGGACACCACATAGGCGCAGCCGATCTGCCAGGCAATGGAGAACCAGGCCCACTTGCGGCTGCCCATCTCCTTGAACAGGGTGGACACGGCGGCCACACAGGGGACGTAGAGCAGGATGAACACCAGCATAGCGAAGGCGGACAGAGGGGTGAAGCCGGTCATGGCGGCGGCCACCTCCGTGCCGGCGGCGGTGAGGGAGAAGCCGTAGAACATGGACAGGGAGGACACCACCATCTCCTTGGCGATCAGCCCGGTGAGCAGGGCCACAGCGGCCTGCCAGTGTCCGAAGCCGCAGGGGGCGAACACAGGGGCGATCACATTGCCCAGGGCGCCCAGCATACTGTGGGTGGGGTCCTCCACCATGTGGAGGGAGAAGTCGAAGGACTGGAGCAGCCAGAGGACCATGGACATGAGCAGAATCAGGGTGCCCGCCTTGACTAGGAAGCCCTTCACCTTCTGCCACACATGGGTAAGCATATTGCCGATGGAGGGCAGGCGGTAGGGGGGCAGCTCCAGCACAAAGGGGGCGGGCTCCCCGGCGAAGAGGGTCTTTTTGAAGAACAGCCCGGAGGCGATGCCCACGACCATGCCGATGATGTACAGCCCGAAGACCACCAGACCCGCCCAGGGGCCGAAGAAGGCGGCGGAGAGCAGACCGTAGACGGGCAGCTTGGCGGAGCAGGACATGAAGGGAATCAGTAAAATGGTCATCCGCCGGTCCTTTTCGTTCTCCATGGTCCTGGCCCCCATGATGGCGGGGACGGAGCAGCCGAAGCCCATGAGCATGGGGATAAAGGCCTTGCCGGACAGGCCGAACCGGCGCAGAGCCCGGTCCATGATGAAGGCCGCCCGGGACATATAGCCCGAGTCCTCCAGGAAGGAGAGGAACAGGAACAGCAGGGCGATCTGGGGCAGGAAGGTGAGTACGCCGCCCACGCCGGCGATGATGCCGTCGCACACCAGGGAGACGAGCACGGGGGACACCCCCATCCCCTCCAAGGCGGGGGCCAGCCACTGGGCCAGAGCGTCCATCCCTGCCCCCACGCCGTCGGACAACCAGGAGCCGAAGGGGCCAAAGGTGACCACGAACATGATGAGCATGGTGCACAGAAACAGGGGGATGGCGAACACCCGGTGGGTGACCACCCTGTCGATCTTCTCGCTGAAAGTGGGCTCCCCGGGGGCGGTCCCCCGGACCACCGAGGCGGCCACCACCCGCTGGATGTACTGGTACCGGCTGTCGGCGATGAGGGTCTCCCGGTCCCCCAGGTCGCTGGAGTTCTCATACTCCGCCACCAGGGCGTCCAGCTTCTTTTTTACATCCTGGGGCAGATTCAGCGCCTTTTCCACGATGGCGTCCCCCTCCAGCAGCTTGATGGAGGCCCAGTGGGCGGGGAGGTCGGCGGCGTAGGCGTAGTCGTGGAGCAGCTCGCCCATGCGGTGGTGGATGTCGTGGGTGTAGTCGTCGTAGAGGTCGTCCGGCTCCACGGTCACCCCCAGGTGCATCTGCCGGTGGGCGGTGTGCATCAGCTCCTCCACGCCCTCCCCCGTCCGGGCGGTAATGGGGATCACCGGCACCCCCAGCTCCTTGGACAACCGGTCCACGTCGATTCTGTCCCCCCGCTTCTCCACCTCGTCCATGAAGTTGAGGGCCAGCACCGTGGGCCGCTCCAGCTCCAGCAGCTGGACGGTGAGGTACAGGTTGCGCTCCAGGTTGGTGGCGTCCACGATGTCGATGACGCAGTCGGGGCCCTCGCCGATGATGAAGTCCCGGGCCACGATCTCCTCCATGGAGTAGGGGGACAGGGAGTAAATGCCGGGCAGGTCCACCACGGTGACCGCCTTCTCGCCGATGTGGGCAGTGCCCTCCTTCTTCTCCACGGTGACGCCGGGCCAGTTGCCCACGTACTGGTTGGAGCCGGTGAGGGCGTTGAACAGGGTGGTCTTGCCGCAGTTGGGGTTGCCCGCCAGGGCGATGCGCATGGTACGCTTGTCGTGCTCAGCGGGGTCGTAGCGGCCGCTGTGCTCCTCCAACTCGTGCTCGTGGGCCCGGAGCTGACGGCGGGCGGTCTCCGGGTCCCGGCGGGTCATGGCCGCCCGGGCCGCGCCGGTCCCCCGGGGCCGGGGCTGGCCCATGACGATCTGGGCGGCGTCCGCCTTGCGCAGAGACAGCTCATACCCCCGCAGGGTGACCTCGATAGGGTCGCCCAGGGGGGCGATCTTGGTCACCTTCACCTCGGTACCCGGGGTGAGGCCCATGTCCACCAGCCGGCGCTTCACCGTCCCCGATCTGTTGCCCACCGACAGGATGGTCCCGCTCTGGCCGGGGGCCAGGTCCTCCAGGGTCCGCTTCTCCATATGGCTTCCTCCCAAACAGTTAGTTATAACTTACTATCGAAGTTTTACCACAAACCACGGAAGTTGTCAAGGGCTTTTTTCTCCCCGGCGCAGAAAAATTCCCCGGCTGACGCCGGGGGATCCTCTATTGTTCCTCCACGGTGTGGCACAGGAGAAAATCGGCCATGACCCGGTACTGCGCGGCCTTGAGGTGGACGCCGTCGGTGGACTTCTCCTCCGGGAGATAGCCCTCCTCGTCGGCGAAGCAAGACCACAGGTCCACCAGATAGCACTCCTGTTCCTCACACAGCTCAGCCAGGGCCTCGTTCAGCCGCTTGACGTTCTTCTGGTTGAAATCGGAGCTGTCCGACTTTTTCCTGGTGGTGGGGGTGAGGTTCAGAACGTAGATGGGGACGCCCTCGGGCTGATCGTCCCGGACGATCTGGATCAGGTTGGCCATATTCTGCTTCAGCTTATCCTTGGAGGTGGTGATCTCGTTTACCCCCAGCATGATATAGATCTTGCTGAACTCCTTCTGTCTCAGGCCGTCCGCCAGGGTGCCGGTCCCGCCGTCCGGCAAATCGAACTTGCTGTAGTCCGCGGCCCTCTCGGCGGAGATCCCGGTATCGGTGAAAAAGTGGATGTCGGCGTCCACCTTGGAGAACCCCTCAAAGCCCTCCATCAGGGAGTGGCCGATCACGGCGCTGTCCTCAAACCAGGAATCCTCCCGCTGCTCGCTCTGGGGAACGGGCTGGGAGTAGTCGTAGGGCGGAGGGAGCAGGGATCGACAGCCGCTCAGGCCCACGGAAACGGCGGCGAAAGCGGCAATTAAAACATTGATAAGACTGCTGAGCATGGCATGTCGTCTCCTGAAATGGACTGGATCGGGCATGCTTACTCAGCGCTCCAGCTGTTCGGCCAGCCGGGTCATGGCCTCGGAGGGGAAGTCCTCGATCTTCCCGGCGTCAAAGGCGGCGGCCCAGGCGGGGTCGATGGGCAGCTTGGCCAGCACGGGGACCTCCAGATCGGCGGCCACCTGGTCGATGCGGCTCTCGCCGAAGATGGCGTGCTGTTTGCCGCAGTCGGGACACTGGAAATAGCTGTAGTTCTCCACCAGGCCCAGCACGGGGATATCCATCATCTTGGCCATGTTCACCGCCTTGGACACGATCATAGACACCAGGTCCTGGGGAGAGGTGACCACGATCGCCCCGTCCACAGGGAGGGACTGGAACACGGTGAGGGGCACGTCGCCGGTTCCGGGGGGCATATCCACAAACATATAGTCGATGTCGCCCCAGACCACCTCCTGCCAGAACTGGGTGACCACCCCGGCGATAACGGGTCCCCGCCAGATGACCGGGTCGGTCTCGTTGGCAGAGAGGAGGTTCAGGGACATGAGCTTGATGCCGCCCTTTGTAATAGCCGGGTCGATGCCTGCGTCGGAGCCGGTGGCCCGCTCATGTACACCGAAGGCGGTGGGGATGGAGGGGCCGGTGATGTCGGCGTCCAGAATGGCCACCTTTTTGCCCTTCTTCGCCATAGCGGCCGCCAGGGAGGCGGTGACGGTGCTCTTGCCTACGCCGCCCTTTCCGCTCACCACCGCGATGACCTGCTTGATGCTGGACAGGGCGTTGGCCGGGACCCGCAGGTCCCGAGAGGAGCAGTCAGCGGAACAGCTGGAGCAGTCGTGGGTGCAGTTTTCTGCCATAATCAGTACATCTCCTTGTTCGTTTTTGAAAATTTATGAGTTAGCCCGCCCTCCGGGCGGGCCCCTCATTTTTTGCGGGGGAATTATCGAATCAGGGTATTTTCCACGGGAATTTCCTCCCGGGTCTCCTGGGAAGAGAAGTAGTAGCGCAGCACATCGGCCGCTATGCCGGCCAGCTCGCTGCCGCTGCCGCCATGCTCCACCGCAATGGCCACCGCGATCTCCGGGTCGTCATAGGGGGCGAAGCAGACGAAAACGGCGTTTGACTCGTTTTGTCCGCTGACCTGGGCGGAGCCCGTCTTGGCGCCGGCCTGGAAGGGCAGGCTCTGAAAGTGCTGCTTCACTGCGTTGTTGTTGGTGGTCAGGGCCAGCATACCCGCCTTTACCGCGTTCAGATTCTGGTCCTGGATCTCAATGGTGTCCAACACCTGGGGCTCATAGCTCTGGAGCACCTGGGAGAAATCGCTGGATTTGACCTCCTTCAGCAGGTGAACGGCATTTCGGGTGCCACCGTTGACCAGGGTGGCGATATAGTTGGCCAGCTGGAGAGGGGTAAACTGGCTGCTCTCCTGGCCGATGGCCACCGACAGCACATTGCCCTGATACCAGGTGCCGCCATGGGATTCTGTATAGGCCGGGCTGGCCATAACGCCGGGATTCTCAGACAGCTCGATGCCTGTCTTCTCCCCCAGCCCAAAGCGGGAGGCGTAGTCCACCAGCTTGTCGATGCCCAGCTGACGGCCCACGTCGAACATAAAGTAGTTGCAGGAGACCTCGATGGCGCGGGTCACGTTGACCAGGCCGTGCTTGCTCCCGTACTGTCGGAAGATCCAGCACTTGGGCCCGTTGGGGCCGTAGTAGTTATACTGCCCCTCGTCCCGAATCTGGGTGGTGGGGGTGATAATCTCCTCCTCCAGCCCGGCGATGGCGGTGAGCATCTTAAATGTGGACCCCGGGGGATAGAGGCCGCTGAGGGCCCGATTCAGGAAGGGCTTGAGGGGATCCTCCGCCTTCTCGGCCAGCTCGGCAGCGTAGTTGGCCAGGTCAAAGGTGGGGTAAGAGGCGGCGGCCAGCACATCGGCCCCCTTCACGTCCAGCACCACGCAGGCGGCCCCCTCCGTCTCCTCGCTCTCCAGCTTGGGGACGGCGTCGGCCAGCAGATTCTCCACATAGCCCTGTAGGCCAATGTCCAGGGTGAGCACCACGTTCGCCCCCGGCTCCGGCTCTCTCTTCCAGTCCTGGGCCACAATCTTACCCTTGGTGTTCCGCTCCACCGTCCGGGTGCCGGGCCGGCCCCGAAGCAGGCTCTCAAAGGCCAGCTCGGCCCCCTCCTTGCCCACCACATTGTTCATCTGGTAGTCTGGCACACCGTCGCCGTCCTCATCCACCGTCTTGTAGTATTCCCACTCGTTCCGGTCCATCTGGGCCACTCGGCCCAGTAGGTGGGCGGCGTATTTGGTGTGGTACTGCCGCACGGTGGTGGCCTCGATGACCACGCCGGTCAGGTCCTGTTCCTTCACCCGGGAAATAAAGTCGATGTCCACGTGGTCGGCAAAGACATACTCCGCGGCGGTATAGATATCCTGACTGCGCAGATTCAGCTCATAGAGCACCCCGGCCAGGGCCCGGGCGTCCGTTTTGGACATATCCCCGATGTTCAAATCTGGGACAGTCTCGCCGTTTTTAGCGGCCTTTTTCCGGTCCACGGCCCCCTCGCCCTTGATGGAGAAGCTCTCGCACATCTTCCCCAGCAGCGCCTCCGCCTCCAGCAGGGGCTTGGGCTCCTTGGACTTCTTGGGGGTATCCGCAGACGTCCCTCCCTTCAGGAGGCTCTTCAGCTTGTCCAGCAGGCCGGGCTCCTTGGCGGGGGCGCTCTCCGTCTCCGCCTCCGGCTCCTTGGTGGGGTCGTCCACCCAACCCAGCTTGACCGCCAGCCGGCCCAGCCGGGTGAGGGTCTTTACCTCGTTGCCGTCCTCGTCCTGAGAGACGACGTAGTAGGGATCGTCGGTGGTAAAACGGAAGGGGGCCGTCTTGGTGATGGGCAGATTGTCCGTCCACTCCACCCCCTCCGTCCGGGCGGCCTGGAAGAGGGTGAGGAGGATCTCGTTGCGGTCCCTCCTCTCGTCCTTATCCATCAGACCCACATCCAGGCTGACCTGGTAGATCACCCGGTTGGACACCAGCACCTGACCGTTTCGGTCATAGAGATTGCCCCGGGCGGCAGGGACAGACTGGGTCTCGGCGATCTTCTTCTGGGTCTGCTTGAGATAGTTGTCCCCGTTGTTGATCTGTAAATCGTACAGGGTGGCTCCCATGCCCGTGACCATCAGGGCCAGTAGCAGCACGATGGCCCACACCCGGCGGTGAAACTGCTTTGTATTCATTGGGGTCTCCTTTGCAAAAACGCAGGCAAAACGCAATTTTGCCCGAAAGTTCTTTCGGTTCCTTTCTTTCAAGAAAGGAACGCCCGGCCGGCGAGGCCTAGGCCAGCTTGTTCCCGCCCACCTTCTGGTGGACCGCCCGGAACAGCAGCCAGACCAGAGGGGTCCAGGCCACCGACCAGAGAAACTCTGGGGCGGCCGCCTCCAGCAGGGCGGACAGGGGGGCGGCGTTGGTGAGCAGCCCCCGGGCAACGCGCAGCAGCTCCAGCAGTCCCACTGTCCCCGCCGCGCAGATGAGACAGCCGATAAAGGTCTGGCTCAGGGCGTACTGGGACACCCCTCCCATGGCCATGCCGGCCAGGGCCAGGAAAAACACCAGTCCCCCGAAGCCTCCTGGATAGGCCAGCTCCCACAGCAGCCCCACCCCCAGGCCGAAGCCGGTGCCCGAGTAGGCCCCCTCCAGCACCGCCACCGCCGCCACCGCCAGGGGCAGCAGCATGGGCGAGGCGCCGTACAGGGGGTACCGGGGCAGGATATAGGCGTCCAGCAGCCACACGGGCAACAGCCCCAGGGCGTAGACCAGCCATTTATGGATCAGATCCCGTCGGGTCATAGATATCCCCTTTACCGCAGGGGCCGCCGCCCTCGGCGGCCCGCCTTTTACAAAATACGTCATCTTGCGGAAACGGGCCGGCGAGGGCGCCGGCCCCTACTCGACAATCTCAAAATCCTTGATGACAAATACCTCGATGAGGGAGTCCAGGGCCACCGAGGGGGCCACCACCGCGTAGCGGGTCTGGCCGGAGGGGTCGGTAAAGACCCCCTCTACCCGGCCTACCTCCAGCCCGGAGGGGAACACCTCGCCCCGGCCGGAGGTGAGCACCTCGTCCCCGGTGACCAGCTGGGCCCCCTCGGGCAGGTAGTTCAGCTTCAGCTTTCCCTCGTTCATCAGGGAAAAGTCCCCCTCCAGCACGCCGGCGGAGTAGGTTCGGGTGACGATGCCGCCGATCTCGGTCTCGGTGTCGATGATGGTGGACACAGTACACCAGTTCAGCCCCGTTTCGGCCACCACCCCCACCAGCACGCCGGTCTGGGTGACCACGCAGTCCCCCGCCTCAATGCCGGCGGTAGAGCCCTTGCTCAGGGTGAGTGTGGACTCCCAGTTGGAGGTGGACCGGGCGGTAACCTTGGCGGCCTCAAAGACGAAGTCCCGCCGCCGGGCCTGGAGGCCCAGCAGGTCCCGGAGCTGCTCGTTCTCCCGGCTGGCCTCCTCCCCCTGGCGCACCTTCTCCTGGAGCTCGCCCACCTGGGTGCGCAGGGCGTCCAGCTCCTCCTCCAGCTCCCCCTTGTGGAACACATAGGCATAGGCCCCCTCCACCCAGTCGGCGGCGGCGGCGATGCCCCCCCGCACAGGGGAGGTGATCGTATTCACAATGTTGGACAGGGGGTCTGCCTCGCCGCTGAGCACAAAGGTAAATATCCCGATGAGAATGGACGCCAGCAGGGCAATCACCAGCAGCAGCACCCCGTTTTGCCGGAGGAAATCTTTCACGCTCTTTGCTCCTTCTCTGCGGCCAGAGCCAGGGTATCTACCCCGAACCGGGCCAGCATTTTGGCCAGCCGGCACACCGGCAGGCCCATTACATTATAATAATCCCCGGAAATGCCCTCCACCAGTACACAGCCGTAGCCCTGGATGCCATAGCCCCCAGCCTTGTCCATGGGCTCGCCGGTGGCGATGTAGCGAATAATGTCCGCCTGGGTCAGAGGGCGGAAGCGGACGCAGGTGATCTCATGCTCGGTGGCTGTCTTCCCGCTCAGGGAGACGGTCACGCCGGTGTATACCATATTCAGCCGGCCCGACAGGGCATTGAGCATCCGGGCGGCGTCCTCCTCATTGCGGGGCTTGCCCAGCACCCGGTTGTTCACCGCCACCACCGTGTCGGCGGCGATAATCAGGTCGTCCGGATGGGTGGCGGCCACCTCAGCGCACTTGTTTCTGGACAGCTCCTCCACCAGCTGGTCGGGGGTCAGGCTGCGGGTGGCGATCTCCTCCCCCTGGGCGGGGATGACCTCAAAGTCCGTAATCCCCATCCGCTCCAGCAGCTCCCGCCGCCGGGGCGACTGGGAGGCTAAGATGATCTTCACGGCTTCACCCCATATTTCGGCTCCGGGTCGTCGGTGAGGCCCAGCAGATAGTCGGCGGAGACCTTGTAGTGCTCACAGATCAGGGCGATGCGTTCGGCGGTAGTTGTCGCATTGCCGCACTCTATTCCGCTAATCTGCCCCTTTTTCACTCCAATCAGTTCGCCAAGGGCTGTTTGTGTTTCTCCCGAATTCTTTCGCAATTCAGAAATTCGTTGACCAAATAGTTTTTTAGAAAACATAGCAAATACCCCTTGACAAGTCTAATATAAATAGACTATACTAAGCCCACAAAGTCTAATTAAATTAGACTTCCGAGGAGGTACTAAAATGGAAAACATCCTATATCAATTATTCAGCGGTGAATACGATATTACCCCCAAGCGGGATAAAAAGCAACAGGAATTATACGACCAAATCTTCTCGGAGACGGACAAGATCGAAGCGGCATTCGGCGAGGCGTTTCTCGACCGCCTGTGTGAGCTGGAGGGAGAGCGGGAAGAACGGCGGAATTTTCAGTATTACCGCTCCGGCTTTCTCCTGGGCGCCCGGCTCATACTGGAGGCGCTGAATCAGCCCTCCATCTGAGCCGTGCTAGGGCCGTCGGTCAGATTGCCCTGCACATGGATGGAGTGGCCGTAGAACATCTCCCCGTCGGCGAACCAGAACTCGAAGGCGCCGTCCTCCCGAATCTCGATAGATTCCAGCTCCATCCGCTCCATGAACTGCTCCCGGGTGACCTCCTCATCCTCCGCCCAGTCGTTGGCCAGGGAGACCAGCTCGTCCGCGGCGTACTCCCGCACCCGTTTGTCCCAGTGGTTGGCGGCTGCCAGCAGGACCTTGGCGTTTTGGATACAGGCGGCCCGGTCCTCCTCCCGGTCAAAGACCATGGAAATCTCCGTCCCCAACCAGTCTACATTGGTTTCAAACCAGTTCACCTGCCGGTTCAGGGTGAAGGTGCCCAGCCCCTCCTCCCAGAAGGTGACCGGCTTCTTCTGCTCCTCTAAAATCGCCTTCAGGTCGGGGTCGAACCCGGGCTCGGGCAGGTCCAGCAGCAGCAGGCGCTTGCCGTCCTCCGACACCCGTCCCCGAAATTTGAGGATGAAATCCCTGGGAGCCCGATGCCGCAAAATCTCCAGCAGCTGGTCGTCCCCTACGGTGCTGAGGACAAACTCCCCCTGGTGGATGTCGGGGCTGTCCTCCTCCATCCAGGCGGTCAGGCCGATGGAGGCCGTCCACAGCTCCTCTTTGCCACTCTTGCCGCCGCCGAAGCCGTTGGCCCCGGTGACAGCCAGAATGGACAGCTCCTCCGGGAGAAACTGGGCGGCGAACTCCTTGAACTGCCGGCTTTCCGGGTTCTCAGCCCGGGCCTTGCGCTCCTTCTCCTCGGGCTTTTCCCCTTTGCTCTTAAACAGACCGAACATGGCGGTTTCCTCCTTATTGTCCCGTGGACCCGAAGCCTCCCGCCCCCCGGGCGGTGTCGTCCAGCTCGTCCACCATCTGAATGCTGGCCTGAATCACCGGGGCGATCATCAGCTGGGCGATGCGATCCCCGGGCTGAACGGTAAAATCCGATTCCCCAGAGTTTTGAAGCCCTACTAATATTTCACCTCTGTAATCACTGTCGATGACCCCCACGCAGTTGGCCGGGGCCACCCCGTGCTTGATGCCCAGGCCGCTGCGGGCGTACACCAGGGCCACATAGTCTGCTGAGGGCAGGGCGATGGCGATGCCGGTGGGGATGGTCCTCCGCCCGCCGGCGGGGATGGTCACCGCTTCGTCCACACAGGCGTGGAGGTCCATGGCCGCCGAGCCGGGGGTGGCGTAGTAGGGCAGGGGGATTTCTTTCCCGATTTTAGGGGAAACCGCCTTGATTTTCAAGTCCATATTGTAAACTCCTCAAAATTTATTTTCCACGTCCACCACCCGCACATACCGGCGCAGGGGGTACTCCCCATCGTGGGCCTCCAGGGGGAAGGTGTGGGACATATGTCCAGGGGCGGTGATCCGGTTGACCCCCGCCCTGGCCAGCAGGGCGGTCAGCTCCTCCCGCGCCCCTTCAGGACAGAGCAGTCCCGCCGTCTGGAGCCGGCCCCGCTGTCGCCGCAAGGTGGGGATAATCTCCCCCCGGGGCAGGCGCTTCACCAGCACATTGCCGTGGAGGTGGGACAGCTCCAGCTCACAGTCCCGGCGCAGGGTGAGGGAACAGCACTGGCCGGGGAAATTCAGATCGTCAGAGCCGGCCCGGTCCACCACCTGCTCCAGGGCCGTCTCCCGGGCGTAGAGGGCCGCCTGGGCCGCCTGTCCGGGGGTTTTGTAGTGGGCCATGGCGGCCTTTTCCAATACAGGGAGGAATTTTTTGCAGAATTGTTCCCCGACGGATAGATATTCCGTATCCAAAAAGATCACCTGACAGGAGGAGCACAACAGCCCACCGGTGGAGACGATGTGCTCCGCCAGGGCGGACAGGTCGGCCCCCTCCCAGTCGGACAGATAGGCAAAGCTGAGCCGGTGGCCCCACTCGATGAGCCTGCACCCGGCCGGGGCCAGCTCCCGCATGGCGGAAACCGCTCCGTCCCCGCCCCAGGTGACAATTCCGTCGGCCAGGGCGGCCAGCCGACCGAGGGAGGCGGTATCTTTTGACGGGATATCGAAGGCGTACAGGTAAGGGGACAGGTCCGGTTCCAGCTCCGTCAGCTTCTGGAATACCGCCAGGGTGAGCCCTTTGTCCCCTCGGGGCAGCTTGACCAGGTTGATATTGCCGGTGAGCAGCCCCTCTGCGGCGGTGAAGGCGGGCAGTCCCGCCATATTCCCCGGGGCCACATGGAGCAGCACCCCCAGAGGCCGGACCTCCGCTCTCCCGAAGGGCCGGGGCCCGCTCAGACCCCCCAGCTCCAGGTCCAGGCGCTCCTCCAGGGCGGCGCGGCCGATCTGGGGCCGGACCCGGTCCAGCTCCTCCCTGGCCCCGGGCGGGGCGAATTGGGCGATGAGAGGGTCCAGCGCCCCGTTGTCCAGCTCATTGCCCAAAGCTTCCAGGGCGTCCAGTACGGTGGCCGCCTCCAGCGGCGGGCCGCCGAGAATTTGGGGGAGCTCCTCCTCCAGCCGGGACAGGACGACCTCCAGCTCCGAATCGGGGAGAATGCTTCCGTTGGCGAAAATCATGGCATTTCTCCCTTGCCCTCGTCGGAGCAAAGTCCATTCCGCTTCCATGATTTTTTCAAAATCATGATTCGCTCCATTCCCTTGCTCCTCCTCTCCAAACCGGACCCGTTTCACTGGGCTCCGGTTTGGTTTAGTAACTCGGCCGCGCCTGCGGCGCAGGTGGTGATGTCGTTCAGGCCCGCCCGGCCCAGAATGGTGAGGTAAGGGACGGTCAGGCCGCAGCCGCATTCCTCCCCGGGGGTGAGATACCCCAGGTCGTCGGTCATGACGCTGGTCACCGGGGTGGCGTTGATCAGAGGTGTAATCAGGTTCACCAGCCCCACCTCCCCCATGGGCAGGGGGGCCAATGTGCGCACATCCCGGATGATGACCCGGGCGTAAGCGGGGATGTGGAAGTGGTGGTTTTTGCAGGAGTTGAAGAAAACCGGGTGCTCCACCGCCCCGAAAAACTCGTGGATGTTCTCCTCCTCCACCCCCAGCACCCTTTTGGCCAGGGCGTAGAGGGTATTCTTGTCCACCTCTTGGGCGTAGTGCTGCTTCCAGCCCCCGGCCAGGAGAATTTTCGACCCCTTGGGCAGCTTCACCGACAGGCCCAGCTCCTCCAGCCGCTCCATCCCGAACCAGAGGTAGGAGGGGAAGGCCACGACGCGCACGGGCAGGGGGGAGTGGGCCCATCGGGCCAGGGTTTTCACCGCCCCGTCCAGGTCGGGGACGTAGCCTCCGTCCTTCCACCGCAGGGCGTAAAACCGCCCCACAGGCGGGGCGAAGTGGGTCAGGCCGAACATGGTCCGGGCCACCCCCATTTTGTCCTGCTTCCCCGGCTTGTAGCCCAGGATCACATAGCGGGCAGGCACGGGAGAGACCAGCCTGTGGTAAAATCCCAGCCGGAGCACCATGGGGATCTCAGCGAAGATGCAGCCCCAGTCGAAGCTCACCCGGCTAAAGCTGCCGCTGGTGCCCGAGGAGGTCACCTTCATGGGGGTGCGCCACCCCGGCATGGAGGAGACATGATGCCGCTTAAAGAACAGAGTGGGCAGGAGGGGCAGCTTTGCCAGGTCGTCTATGGTCTTCACCTGGTCCGGGGAAAAGCCCTCCGCCTTGCAGATGGTCCGGTACTCGGGGCAGTGTTTGATGTGGTAGGCGCAGTTGTCCCGGACGGCCCGAAGAAAACGCTTGTCGGAACCGGGCAGGTCGTACACCCGGCTGAGCCAGAACAATTTTTGACGGCTGAGCATAGGCCTACTCCACGTCCCGGTAGTACAGGCCCCGGGTGAAGTCGTTGGGCTGATATTTGCCCTGGTTTAAGTACCGCTCCAGCACCTGGGCACACTCCAGAGCGTTCTCGGTGGTGAACTGAAGCCTCGCGCCCCACAGGCCCAGCTTCCGCCAGTCGGCCTGCTTGTCGGCCAGAAAGACCTTTTTGGAGTTGTAGATCTCATTCCGGCACCCCCAGGCCTTGACCACGGGGAACCGCTCCCCCTTCCGGTCGGTAAGCAGGTTCACATTGTCGCAGGTGTGCCGCCCGCAGTGGTTGTAGATGATGCAGTTCTCGGTGATCATCAGGGGCAGGCGGCCGTAGGCGATGAACTCGGCGGGGATGGCCTTGGAGATATCCCGGATCTGGGGAAATTTCAGCTCAAAGGAGAGGGTGGCGGAGAGCAGGCCCAGCCGGCGCAGCTCCTTCATGGTCTGGCTGTTGTACACCCCCAGGCCGTAGTCCCCCCGGACCGAGAATCCCATCTGCTGGGCCCGGCGCACGGCCCCCCAGGTGCCGGCCAGGGCCTCAGTGACGCCCAGCTCTCGCAGAGCCACCAGGTCCTGCTCCAGCTGGGGCAGCTCGCCGTCGGTGCAGATGCGGGGCAGGGAGACGGCCACAGGCACCCCCGCCTGCTGGCAGCGCCTGACGGCGTCTGGATGGGCGGCCCCCTCGTCGGCGGGGAGATAGATGAGGGCGGGCTTTAGTCTCAGCAGGTCGGTACTGAGCTGGTCCGCCCTGCGCAGGGAGACGGTGAACACCGGGGGCTCCTTCTGGTTCTCATACCGCACCCCCGGCTGATAGGGGGAGCGCCGCCGCTGGGCCGGTGTTCCCCGCTGCTTCATCAGCTCCTCCAGTGCCCTTCGGCGCAGGTCGTTGAGGGCGGACAGGGGGAGGGACAGGCCCTCAGCCACCTTGGCTACCGCCTTCTCACAGCCGAAGGGGGTGCCCCCGGTACGGGAGAGCTGGCTCTCCACCTTCTCCCGAGTGAGAGGGACGTTCCGAGCCTCCTCGGGGACAGGGCCCTCCACCTGGGCCACCCGGCCCTGGCGGTCCTGGACCGCCACCTGGGCGGGCCGGCCGGCCTCGATGAGGGCGAACATGCGCACCGGCTCCTTCCGGTTCTCCACCCCGTTTTCATAGGTGGTCCGGGCCTGGGCATACAATTCCTTGGGCTCCTTCTCCTCCTGGCGGGTGCCGAACATGTCCGGCCCCTTTTTGTTCATAAAGTACCCGTCGGTAAAGCCCTGGCGGGAAAAGGTCTGCTTTAAGATGTCAATCTCCTCGGCTGTGGGCTCCCGGCCCTCCCGCAGGGCCCGGGCGTAGACGCCGGTGACGATGGCCACATACTCGGGCCGCTTCATCCGGCCCTCCAGCTTGAGGCAGGCCACTCCCATCTCCTGGAGCTCCTTGAGGTGGCCCGCCATGGACAGGTCCTTCAGGGACAGGGGGTACTCGTCGGCCTTGCCGTTCCAGCCGTAGTTCAGCCGGCAGGGCTGGGCGCACATCCCCCGGTTACCGCTGCGCCCGCCGATGACGCTGGAGAAAAAGCACTGGCCCGACCAGCACATGCACAGGGCGCCGTGGCCGAACACCTCGATCTCAATGGGGGAGTTTTTACAGATATAGGCGATCTGATCCCGGCTCAGCTCCCGGCCCAACACCACCCGGGTCATACCCAGATCGGCGCACAGCTTCACCCCGTCCAGGGAGTGGACGGTCATCTGGGTGGAGCCGTGGACGGGCAGGTCGGGAAAGGACTGGCGGAGCATACGGGCCACCCCCAGGTCCTGGACAATCACTGCGTCCACCCCGATGTCGCTGGCGTGGGCGGCCAGCTCCGCCGCCGCGGGCAGCTCCCGGTCGGTGAGCAGGGTATTCAGCGTCAGGTTGACCTTACACCCCCGCATATGGCAGTAGGAGACCGCCGCCGCGGCCTCCTCCCGGGTGAAGTTCCGGGCGCCGCGGCGGGCGTTGAAGTCTCCGTATCCAAAATAGACGGCGTCCGCCCCGTTCTGGACGGCTGCGGTCACCGCCTCCATAGACCCCGCGGGAGCGAGCAGCTCCATCATCGGCGGCGCCTCCTTCCTTACTTCTTAGTCCCCAGCTTGAAGATCTCCCGCTTGGCCTCGGACAGCTCCAGCTTCAGGGTGTTGGCCTCCTCCAGGTTCTCCTTCACCTGGCGGCGGAGATTCTCCGAGGTCTCCTGCTCCTTCAGCAGCAGATCGGCCACGTTCATGGCGGCCAGCACCGCCGCGTCCGCCTGGGACAGCCGCCCCTCCGCCGAGATCTCTTTGATCTGCTGGTCCACCAGCTCGGCGCACCGCCGGACATATGCCTCGTCCTCCACCGCAACCATGGTATAATCCCTGCCTCCGATGGTGACTGTGATCTTGTTTTTCATAACCGTTTCCTCCCCGCTCTTTCTCTGATTCCTCAGATTTTTACAGATAGAGACATTATATCACATACGGGGCGTTTTGGAAATGAAATGTTCTGTGAATTTTCTTAATTTTACATTTTTCCCTTTCCAACTCTGCAACAACAGCCCCGCCAGGCGCTTGCCGGCGGGGCTGTGCTCTTAACCTATTTTACTGCCGCCTCTTTGGCCTCCGCCGCCTTTTCCTTGCGGCCCACGGACTTGGCCCACTCGCAGATGGGGATGGGGGCCATAGCCAGGGCCATCACGGTGAGCCACTGGGGAGCGCTCATGGCTGTGACGGAGAACACCCCCTGTAGGGGGGGCACCAGCAGCACGGAAAGCTGCATGGCCAATCCCGCCAGAAAGGCCCGGTTCATCGCCGGGTTGGAGAGCACCCCTTGGGCGAAGAGGGAGCGGTCCTCACTGCGCACGTTGAAGGCGTGGAAGAGCTGGCACAGGGTGAGGGTGGCGAAGGCCATGGTGTTGGCAACAGCTCCCTCCATCCCCGGGGCGGCTAGCCGGGTAAAGCCCAGAAAGTAGGCCGCCAGGGTGAGCCCCCCCACCATCAGCCCCTGCCAGGCCAGACGGAGGGAGAACTTTTTATCGAAAAGTCCGGCGGAGGCGTCCCGGGGCTGTTCCTCCATCACCCCCTCCTCCACCGGCTCCACCCCCAGGGCCAGGGCGGGGAGGGAGTCGGTCACCAGGTTGAGCCACAGCAGCTGCACCGGGGCCAGGGGCATCTGCCCGAAGCCCAGCAGCGTGGCCGCGAAGATGGTGAAGATTTCCCCGATGTTGCAGGAGAGCAGGTAGTGGATGGCCTTGCGGATGTTGGAGTAGATGCCCCGGCCCTCCTCAATGGCGGCCACGATGGTGGAGAAGTTGTCGTCGGTGAGGATCATGTCCGCCGCCCCCTTGGCCACGTCGGTGCCTGTCTTGCCCATGGCGCAGCCGATGTCGGCGGCCCTCAAAGCGGGGGCGTCGTTGACACCGTCTCCGGTCATGGCCACCACCTTGCCCCGTTTCTGCCAGGCCTGGACGATGCGCATTTTGTGCTCCGGGGACACCCGGGCAAAGACGGCGAACTTTTCAATGTCGTTCTCCAGCAGCTCCTGGGGCATAAAGTCCAGCTCCGCCCCCGTGGCAGCCCAGTCCCCGGGGCGGGCGATGTCCAGCTCCTTGGCGATAGCCACCGCGGTGGAGCGGTGGTCGCCGGTGATCATCACCGGCCGCACCCCCGCCAGGTGGCACCGGGCCACGGCAGAGCGCACCTCGGGCCGGGGCGGGTCCATCAGGCCGAACAGGCCCAAGAAGGTGAGCTCCCGCTCCACCTCGGACGGCTGGGGATTCTGGGGAAGCCGGTCCAGCCTCCGCCGGGCCACGGCAATCACCCGCAGGGCCTTTTCCGCCAGGCCCTCGTTGGCGGCCAGGATGCGGCCCCGGTCCCCCGGGGTCAGGGGGCCCTTTGGGGTACTGACACACCGGTCCAGCAGCACGTCCGGGGCCCCCTTCACTAGGGCCACCCAGCCCCCCTCCGGATCGGTATGTATGGTGGTCATCAGCTTGCGGGTGGAGTCAAAGGGGATGTCGGCCACCCGGGGCAGGCGCTCCAGCTCCCGGTTCTGATCCACTCCGTCCCGGGCGGCGACCACCACCAGCGCCCCCTCGGTGGGGTCGCCGGAGGCGGTGGGGGCTCCGGCCTTCCACTCCAGCCTGGCGTCGGAGCAGAGGGCCCCCGCCACCATAGCGTCCCGCCGCCGGGCGCCGGGAGGGAGCCACACCTGCTGCACCGTCATCTTGTTCTGGGTAAGAGTGCCCGTCTTGTCTGAGCAGATCACCCCGGCGCAGCCCAGGGTCTCCACGGCGGGCAGCTTCTTTACAATGGCGTTTTTATCCGCCAGCCGCTGCACCCCCAGGGCCAGCACGATGGTGACAATGGCGGGCAGGCCCTCGGGGATGGCGGCCACCGCCAGGGAGACGGCGGTGAGGAACATCTCCAGAAGCCCCTTTCCCTGAAACAGCCCCACCCCGAACATAATGGCGCACACCGACAGGCACAGGAAGGACAGTGATCTGGAGATCTCCGCCATCCGCCTCTGGAGGGGGGTGTCCCCTGAACTGCTGTCCAGCAGCAGGCCGGCGATATGGCCCATCTGGGTGTCCATGCCGGTGGCCACCACCAGGGCAGTCCCCCGGCCGGCGGTGATAAGAGTGCCCGAGATGAGCATGTTCACCTGGTCCCCCAGGGGGGTGTCCGCCGGGAGGGCCTCCTCTGTCCGCTTCTCCACCGGCACCGATTCCCCTGTCATGGCGCTCTCGTCGGCCTGGAGGCGGCTGCACTCCAGAATTCGGGCGTCGGCGGGGACCTGGTCCCCGGCCTCCAGCAGGATGATGTCCCCGGGCACCAGAGCGGCGGCCGCCACCTTCCGGGGCTCTCCCTCCCGCAGGGCCGTGGCCTGGGGGGAGGACATTCGCCGCAGCTCCTCCAGGGCCTGCTGGGCGTGGTCCTCCTGGGTGATAGAGATGACCCCGTTGACCACCACAATGACTAGGATAATCACCCCGTCCAGCCAGTCCTCCCCGCCGCTGGCCAACAGGGACAGGGCCGCCGCCCCCAGCAGCACCAGGATCATGGGGTCCTTCAATTGGCCCAGGATGCGCAGGAGAAGCCCCGGGGGCTGGGGCTGGGCCAGCTGGTTGGGGCCGTACTGCTCCAGCCGCCGGGCGGCCTCCCGGGCGGTGAGTCCCCCCAGATTTCCTTTCACTTCCTCCATCACCTGAGACACGCTCCGGCTGTGCCAGTCGCCCATGCTCCCATCTCCCCCTTCCAGTTTCTTCCAGTATAGCGGGGAGCTTGTCCCATTTTTAGGGGAAATCTGTCGAGGGATAAAAAATGTCCCGCCGGGCAGACCCGGCGGGTTTCTCTATTGCTTCATCTCCAGCAGGGTCCTGGCCACGTTGTCCGCCCAGAGGCGGCCGCCGGCAATGGCCTCGGACAGGGTGTTGCCGTGGCCCCCCACCTCCACTAAGATCGACCCGGGGGACAACTGCTGATTATACCGGCCCTTGCGCAGCACGGTGGGCCGGGCCAGGCTGGAATATCCCTTTACCAAGTTCCGTTGGAGCTTCAGGGCAAAGGCCAGATTGTCCTTCCACCGGGGGTGGTCCGCCCCGCCGGCGTCGGTGCCCAGCACCATCATCACCTGGGCCACCTTCTGCCCCGCCTCCTCCGACACCAGCTTATAAACCTCCCCCTCGCTGCCCACCAGGGCGTCCCGGTGGACATCGAAGACCACTTTGATGGAGGGGTACTGCTCCAGCCACTGCTCCGCCACCGCCTTGGACCGGTCGTAGGAGCCGTTGTAGGCGGGGTAGTCACACAGGGTGGTGTCGTGGATCACCTGAAAGCCGTAAGCCCGGAAGACAGTGGCCATCTCCTCCCCCACCCGGACCACGTTGTGGGTGCAGTCGGTGGTGCGGTAGGGGTCGCTCTCCTCATAAGTATCGCCGTCGGTCATGGAGTAGGCCTCGCTGCCGTGGGTGTGGAGGATCAAAATCTGCGGGCCCTTCCCCAGGCTGACGTCCGCCGTCCCCTCCCCCAGCAGGGAGGTGTCCAGCTCCTGGCCAGTGCGGTTGTAGACGTAGATCTCCCCCTCCCGGAGGTACAGGCTGCCCTCCTTGCCCCGGCCGGTCATCTCCACAATGCCCTCCCCGCTGTCTGAGGGCTGAAGGTCGGGCAGGTCTGTGTCCTCCTCCCCGTCCCCCAGGTCTGGCTCCCCGCTCCCTTTCGGTGCCTCCTGGCCGCCCCGGCGCTCCAGTACCGCCTCCTCCCCGGCGGCCAGGAGAGGGGAGCCCTTCAGCAGCAGGCGGCCCCAGCCGGTCAGCCCCCGTGTTTCTCCGGGCAGCTCCCCCAGCCGGGACTTCATCAGGGAAACCGCCAGGGCCGGCTCCTCTCCCAGGGCGGTCAGGTCCTCTTTTACCCCCTTCAGGTCCGCCGTCAGGCTCACACCCCAGACCGCCGTCAGCGCCAGACCCAGGGCCACCCCCCGGCGCAGGGCCCGTCCCACCTTGTTCTCCATAGCACCACTCCTTATCCTGCGTAAGCTGTTGTATTCAATCTATGTGGGCCTTGGGCCAGATATGTCACCCTTGTGTTTTGCCAAAAAAGATAGTATAATGTATGGGTTAAAATAGCGCCCTCTGGAGGTCTTTATGGAACACACCACCGTCATTTCCCCCGCCCAGATAGAAAACCAGCTCGCCCACTGCGCCGCTGTGGCCCAGCTCACCGCCCAGTGGCCGGAGCAGCCCCTTGCCTTTGTGGACACCTACGGTTGTCCTAATATCCGAGTTTAGCTGATCCTGAATAACTGTTGAAACGCCTGGATTTTTTCCAGGCGTTTTCTTTTCGCCTACATGATTAACGGTATTATTAAAGTTGATAAAAAAACTTTAAGGAATTAACTAAAACGCTTGACAATTACCGTTTGGTAAGTTATCATATAAGCATGGAACACGAAATTACCAGAAAGCAATCCAAGAGGAGATCAGTTATGAAAATCGCTAAATTTGAAAAGCAGCTTGTGAAGGGGCTCATCTCGATGTATCTGGAAAAGGGGATCGAACTGAACGCATCCAAGCTGGAAAACGAGCTCCGGCGCATTACTGGGGAGAGCGATGGAGAGCACAGGTACAAGGTGGAAGAGTACATCGAGAAAGAAATCGAGAAGGTGGAAAAATGAAAGTCCGCTGCAAAGATTTCGAGATCGTTTCAATTTATGTTGGAAGCCGGATTCAAAACAAGCCGCAGTACGGTTACAAAATCGTATATAAAGCCCCCAATGGAAGCAGAAGAGCCGCCGAGGGAATCTACTACACCAAAGCCACCGCCAGGAAGGCCATCAGTGAGTACGTCAAGATGATGAACTACATCCTGAAAAAGCGGGCTGAAGATCAGAACAAGTGAAAAAGAAGGAGGACGAACCCATGAAAGCATTGTTTGAGAAGGCGCAGGAAGCCCGCAAGACCCTGAAGGGCTTTGAGGATCAGAAAGTGGCCTTTGTGTCCGAAGCCTACGGAGCCTACACCGCCGAGGCCGCTGAGATGGACAGCGAGTTGAACCCCACCGGCCACCCCGATCTGGTCAAGCTGGATTTCCTCATCGTGGCCGTGACGGAAGAGGGGATGAGCGAGGAGGAGTTCTTCGCCATCTGGAACGCCATCGACATCCTCTCTCTGGCGTTCTCCCCCTGTTGAGAGATCATCACACCATCCGCGATAAACGAAAGGAGTAATCACTATGCCTGAGAGTATCAAGAGAGACGAAGCCATCCGGCTGAAAAACGGCCGCATCTACACCCTGGACGCGGCCAAGCTCGGCCCCGACGAGTATGAGGTCATGCTGTTCAACCCCCGGACCGGTGATGAGGTGGACAGCGCCACGGTCTCCACCGAAGCCGACGCGATCCTCCAGTTTGAGAGGCTGCGGGCGAAGTACCACCACCCCGCCAAAGCGGCCCCCGCCGAGGTGGTCTTGAAGGGGCGGTACAAGAAGCTGGCCGAGGACCTGAAGGAAGCCCTGGCCTATGGCCTGGAGCGCAAGGGCGACGATGACGGCGGCACCAGCAACTTCGACGCTCCTTCGCTCCATCTCCCCGGGTGGGAGCGGAAGAAGGTGGAGGCCGCCGCCAAGGCTGCGGGCCTGGGCTGTTTCATCTGGAACCTGTGGGGGAGTAAGTCCTATGTGTTTCCGATCCAGGAAGGCGTCGGCCAGGGCTACACCCGGACTAAAGCCACCGAGGCTATGCAGGAGTTCTTGAAGAATCGGGGCTATGACGGCATGACCTACTGCCAAGCGGACTGAGGGGAGGGGGCACAGGTGGACGATTACAAGGTCAAACAGCTCCAAATGATGCTGGCCCATGAGACCAGCGGCACAGAGGAGCACTACGGCGCCCGATTGAGTCACTGGTATGGGGACACCAACACGCTCACCATCGACGCGGGCGGCATCCGGGCCCTGATCCAGTATTACTCGGAGCACGACACGGACCTGGAGGGGCGGACAATAACCCACAACGGCCACACCTTCGAGCTGGTGGACGCAGTTCCTCTCGGGTATTCCATCTGGAATATCGGTGAGAACATGGTTGATGGTTACCTGCCATTCTGCCAGCTGAAACAGGTCCAACCGCTCCCCGGCGGGAGAGCCATTGAGACCGACACCCTGAAGGCCATCAAGTGCGAGGGCGCTCAGATCATCCTTGCGGCGGTCGGCTATGGCCCCGAAACGCCGGAAGAGATGGAACGGTACATCCAGAAGTATTCCGGGAACAAAAACCGCGCCTTTGCGGTCGAGCGCATGAAAAAGGCCCTGCCCTTCATGCGGAAATTGAAATGGAGGTAGAAATGATGAACGCATACACGGAATTGCAGAAGAAGCACCAGGAAGAGGTCAACGCCTTCCCCTGTTTCTTCGCCTATGACAAGGATCAGTTTGCTGAGGGGATGAAGAGCCTGGGCCTGAAGCCCACGGACACGAAGCTCATCTATCGCGGGATGGCTGGGATGTACTACCGCAAGAGCGATTCCCCGCGCCTGAAAGAGATGCTGGACCGGCACATAAAGGAGGAGCAGGAGGCCATCAACGGCGACACCACCGGCGAGGGCTACATCCTGGATATGTTCTCTGAGGAACTGGCAAACCATGAGTATGGGTACACCCGGGACCTATCCGACACCCTGGGCGCCGTCGGCCTGACCCTGGATAAGGTAAGGTCCAGCAAAACGCTCCTCCACGGCCTCCAGAAGGCCCTTGAACGGTACAACGCCACAGTCTGAAAGGAGATCACCATGGAAATCATCGTAAAGCCCCTGGACGCCAATCTGGTCCACCAAGCCAACATGAACAGCATGGGCGGGACGCGCGGCGATACGTCCGTCAGCGACTATGAGAACTACTGCAACCGGGTCATGGGCTGGCCCATCTCCGATGAGAAGAAGCAGAAGATCATCGGCCAGGTCTATGAGAAGTGCAGCGCGATCCTCCAGCATGAGGCCAGGCACGTCAGTGTCATGGTGGCCGGGCCCGCCCGCTACAACGCCAAGAAGCTGGACCACAGCGACGCCATCCTGCGGCTGTCCTCTGAGTTCGTGGAATGGTTCCAGGCGATGGAGCGGCAGATCGAGCGGAACCGGATCGACTCCAACCACGGCAAGCGCGATGAGCTGGTGAAGCTGATTGAGTTCAGCGACCAGCGCCCGGAACTGGACCCCACGTTCCACCTGGCAAAGCTGGCGAACATCGACAACGCCAAATTTGTGGAACTGTTCGAGTCCCTGCTGCCGAAGTACCGCTGGCGGAAGAACAGCAACATCTACAAGCTGTACCTGGCCTCCAAAGAGGGCAAGGTGAAGGAGATCAAGAAGGAGGTCTTTTTCGAGGATGCCAACCTGACCGCCTACACTGAGGGGGACCGCGCTTTTATCCACTTCACCATGAAGCCCGCCCGCCAGCTCATCGTGGCCCTGAAGAGCCGGAAATGGTGGTGGAACAGCGGCAAGAGTGCCTGGAGTACCTACCTGGACCGGCTGGACCGGGAATGGGTGGCCGGGATCAGCACTCAGTACGCCAAGTATGTGTAAGGAGGTGGCATAGTGAAGTTGACACCTGAAGATCGGGAATTGCTCCTAAGCTGGGGTCACGATGAGAAGGACATCCAGCAGATAGAGGAGGCTACCCATAAGACAAGCTATGACCTGGACGGCACCCCAATAGGCCGGGAGAAAGTGATCCGACTCCTGGGCCGCAAGGAATACTTGTCCGGGATCAGCCGGAGTGCGTTCCACGGGACATCTGTTCGCTGGACAGATGACGGCAAGGAAGTATTCTTTGATTCGAGCCGGCTTTTCCGGTAATGGAGGTGAAGAATATGGATAGAAATGCTGAGTTCAAGTTCATGGCTTCCTTTGCTGAGGAAAGCAGCTTCGATGAGGACATCTGCCGGGACCGATTCAGGATGTTGTGGACGGCATACTGCCTTCATCAAAACCTGGATGTGGATACCGCAAGCTATGACAGCGACCTGAGAGAATTGTGGGAAGCCGTGGCCGCAGATGAAGAGGAAACCGCAGACTGGTCCGACTTTGACAGCTTCGGCTCCTTCATGTGCCGGTATCTGGTGTGAGGGGGGGGAAGAATATGTCTGAAGTCTACTGCAACCCCGATGTGTGCCCCTGCTGCCAGTACATAGGCGAAGGTGATAGCTGGTGCGATCAGACCGGGGAAATCGTCCTGAAGGACTGGACACCAACAGAGCATTACATGGTCCCTGGCTGCCCATATCGTAGGAAGGAGAAGAAAAAGCATGGCAAGGTATCTCATTGATGTCACCCCGAAAATGCTGGTAGCCCTATTTGAGGCGGAGTATCCCGGCATCAGGGTGACGGTGCCTGAAGCCCGGATGATCCTGGGCTACCACACAAAAAGCGACTACCCGCTGAAGCTGGATGTCATCGGCCACGACCTGATCCGGTTTGACGCCCAGGGTGTTGATCCCATGGAGCCACTGGACGGCCTCCCCGATGTCATCACCTTCTGCGCGGATATTAACTACGACATGACCGAAAGCGAGAAGGCCCACCCCATCGAGGAAAGCGGACCGCTGAGAAAGCTGAAGGCGGACCTGAAACACCTGGACCGGATCATCGAGTTCATGGGCCAGTAGGAGGCCCTGAGAACGCAAAAAAGAGCCGAGGGGAAATATCCCCCCGGCTTTTATTCTGGCGCGTCCAGGCTACTCTCAGGCTCTTCCTGGCCCATTTCGTCCTTGTAGACAAAAACATTGGTCAGCCCATTCCTGAAGCGGATGGCCTTCACCCTGCTGTCCTTCACTGTCATAGTGTCGATCAGCGATCCAAAGAAGTCCCTCAGCCCCTCCTTGTCGAACACGTCCACGGCCTTCCTGAAATCAAGAGCCCGCTTTTTGACAAGCTCATTCTGGATATAGAACCGGGTGGCCTTCTGCAACAGGTCGCTGGCGTCCTCCGGCTGCTCACCACGGATGTCCGCGATCCGCCGGTTGACGGTCTCCAGCTTATCCTCCAATTCGCCTTGCCTGAGAATGTAGTCCTTCTCCGAAATTCCTTCGTCAGAAAACAGGTAAAGAGACTGGAGCCGATCCAGGGCGCGGACGTATTTATCCCGCTCAGAGGTTAAGAGCTCCAGTTCGGCATTTCCTTCCGCCGCAGGAGCCTCCCCGGATGGATCGAAGTCAGCCCGCGCCACCCCATACACAAACGCATTGTAGGCGGCCCGCAGACCCTCTTCCTCGATGTGGTCCACGTCGGCAAAGCATTTCCCCCGGAGCAGGGTTTTCTCCAGACTACTGAGCCGCGTCTTTTTCGTGGTGGCCTTCCCCGCCTGGACCATGTTCGCCAGATAATTGAGAACGAACGGCCCCAGGGTGATGTCGGAGATTTGCCGGTTTGGGCATCCCTGCTTCCGGTTGTGCGAGGTGCAATAGTATTTTGAGGGTCGGTATCCATCCGACCGGGGACGATCCAGGCCGGCACCCATTGTCATCCCGCAATACCAGCACTTCATCATCCGGGCGAAGATATGCGTGTACCGGATGTTTCCACGGAGGTGGGCCACGGACCGCTCCGCATTGGTGTCCATAATCTCGTTGGCCCTCGCCCACACTTCCTCGCTGATGATCGGCTCATGGTTACATTCGATGATGATTTGTTCAGACAGAGGCTTCTCCGTCCCGGTCTGCGTTTTGTGGTTATAGCGGTAGGTCCCCTTGTAGAAGGGGTTGCGGATCACATCGCGGACGGTCTTGCTGGTCCACTCCCCACCGCGCTTCGTTCTGACGCTGTTCACTGAGAGGTCATTGGAGACCTTCAGCGCACTCTCCAGGGACATATACCTGTCGAAGATATAACGCACGATTTTAGCCTCTTCAGGGTCCACCACGGGGTATTTCTTCTCCTCGCTCCAGGTGTACCCGATAGGGATAGGAGCTCCGTTCCATAGGCCCTTCTCCGCCCTGGAGAACATGATAGCAGTCACACGCTCCCCGGTCATCTTCCGCTCCAGCTCCGCAAACACCAGCACGATCCGGGTCATGGCCTCGCCCATCGCGGTGGACGTGTCAAACTGCTCCACCTTCGACACGAAAGAGCAACGGTGCTTTTGAAGTTCCTCATACATCTGCGCGAAGTCCAGGAGGTTTCGGCTGATCCGGTCGATCTTGTAAACGACCAGGTGGGTAAACTCATTGTTCCGTATCCGGGTCATCATCTCCTGGAACTTCGGCCTGGAGGTGTTCTTTGCGGAGTATCCCGCATCCTCGAAGATCACATAGTCCTCTATGTTTAGGGCGTACTTGATGTAGTTGACCAGCTCCTCTTTCTGGAAGGGGAGACTGTCCTTGTCTACCTGATACCGCGTTGAGACCCGGACATATATTGCTGCCTTCTTCTTAACGATGGCTTCAGGAACGCGGACCCGTCGCGCATCTGGACTCATAAACGCCTCTGTCGTGCTCTTTTTCTTCGGCATATCAAAACCTCCATTGGACTGTCCGCGGATTGTCCTATGGACAGTCCTACGGAAAATCCCGCACTTACCATAACCAGCACCAGTACCATAACCTAACCATAACCAGTACCATAGACCAAACCAAAGAGAGGGCCGCCCCTCCAGAGCGGCCCAAAAACGCAATAGTCAAAATACACCAAAAATCGGGGGGGGTGGGGTAAATTCTGTATATAATCACGAATACCTTTTGAGGCATCAAAAGCGGCCTCAATGGCCGGTCCCAGGTTCCCATAATCGACGTTGGCGACCCTGAGCTTCAACAGGGCGCGGAGCGAGATTGTTTTCTGCCTGCCACACGACCAATCCAGCGTTGGCGTCGGGATCACGATGAAGCTCCAGTCATCCAGGATCAGCGGGTTGGCCGCCGCCCGATCCTTACAGGTGAACAGGCAGAACACATAAACATCCGACGCCCGGCGGGCCTCTTCCTCGCTGAGGATTTTTTTGCCCAGCTCATCCCGGCGGCTGGGGGCGATGTCGAAGCTGATGGCCGATAGCCCCTCCCTCGCTCCAGCGTTGATGTAGGATGAGGACTTGACTTCAATTTTACAGTCTCCCCCGTCCCGGGGCATCTTCAAATCGTAGGGGAACCGATCTTCGTGCATTTGGCTGACATCCTCCCCGATGGCTGTGGCAACGATGAACTCAGCCAACGATCCCCGCAGGGTCCCCTTCAGAAGGTCCGATGAACTCCAGGCCCAAAAATCCAGCAACAGGTGAGGCGTGGGCATATCATCGAAGTAAAAGTGCTCGTTCCCGGTAAGTGCCTTCATTTCTTGTCATCCTTCCCGCCTGGAAAAGGGATCACCCGGCATTGGCTTCGCTGTACTCTAACAGCTTTTGCAAGAAGCCCTTTTCTTCCGGCGTCATGTATTTGTCCAGAAGGGTCCAGATCACCCGCTGATCGGACGGGCTGGCCTTCAGGAAACAAGTACAGAGCAGCCGCACTTCCGGGCTGTATTCCTGGCTCTTGCCATTGGAGATCGACTCCTGAATATCCGTCAGCCCCAGGAGGTAGTCTGCTGACACATCCAGGGCCTTTGCGATACTCGCCACAATATCCCCCCGGGGAACCCGCTCAGTAGTCATGTACCTGGAGATAGTCGCGGCGGTGGCATTTGCCTTCTCCGCGATCCACACCTGGCTGATCCCACGCGAGTCTAAAATCCCCTTCAATCTCTCAGAAAAAATGTTCATAAGTGCCTCCCCAAACCAATGATTGCTCATTTTATCACGTCCTTTACACTTTATAAACTATTCTTACCAAAAATATAACGATAGGTATTGACAATTTCCGTTTGGTAATCTATAATAAGCAGCACAACAGAAATGGAGGTGAGGAAGTTGAACGCGATTGAGCTGAAGGTGGCTCGGACCCGGAAGAAGTTCACCCAGGAGCACATGGCAAGCAGCCTGGGTATTTCAACGGTGGCCTACTCCAAAAAGGAGCGGGGGGAGTCTGGATTCTCTCCTGAGCAGATCAAGGCGGTTGCCAAGGTGCTGGAACTGGACCAGGACCAGGTGAACACTATTTTTTTTGACGGACAGTTACCGAAAAGCAATTTCCGGACGGACGAATTACCGTCTGGAAATTCTCCCGGCGTGGAGGCGCCCTGTACCTGATGCTCTGATTTTACCAAAAGCAGGAGGTGAGCGAAATGGACGGTGCCGGTAAAAACGGGGTAGAGACCATGTACTTTCGTTGCAGGAAAGAGGCGGCCATACACAATGACCGGCTGAATAGTCGGGCTGGAGCCGCTGAAGCCCTGGGTATCTCTGAATCTTCGCTTGCGAAGCATGAGCTGGGGATCACCAAATTTGTTCCCGTTGACCTGGTGGCTTTGATGGCGGACCTGTACGGGTGCCCGGAGCTGAAGGCCAACTACTGCAAGAATGAATGTCCCCTGGGCCGCGACCTCACCCTTGCCACGGAGGTATCCCCGATTGAGCGGGTCACTTTGAATATTCTCAGCGGCCTGTCCACAGGGAAGATCGAGCAGATCAAACAACAGCTCATTGACATCGCGGCTGATGGCGTGATTGACAGCAGCGAAGCCCCGCAGATGCGTGACATCGTTGACTATCTCGGCCGACTGGCAAAATCAGTCGCGGAACTCCAGCTTCTATGTGAGAAGCAACTGAGGGACGGTGTGAGGCGATGACGAAAACCGAGCGGGCCATGAAGTGGCTGAAGGATGAGTACGGGATCACGACTGAAGAGGAACTGGACCGGGCTCTGGAACGCACAAAACTTGACATCGGCATTTTCGTATCTCCCCTGCCCGTTGTGACTGAAGAAGGGGTTGTAACCTATGACGAAAGCATTAACCCGGTCCGATCCGGGAACGCGGTCCGCCGCCGTCGAGCGGGCTGAGAAGCGGCTGGGCATCCGGCCCCCCGATGACATGATCGAGGCGGCTGAGAAACTGACCGCTCAGAAAATCGAGGTCAAGGGACTGCCGGCGGATTACTTCGGCTGTCTCCTGGAGGATGAGATCGTGGAAGCCTGTATCAGGGCCGCCATCAACGGGAGGTGTTCTGTATGTGCATGATCTGTCGCCAATCCCCTTGCCATCCGAGCTGCCCGAACGCTCCCGATCCTCCGACGGTCTACACCTGCCAGCATTGTGGGGAACCCATTGTCGCCGGGGATGAGTACCTGGAGATCGACGGGGTTTACTACCACCTGGAGGACTGCGCCAGTGACGCGGCCATGGACATTCTGTTGAACAGGTGCGGGGCCAGCAAGGGAGTTGCGGAGGTGGATGACCAATGGACGTAGTTCTTCCTGACACATCCAAAGAGCTGACGTTTGATGATGCGAAGCACATCTACCGACTGAACGGGATCATCATTCCAAGCGTAACCCAGGTGATGAAGCCCCTGTCAGATGAGACTTACCGCGATGTGGACGCCAAAGTGCTCCGGCGGGCCGCAGGGAAGGGAACGGCGGTGCATAACGCCATTGAAAACTACCTGTCCTTCGGCATTGAGGACATCGAGCCGGAACACGCTGGCTACTTTACGGCCTTCCTGAGATGGTTTTCCGAGTATAACCCCCAGGTCATCGCCGCTGAGTACCGGCTGTATCACAAGTTCATGGGATATGCGGGGACGGCGGACCTGATCTGCGTCATCGGCGGACGGCTGTATGTCATCGACTACAAGACCACCCAGCGGATCGAGGAAATGCTGGTGAAGGTCCAGCTCAAAGCGTATTCCCAGGCCCTCGGCAGTTTGGGCGCAGAGCCCGAGAAGGCGGCATCGCTCCACCTGAAGAGGGACGGCACCTTTGACTTCCAGACACACGATGGAGGGGCGGAAAGCTGGCAAGTGTTCAGTTCCCTGCTGACTGTGCTGAGGTATAAACAAAAAATTAGCAGGAGGTAATCAAGCTATGGCAAAAGAGACTGTTGTTGCCCAGGTTGGGAAGCCCACCGGCGAGAACGAGCTGGCAATCCGCGAGGAGGTATCCGGCGTCACGATCCAGGTTGAGGGCATGATCGTTGACTCTGAGGACGCCTACCAGATGGCGGCGGAGCTCGGGACGGCCATCAAGACCCAGGCCAAGAAGGTGGCGGAGTTCTTCGCCCCCATGAAGAAGCGGGCCAGCGACGCCCACAAGGAAATCTGCGCCCGCGAGAAGATGATGCTCTCCCCCCTCCAGGCGGCTGAGAAGGAGCTGAAGAACAAGATGGGCACCTATCGGCTGGAAGAGGACCGGAAGCGGCGGGAGGCTGAGGAAGCGGCCCGGCGGGCGGCCCTGGAGGAACAGCGCCGCAAGGAGGCGGAGGCCCTGGCTCTGGCCGAGCAGGGGCGCGAGGATGAGGCCATGAACGCCCTGGCCGAAGCCGAGGTGGCTGAAAACGTCGTCAAAACTGGCGTGTATGCCCCGCCCCCTCAGAAGGTGTCCGGGGTCTCCGTGAGCAAGGATTGGGCCATTACCAAGATCGACCCCGACAAGGTGCCCATTGAGATTGCCGGCGCTGTCATCCGGCCGGTGGATGAGGCTGCCATCATGCGGCTGATCCGGGCCACCAAGGGCGGCATCAAAATCCCCGGGGTCGAGTTCACTGAAAAAGCGAAAATGAGTTTTAGGGGGAAATAAATTATGAGTACAGCTATGAGCAGAGCGGAAAGCAACGCGCTGTCCGTTGTCTATGAGGTTGCGGGAACCCAAGTGGCCCTTGACCTTCCGTTCGTGAAGAGATACCTGGTCCGGGGCAAGAGTGAGCTTGTCAGCGATCAGGAAATCGTTCTCTTTATGAACACCTGCAAGAGCCAGGGCATGAACCCGCTGGTCAACGGCGAGGTCTACCTGATTAAGTACAGCAAGGATGACCCGGCGCAGATCGTGGTCGGCAAGGGGACCTATCTCCGGCGGGCCGTGGAGCACCCGGATTTCCTCCATAAGGAGGACGGCATCCTGGTCATGCGCGGCGATGAGATCATCAAGAAAGAGGGTTGTTGCCCCTACCCCGGCGAGAAGCTGCTGGGCGGCTGGTGCCGGATCACCTATCTCAGGGGCCAGGCGGAACGGACCGCCTACAAGGAAGTGGCCCTGTCTGAGTACGACAAGAACATGGCGAACTGGAAGTCCAAGCCTGCCACGATGATTAACAAGGTCGCCGTGAGCCAGTGTTGCCGGGAGGCTTTCCCCCGCGACTTCCAGGGGACCTACTCAGAGGATGAGATGGTGGCCGCTGGGGCAATCCCCGCTGACTACACCATCGTGGGCGAGGGCGACGATGGGGATGATCCCCCCGAGGACCCGGTTATCTCCCAGGCCCAGCGCCAGGCCCTCTTCAAGCTGGCCCATGACCACTTCGGCCAGAAAGAGGGGAACGAGGTTATCCTGAAGCTGATCGGGGAGTATGGGCTGAAGAGTACCAACGGTATGACATCCTCCGTCTACAAAGCCGTGACCGATTCGCTCATGCAGATCATTGAAAGCCTTGCCCCCGGGCCCAACGCTGGTGAGGAAGGACAGCCCCAGCCGGGGGCCGCGCCCGAGCAGGGCCAGTGATACTCCAGGGGGACGGTTTCCGTCCCCCTCCGAAGGTAGGTGATTAAATGGCCTGGATCAGCGTTCACGATCACGTTGACGGAAAAAAGTTGCGGCGGATGTCCAAGATGCTGAACTGCTCCAAAGCCGAGGCGCTGGGTATCCTGAATTTCCTGTGGTTTTGGGGGCTCAACAATGCGGATGAAAACGGCAGGATCGAGGACGCCGACAGGGACGATATTGCCGAAGTCCTCTCAGGAAAGACCCAGCTCCCGCTTGATGAGGTAGTAACTGCGCTTTTCAATTCTGGATGGCTGGATGATGTGGAAGGGTGCATATACCTCCACGACTGGTCAGACTGGCAGGAACAGTGGTACAAATTCCGAAAGAAGAAGGACTACGACGCCAAGAGGAAACGGCTCGAACGCTCCAGGAACAAGGGAGACCACGAACCGGACCCGTCGCCGCAGGAGGAGCCCCAGGAAGCCCCGCCCGCCTCAAAGCCCGATGAGCCCCCGCAGGACACGGGGGATCAGGAGGAAAAAGCCACACCGGGCCGGAAAAAGCCGAAGCGGGAGACCGTTCGGATGGCCGAATTTGTCCACCTGACTGAGCGGGAATACCAGAAGCTATGCGCTGAATACGGGGAGAAAGCCGCAAAGCTGATGATCCAAGAACTGGACCTTTACAAGGGGTCCAAAGGGCGGTCTTACAAGGACGATTACCGAGCAATCCTGAGCTGGGTCGTTGACCGAGTGAAGGAGCGATACCCAGGTGCGATTGAGAAGCAGAGCACTATTGAGGGCAATCCATTCAAAGGATTTGAAGGGAGTGACGGCTGATGAACGATATGACAGACCTGATGCGGTCGATTGCTGCCCGGAGTCTGGAGGCCCAGCGCCAGGACGCGGCCAAGTCCAGCGGCCCGCAGGACTACGCTGGAGAAGATGGCCTTCTCTACTGCGGAAAGTGCCACACCAAAAAGCAGATGTGGCTTAAAACCGGATTCTCACCAGAGCCCATACTGGTGGCGACAAGCTGTAAATGTATGCAGGAGGCTGAGGAACGGCGTCGGAGGGATGAAGAGGCCCAGCGTGATATGGAGAAGATCAAGAGGCTGCGGATCAGTTCCCTGATGGATGATAAGTTCAGGGAGTCCACCTTCTCCAACTTCAAGCAAACCCAAAACAACACACGGAACCTTCGCCTTTGCCGCCGCTATGCGGAAAACTTCGATGAGATGAAGGAAAAGAACCAGGGCCTATTGTTCTATGGTGGCGTCGGGACTGGCAAGACCTACTCTGCCGCCTGCATCGCCAATTACCTTCTTGACCGGAAGGTGCCCACAGTGATGACCTCGTTCATCAAGATTATCGGCTCTGTCCACCTGAGCAACCGGGAAGAGGCTATGAATTTCACGGATCGGCTGAACCGGGCAAAGCTGCTGATTATTGATGACCTGGGCGCCGAGCGGGGAACAGACTACGCCCTGGAGCGGGTCTATGACATCATCGACAGCCGATACCGCGCAAGGCTGCCCATGATCCTGACCACCAACCTGTCCATGGATGAGATGATGGGGTGTACGGACATCCGGTATAGCCGTATCTATGACCGCATTTTTGAGGTCTGTTACCCCATGGAGTTCAAGGGCCATTCCTGGAGGAAAGCTGAAGCCTCCAGGCGATATGACGATATGGAGAAATTTTTGGAGGGCGCTGTATGAGTGGCATGAAAAACAAGGTCAAAATCGGCGCGGCGGATGACAGGCTGGCGCTGGCCTCCATCCTGCTGAAGAATGGCTATGCTGTCCAGATCACCAAGTCCGAGCGGGACAGCAAGAAGTCATACGATTACTACGTCGAATACGAGGAAGCCAAGAATGGAAGTTAAGTTTGTAGTCCCCGGACCGCCGAAGGGGAAAGGCCGACCGCGCTTCTCCACCGTCGCCGGACACGCCAAGGCCACAACCCCGAAAGACACCGTTCTTTATGAGAACCTGGTCAAAACCGAGTATCAGCGCCAATGCGGCGAAGCCAGGTTTGAGGACGGCGCGATGCTGGACCTCCGGGTGGTGGCCTACTACCCGATCCCCTCCAGCAAGTCCAAGAAACAGCAACGGCTCATGGAGGCCGGGGTGATCCGGCCCACGACGAAGCCGGACAATGACAACATCCTGAAGATCGTCGCGGACAGCTTAAACCAGGTGGCCTACAAGGACGATGCCCAGGTGGTGGACGCACAGATCAGGAAGTTTTACTCCAGGCGTCCCCGGGTGGCCGTGGTCATCCGGCCGGCGGCGGTTCCAGAATCACTGGAAGGGGGCGGTCCTGGATGAGCAAACGGAAGTACAAGAAAGGGAAGCTGGTCACAAGCCTGGATGAGTTCTTCCAGCATGAGTGTTTCATCGTGAACGGAAAGACCCAGCATCGAGGATGGTGCCAGGCGTGGCAGTTAGGGCTTGCGCGGCTATACATCGAAAGAGGCGCTGTATATGTGGCAGAACGTCTCACCAACGGGGAGTATTACAGCGGTATATCCGCTGAAGAGATTGCCAATATGCTGGATGACAAACTCTGTAATTACTGCCCGCTTCCTGAAGAAAGCCGGGGAGTTCACTGTTACGGCGGAGAACCTGTCATGTGCGAAGGTTCTCACTGTGCCGAAGCCATGGAGGCGTGGATGGAGGAAGAGGTTGATGAGTAAGGAAATCGACTGGAGCGAAATCCACGGCGAAGGCGATGTGGTATGCACCTGCGATTCCTGCGGGCATCAGGAACGCTTCCCGTTTGATGACTCCACCCCGGACTACAAAGGGGTGCAGGGGCGGCTCTTCGGTATGGGCTGGACATCCTGTAAAGTTCACAACTCCTGGCGGGACTTCTGCTGCGAATACTGCCGGAACCAATACATCAAAAAACACACATAGGAGGATAAAATCATGTGCCAAACAAACGATCTGCCTATCTCTCTGAAGAGCAATACCTTCAACGCTCTCTGCTCTGACTTCGACCAGGTGATCCGCGCCACCCTCCAGGGGATGAGCGATACCAGCCAGGACACCGCCGAGGTCAATGTGAAGGTGAAGATCACCCTGACCCCGGACTCCGCCCCGGACTTCACCGTTAAGGGCATCGGCCAGCAGACCCGCGCCATCACCAAGCCGAAGTTCGATCACACGGTCACGGCGGTGATCCAGCGGAAGGAGAAAAAGACCGGGACCCTCTCCGGCAACTATGAGCTGGTGTGGGATCAGGAAACTTGCACCTACGTCATGCGCCCGATTGATGACGGCCAGAGCTCCCTCTTCGACAATGAGAAGGGCGGCGGTCCCTCTGAGCCCCGCGCTCTCCCGCCCGGGGTCGTTGATGCCGAGTTCCATGAGGTGGGGGACGATGAGCCGGCCGACGATCTGGAACAGCAGCGGGAAGCCTTCAACTGGCTGAAGGACTTCATCGACGCTGAGATGAGCGTCATGGAGGCGATGGGCAACTACACTGTCCGGGACAAGGGCGGCAAAGTGATCCTGTCCTCTGCCACCGGGGACACCAGCCCCTTCTATGCTTCGGTGGAAACCCTGGAACCCCATGTCGGTCACTCTCTGGTCTGCGTCGAGGCCCCGGATGCTATCGTCATCATGTGCGAGGACTGTGATGAGGTCATCTTCCGCATGAGCAACCCGGACGCTGAGAAGGATGATCCCCAGGAGCCCGGCGAGGGAGAGCCCCAGGAAGGCGCTGAGAAGGCCGGGGAACTGCTGGACCACCCCGGGGATGGGGATTACCCCTATGGCGAGGAAGGCGATCCCTATGGCGGCTCTGAGGCCGAGGAAGAGTAATGAATGTTGAAGTGTTTTTGACGATTTTCGAGGCTATGCGCTCCGATAATCCAGAATTTGTTGAACGGATACAAAGCGCAATCAGAAAAACACACGCAAACCTGATGTTCCGGTCACAATGCGCGGTTGTATCTTTATCAGGAGGATCAGACAGCGACGTAATGCTGGATTTGATCCAAGCCTTAGAGCCGGAAAAAAACTATCCAGACGCCAAGCTGCATTATGTGTGGTTTAATACCGGCCTGGAGTACACAGCCACAAAAAACCACCTGGACTATCTGGAAAAAAAGTACGGAATATCAATCGAGCGGATAAGGGCGAAAACCCCTGTACCCATTGGGTGCAAAACCTTTGGACAGCCCTTCATGTCGAAGCAGATCAGCCAGTTTATCAGCCGCCTCCAGGCTCACGGTTTCCAGTGGGAGGATGAGCCGTTCGATGTTCTTTACGCCCGCTACCCAAACTGCAAGGCTGCGTTGCGCTGGTGGTGTAACGCATGGGGCCCCGGAAGCATGACGAACATAGACAAGTGCAGGTTGCTCAAAGAGTTCATGGTTGCAAACCCACCGGACTTCCTCATTTCAGACGGTTGCTGTAAGGGCGCCAAAAAGGATGTTGCCCATGACTACATCCGCCAGATAAAAGCCACCATCAACATGGTCGGGATCAGGAAGGCGGAAGGGGGAGCAAGGGCCACCGCATACAATAGCTGTTTCTCTGAAGCATCCAGGAAATGTGAGGCCGCTCAATTTCGCCCTATCTTTTACTTGACCGATCAGGACAAGGAGCTGTACTGCCATATCCGTGAAGTTATTCACTCTGACCTTTACGAAAAGCATGGCTTCAAAAGAACAGGGTGTGCGTGTTGCCCGTTTGGGAGTCGCTTTGAGCAAGAACTGGAGGTTGCAGAGAAATTGGACCCCGGCCTCGCAACTGCTGTGAAAAAGATTTTCGCTCCCGCCTATGAATACACCAGGGCATATCGGGCCTTTAAGGCCAAACATGACTTAGACAAAAAAAGAGACTCAACCCAGGTCAGCTTGTGGAACTGACCTGATGATTACATTTGAAGGAGTACCTATGATGAAAGAAAAGTTTTTAGAAATCTACCGCGAGAACATCACCCGCCCCGGGTCCGAGGAGTTCCTGAAGTGGCTGGAGTCCACTGACTTCTTCGAGGCCCCGGCCAGCACCCGCTTCCACCTGTCCCGCCCCGGCGGGCTGGTGGAACACAGCATTCACGTCTATTATCGCCTGCGCGACCAGTACGTTTTGAACAGGCAGGATAAGGAAGCAGACGCCTTTATTGAGCTGTCTGAGAAGGAGGAGGAGACCATCGCCATCTGCGGCCTCTTGCACGACATCTGCAAGGCCGACTTCTACTCCGTGGAGATGCGGAACCGGAAGAACGAGCAAGGGAAATGGGAGCAGTACCCCTTCTATGTGGTCAACGATCAACTCCCATACGGCCACGGCGAGAAGAGCGTCTACATCATCTCCAGCTTTATGAAGCTGGCCCGTGAGGAAGCTATGGCGATCCGGTGGCACATGGGCTTCTCCGACACCGAGTTCAAGGGCGGCGGCTTCTCTGTTGGGAACGCCTTTGAGAAGTTCCCGCTGGCGGTGCTCACCCATATTGCCGACCTCCAGGCCACCTATCTGGATGAGGCTGAAAGCGATGGCTAAACGGAAACCCATCACCCGCTGTCCGCACTGTGGAAGCACCGAGGGTATCTACACAAAAACCACGCTCTATAATATCCCGTGGTGCTGTGGCTTTGGCGGCGAGGAGCAGGAAAACGGGGAAATGTACGATAATGCGGAAAGGCAGTCCGGCGGAGAAATGGCGTACTGCCAAAACTGCGACAAAATCATCTGCCGTATGAGCACCCTGGAAAAACAGTGGAGAGAAAGTGGGGTTGCACGCTGAGATGATAGACCTGAAAGAATTGCGCTCTATTGCTGAAGAGCATGGGGCGGAACTTGAAATTCTCACGCACCAGGAACAGCCCATGATGGTCATATCGGCTAAGAAGGGAGATGTGGCCGTAAGTTCGGAGTTTGGAATTGACCTATTCCGTGAAAAAGCAGATGACGGCAGACCGTGGGCAATCGTTTTGCTCCTGAAGATGCTTGATAGATTGGAGGAAGCAGTCAGTGGAAAAACTGATAAAGGAAGTCACGACCCTGGTGGGCGATGAGTACCACCGGGCGGCGGCGGAGCATGGAGGCGCCGCCCACTCCCCGCATGAGGGCTATGCGCTCATCAAAGAGGAGCTGGAGGAAGCTCGGGAAGAGATGACGAAGCTGGAACAGCAGACCGGCCATTTCTGGACCGAGGTGAAGGCCGATGAGTTGACCTATCTTCCTCACTATCTCGATGAGATCAGGAAAGCGGCGATCCTGGGTGCCTGTGAATTGATCCAGGTGGCGGCTATGGCGGACAAGGCTCTTGCTGGGATCAGGAAGGCGGGGGATACGCTTGACTGATAAACAGTGGGAATTTTGGGAGCGGAGAAACAAGGCAGCCCTCCTCTTTTTCTATGGGCCAAAGGGCGTCGATAAAAGGCTTGCAAAGCTGAAGGAGAAAACCCGCAGAAATGCGGCCCGCATAAACTCTTGTAAGCTGCATGACTTCGATTGGAGGAAACGCATCGAAGCAGAAAAAAAGCGCCGGGAAAATTCGGGGGTCGAGGTGCCGATTCCTCCTACCATCAAAACAGAAATTAGTTGCAGGTGCAAGAATTGTGGCGGGAAAATGCCAGTGTCATATGCTGCTCCCTACATGGAGGCCCTGGAACACGCAAAGGCACTTACTGAGTCCAGAAAGGAGGCTCCCGGGAAATGCTGACAGCTTTTAGAGTGATTTTGCTCATCTGCCTTGCGCTGGCCTTCGTAGGGGGCGTGGCCGGGAATCGGGAAGATCAGCGGAATTGCAAATTTTTCTTCATCGCATCCGGCGCGTTGCTCCTTGTGAGTTTCCTGGTCTGAAGGAGGAACGCTGAATGAAAGCTATTACGATTCAGCAGCCGTGGACATCCCTGCTGGCCCATCGGGTGAAAAAATATGAAACCCGATCCTGGGCGACAGCCTACCGAGGGCCTATCGCCATCCACGCTTCCGCTGCCAAGGTGCCGCAAGTCTTGAATAAATTCTTTCCTGAAGAGCAAGACCGGCTGATGTTCTTTGATGCTGTTTCCAAAGGACTGCATGGGTGCTACACAGAAAAGGAAATCGAGAGCATCCTGAACGGCCTTCCGACGGGGAGCGTGATTGCCACCGCCAACCTGGTCGGATGCCACAAAATCAATGCCATTCATGGTAATCAACCTCGGTGTTTTGGAAACGAGCCCTTCATTGGCCTTGAAAATGGACTGACCTACACAGCGGATGATGTCGAAGTTGTCCTTGGAGACTGGACCCCAGGCCGGTACGCCTGGGAGTTCTCAGACATGAAGATCATTACCCCGATCCAGGCGAAAGGAAAGCTGGGGCTATGGAATTGGGATGGAGGTGGTTTGGATGTATGAGCGACAACCACTCAAAACTGTCACTATCCCAAATTGGCCGAAGCGGGGGGAAACCACATCTCTATCCATCACCGATGTTAATGCTCCCTATGTATGCCCTTCCTGCCACAACACAGATCACCCGCCCGGGGCCCGCTTCTGCTACATCTGCGGGCTGGGCTTCCCAATGAGCAGACAGCCGAAAAGCCAGAACTGAATACACACGTTGCGGGGCCTGGGGGCTACTCCAGACCCCGTAAACAGGTAATGTTAGGAGGATTTCATCATGGACGAAAAAACCAACAGTAACGCAGTAGCCACCAAGGTCCAGTGTTTCGCTGGGCGGCTCCAGGACTTCAAGGAACAGGAGGCGGGCGGCGCCCCGGTAGCCTCCGTTGAGTGCAGTATCGTCGCGGACGTGGCGTGTGGAACCGTTACCTTCCACGCCGCCGGCAAGGATGTTGTCATCGCGGTCCGCTTCGATGAGCTCCTGGAGATCATGGCTGAAGGTGTGGTCCTCAGCCACCAGATCAACGACGCCGCCACGCCTGGAGGTGAGGGCGATGGGGAGCAGTAAGAAGGGACGGGCCGCACCTTCCCTGACGGCCGATCAGAGGAAGGAGATCGTCGGTCTGGCCGTCGCCGCCGGTATTAAGGCGTACCGGGATGAGGCCACCCGGCACAGGAAGGAAATCTATGATAAGCGGCTCCACAACACCAAGCTGCTGATGAAGAATTACCGCGACCTGAAGGAACACGCCGACAATGCGGTGTTCGACGCCTCCACCGCCAAGGATGAGGATGTCTATGAGATTTTGAACCTGATGAGCGAGTGGGTCCGGGAAGAGGCTTCCACCGTGGACAGCATCAAAAAGAGCGCCGCCCGGACGAAGCTAATCATGGACCACATCAACGAAATGCTCCAGATTTACCGGGCCGCGTGTGAACGATCCAAAAAGCCGGAGGATATTCGCCGGTACAACGTCCTCTATGACTACTACATCGGCCCGGAAGATCTGAGCCTGGAGGAAATCGCGGAGAAATACAGCGTGGACACCCGGACGGTCTACCGGGATATTCGGGACGCGACGGCCAGGATCACCGCTCTGCTGTTCGGAGTGGACGGCATCTTCAAGTAGCGTGGCAAAAACCTGTCATTTACATGAGAAAGCCGATGTGGTAGTATCGTAGTGTCATAGGTTCTCTCCCTTCTTTTTTTGTCACACAGTTACCAAAAGGCAATTCGACAAACTCCCGCATGGACGGTTCGGTAATTCACCGAGCCGTCCTTCTATTTTCTAAGAGAGGTACTGTTTATGGAAATTGTGATGAAGCGAACGGCGGACATCAAACCGTACCCGGGAAACCCCCGGGACAATGATAACGCCGTACCCTACCTGGCGGAGAGCATCAAGCAATTCGGCTTCCGGGTCCCTATTGTGCTGGACTCCGATGATGTGATTGTGTGCGGGCATACCCGCTGGAAGGCCGCCCAAAAGCTGGGGCTCCAGGAAGTGCCCACCGTCGGAGTGGATGACCTGACCCCCGAGCAGGTCAAAGCCTTCCGCCTGGCAGACAATAAATCGGCGGAGCAAGCCACCTGGAACCTGCCGAAGCTGGACCTGGAGCTCCTGGACCTTCCTATGTTCGATATGTCCCTGTTTGGCTTCCCCTCTGAAGAGGTGAAGAAGGAGGCCAAGAAGTCCGGCGGGACCGGGATGGAGTCCATGGAGCTGAAAGCCTTCGAGCACCACGACTACCTGGTGTTCGTCTTTGACAATCAGATGGATTGGCTGAACGCGGTCAACGCCTTCGGCATCCACAAGGTCAACGCCGGATACGGCACAACAAAGAAAGTGGGGGTGGGCAGAGTTGTCAACGGAAAGAGACTGCTTGAACTATTACAACATCAAGCTGCTGATCCTGAGCCGGGGGCGCAGTCAGACGATCACGACAACGGAAATCCTTCCTGACTTCGTAGAGGTACTGGTCCCCGAGTCCGAGGAGGCTGCATACCGGGCCGCCGTGAAGAACCCGATCCTGACCATCCCGGACAGCGTGATTGGCCTGGGGCGGGTCCGAAATTGGGTCCTCCAGCACTTTGATGAGCGGATTATCGTGATGATTGATGATGACCTGATCCGGCTCTACTGCCTGACGGCGAAAAAGGCGCGGCCCATCACGGACCCTGAAGAAATCACCCAGGTCATCATCAACGCGGCAGTCATGGCGGATGACGCCGGGCTTCACTGTTTCGGCTTCTCCCAAACGGACATCCGTAAATTCAACGGCTGCGAACCCTTCAAGCTGACCGGCTGGGTCGGGGGCGTGATCGGGGTTATCGGCCGGCAGTACACCTTCAGGGATGACAAGTACAAGGTGGACATCGACTTCTGCATGAAGAATATGCTGGTGGACCGCATCCTGTGGATTGATGACCGCTACTGCTTCTACCAGCTTCGGGACAACAATGTGGGCGGCAACAGCGCCTTCCGCACTCAGGAAGAGTATGAGGCGTCCACGGAATCCCTGGTGCAGAAATGGAAGGGCTACCTGACCAAATCCACACACGCATCTCAGGTCTTTCTCAGGACCAAAGTTAAAAGAAAGCAGGATATAAAGCTATGAAAAAGGTTTTGATTATCGGTTATGGGACCGTCGGCCACAACCTGGAGCGGGAAATCGCCGCCCTCCAGCCGGACATCTTCGACAAGTACAAGCCGGATGAGAACACCCGCCAGGACGGGGAGCGGTATGATGCGGCCTTCGTCTGCGTTGATACCCCCTACATCCCCGGCGAGTGTGTATGCGACACCCGCGAGGTGGAGAACGCCATCCTGGAGAACGACGCTGACATCTTCGTGGTCAAGTCCACCGTCCTCCCCGGGACCGTGGATCATCTGAAGAAAGTCACCGGGAAAACCGTCATCTTCTCCCCGGAGTATTACGGCGGGACCCAGCATTGTAATAACTTCGACTTCCCCTTCACGATCCTGGGCGGCCAGCGGGACGACTGCCTGAAAGCCCAGCAAATCCTTCAGCGGGTCTATGATGGGCGGCATACCTTCAGGATCACCGACGCCAAGACGGCCGAGCTGGCAAAATACATGGAGAACGCCTTCCTCGCCACCAAGGTGAGCTTCTGCACTCAGTTTTGGGATACGGCCAAACAGATCGGTGTATCCTATGAGGAGCTGAGGGAACTCTTCACCCTGGACCCCCGCGTGGGGAAATCCCACACCTTCGTTTACGATGAGACCCCGTTCTGGAGCTCCCACTGTCTGGACAAGGACGTGCCCGCCATCGCGGAGACCTTCGAGATGCCCTTCCTTCTCTCCGTCATCGAGTTCAATGAAAGGATGAAGGGAAAAGATATTGTTTCGTGAACTATCGGTAAATATTTAGTGAACGTAAACGAAAACGCTTCCCGTAGGCGGACCGTCTGTGATATACTATGGACATAACCTGAACGGAGGGGATCAGTCTATGGGATATGATTTGAGAACACAGCGAGGCTATGACTTCTATGAAGTGGCCTCCGCCCTGCAAAAATCTATCAGGCGGGGCGATGTAAAACTGGCGGGCTATATGGCCCTGGAGCTTTTCCCGAAGTACGCGGAATACTGCTGGAAGCGGCTCCTCACGGTATCGGCTGAAGATTGTCACGGTTTGGTGACGCAGGAGATCAAGGCTCTTTATGATTCGTTCCACGTTGTAAACAAGGGCAAGCGTGGCGACGATCTGAAGGGCCGTATTTTTATCTCCAAAGCGGTCATCATCCTATGCACCTGCGGCCACAGCCGGGACGCCGACGTGCTCTCCAACTACATCTACGACAAAAAGCAGCTCTTGTCCGATGAGGAAATCGAGAGGGCCTTCCAGGAGGTCCGCGCTGGCCGGATGGATGTTCCCGAGTACGTCTTTGACTGCCACACCCGAAAGGGGAAGGCTATGGGCAAGACCAAGCAACAGTTCTTCCGGGAAGAGGAAAACGCCCTGGCAAATAAGCAAATCAGCTTATTTGAGGGGGTCCAACTCTGACTCCAGCGGTGCAAAATCAAACGGGGAGCGGTCGCCTGAATGGGTGGCCGCTTCCTCTTTTTCTGCAAAGATGGTGGTGATATGCCAAATGAGAAAAACCTGATCCCGATTACCGAGCGAACAACGAGCGAACAAAGGGCGATCCAGTCCAAAGGGGGGAAAGCCAGCGGGGCCTCCAGGCGCAGGAAACGGGACATGGCGAAGGCTATGAAGATGCTCCTGGATATGCCAGCGATGGAGGGTGCAGACGACTACCTGAAAAAGATGGGTGTTGACGAAAGAGACCTGACCAATCAGATGGCTTTGCTCTCTGCGATGCTGGTGAAGGCAATGACCGGGGACACCCGGGCGGCTGAGTTCGTTCGGGATACCGCTGGATACAATCCCAAGATCAAGCTGGAGGAAAAGCGGTTCGAGGCCGAGCAGGAGGCCGGCAGCGGCGGGACCGATGTTGTGAGTGACTGGATCAATGCGATCCCCGATGTCACTACTGAGGATGGAGGCGAGGACCCCGATGGCACAGATGACCAAGGCCCAGGCGAAGAGGAAGAAAAACCGTGACTTCTTCAACCGCCGCGTCCCCCTCTACCAAAAGGACCCGGTTCTGTATGCCAGGGAAGTCCTCCTATTTGAGCCTGACCAGTGGCAACAGGACGTTCTCCGTGATCTGGCCGAGGCTCCCTGGGTAACGGTACGATCCGGCCAGGGCGTCGGCAAGACCGGCGTTGAAGCCGTGGCCCTTCTCTGGTTCCTGACCTGTTTCCGGTTCCCCCGCGTGGTTGCAACCGCCCCCACCCGCCAACAGCTCCACGACGTTCTCTGGAGCGAGGTTGAAAAGTGGCGGTCCAACAGCCCCTTGCTCCGGGAGCTCCTGAAGTGGACGAAAACCTATGTCTACATGAAGGGGTTTGAGAAGCGGTGGTTTGCCGTGGCCCGGACAGCCTCCAAGCCTGAGAATATGCAGGGCTTTCACGAAGATAATATGCTGTTCATCGTGGATGAGGCGTCCGGCGTGGAAGATGAGATCATGGAGGCAATCCTGGGCACTCTCTCTGGTGCCAATAACAGGCTCCTGATGTGCGGGAACCCTACCAGGACATCCGGGACCTTCTATGACAGCCACACAGCCAACAGGGGCCTTTACAGGTGCCACAAGGTATCTTCCCTGGACAGCTCCCGAACCAACAAAACCACGATCAACGCCCTGATCCGCAAGTATGGCGAAAAGAGCAACGTGGTCCAGGTCCGGGTGTTCGGGAACTTCCCTTCGCAGGAGGATGACGTGTTTATCCCCCTGACCCTGGTGGAGAAATCCATCGCCCTGGACCTGGAGGCCCCCATCACCAGGATCAGCCTGGGAGTGGACGTGGCCCGGTATGGTGACGATGAGACCGTTATCGCTCAGAATGTGGGCGGCGTAACCACTCTCCCTATCATCCGCCGGGGCCAAAACCTCATGCGGACGGTGGGGGACATTGTTCTCCAGTACCGGAAACTCCTGTCCGACTACCCGAAGTACCGGGGCCGCATCTATGTCAATATCGACGATACCGGCCTGGGCGGAGGGGTTACGGACCGGCTGGCCGAGGTGAAGCGAGAGCAACACCTATCCAGACTGGAGATCATCCCCGTCAACTTCGGTGCCAAAGTCCCCGATCAGGACGCGGCGGCCTACTTCGCGGACATCACTTCCTATATGTGGTCCATCATCCGGGACACCATGGAGGCCGGGCGGCTGAAACTGCCCAATGACACCGAACTGGTGGCCCAGCTATCTGTTCGCAAGTACACCGTGACCAGCGGCGGCAAAATCCAACTGGAAAGCAAAAAAGAAATGAAAAAGCGCAACATCGACTCGCCCGACCGGGCGGACGCCGTTGCGCTGACTTGCTTCGTGAAGAAGATTTTCGACGCGGCAAGCCTGACATCCTGATAATGAGAGGTGAGAAGATATGTTCGATTATAAGAGCGCGGCTGAGATCAACAGATACCAACAAATGCTCCGCATTGAGGCTGGCCGGAACGCACTGGACCGGATCAACGGCAAAACCAAGCAGCTCCGCCAGGATGGATATGTGAACCTGTTGAATAAGTACGGCACCGCCCAGGACAACTCGACCGCCTACTCATACACTCCAGAAGGTCCGGTCTCCGACATGGACCTAACAGAGATGTATCAGGATGGTGGCCTGTTCTCAAAGATCATCGACGCCCCTGCTGAAGAGGCGGTGAAGAAGGGCTTCGAGACCGGAGTGACCGATGAGAAAGCCGAGGAGTACATCCAGGACACATTGGCATGGCTGGAGTGGGATGAGAGCATCGCCACGGCCATCAAGTGGTCCCGGCTCTATGGCGGTTCCATCGCGGTGATGATGATTGATGACGGCCGGGGACTGGATGAGCCCCTGGACCTGGGCGCGGTCAGGGGGATCGAGGAACTGCGGGTGTATGACCGGAGTATTGCCATCCCTGACTACAACAGCATCTACCGCATAGAGCCCCCGGCGGAGGGTGGGCGGAACCGCTACCGCCACCGATTCCTTCAGCCTGAGTTTTATGACGTGTCCAGCATCTACGGCAGCTTCCGCGTCCATGAAAGTCGGTGCCTGGTATTCCGAAACGGGAAAGTGCCTGAACGATCCACCATGACGCAGTACCGGCATTGGGGCATCCCTGAATACATCCGCATCAGAAAGGAGCTCCGGGAGGCCATCACCGCGCCGTCCTATGCGGTGAAGATGCTGGAGAAATGCGTCCAGGCCATCTACGGCATGAAGAACCTGGCCGACCTCCTATCCACCGACGAAGGGGAGGATACGGTACTGAGGCGGCTCCAGGTGATCGACATGGCCCGGAACTTCCTGAACTCCATCGCCATCGACGCAGACGGCGAGACCTACGACTTCAAGAGTATGTCACTGGCCGGGGTGAAGGATATTGTGGAGACTACCTTTGCCACCATCTCTTCTGTCACCAACATCCCGCAGACCGTTCTCTTCGGCCGATCCCCTGCGGGCGAGAACTCCACCGGCGAGGGGGATATGGAGAACTGGTACAGCTATATCGAGCGCAACCAGAAGGTCCAGGTGGTGCCGAACCTGAAATATCTGCTGGACATCATTGTGAAGGCCGGCATGGCCCAGGGTTATATCACTGAGGACCCGAAGCCCAAGCTGGAGATGAACCCCCTGTGGTCCCTCAGTGAGGTGGAGCAGGCAAATGTGGATCAGGTCAAGGCGAACACCGCCCAGGTCAAGGCTGCTACCGCTCAGATGTATGTGGATATGCAGGTGGTCGGGCCGGAGGAGGTCCGCCGGGGACTGGAAAAGGAGGGCACGTTCGACATCGACACGCTCCTGGACGATGAGCCCGAGGATGAGACATGGGGGCTGGGCCCTGATGCAATTTACGACCCCGCACTCCAGGGGACAGCCGAGAACCACCAGGGAAGGCTCACAGGCGCTCAGGGAACGTCGCAACCGGGGCAGATGAACAACAACCCTACCCAGCAACAGAACGTCGCTGACGGCGATCCTACGGCCGAACAGGGCGGAGGGAAATTGAACGGCGCTGGGGTAATCGTGGTCAAGGACGGCTACGTTCTGATCGGGCGGAGGAAGTCTGACTTCTGCCCGGGAACTATCTGCGGCCCCGGCGGCCACATTGAACCCGGGGAGACCTCCAGACAGGCGGCGGCCCGGGAGGCCCGGGAAGAGTTCGGGATCACCATTGACCCGGCGGACCTGATCCTGCTGGGCGTGGACGATACTCTTCCGTCTGAGTTCGGGGGAACAGCCTTCTACCTGACCACGAAGTTTGCCGGAGACCCGTCCTGTGATGAGGGTGAGATGACCGCCGCACAGTTCGCCAACGCCGCCGAGCTCATGGAGCGGCCCGAGGGGCTGTTCCCTCCATTTGCCGCGTCCCTGAACCTCCTTGCCCAGGTCCTCAAAAACGAAGGCTGACGGAAAACCGTCAGCCCTTTTTATCCCCTGCGATTGCTTTTTGGTAAGTGATTATTGCTTTTTGGGAAGAAAGTTATAATATCGGTGAATGGTATTCCCGTAAGGTAATTGTCTGTGATATAACATGAGCATCCAGCAGGGGGCAAAAGAAAAGCCCCCACCGGCGGAAACGGTGGAGGCCCTTCTGGTGCGGAGACAATCAATCTACGGTAAGATGATTGTACCACTCCGCCCCGGAAAGGTCAACACGAAAATTTACTGAAGGAGTGGTGAAGGTGTTGACCAAAGACAAAACCATGGCGACCATCCAGGCCGAGGCGCTTGCCTACATGATCTGCGAGACCTTCTTTGATGGCAGCGACTCTACGGGCCAGGAGCGGTTGAGCGGACGACTGGAGGCGTCCTTGTACCTGTTGAGCGATCTCTTGAAGGTCGCGGTAAACGGGGGTGCCAAGGGATGATCTACAACAACCGCGAAGTCAACTGCAAGACGTTCTCCAGCAAGCAGGACTGGAAGATCAGGGTGGTATTCGATGAGCGCGGGGAACCGTTCTTCTGCGCCCGGGACGTGGCAACCAGTATGGGCTATGAGGAGCCGGGGAAGGCTGTGGGCCGGAGCAAACTGGAGAAGGTCCCCATGTTGCTCCCCTGGCAGAGCGGCCACCGGAAGGGGTGTAGCGAGAACTACTGCTTCAGCGCGGATACCATGTTGGCCTTCATCAAGGGCGCATCCATCCGCCTGAAACCCGGATTCATCCAGTGGATCAAGGATGAGGTCATCCCCGGGGCGCGGGCTGAGGGCGTACCGGCGAAACCCGCCACCAGGCCGGAACCCGGGGCGGACCATCGGACGGTGGTGCCTGACCCGATCCAGACCGGCGGGAGCATCGCACAGCGGATCGACGAAATCATCTTCGAGCTGATGTTGCTCAAAAAGACCCTGGCATAATAGAATACCAACGGTGAGGGGCTGCTACGGCAGTCCCTCTTTTCATTGGAGGTGATGGGCGTGGACCAGCGAGAGATCATCCAGAAGGCCGTCAAAGGCAAATTCAAGGGCCACCAGACCCTCAATGCAAAGGTCCCCCTAAGATACCCCGCCGCCCTGGAACGGCAGTACAAGGGCATCACAGACGCCTATATGAGGATCGTGAATCAGGTAGCATCCGAACACCTGCCAAAAATCAAGGAGGCCGCCGCCGCTGAGAAGGCAAGTGCCCCCCGGGCGGATGGTATAAACGATCTGATGGCAACGATCCAATCCGTTTTCAGCGTCATGGGTGAGGACCTGGAGAAGCGGCTGGATGAGTTCAACATCTATGCCAAGCTGAAGGAGCTCTCCGAACTCACTACCAAGCTGAGTATCCGACAATGGAAACGGGTGGTCAGCGAGACCCTGGGGCTGGACATCTTCGATGACTACTATTCGGGCCAGTTCTACCAGGAAATGCTTGACTATTGGGTGAGCCAGAATGTGGGGCTGATAAAGACGATCCCTCAAAGCACCCTGGGCGAGATGCGGGAGATTGTCTATGAGGGCTACCGCAACGGCAGAACCACCACGGCGATCCTGAAGGAGATACAGCGTACCTACTCCGTGAACAAGAAACACGCCCGGCTGATTGCCCGGGATCAGATGGCGAAGCTGAACGCGGACCTTACAAAGCGCCAGCAGACCGACGCCGGGGTGGAGGAGTACAAATGGTCAGACTCCAGGGACGGCCGAGTGAGGCCGCGACACAAGCACCTGAACGGAAAAACATTCCGGTGGGATGACCCGCCGGTGGTAGATACAAAAACAGGAAGAAGGGCACACCCGGGCGAGGACTATCAATGCCGGTGTGTCGCGCTTCCTGTTTTTAATATTTCAACCCTGAACATCCCCGCGAACCCGAAAAAGTGAGGTGATTGACGTGAAGAAGTTCCTGCCCCTGTGACGGATGGGCACAACACAAATCCATGAAAGGAGGTAGACCAAATGCCCGGTTCTGAAATTAGGGCTCTCTGCAACCAGATTGCCGTGGAGGCAAAAGCGATCTCCGAAGGCTCCGACGATGTTGCCGGCCTTCGGGCCAGCCTTGCGGCTGGGGGCGGCGACGGTGCCACGTCCCAGGTGGCTGACCACCTGGCAAACCTCGGTATCCAGCATCTCGAAAACCTTCAGCAGCTTGTGATCCTGTTGACTTCCACCATGACGGCGGCCATGCCGCAGGATGAGGGGGAAGGCGAGGGGAGCGGAGGTGACGGTGGGAAGTGAGCACCCCTAAGCTGAAAACCGTGTACCGGCTCGACAGCGTTCCGCTGAGTGCGACCTACTGGACCCGCGAGGGATACCTGAAGGATGAACCCATCGTTACCTCGGTGGGCATCTTCGAGTACCTGAATGAGGATGGGACCAGGCGCCGGGAACTCCGGCTCCCTGAGCACGTTTTCGATCCCGCCAGCCTTGCGAGTTATGAGGGCAAACCCGTCATCATCACCCATGATGCTGGAGAGGTGGATAAGAACAACGTCCAGCAGGAGATCATCGGCACCATCCTATCCCCTGGCATCCAGGACGGCGAGGATGTGCGGGCCCGAATTGTCATCCACAACACCGACGCCATGAAGCGGAGCGGCCTGAAGGAGCTTTCCCTGGGCTACTCCCTGGACCTGGACGAAACCCCCGGCGTCTGGAACGGTCAGCCCTATGACGCGATCCAGACGAACATTCGCATCAATCACCTTGCCCTGGTGAAAAGTGCCAGGGCTGGAGATCAAGCGCGGCTGAACATTGACGGCCGCGACACCAAAAAAGGAGTGAAGGTTATGAAGAACAATAAGAACCGCAAAGACGGCGGCCCCCTGACCCCCGAGGAGATGGAACAGGCTATTGCCGAGTTCCAGGCCCGCAAGCAGGCCAGGGCCGCCGCTGCCCCCGCCGCGCCCAATAGTGATGAGGGCTCCGGTGATCCCCCGGCGGCTCCCCCTGCCGCTGCCCCCGCTGCTCCCGGCGAGGAGAAGAAGGATGAGGGCGCCGATCCCATGGAGCAGGTCCAGATGGTGAAGGACCGGCGCGACCGCCGGGACGCTGACGGCGACCCCGCCGACCAGCAGGGGTGCATGGCTACCATCGCTCAGATGGATGAGGACATCGACACCCTGTTGGGAGTCATCGACGCCCTTCAGGCTCAGAACGACTTCGCTGGTGATGAGGGTGATGAGCCCAAGGCCGACGGCGATGACGATGAGCCCAAGGCCGACGGTGACGATGACAAGGGAAGCTCCGTCAACGCTGACAGCATTGATGCTATCGTTCGGGAGCGTGTCAAGCTGATCCGCATGGGCGAGAAGCTGAACCTGGACGGCATCGACACCATGAGCGCCCGGGACGCCAAGAAGGCCATCATCAAGGCTGTGCGGCCTGGTATGCGCCTGGACGGCAAGAGCGACGCCTACCTGAAGGCGGCCTTCGACATGGCTGCGGATGAGGTGGAGGGCATGAGGAAGAGCGCCAACTATCAGCGCCAGCAGATGCTCTCCGGCGGCACCCATACCCGCACCGATGGCAAGCAGACCGGCGGCGCCGCTGCCCACCGCCAGCAGATGATCGAAAATCAGAATGGAGGTAAGAAGTAATGAGCCTGTGGACTGAATACTCCCAGCAGACCCCCAAGGGTACTGCCGGTTCCCTGTTCGACCTGACCGTTCACACCGTCGATTCCTTCCGCAACACGGAGGCCGACGGTGTTCTGCTCCCCGGCGTCGGTGTGGTGCATGGCCCCAACCCCGGCGCGGACATCGCCCTGCCCGCTGAGGGCACGACGGCGGATAAGTTCGTGGGCGTCGTGATGTACGGCGGCTCCAACGAGCTGGACATGAAGAACAACCTCATCATCCCCAACGGCTACCAGGTCAGCGTCATGCGGCATGGCCGCGTGTGGGTGAAGATGGCGGAGGGCGATGAGCCCAGCTATGGTGATCCCGTGTACCTGGTGACTGGCGACGATGGGGCCGGCCGCTTCACCACCGACGCTGAGGGCGGCGGCATCCCGATCAACGCCCGGATCATCGAGGTCGGGTCCAACGGCCTGGCCGCGATTGAGCTGTATAACCAGATGAGCACCGCCACCGCCGGCGGCAACGCTTAAAAGGAGGATTTGACGATGGACAAGATCATTCGCTATGACGCCAACAACCCGTCTGACTTCTACGATCAGGCGGACTTCCTGGCGCTGAAGAACTCCAACATCCCCGCCACCCTGGCGGGCTCCCCCGGTATGCGCTTTGACAGCGCGGATGCGGCGGCGGTGTTCTTCGCCCGGGAACTGGACTACATCAAGTCCAAGACCTACGACAAGCAGTACCCCGAGTTCACCGCCCTGAAGATGTTCCCCGTGACCCATGAGGTCCCGGAAGGGGCCGAGAGCTTCACCTACTACGGCTACGAAAAGACCGGCTTCGCCAAGATCATCAGCAACTACGCGACGGACCTTCCCCGCGTGGACATCAAGGGTGAGGCCAAGACCGGCTATGTGAAGGGCATCGGTGATTCCTTCGGCTACAACATCCAGGAGATGCGGGCCGCCCGTCTGGCCGGTAAGTCCCTGGATACCCGCCGGGGCGAGTCCGCCCGCTACCACATCGACCTCCTGACCAACACGCTGGCCTGGCGCGGTGACAAGGCCAACAAGCTGATCGGCGTCCTGTCCGATGACAACGGCATCCCTGTCATGGCCCTGACCCCCGGCGCCGCCTCCAAGGAAACCTCCTGGAGCAAGAAGCAGGCTGATGAGATCATCGAGGATGTGAAGGATGCTCTCACGCTGATGGATGACACCACCCAGCACGTCGAGGTCCCTGATACCTTCGGTATGCCCAGCGACGTTTACACCGCCCTGAGCCTCCGCCGGATCGAGGGCACCGATGTCTCCGTCCTGAAGTACCTGAAGGACAATCTCCCCGAGCTGGAATTCAAGCCCTGCCCTGAGCTGAACAGCACCGCCGTCGTGACCAACCCCTACGCTGCGAAGAAGGGCTCCGCCACTCCGGGCCAGGGCGTCGGTATTCTCTACAAGTACGACGCCGACAAGCTCTCCATCGAGATTCCCATGCCCTTCCTCCAGCACCCCGCTCAGAACGACAACCTGGAGGTCAAAATCCCCTGCGAGTCCCGCGTCGCTGGCGCGGTCATCTACTACCCCATGTCCGCGCTGATTATCGTGGGCCTGTAAGAAAGGAGCGGCGAACAACATGAAGATCAAAAACACCAGCACCAAGATCGTCCATATCGGGGCGGTCACGATCCTTCCGGATGAGGTGGAGACCGTAGACGATTCCCTGAAGAGCGCCCCGGTCGTGTCCCTCTTCATCAAGCGCGGCGATATCCAGATCGTCACCGGGAAGTCTGCGGGGAAGGGCTCCGGGAAGGCCGGGAAAGGCAGCAAGGGGGCTCCCGCCGACGGTGGCGATACCGAGGATACCCAGGGCGGCGGAAGCCAGGAGAACGGCGGAGAAGGCCAGTCTGAGGGCGAGTCCGAGGGCGAGTAAGAAGGAGGGATCGACATGGCACAGCTCAACCCGTTGAAAACCTTCCGCCTGATTGCCCCCGAGTTCAAGGACGTGAAGGACTCCGAGGTGCGGGGGATGCTGGAGCTCTGCGAACCCCTGGTGAGCAAGAAACGCTTTGGCCGGGTTTATAACCAGGTCCTCGCGCTTCTTGCCGCCCACCGCCTGAAGCTGGCCGGGAAGGGCGAAAATCCCCTGGGCGCTGGCGGCTCTTCGACGGTCAACGCCGCATCCGGCTTTGGGCTGGCGAGTGTATCTGAGGGCAGTACCAGCGTATCGTTCAACACCGCAAACATGAACACCAATGACGATAGCTGGTACGCCCTCACCTCATACGGTCTGGAGTATCTGAACCTGCGGAGGATCTTCGTGATGTCCATTGTATCGGCAGGTGAACGCTGATGGCTGTGATTGATGAGACCACCCCGGAAGGCAAGCGGTTTTACCAGGAGTTGAAGAAGCTGGGTGAGCTGATGAGCTACGCCGGGTTCCAGCAGGGGCAGGGCTCCAGCGAGGACGGCGTGGACCTTGTGGACATCGCGGCCTTCAATGAGGTCGGGACATCCCGGGCTCCCTCCAGACCGTTCATGCGGAAGAGCGTGGATGATAACAAGGACAAGGTCATCGCCTTCTGCCAAGCGCAGATCGGAAAGCTGTGTGACGGCACCACGACGGCGGAGCAAATCCTGAAGGAGATCGCAGTATTCCAAAAGGGGCTGATCCAGGAAACCATCGTGGACGGCGAGTTCGAGCCCAATGCCGAGAGCACGATCAGGAAGAAGAAGTCCGACAAGCCGCTGATTGACACCGGGCGCATGAGGCAGTCGGTAATGACCGTCATCGACAAGAAAGGGAGGGCTTAAATGCTGTTCGGATTTTTCAAACACCAGTATGTGGCCCGCCGCCTCAAACCGGATACCAACTGCGGCGGATACTCCGCCCCGGGCGGCCATGAGGACTTCCTGGTGACGCTGAACGTCCAGCCTCTCTCCAGTGATGAGCTCCAGGCACTTCCTGAAGGGGAGCGGACCGTGAGGCGGATCAAGTCCATAGGCGAGACCAAGTTCCAGCCCGCCGATGAGGAAACCGGGACAGAGGGAGACCGGCTGTACTATGATGGCCGCTGGTATGAGTGTAAATCCTGCCAGACGTGGGATCACACCATCCTGGCCCACACTGAGGCCGAGTTCGCTGAGATGGCCCCGGGGTCCGAGGGCATTGGCCCGCCGGAAGTGGAGGTGCCCAAATGACCTACACCGAAATGAAACGGGCGGTCTATGGGATCACCGCTGCATACTTCACCGGAGCATCCGTCGAAATGGCGAACACCAAAAGCGCAAAGAAGGGTAAACCCCTGGTCAAGCTGGCCTTTGGCCCAGCGCAGTCAACGCAGTTCCCCGTCGAGCAATTCATTGACGGGGAGCTGTGTTCTTTTTATCCCACCACCGCAAAACTGGAGGTCCAGCTTTTCACCAACGGCTTCAGGCTCCCCAATGGGGCGATGGAGAACACGGCCGTTGGAGACCTGACCGACTATGTAAATTACATGATGTCCGAGATGGTCACAAACGAGCTGAACCTTCAAAACCTCTCCATGCTGGTGGATGGACCCGTCCAGGACACCTCCGCGATTATCAACGATGTTTCCTATGAGTACCGGGCCCTGGTAGAGTTCAACGTCAACTTCACTGTTGCTGCTGTTGGCTTCGCCGGGGTCCTGGATGAGTCCAGCATCAAGATCGACCAGCCTGGCCCCGGGCCTACCCCGGGGCCAGACCCCGGCGAACCTGGAGAACCCGGGAAACCCGATGAGCCAGGAAAGCCCACAACCCCGGTTGATCCTGATACCCCGGGACAGGTGCTCCCGCCCCATATCGAACCCGAGTGGAAGCCCACGGAAAGCGGCGGCAGGAACAAGGAAATTGCCGAGAAGCGGACCGGGTACTTCACAGAGGTTGAAGTCACTGAAACGAAAAGGAGTGAGCTGAATTGAGTAACAATCTCAGCAGGATCGTTGACATCACCATTGACCTCCAGAGCGTTGTCAGTAGTGGTGCCAGCTTCGACAACATCCTGATTGTCGGGCCGGGCCCCAAAAAGCCGGGCACGACTCCCCCGCCCGATGTGGGCGTTTACTCTGGCCTGGATGAGGTGAACGAGGCCGGCTGGGTGTCTGAGGGCGCCGACGCTGATCCCGTGGGCACCGCCGCCCGCGTCGCCTTCAGCCAGACCACCAAGCCGTCCTACATCTTCATCGCGGTCCAGAAGCCCGTCGAGCCTACCAGTGAGGATGCAGGAACCGGCGACACCGAGGAAGCTGAGACCGGCGGTGAGGATGCCGGAGGCACCACCCCGGACCCCCAGGTGGCTGGTCCCGCCGCGCTGGAGTCTCCCAATCTGACCCTGAGCCGCGCCGAGGAAGCCGAGACCGGCTGGTATGTGGCCCTGGCTGCTGGTATCCCTGAAGATGACCTGGAGATCATGGCCGAGTGGACTGAGAGCCGGGAGAAGATGTTCGGATATGCCTACGGCACCCCCGGCAACAACCCCGTGTCCGACATCTACTACCGCTCCTTCGGCGTCTGCTATGAGGACGGCCCCAAGACGATCCCCGCCGACCGTTGTATGCACGTCGCCATCGCCGTTCGCTTCCTGTCCTATCCCACCGGCTCTGAGACCTGGGTGAACAAGTCCCTGGCATCGGTCAACATCTCCAAGTTTAGCTCCACCACCATCAACACCCTGGAGAAGGAACCGGCCAGCTACTACATCAAGGTTGGCAACACCGGGCTGGTCCAGGGCGGCAAGGTTCGGGCCGGAGAGTGGATCGACGTGATCCGGTTCCGCGACTGGCTGAAGAACGATATGCAGTTGCGGATCATCAACACCCTTGTGAAGCAGAGCAAGATTCCCTACACCGACAAGGGTATCGGCATCATCCACAACCAGATGATAGCCAGCCTGAAGGAGGGTGTCCGCCGGGGCGGCATCGCTGAGGACGCCTACGACGAAGAGAATAACCGTATCCCCGGTTACATCACCTCCGTCCCCCTGGCCGCCAACCTGACCGATGAGCAGAAGGCTTCCCGGAAGCTCATCGACTGTAAGTTCTCTGCCATCCTGGCCGGGGCCATCCACGCCGTCAAGGTGAACGGGTCCCTGGTCTATTCCTACTGAGGAGGTGACGCATCATGTCTAAGGCAGGTAAGTTGAAAACCTATGATCCCAAAAAGGTCCTGATTGCCATTGGCTCCCATGCGGTCTCCGGTTACGCTGATGACAGCTATGTGAGCGTCGAGCCCTCTGGCGACGGCACCACAAAGAAAACCGGGTGCGACGGCGAGATCGTCCGCTCCATGAGCCCGGACCACAGCTTCGTGGTCAAGGTCACGCTGCTCCAGACCAGCGACAGCAACACCTACTTCCAGGAGCTCTATAACCGCGACCAGGAGACCGGGGACGCCATCGAACCCATCATGGTCCAGGACCTGATGGGCGGCCTTCTGTTCAGCGCCGATCAGGCGTGGGTTCCGAAGCCCGCAACCCGCGTCCGGGGCAAGGAAGCCACCAACAACGAGTGGGAAATCCACACCGGCATCGGTGAGATCACCGAGTAAGAAAGTGAGGAACAGGTATGAAGCAATTCAAGCCCACAGTCAAGACCATCGGTGAAAACAAGTTCTACATCCGCCCGTTTCCCGCCTTCACCGCCGCCAAGATGACCGGCGACCTGGCCGGGGTGGCGGCCCCCATGCTGGCCGGCATCGCCCCCGTGGCCCTGAAGTATTCCGGCGACAAGAGCGGCGGGAAGAAGTCCCTGGACGCCGACCTTTCGGAACTGGCCCCCGCCTTGCAGGGGGCCTTTTCCGGTCTCTCTGGCGATAAGCTGGAATACCTCTGCCGGGAGCTGCTGGTGGTCCACGGAAACATCAGCGTTTCCATCGGCGGCGATGACTCCGACAACAAAAAGCTGGACAACGACACCGTGGATGAGTTGTTCTGCGGCGGACTGGATGAGATGTTCATGCTCATCTTCGAGGTTATCAAAGTGAACTTCTCCGGTTTTTTCAAGAAGCTCGCCGCCCAATATGGGCTGGGCGGCGAGCGGGAGGCGACGGACCCCCTGAATATGCAAAATACGGCTCCCTTGACCTGACACAGTTCGGTGAGCTGGAGATGAGGATGTATGTCCTCGTCAAGGCGCGGCTGGCCTCTATGCAGGAACTCAAAGAGGTTTACACCCTTGACGAAGCCCTGAAGCTGTTCGCCCTCTATGAGATGGACAACGACGTGGAGGCTGGCCGCCTGGAGGAAATCAAGGCAGGAGGTGACAGCCGTTGACCATCCGTGAGCTGCTGGTCGGCCTTGGGTTCAAGATCAACGAAGAGTCCGAGCGCCAGGCCGAGCAGGGCATCAATGACCTGAAGGACAAAGCAGGAAAGCTCCTGGGCGCCATTGGCATCGGCTTCTCTCTTGTGGGGTTGAACGCTATCTCTGAAGAGTTTTCAACCGTCAACACCATGATAAACCAGGCCACCAGCGCGATGGGGGATCAGGAAGAAATCCAGCGTAAAATCCTGGAGGCCGCTAACGCCACCCGATCCAGCTACGCCGATACAGCAAAGACCGTTTCCAGCCTGGTCCAGGAAAACTCGGAGCTCTTCGGCACCGTTGATGAGGCCATCAGCTTCAACAACGCTGCCACCCAGCTATTCAAGACCGCCGGCAAGACCAATGACCAAATAGCGGGGCTGATGGAGTCCATCAACAAATCCTTCGCCAAGGGCAAGGTTGACAGCGAAACCATCAGCCAGCTATTGGAGCAATCCCCGGAGGCGGTAGCCCTACTGAATAAGCGCCTGGGTTCCACCACGGACCAGCTCGAACAACTGGCGTCTGACGGGAAAATCTCCCTGGCCGACCTGAAGGCCACCTTCGTTGACAGCGCGGATGAGATCGGGGCCGCGTTCGCCAACACCAAGTACAACATCAGCGACGCCCTACTGAACATCCGAAACCAGTGGGGCCAGTGGGTCGCCAGCATGGATGAGACCCTGGGTATCTCCACCGCCATCGGGACCACGATGGTCCGAGGCTTCAACATGGTGATGGATGTGCTCCGAAAGGTGCAGACCCGGATTGAGTGGCTGTCTGATAAGTTGGGCGGGACGGATAAGCTCCTCCGCCTGGTGGCAATCACGGCGGGGGCGATATTCGCCGCCTTCAATTTCACAAAGATCACGTCCGGGCTCCAATCCATCCTGAAGCTGGTGGACGGGATCAACCTAAAAGCCGTCGCCATCGTCGCCGTCATCGTTCTGCTGGCCCTCCTGGTGGAGGACTTCATCAATTTCTTGCAGGGCAACGACAGCATGATCGGTTCCCTCTTCGATAAGGCTGGCATTGGCGCAGATAACGCCAGGCAGGCCATTTTCAAGGCGTGGGAGGCCGTAACCTCATTCCTGAAGAAAACCTGGGAGGTCATCAAGGGTGTGGCCCTGTCCATCTTCGGCGCCCTTCAGGACTGGTGGAAGGAACACGGCGAAGCTGTGCTGAAAGCCTTCCGCATGGTGTGGGACAGCATCAAGACCATGCTGGCCGCCGCGTGGAACCTCATCAAGAACCTGGCAATATCCATATTTAGCGGCCTGACCCGTTTCTGGCAGGAACACGGGGAGCAGATCAAAAGCGCCCTCTCTGCCGCGTGGACCGCGATAAAAACGATCCTCCTCACTGTCTGGAATGTGATAAAGACGGTGGCAACCACGATCTTCGGCGGGCTCCTGAAGTTTTGGGAGAAACACGGGGAGCAGCTTAAAACGTCCTTCTCCAACATCTGGAACGGGATAAAGCAAATTCTCTCCGCCGCGTGGGATGCGATAAAGGCTATCTTCCAAGCTGCCTGCACGATCATCGGCGCCATCGTAAAGGTAGCCTTCGACGCTCTCAAAGCGTTTTGGGATACCTGGGGCAGTACCATCATCACCTACCTATCCGGTGTTTGGGAGGTCATAAAGGCGGTATTTGGGGCGGCCCTCGATGTGCTGGCGGACCTCTTCGCCATCTTCTCCGATCTGTTCTCCGGTAATTGGGGGCAGTTGTGGGAGGACGTGAAAACGCTCATCTCCGATGTGTGGAACGGGATCGTCAACATCGTTACTGCGATCCTGGAGACCTTGTGGAATGTCATCTCCAGCGTGTTCAACACGATATGGGAGGGCATCACCACCACCGTCGGCAACATCAAGGACTCCATCGTGAACGGCTTCCAGGCGGCCATCGACTGGATCACTGGTCTGCCCGCACAAGCCCTCCAGTGGGGCGCTGACATCATCGGCGGCATAGTGGACGGGATCACCGGGGCCGTAGGGAAAGTTACGGACGCTGTGAAGGGCGTGGCCGACAAGATCAAATCCTTCCTGCACTTCTCCGTCCCTGATGAGGGCCCATTGACCGATTACCAGAGCTGGATGCCTGACTTCATGGGCGGCCTGGCTGCCGGTATTGAGCAATCCGCCCCCAAGGTCATCTCGGCCGCTGAGGCCATCGCGGGGAAACTCGCCAACAGCCTGAATATCGAGGTGCCGGACAATGGCTCCGCCGTTGAAGCCCTCACTGACAGGCTGGGCAACGCGGTGAGGGACTTCGCCCCCAAGGCCGCCCTGACCCTTCAATCCCTGACCGGCGACATCAGCCTGGTGGCAAAGTCGGCGGTCGCTTCCCCCAATACCGCGCAAACCTCCGTCGGGGGGAGCACCAGTAAGGTCATCACGCAGAACGTCAACATCAACAACCAGTTCAACGGGGACCGCGCTGGACAGCAGAAATCCTCTGAGGCGATGGACAAGGCCACCAATGACTCCACGGATGAGCTTGCCCGCGCCCTCAAATATGCGAGGTGACGCTTATGCCAAGACGGCCAATCGCCCCCGTCAGCGTGGCGGGGATCGAGTTCCCCGCCATGCTGGATGAGACTCAGACCTATACTGCCAGCATACCGGACTATCCGGTTGAGACCGGCTTCACGGTAAGCGACAGCATCATCATCCAAGCGATGGAGCTCCCGCTGACGCTCCTTCTCAGCGACACCCCACTGACCTGGCGCGGCCGGGTCCGATCTATGGCGGAGGCTGAGAGTATGCTGAAGGAGCTCTATTTCAGCAAAACCCCATTCTCCGTCACCACCCCGAGCGGGACCTTTGACAACATGGGTATCACGTCCATGAACATCAAACGGAGTACGGAGACCGGCTACAACAAGGAAGTTTCCCTCAGCCTGAAGCAAATCCCCGTCACGGAAACAAAGACCACCACGATCCCCGACAGCTACGGTAAGAGCGGGGCCACCGGGGCCAATGCTGGGACGGCCTCCACTTCCACCGGGAGCACCGGCGGTTCTGGAGGCTCCACCGGCTCAGGAGGCTCCGGGGGCTCCAAGGGGTCCAACGGCGGGAAGTCAGGCTCCATTCTCTACAACCTGGCAAACTCCGCCGGGTTGCTCTAAATCCGAAAGGAGGCCAGCGTGGACTACACCATCATCGCTGTCCCCGATATGAACGACAGCTTCTCCCGCGTTGTCCTGGGTGGGACCTCCTACCAGATGCGTTTCACATGGAACGATACCGCCGGCCGCTGGATGTGGGGCCTCTACACCTCCGACCGATCCCCCATCATCGAAGGGGTGCGGATTGTCCCCAGCCTTCCCCTGAACCTGTTCTGCGGACGCCCTGGCCTTCCGGCTGGGGCGTTCGGTGTTATCACCGAGCAGGAGTCCATCGGGCGGCGGGACTTCATCGAAGGGAACGCACAGTTCGTCTTTCTCCCGGCCCGGGACACCAAAAAGTAACCGTCCATCGGATTGTCCTACGGACAGTCCGTGGACAGTCCAACGGACAGTCACCGTGACAATCCGGTGTAACCAGTACCATAACCATAACCATAACCAGTACCATATACCAGAACCATTTTCCTCTCTTAGCAGAGAGGAAAATAGGCGCTTCGCGCCCACACGCCCCCGGAGGTGAAAACGTGAAAAACTTTGATCGGCAATATCGGCTGGCCGCCGGTAAGCCTGGGGCCCCTGGTTTTGAAATTGGGGATACGACCCCCTACACACTCCACATCGCCTTCTCGATCCAGAAGCAGGAGTTGGAGAGCAGCAACACGGCGAAGGTCTCCGTCTGGAACCTGAACAAGTCCCACCTCGCTACCCTGGAGGAAGAGGGCTGCTTCCTGACCCTGAAGGCGGGCTATGGGAACACCCTGCCGCTGATCCTCGCGGGGGATGTTTCCTTCTCCAAGTCCAAGCCGGACGGGGCCAATGTGCTGACTGAGATTGAAGTCGTGGACGGGCTGGCCGTGATCCGGGATACCTGGGTGTCCATTTCATACGCCGGGACCGTCAACACAAAAAAGATCATGGACGATGTGGCGGCCCAAATGGGCGTCACGGTCTCCTACTCCTACAACGCCGAGTTTGCTGACATCCCCAACGGATATTCATTCGTCGGCCAGGCTAAGGTGGCCCTCAGTAAGGCTTGCGATGTGAGCGGCCTGGAATGGTCCATCCAGAACGGCATCCTCCAGGTCAAGAAACCGGGGGACGTGATGAGCAAGGAAGTATATATACTCAGCGCGGATACCGGCCTCATCGGCTTTCCTGAGCGGGTCCAGGTAAGTAATTCGGACTCCGACGGGAAAAACCAGGTCGGCTATGACATCGAGTACCTGATGAACGGCGCCATAGGCATAGGGGACTATGTGAAAATCGACAGCAAATTTCTCTCTGGCTTCTTCCGCATCGCCACCCTGGACATCGACGGCGACAACCTGAGCGGGGACTGGAAATGCAAAGCCAGGGTCCTGGAGGTGACGGGATGAGCGGCGAAGGCCAATTTGTAGAACAGGTGAAAGAGACTGTGAACACCCTGCTGGCCCAGGTTCATACCTGCGTCCCCGGGAAGATCGTTTCTTTTGACCCCGGGACGTGCCAGGCAACGGTCCTTCCCTCCATGAAGATCAAGAAGCCGGACGGGGAGAAGATGGACTATCCGCAGATCACGGGCGTTCCCGTGGTGCTGATCCAATGCTCCAACCAGAACGCGACCATCGCCTACCCGATAAAGCCGGGTGACGGCTGCATGATCTTCTTCTCCGAGCAAGCCCTGGATCAGTTCCTTTATGAGCGGGACACCAAAACGGACCTCCATTTTGACCTGACCAACGCCGTGGCGCTGGTCGGGGTTTTTGCAAAGGCCAACGCAGTTATGCAGGACGCTTGCAGTCAGGATGCCATCATCGTGGATGTGAAAGGGACCCGGATGACCGTCAAGGGCGACGGCCTGATTCAAGCTGACTGTAAGCGATTTGTCATCAACGCCAGTGAGAGTTTGACAGTCAATGCCGGCAGGATTGACTTGAACTGAGGAGGTAGAACTATGCCATCAGCCACAAGACAAGGCGACAACTGCACCGGCCACGACGCTTGCCCCGCCGTCCCCCTGGTGGAGGGAAGCCCGAACGTATTTATCAACGGCCAGCCCGCCGGGAGGCTGGGCGACCACTATGCTTCGCATGGGTGTGTTACGCACCCGGGCCACCAGGATGTAATCTCCGCTGGAAGCTCTACCGTGTTCATCAATGGGATTCCCGCCGCCAGGATCGGTGACAGCGTTTCCATAGGCGGCACCGTCCGGGATGGTAGCGGCGATGTCTTTATCGGGGGGTGATGCTGGTGTATGACCTGAAGCTGACCAATACTGGAGACCTGGAAATCAGCGAGGACGGCGACGTATCTCTCACTCAGTCGGTGCGCCAAGCGGTGCTCATCCGCCTCCGCTGGCTGTATGCGGAGTGGCGCTTTGCTCCTGAGAACGGGGTCCCCTACTTCCAGAAAATCATGGTGAAGAGCCCGGACATCACCAGGATCAAACAGATCATTCGTTCTGAGATCATGGGTGTGGAGGGAATGGTCGATGTAAAAAACCTTGCAGTCAAGATTGACAGCGAAAGCCGGACGGCCAGGATCACCTTCGATGGATACGCCGACGGCGAAAACTTTAGTGAGGAGGTGGTGATGAGTGCCTGAGTACGGAATTACCGAAACCGGCCTCCGCATCAAGCGGCTCGATGTCATCCTGGATGAGATCAACGCGGACCAAACCGCCGGGTTTGGCGTGAAGATCGGCACAAACCAGCGTTCCTTCCTGAACGTCCTGAACACCAGCTTCGCGGACAAAATCGCGGAGCTGTGGGAGTTCGGGGCTGAGATTTACCACAGCCTGTCCCCCATGTCTGCTGAGGGGGCCGCCCTGGACAACGCGGTGCAGTTCGGAGGGAACAGCCGCGAGAAGGCCAAGAGCACCTACTATCCGATCCATTGTGAGTGTACTGAGGGGATCACCCTGGATGAAAACACGCTGATTGAATCGGACACCAACCCGGCGATCAAGTTCCTGTCTGCGGACCGGCAGACCATCTCCAGGTCCAACTTCAACCGGGCCAAAGTGAAAGTGGTCTCAATCCAGCCTGGGGAAGCCTACACGGTAGCCCTGAACGGGACCCTATTCTCCTATTCCTGTAAGGATGGGGACGCCGCAGAGGCGATTTTAGGCGGCCTCCAGGCCATGATCCGGGACGCGGAGGACGGCGAGTTCACCGCCACGCTCGATGAGGAAGCCATGATCCTGAATATCGAGGCCCTGGAGGTCCAGTCTTACAACTCCATGTTGCTGACTGATAACCTGACCACGGAAAGCGTGACGGCAATCATCAATTTTGCCAGCGAGGAGGCGGGGGAGATCACCCTGCCCAACAATGCCATTACGAAGATTGTCACCGCGCCCACCGGCTTCCTGAGCTGTACCAACCTGTGCGGCTACATCTCCGGCCGGCTCCTGGAGACAGATGTGGAACTCCGCCAGAGCTACATCGACAAGATTTTCAACCGGTCCACCCGCATGACGGACAGCATCCGGTCTGCGATCCTTGCCAACTGCCAGGGCGTGGACGCTTGCAAGGTCTACGAAAACGACTCCAACGTGGTGGACGCCGCAGGGAGGCCGCCGCACAGTGTCGAGGTGGTGGTGGACGGCGGAAGCAACAACGACATCGCCGCCCAAATCCTGGCTACGAAGTCAGGCGGTATCAACACCTACGGCAATATCACCGTGGAAGTTCCGGGCGAAGATGATGACACCGTGGAAATCCATTTCAACCGCCCGGTGTATATCTATCTCTGGTTCAAGGTCGCGCTAACCATCGGGAAGGCGTCCTCCGTCCCCGCCAACTATGCGGAGCTGGTGGAGGCCGCCATCGTCCGGGCCATGGACACGATGGGCACCGGCGATGACATTGTGCCCCAGCAGTTCCTTGCTTCCATCTATGCCCAGGTCCCCGGGATTAGCTATATCGACATCTCGGTATATCAGACGAAGAACGGTTCGGAGGGCCAGCCTGCTCAGTACCCGGATAAGAGCGTGGCGGTCTCCCCCCGTGAGCGGGCTGTAACCAGTCCGACCCGGATCGAGGTGTCCCTGAATGGTTGACTTCAATTATTTTGAGAAGCTGGAAGATGATCTGCTGACGCAGTTCCGGGGGCAGAAGAACAACACCGCGATCATGCGATCCTATGCCAGACAGCTCCAGGAGGTATACGCCTTCCTGAAGTCGCTCCTGTTCCTGCTGGACCTCGATGCTTGCACCGGGGCCCAGCTTGACCTCATCGGGGAAATCGTTGTCCTGTCCCGGTATGATGCGCGGGTCATCGCCGGGGACACCTATGAGGGCCAGGTCCTTGACGATGACCTGTACCGCAAGATCATCAAGTACAAAATCCTGAAGAACACCAGCGATTGCACCTACTGGTCCATTATGAAGGGCATCAAGATGTTTTGGGATAAGCCCCTGTACTACCGCGAGGACCCGGACCAACCGGCGGTGATGATCCTGGAGACCGGGGTGCTGTCCCCTGAAGATCATGCTGAGGACCTGTTCAGCGTCCCGATCATCAAGGCGGGCGGCGTTGGAATCCACCTGAGAGCAACAACAGAAACCCCGCCGTTTGAGCCCGACCTTCACATCACCCCGGTCCTGGGCCGGGGCATGGCGATCACCAAGCTGCCCGAGCTGGAACCGGATATGCCGGACCTGAACCTCCGCGTCACCCCGATCATGGGCCGTGGCATGAGCATCACTAAGCTGCCCACCCTGGAGCCCGTTTTCGAGGAGGCCAACACCGTCGCTTATGTCGGAGCCGCCGCGCCTGGGACCATCATGGAGACCAGGCTGCCGCCCCTGCCTGAATTTGATACCGAAATCCCTGCGGCCGTGGATGGCCGCGTTTTTGTTGCTCTCCACGGGAGCATCATCGAAACAAGACTGCCTGAACTGAAGGAGGAATTTGTATGAGCCAGATGAATAACGATCCCATGAACCCCATGCTGGAAGGAACCTACGGCTGTACCATCCCCCGGCGGGGCCGGGCCTTGATTGCCAAGATCATGGCCGCCAAAATGCCGCTGACCCTCACCCGCGTGATGGTGGGTTCCGGGTCCTGCCCTGAAGGGCTGTTCCCGGGCGACCTGGAGGACCTGGTGGAGCCTGTGGCCGCCGCCACCTCCAACGAGCCCATGTACGACGGCGATACCGTCCACATGACCGTGGAATACCGGTCCGACCTGAACGGCGGCCTGGACCGTGGCTTTTGGATCAGGGAGTTTGGTGTCTTTGCCCGGGACCTGGACGGCGAAGAGGTCATGCTTTATTACGGGACCCTGGGTGACTACCCTCAGTGGGTGAGCGCCTATTCCAATAATGGCATCGACACCCGCCGCTTCCCCATCAGCATCACCGTTGGCGAGGGCGCCACCGTTATCATTGACTACTCCCCCGAAGCCTTTATGACGGCTGAGGATGTGGCTCAGTATTGCGTTGTTGTCATGCTTCCGCAATTCCTGGTCGAGGCGCAGAAGCTCATCGACGCCCACAACGGCGATCCCGAGGCCCACCCTGCGCTCCAGAACCTCAATGCGGCCCTGGACTCCCGGCTCTCTCTGCTGGAGCTGATGTATAACACGGACGTTTCCGGCAACCCCTTCACCGTGACCTTCGATACCTTGACCGGGCTGGCTGTCACTGGCGTATGGAACACCACGCAGAAAAGGATTGAGTTCTGATGAATGAGCTGGAAAATTTCTCTCTCCCGGCCGAAAAACTTTCCTGCCTGGTGGGCAACCTGTTCGCTGAACTGGAGCCGCCCTGCGATAAGCGTATTGATCCTGAAGGGCTTATGCTCTGCGGACGTGCTCCATCCGGGCGCGAGGTCATGCTGCTGATCTGCCGGGACCGCTGTACCTTCATCGGCAACCTGGATGATCTGAATTTGGCGCGAAATGGAAAGTGCCCTAATAGGCGGTGTGAATATGGCTGAGAAAGAGTACGTCCTGGGCAATAAGACAAAGGACCCGCTGGTTTACACCTTCACCGTCACCAAGCCCATAGGTGACAAGACCATGGACATCAACGAGGTTGTCAAGATACTCCGCACCATCAAGGAACTGCCCGAGGCCGAGCGGGAAGTGTTCATTATCGAGGTAATTGACAGCATGAGCAAATCCAATTCCAAACAGGGCTTCCCCAAAAGCGCCGTCTACACCTACGCAAAAACGATCCGGGAAACGGCGGTGCTCATCCTGCGAAATATCCACGCCGCCAATGACTGCAATTTCCAGACCGAGTATGAACGGCGGATTGACCTCATCCACGCGGCCCTCCAGGACTGTAACCTCATGCTGAAGCTGGTGGAAATCAGTCAAGCCCTGGGCTACATCAGCATGAAGCGGATGGAACACTGGACGAAGAAGGTCACGGACGTGAAGTATATGGCCGCCTCCTGGAGAAAGAACGACGGAGGAAGGGCCCGGAAGCTGAGGGAGGAGGCTCAGGCCCAGGCAGACAAGCGGCAGG
>JAETQY010000033.1 GCA_021770445.1 Bacillota bacterium | reverse complement strand
ACCGATTTTTATACTCTGATGCCGAACAGTGAAAAACCCCGGAAACCCATGATACCAAGGGCTTCCGGGGCTTTTTACTTCGCCGGGTCAATCGTATCTGTTATGAACATGGCATCTCCAAAGGAGAAGAACCGGTATTTCTCCCGCACCGCCTCCTCATAGGCGGCCAGAACATGCTCCCGGCCCGCCAGAGCGGACACCAGCATAATGAGGGTGGACTGAGGCAGATGGAAATTGGTGATGAGGGCATCCAGTACCTTAAACTTGTACCCCGGATAGATGAAGATATTGGTCCATCCGGATCGCTCCGACATGGTGCCGTCCTCCGCGGCGAAGCTCTCCACCGTACGGCAGGAGGTGGTGCCCACACAGATGACCCGGCCCCCGCCTCGTTTGGTCTCATTGATGATGTCGGCGGTCTCCCGGCTGATCTGGCAAAACTCCGAGTGCATCTCATGGTCGGTGATGTCCTCCGCCTTCACCGGGCGGAAGGTGCCCAGCCCCACGTGGAGGGTTACAAAGCACACCTTCACCCCCATCTCCCGCACCTGCTCCAGCAGCTCAGGTGTGAAGTGCAGCCCGGCAGTGGGGGCAGCAGCGGAACCCACCACCTTGGAGTACACGGTTTGATACCGCTCCTGGTCCTCCAGCTCCGCCTTGATATAGGGGGGCAGGGGCATCCGGCCCAGCTGCTCCAGGATCTCCAGAAAAATGCCCTGATAGTGAAACCGGACCGCCCGCTTTCCGTCGTTCAGCTCCGCCTCCACGGTGGCGGTGAGTTGGCCGTCCCCAAAGATCACCTGGGCCCCGGGCTTCAGCTTCCGCCCCGGACGGACCAAGCACTCCCACAAATCGCCGCCTTTATCCACAAGGAGCAGCACCTCGCACACCCCTCCGGTGGGCCGACGGCCGATAAGCCGGGCGGGCAGCACCCGCGAGTCGTTGAGCACCAGGCAGTCCCCCGGCCGTAGGAACCGGGGTAGCTCATAGAAGTGGTGGTGCCCCACCGCCCCGGTATTCTTATCCAGTGTGAGCAGACGGGAGGCGTCCCGCCGTTCCAGAGGGGTCTGGGCGATGAGCTCCTCCGGGAGGTAAAAATCAAAATCCGCAGTTTTCAAACCAAACATCCTTAAATAAATCTGTTATTTAGAACCTGGAAGAAAAACGAAGTTTTTCGCAAAGTTCTTTCGGTTCCTTTCTTTCAAGAAAGGAACGCCCCGCCGGCGAGGCGGCTCAGTACCGGGTGATCCGGACGCCGGGCAGATAGAAGGTGACGATCTCGTCGTACCGGAAGCCCCGGTTTGCCATGGCGTAGGCCCCCCACTGGCTCATGCCGATCTGGTGGCCGTAGCCCGAGCCGTTGAATACATAGCTGCTTCCGGACACCGTGACCGTCCCGGCCCCGGGCTGGACGGTGCTTCCGCCTCCGGCCTCTCCCCCGCTCTCCAGCGGAGACACGGTGCCGGTGCCCGAGATGACATAGGGCTTCTCCCCCACCTGAGACACAGAGCCCGAGCCCGAAATAACATATTTCCCGGCCAGGCCGTCGGAGGCCTCCGCCCCGTCAATGACCACGCTCCCGCCAGAGGGTGCAGGCGCCTGCCCATCCCCTGTGCCCGAACCGTTGACGGTAAAGCGGATGGCGTACACCCCAAACCGGCTGCGGATATTGCTGGCACTGACGGTGTTGCTCTGGCCATTGGTCCAGTGAACCACTACCTGGATCACATTGCCCTGGGGGGAGTAGGTCAGCACCAGATGGTCCACCGAGGTCCCGGTACCCAGGCCATAGCCCTGGAGGCGCTGGGTCAGTTGGGCGGCAGTATAGCTCACCGTCCAGGAGGAGAGGGAGTTCTGTCCAGCCGCGTCCGCCTCATAGGGGTCCACCACTCCCCGCAGATAGGGGTGCTCAGTGGCGGTGTTGGTCCCCCACACGTTTTTGGCGTCCTCGCTGGCTCCACCGAAGCTGGAGGAGTAAGGGGTCTCGGCCAACTTACCGTTGTAGGTGGCCACCATGCCGGCCGTCTCAGCCACCGCCTGCATACTGACGGCGGTAGGGCCGTAATCGGGCCTCAGGCTGCCCATACCGTGGTAGACCTGGCAACCGGTGGAGGTGCAGATATCAAAGCCGTAGCTGCCGTGCTTATTGAGGTTTTTCAGCACGTAGGTCCGGGCGCACACGGCCTGGGCCTTCAGCGCCTCTATGGGCCAGTTCCGGCCCATCTCGTAACAGATCACACCGTTGACGTAGTCCTCCAGCGTCACCACATTCACCACCGTCAGGTTGCCGCCGCCCCGGCGGAAATACTGAAAGCCCCCCCGGTATTTATAGTCGGCAAACCAGGTGCGGGTCTCCCCCACCCCGGTGACGTCGGGCTGAATGGCCAGCTTTCCTGACTCCCCGCAGTCGTACTGGAATAAAATCTGGTTGGTCCCCGTCTTGACCACGCTCATGCCGTAGGAGCTGGTGCCTACCACGGTGCCGCCGAAGCTGTTGGCCGCCTCGGCCGCCTCTTTTGAGGAGTACGCCCCCACCCGGACCTGATAGGTATTGTTGATCCAGGCCACAAAGCCGCCGTTATACCGTGCCGCCTCTGCGGAGACCTCCTCAAAGCTGCTGAAGCTCCCCGGGATTTGTATGTGATAACAGCCCACCAGAATGTCGCTGGTAATAGAGGAGGAGTAGGTCTTCTTCCCATTCGCCGTGCCGTAATAGAGGTTCTGGGTCTTGAGCACGGCCACCTGAATAGTCTTGTCGTCGGTTCGGGCCAGCTCCACGAAGTTCAGGCTCTCGTCGTAGTAGCCGAAGCGGTAGCCAAAGCCGTAACCGGCGCTGTTGTTGTTCTCCAGATGGGCAGCCTCCAGCTCCCCCACCGCCACATGGGTGTTGGAGGAGGCCAGCCCCACCCGGATCATGATATCGCCGTTCTGGTTGGTGGTAACCGCCCCCGCCGGGGGGACGACCAGGCTCAGGGCCAGAAGGACGGCGGCAAGCTGCATAAATCTTTTACTCATTAGTATGCTCCATTTCTCTGCGTTCCAGTGATGATTTCTATTGACAACAGGGCCGGGCCCGTGGTAGGATAGCTGCAATATGGAGGGTTGCGGCCTGCCTTTGCAGATTGCCCTCCTCGACATTATAGTACAAAATCAGCCGCTTGAAAAGCCGCTGATTTATTTTTTTCACATCGTTAATATTTTCCGTTGTATTCATCCATTTTTCGGGTGAAACATAGAATGAGACGGATCAATATGGAGGTTGTCAATATGGAAAAGTATAAAGTTGGTATCATCGGCGCTACCGGCATGGTGGGCCAGCGCTTCGTCACCCTGATGGAGAACCACCCCTGGTTCCAGCTCACCGTCCTGGCCGCCAGCCCCCGCTCTGCCGGCAAGCCCTACGAGGAGGCGGTGGCCAACCGCTGGGCCATGAAATCCCCCATTCCCGAGGAGGCCAAACAGCTGGTGGTTATGGACGCCCAGGCCGACGTGGACAAGATCGCCGGTATGGTGGACTTCGTCTTCTGCGCCGTGGACATGAAGAAGGAGGAGATCAAGGCGCTGGAGGAGCGGTACGCCAAGGCCGAGTGCCCGGTGGTGTCCAACAACTCCGCCAACCGCTGGACCGACGACGTGCCCATGGTGGTGCCTGAGCTCAATCCCGACCATATCAAGATCATCGACGCCCAGCGCAGGCGGCTGGGCACCAAGCGGGGCTTTATCGCCGTCAAGTCCAACTGCTCCATCCAGAGCTACGCCCCCCTCCTCACTCCCCTGATGCAGGCGGGCTATGACATCGACAAGGTGCTGGTGTGTACCTACCAGGCCATCTCCGGCGCGGGCAAGACCTTCGAGCGCTGGCCTGAGATGGTGGATAACCTGATTCCCTACATCGGCGGCGAGGAGGAGAAGAGCGAGCAGGAGCCCCTGAAGGTGTGGGGACACATCGAGGGCAATAAGATCGTCAAGGCGGTTGGCCCCGCCATCACCGCCCAGTGCCTGCGGGTGCCCGTCTCTGACGGCCACACCGCCGCCGCCTTTGTCACCTTCAAGGAGGGCAAAAAGCCCACCATCGAGCAGATCAAGGAGATCTGGAAAAACTTCAAGGGCCGGGCCCAGGAGCTGAACCTCCCCTCCGCCCCCAAGCAGTTCATCCACTACTTCGAGGAGCCCGACCGGCCCCAGGCCCACACCGAGCGGGAGCTGGAGGGCGGTATGGCCATCTCCGCCGGACGCCTGCGCCCCGACACCCAGTACGACTACAAGTTCGTGGGCCTCAGCCACAACACCCTCCGGGGCGCCGCCGGCGGCGGGGTCCTGCTGGCCGAGCTGCTGTGCGCCGAGGGATATATCGAGCGGAAGTGAGTGTTCTTTTCTTTTTTGAAAAAAAGAAAAGAACCAAAAGAAAAAACTTTGCGAAAAACTGCGTTTTTCTTCCTTATTTTATTGAAAGGGTGTATTTTGTATGAGAACTCCAGTCTTTACCGGCTCCTGCCCCGCCCTGGTAACCCCCTTTGACGCCAACGGGATCATCAACTACGAGGCCTTCGGCAAGCTGATTGACGCCCAGATCGAGGCGGGGGTGGACGCGGTGTGCGTCTGCGGCACCACCGGCGAGTCGGCCACCATGTCTATCCGGGAGCACATCGCCGCGGTGGAGTTCTGCGTCAAGCGGGTGGACCACCGGGTGAAGGTCATCGCCGGCGCGGGGTCCAACGACACCTCCGCCGCCGTCTACCTGTCCCAGCACGCCCAGGACTCCGGGGCCGACGCCCTGCTCCATGTCACCCCCTACTACAACAAGGCCAGCCAGACCGGTCTCATCAAGCACTACGAGTACATCGCCGACCGCACTGAGCTGCCCATCATCCTCTACAACGTGCCCGGCCGCACCGGCGTGTCCTTCACCGCCGACACCTACAAGGTGCTGTCGGAGAACCCCAAGATCAACGGAGTCAAGGAGGCCAGCGGCAATTTTTCCCTGTTGGCCCACACCCGGTATCTGTGCCCCGACGACTTCTACATCTGGTCGGGCAACGACGACCAGGTGGTGCCCATGATGGCCCTGGGAGCCAAGGGCGTCATCTCGGTGGCCTCCAACATTATCCCCGAGGTCATGCTGAAAATGAGCCACCTGTGCCTGGAGAACGATTTCGAGGCCGCCTCTCAGCTCCAAATCAAGTACATGGACCTGATCGACGCCCTCTTCTGCGAGGTCAACCCCATCCCCATCAAAGCTGCTATGAACCTTATGGGCATGGAGGCCGGCCCCCTGCGCCTGCCCCTGTGCGATATCTCCGAGAAAAATCTGGCCGTCCTCCGCGCCTCTATGGAGAGAATGGGGCTGTTAAAGTAAGGAGTGCCTGCTATGCTGAAGATAATCATTTCCGGCTGCAACGGCCACATGGGCCGGGTGGTGGCATCGCTGTGCGAGGCCGACCCTGATTTGGAGATCGCCGCCGGCTTCGATGTACTGGGGACCTCCGACCGGGAGTTCCCCGTCTATACCTCCCCCGCTCAGTTTACCGGGGAGGCAGACGCGGTCATCGACTTCTCCTCCCCCGCCGCCCTGGACGGACTGCTGGAGTTCGCCAAGGCCAGACACATCCCCCTGGTGCTGGCCACCACCGGCTACACCCCTGAACAGGAGGCCCAGGTGGGGGCCGCCGCCTGTGAGGTACCCATCTTTCGCTCCGCCAATATGTCCCTGGGCATCAACGTGCTACTGGAGCTGGTGAAGAAGGCCGCCTCCGTCCTGGGGGACAGCTACGATATCGAGATTGTGGAGCGCCACCACCGCCGGAAGGTGGACGCCCCCTCGGGCACCGCCCTGATGATCGCCGACGCGGCGGCCCAGAGCTGCGGCCACGAGACGGAGTACGTCTACGAGCGCCATTCCACCCGCCGCCCCCGGGACAATAAGGAGATCGGCATCTCCGCCGTCCGGGGCGGCACCATCGTGGGGGAGCACGAGATCATCTTCGCCGGCCACGACGAGATCATGGAGATCAAACACACCGCCCTCTCCCGGGAGATCTTCGCCCAGGGGGCCGTGGAGGCCGCCAAGTTCATCGCCGGGGTGGAACAGCCCGGGCTGTATGACATGAGCTATCTTGTAAAATAATCAAAAACAGCGTGTGGACCTCCTCCACCCGCTGTTTTTTCACTCTGCAACCTAAAGTTGCGTGATAGTTGGTGGCAGCAACGGCTCAAAAGGGCTTAAAATCGGTCCATCAACTTGAAAGGAGGTAAGTTTATGAGGTTCATACTGTTCACGCTTTTGATTTCGCTTCCTATATTTGCGCTACTTCTCTACCTGGTCGTCCTCATCATCAGGGCACTGCGGAAATATGTCAAGGGAGCCCCGGTACGGGAGGAGACCCAGGCTGTCCGCGCCTCTCTGTCTGAGAAACTCCGGGAAAACCGGATGCGCTGTAAAATGACCCAGGAATTTGTGGCCGAGGCTGTGGGCGTCAGCAGACAGGCGGTAAGCAAATGGGAAAACGGTACATCGGACCCATCCACTGCCAATTTAATTGCCCTGGCCAAGCTGTATGGCATCTCAGCCGAGCAGCTTTTGGGGCAGCTGTAACACACAAAAGGAGTGACGCGCCATGTCCGACCAATTTATCCGTACCCGCCTGCTTATCGGGGACGAGCCCCTGGAGCGTCTGAAACATGCCAAGGTTGCTGTCTTCGGCGTGGGCGGCGTAGGAGGCTACGCCGTTGAGGCGCTGGCGCGGTCAGGCGTAGGTACTTTACACCTCTACGACGACGACACCGTCTCCGAGAGCAACCTGAACCGGCAGATCGCCGCCCTCCACTCCACCCTGGGACAGCCCAAGGCGGAGGTGATGGTCCGACGGGTGCGGGACATCAACCCGGACTGTCAGGTGGAAGCATTTCAGATGTTTTACCTCCCTCAAAATGCCGACAAGGTAGATTTGTCCCAATACGACTATGTGATCGACTGCATTGACACGGTAACCGCCAAGCTGGAATTGGTGACAAGGTGTACCGCTTTACAGGTAAACATCATCTCCGCCATGGGCACCGGCAACAAATTCGACCCCTCCGCCCTGGTTGTCACCGACATCTCCAAAACCCAGGGCTGTCCCCTGGCCCGTACCATGCGCAAGGAGCTGCGAAAGCGTGGCATCAATCACCTCAAGGTGGTCTACTCCACTGAACTGCCCACCTCCCCTCTGCGTCCCGCAGACTCCGAGCCGCCTGAAACTACTGACACCCGCCCCGGCTCTAACGCCCGGCGGGACACGCCGGGCTCCACCCCCTTCGTCCCCGCCGCCGCCGGCCTGCTGCTGGCCTCGGCGGTGGTCCGGGACCTGGGCAATTTCTAACACAAAACCGTGCCAGTCGAATTGACCGGCACGGTTCGTATTTTTCGGAGTATTTTAGATATACTAGAAGAAAAACGAAGTTTTTCGCAAAGTTTTTCTTTGCTTCTTTCTTTTTTCAAAAAGAAAGAAGAACAAGGAGGAATGAAGAATGAGCCTGATTGCCTGCACCGATCCCTGTGTATATCAAAGAGACGGCTATTGCTCTCTGTCCCGCGCCGCCTCTTCCGGGGAAGCGGGTCCCTCTAGCTGTATCAACTTTGTCCCAAGAAATCCGTCACAGCAGAGCGGCCATGGCCTCCCGAATGTTGGCCACCCGGATCAGCTCTAGCCCTTCGGGGATGGCCAGCTTCCCCTGAGTTCGCTTTGGGATCATACACTTTGTAAAGCCTAAACGCTTTACCTCCGCTAGCCGCTGGCCCAGGGCGCTGGCCGCCCGGAGCTCACCGGTCAGACCCACCTCGCCGATGGCGGCCAGGTCGTTGGGGACAGGCTTGTCCCGAAAGCTGGAGGCCAGAGCCAGGATGGCCGCCAGATCGGCGGCGGGCTCCTCCAGATACAGCCCGCCGATGACGTTGATGTAGGCGTCGCAACCGCCCACCATCAGGCCGCCCCGCTTCTCCAGCACCGCCAGCAGCAGCATAGCCCGGTTATACTCAAAGCCGTTGCTCACCCGACGAGGGTTGCCCAAACTGGAGGGCACCACCAAGGCCTGGATCTCCGCCAGCACCGGCCGTGCCCCCTCCATCACGCAGGTGACGCAGGTACCAGGGGTACCGGTAGGCCGGCCGGCCAGCATGGCCTCGGAGGGGTTGGGCACCTCGGTGAGGCCCGCGTCCTCCATCTCAAAGACCCCGATCTCGTTGGTGGCCCCGAAGCGGTTCTTGGCCGCCCGGAGGATGCGGTAGGCCATGTGGCGCTCCCCCTCGAAGTAGAGGACACAGTCCACCATGTGCTCCAGTACCTTAGGCCCGGCGATGGAGCCCTCCTTGTTCACATGCCCGATGACAAAGACGGTGATGCTCTCCCCCTTGGCCAGCTGCATCAATGTCAAGGTACATTCCTTTACCTGGCTTACGCTGCCTGGGGCAGAGGTCACATCCCCGTGGTACAGGGTCTGGATGGAATCCACAATCAGCACATCCGGCTGGAGCTGGTGGACGGCGTCCACCAGGTTCTCCAGGTTGGTCTCGGCCAGCAGGTAGAGGCCCTCGCCCCGCACCTTCAGCCGCTCCGCCCGTAGCTTGATCTGCCGCTCCGACTCCTCCCCGGATACATACAGCACCTTGGCAAAGCGGCACAGGTTGTCGCAGATTTGCAGCATGAGAGTGGACTTGCCGATCCCCGGCGCGCCTCCCACCAGCACCAGGGAGCCCTTCACCGCGCCGCCCCCCAGCACCCGGTCCAGCTCTCCCATTCCGGTGGCGAAGCGCAGCTCGTCGGTGGTCTCCACCTCCCCCATGGGCCGGGGCCGGTTGACGGCCACCCCTGTTGCGCTCCCCCCCTTTACCGGGGCGGACCGCTTGGCGGGCTTCTCCACCGGCTGCTCCACAATGGTGTTCCAGGCCCTGCACGCCGGGCACTGGCCCGCCCACTTGGGCAGTTCGTTGCCGCACTCGGTGCAGTAAAATAGGGTCTTTGCCTTCATACCCTGTTCTCCTTTATCTATGTGTAAAATTGCGGTCATTTGCTCGACATACTACGATTTGTTTAATCATCCAAATCATTCGTTACATCAAAAATTCCCATTATCTTATTGCAGTTTTTACAGAAATAAGCATTAGAGATTTTTGTTTGATTCAAAATAATACTGGACTCTCCTATTGTGCGCATACCTGTATACATCAATCGCTTAATCCCTTTTTTCTTGAATTGCTCTATTGGAACCCATCCGCATACCACATCATTAACAATAATTCCGCCTTCTGACAATTCATTATTGCAAATAGGGCACTTCATTATTTCTTGCCTCCATCAATTCCGATTTATGGTTCCGATTTTATCACAGAACCATCCCGGATTCAAGGGGCGGTCAGCCAGGCGGCGGCCACCACGGCGGCCAGCTTGCGCTGGTAGTCCTCGTCCCGGAGCTGGGCCTCCTCCTCGGGGTTGGTAAGGAAGCCGCACTCGATGAGAATGGCGGGGCAGGTGACGTGGTTCATGATATAAACTGTATCGGGAATCCGCTTGACAGTCCGCTCATTCTCGGGCTGAAGGGCGGTTTTTATGCTGCTCTGGAAGTGCTCCGCCAACTCCCTGGAGCCCTCTGTGGGGGCATAAAAGACGTGGGCGCCGTGGTAGCGGCTGCCGGGATAGGTGTTCTGGTGGATGCTGAGCAGCGTACCCCCCTCCACCGCCTCGATGGCGGCCACCCGGTTTTTCAGATCGGAGCGCTTCTTCTCCCGCAAGGTATTGGCATCACCGTCGTGGAGGGAGATGTCCGTCTCTCGGAGCAGGATGGGGTCCACCCCATACAGGCCCAGCACGTCCCGCAGCTTGAGGACGATGGCCAGATTGATCTGGCTCTCCGGCGCCCCGGTGAGGGACACCGCGCCTCCGTCCTCCCCGCCGTGGCCGGCGTCCAGCACCAGCGGGCCGGTCCGCTGGATCACCGACGGCTCCATAGCTGGTTTCGCCAGGCTGTTCAGCCGCCCCAGCGCCAGTGCCAGCAGGATCACCGCTCCAATCAGTGCCCCAGCCAGCCCAATTCCTTTTTTCAATGTGACCACCTCCTCCCTATCCTATGGAGGCCGACTTGTCCGGTATGCGTGTACCCATTGGCGGGTGGCCTCATAGAATGGTCTGAGGGGGACGCTGTGTGCTCCCCGCGCCCGTCCTCCTTGTATTGAATGAAGGAGGGAATTCCCCTTGTTTATGGAAAATAACACCGGCTCCCGGCCTGTTTCTGCCTCCCAGAGTGGGTCGCAGGCCGCCCCCGCGGCCAGCTGTCCGGATTCCAACGGCACCTTGCCGTCCTGCGCGGGGCTGGCGGTACCCTATGTGCCCTTCCAGCAGAATAACCCCCAGAAATACGCCCAGTCTGAGGCGCTGAGCAACGGCACTCTGTTTCCCGGCCTGAACCTGCCCTTCCACCTGGCCGTGGAGGGCTCCACCCTCCCCGCCACTCCTCTGGCCGAGCTCCAGGCTCTGGAGTTCGTGGTGCTGGAGTTAGGCATCTATCTGGACACCCACAAGGACGACACCGAGGCCTTTAAGCTGTTCAAACAGTTTTCCGCCATGGAGAAGGCCGCCAAGGCGGCTTACGAGTCCAAGTTTGGCCCCATCACCAAGGAGACCGCCGCCACAGGTGACAGCTACCAGTGGCTGTCCGACCCCTGGCCCTGGAATTTCGCGCAGAATGAGGTGAAATGAATGTTCCATTACGAAAAAAAACTGCAATTCCCCGTAAAGATCGCCACCCCCAACCCTAAGCTGGCCGCCTTTATCATCAGCCAGTATGGTGGTCCGGACGGCGAGCTGGGCGCCTCCATGCGCTACCTCTCCCAGCGGTACGCCATGCCCTACGCTGAGGCCAAGGGTCTACTCACCGATATCGGCACCGAGGGTTCGTTCTGGGACTTGCGGAGGTTTTCCAGCACAAAAGTCCATTTTTGCGGAAGAAGATTGAGATAAACCTCCACTTTTCGGTCTTTATGTACTACCATGTGGTCCAGGACGTTTTTGTACAACACCTCACTGTCCGCTTTTCCATTTACAATCTTAGCCACCTGACGGCCTACGTCATCCCTCAGCTGTTCTGTCTCGTAGGTAATGCTCCCTCTGGCCTGAGCCGCCTCCAGCCGCTTTTGGAGCGCTTCCAGTTCCTTGTCGTACCGTTTGTTGACCAGCTGCATCTCATCCTTTGTAATTTGCCTGGAGAAGAAGGCGTCCAGCACATCCGCCTTTTTCCGGTTCAGTTGGCTGATCTCATACTCCAACTCCTCGGCCCGGTCCATAGTCCCTTCCTCACTCATTTGAATGGCCTCCAGCGCAAGGGCTGTGATGTTTTGGATGATCCCCTCCCGGTCCATTCGCAGCGTGGCCAGGGACTGGCGGAGGATGTCCATCGCCAATTCCTCCCGCAGGAGCTTGCCTATGTTGCAGCCCACCTCGTTGCCCTGAGCATCACGCCGCTTCAGACCTTCGGACGTCGCAGTGTAACAGCTCCAGCGCCTGTAAAGGGAACCGTCCTTACGGATTTTCTTTCGGGAGACAAAACTGGCTCCGCACTCGCCGCACTTGATCTTACCACTGAACACATACCGGTTGGAGTGCCCCGCCCCCAGTTCCCCGTTGCGGTTCCGCTTTCTCAACTCCCGCTGGACGGTATCCCACAGCTCCCGGTCAATGATAGGCTCATGGTGGTCCCGTATAATCACCAGTTCCTCCTCCCCGTGGTTGTATTTCTTGGCGTGGCTTAAATAATCCGGGGTGATGGTCTTCTTCTGCACCAGATCTCCCACATACTTTTCGTTCTTCAAAATTTTGACAATGTGGCCGGCGGACCACTTCACATTGCCGGTGTGAGTTCGGCAGCCCTCCTCCCGCAGCTCCCGAGCGATGACCGTGGTCCCCTTTTTTTCCACGCCGTATTTGTAAAAAATCAGCCTGACGATCTCCGCACCATCCAGATCAACTGTCAGGCGACCATCCTTTACATTATAGCCCAGGAGCGACCTTCCGAACACTACCCCCTGCTCCATCCGCCGGGTCTGGCCCCATTTCACACGGGTGGAGGTCTTGCGGCTCTCCTCCTGGGCGATAGAGCCCATGATGGACAGCCGGAGCTCGGCGTCCGGCTCCAGGGTGCTGATCCCGTCGTTCATAAACAGCACCCCTACTCCCAGCACCTTCAGCTCTCGGGTGTAGCTGATGGTATCCAGAATGTTCCGGGAGAACCGGCTGACCTCCTTGGTGAGGATCAGCTGAAATTTTCCCAAGCGGGCGTCGGCAATCATCTGATTGAAGGCCGCCCGTTTTTTTGTCGAGGTGCCGGTGATCCCTTCATCAGCATATACCTGGTACAACTCCCAGTCCGGTTGTCGGTCGATGTACTCCTTAAAATACCTCTGCTGGCTTTCAAACGAGTTGGCCTGGTCGTCCCGGTCGGTGGATACGCGGCAGTAAGACGCCACTTTTATCATAGTATGGCTCACTCCTTCATTTTAATAGACTGGTGCGGCACACACAATATACCGTACCAGTCTTCCAAAGTCTATTACTTTTTAGAATTGTTTGAACTGTTTTTTCAGCTTTTCTTCTGCATATCGATACTGTATTTCATTCAAGACACCTTTGTCCTTCAGCTCCAGCAGAATGGCCCTCTGATACTCGAACAGGAACTGGCTGTCGGTCTCTTTCGTAACTTCCCGGTCGTTTTCGATTTTGACCAGCCGTGCCCGCTCCGCCATCCTGCTGCCTCCCTTTGTTCCAAGGGTATGCATAGGACAAGCCAGCTTTGATTAAAATTTCCCCCTTCCCTATTTTGTTTTCAGTTGACTGCTGCTCTTCTCATTATAAAAGTGCATTTTGTACCTCCTGTATTTTTACATCGTCTGCTGCCAGTTTTGTTCTTCTTCATGATCGTTCTCCTTGTGACCGAGGGCGGTCTTCTTCTGCCGCTCCTTGCAGAGCGTTTTGCTGTCGGCGTGGCGACGAGTGGTTGTGCTGTCTGTCATGTGATCAGCAGATTGATCCCGTTCCAGAGCGCGTCCAAGCTGTACCACATCACCCACAAGCCCAGTAAGATCGGGATGACCCAGAGCCAGGCCAACCGGGGCTTGGGTAACGTCACCGGAGGCAAACGCCAGCGCTCTTTCTGCTTCCCATCCTGTTCTCTCCGCTCCAGCAGCTGTCGAATCGACGCTGTTTCCCGCACCAGCGCCTCTGTCTGCGCCCGCAGTCCCTTCATGGCGGGACAGCTGGGGTTCGTCATCCCGTCGGACTGGGCCGCCGTCAGACGGCACAGCGTGCTGAGAATCGCCAGCAGGTTGTCCCACTCCTCCGCCGTGGGATGACTCTCCGGCGGCAGGTTCTTCTCTTTCAGTTCTTCCACAGAGCATCTCTTCCCGGATTCTGAACTCACGCTCCATGACCTCCTTTCGATATTTGTCCTCATGCAGCCGGTCGTCCCGGCACTTTTTCCCTTTGGGCGTGGTGTAGGTGATGGCCTTCCGGGTCTTCTCCCACCGCACCTGATAGCCACGCCGCTCCATCTCCCGGATGAAATCAGCCCTCGTCCTGGCCCGTTTCATACACTGGTCGACGGTGTTCATCAGTTGGAACTTCCAGCTCTCACCCCGAACCGCCGAGCGGTACTCACCGGGACGCATCTGCTTTTTCTGGGAGTGCTTCTGCGGTGGCTCCAGCACACCCAGACCGTGGGCCATACAGATCTCGTCATTGACCTGCCGCTGCCGTTGGAGGTCTGCGGCGTTCTGGTGGAGCTTGTGTCCATCCTTCCAGCTCACGCTGTTGACGATCAGGTGATTGTGGAGGTGCTCGGTATCCACATGGGTGGCAACCACCACCTCGTACTCCGGGAACAACCTCTGTGCCAGTTCCAGCCCGATGGCGTGGACCTCCTCAGGGGTGACCTCCTCCGCCGAATCAAAGGACTGTATGAACTGGTAGAACATCCTGCCGTCTGTTTTTTTATATAGCCGCTTGGTAGCCATCATCTCGTCGTAGGCGGACCGGGCCACGCAGTTCCAGCCGGTGACCAGCTGCCGCTCCTCCCAGAGCGTTTTTTTCTCCTGCTCCACATAGTCCAGCGCCCGGCCCATCGTGCCGCCGCCTTGAGCCCTGTTCTTGATCGCCGTGAAGGTAGCCATTATTTTACCTCCCCGATGAGCCGGCTGACCTGCCCGCAGAGCTTGGCGTATCCATCCACCAGATCATCTCCACGGAGGATTTTCAGCTTACCCATGTTGGCCAGGGTGGTGAGCTGATTGATGTTGCGGCCCTGGGCCTTCAGCTCGGAGAGGACTTCACCCAGACCGTCCACCCGCACGATCTCACGTCCCAGACCGCAGATGCACAGGTAGTCGGTAAGGGTCATGTTGGCGTCCTGAGCACGCTGTCGGAGCTGTTCTTTCACTTTCGGCGTCATCCTTACGGTGACGATCTTGGTTTTCCTCTGCATTGACGTTTCATTCCTTTCTACCCT
>JAETQY010000057.1 GCA_021770445.1 Bacillota bacterium | reverse complement strand
ATCCTGCCGGGGATGTAGTCGGCAAAGCTGGGGACGGTATAGAAAATCCGCTTGTTATTCACCCAGCGTTGAAGCTGGCGGGTAATGGCCGGGGCGCTGGGCCGGTCATAGACCATCACATAGGGGTCATAGCCCATGCCCCGCAGGGTGTCCACCCGGTAGAGGTCCTGCTCATGGGTGCTGCCATAGTTGGTCAGTACATAGACCTTCCTTTTACGGAAATTCTTGATAGCTGTCAATTCCAGAAATTTTTGAAAGTAGGGGGTCAGGTCAATGTTGGGGTTGTCCCAGGCGAAATGCACCGCCTTGGTGCGGACCTTGTTCAGCAGCGCCACATTCTCCGGGGTGATAAGCCGAATGTCCAGGCCCTGGGAGAAGTCCACATAGGCACGGCTCTCCGCCAACTGCAAGATCAGCTTTTCGTGGTCAGGGCAGGCCAGCAGATTTGCATCCAGCAGCTTGATCTCCCTCTGGCCGTCCCAAAATTCGGAGAGGTCAGCTACCTGGATGCTCCGCCGCCCTTCCTTGTCCGAAACGATGCAAAATCCGCAGTTTCTCGGACACCCACGGCTCAGAAAGCCGTAGGCGGTGTCAGGAAACTGCGGATATAGGGTATAGTCCGGGCGGGTATGCTCCACCGCGTCCGGGAGGTTGGGGCCGGAACCGTAGCCGGTACCGCCGCAGATCACTTCGTCAGCGTTGGTGACGGTGATTGTGTCCTTGGAGTAGGTGTCGGTGAACACCCGGCTTTTGTAAACGAGGTCATAGCGGCCCTCCGGCCTCCACCACTCCACGCTGTCGCCCCGCACCTTGTGATAGGCGGAGAGCTTCATCAGGCAGAGGTTCGGCCAGTTATGGGAATCCACATCACATAAACCGATTTTCATGTATCACGCTCCATTCTCAAAAGGTTGTAAAAATCAGGGCAAACGGCCCATTCCATAATAATGCTGCTGCCAATAGTTGCTATTGATATTGGCATAGGAAATGGGATTTCCGCAGTGGATCATTTGCCCGTTGCCCACATAGATGCCTACATGGGTCACGCCGTTGGGGTTGGGCGCATCATAGGTGTGCCAGAAGAAGATCAGATCACCGGGCTGGGCGTTTGCCATGGATACGGGGGTGCAGATGTTATAGAGGCCCTGCGCTCCCAGCCGTCCCACGTTCCAGCCGGAATGATTGATGACCCAGCTTACAAAGCCGGAGCAGTCAAACGAGGTAGAGGGAGAACTGCCGCCCCAAACATAGGGAAAACCGAGGTATTTCTGCGCTTCTTCCAGCATGGCGGCGTAGGTTTCGTCCGTTACTGGCTCCCCAGGGTAGGCGGGTATCTCCACGCCGCCCGGTGTGCCGGGGATTGCCCCGCTGGTCGTGCCATCGTAGCCGGTGTCCACAAAATAGTAAGGGTTGAGGTACTCGCCGTCCAGCATGATCTCCAGATGCAGGTGCGGCCCGGTGCTGTTGCCGGTACTGCCCACGGCGGCGATCACATCCCCGCGCTTGACCTCCTGGCCCACGCTGACGGAGAGACTGGAACAGTGGGCGTACCGGGATTGATAGCCCTTTTCGTCCTCGATCACCACGCACAGGCCGTAGCTGCCGGCATCCCCAGCGGACACCACCCGTCCGTCATGTATAGCCGCAACGGGTGTACCCTGCGCCACGGCAATATCCACGCCCCGGTGCAAATTCTTCTCCCCGCTGATGGGATGGACCCGCCAGCCGTAGCCGCTGGATACATAGCCCAGCCACGGGAAGTCAAAGGGATTCCCGAACGCCTGCCGGTTGCCGAGGGTCTGCTGGTACACGTTGTAGCGGTCGGTCTGCTCACCGGGGGAGAGCGTGTTGGAAATGATCGTGGACAGCGGCGTGACCGTCAGCGTGGTTTG
>JAETQY010000032.1 GCA_021770445.1 Bacillota bacterium | reverse complement strand
ATAAGGGGTGTAGAAAACCCGACCACTGGCGCGCAGAAGGTGGACAAGCCCACGGAGGCCCCGGCTCCCGCTGCCCCCATCAAGGACGGCAAGGCTCAGGAAGGCCCCGATCCCAACCCTGGAGAGAAGCCCGCCGCTCCCGTCGCTGGGGATAAGCCCAAGGAGGCCCCGGCCACCGCTACCCCCACCAAGGACGGTAAGGCTCAGGAAGGCCCCGATCCCAAAGCTGGAGAGAAGCCCGCCGCTCCCGTCGCTGGGGATAAGCCCAAGGAGGCCCCGGCCCCCGCTGCCCCCACCAAGGACGGCAAGGCTCAGGAGGGTCCCGCTCCCAAGGCTGGAGAGAAGCCCACCACCCCCGTTGCCGGGGATAAGCCTGAGAAGGCCCCGGCCCCCGCTGCCCCCACCAAGGTTGGCAAGGCTCAGGAGCCCCCCGGTCCCAGGGCTGGGGAGAAGCCCGCCGCCCCCGTTGCCGGGGATAAGCCCACGGAGACCCCGGCCACCGCTGCCCCCACCAAGGACGGTAAGGCTCAGAAGGCCCCCGGTCCCAAGGCTGGAGAGAAGCCCGCCGCTCCCGTCGCTGGGGATAAGCCCAAGGAGGCCCCGGCCACCGCTGCCCCCACTAAGGACGGCAAGCCCCAGGAAACTCCCGGTCCCAAGGCTGGGGAGAAGCCCGCCGCTCCCGTTGTTTCCGGTCCTGCGGCGAAAGGTCCCGCCGGGACCGCTATCTCCCAGGTATTTGACGAGCGCCTTGCCCCCCCGGACGAAAAGGCGCTGAAAGACCTGCCTGTGCCCAAGGAGGGCGAATCCTTCTTTATCACCCTCCACCCGGCCTATCTGGAAAAATCCAAGTTTAACGTTTTTTCCGTGGATCAATCCAGTGAGAATTTCCGGGAACTGAAGAAGTCCGTGGAGCTGGTTGGCATCAAGGACCCTGTGCTGGCCCGGCTGAAACCGGAGGGCGGCCTGGAAATCCTGTCCGGTCAGCGCCGCCACCTGGCAGCCCTCGCGCTGAACTACCCTGTCCCCACCATCATTCAGAAGATCGACGACGCTGACGCCAAAATTATTGTGGCGGACGGCAACCTGCACCGGGATAAAATCTCCATGTATGACCTGTCCCGGGCCCTCCGGATGAAAATGGAGGGTATGAAACAGAAGTCGGGCCGCCGCAAGAAGGGCACGTTCAAGGCCGAGGAACTGGACAGTGATGAAAAGCTGGCCCTGGAAATGGGTATGAGCGTCAGTAAGCTGAACCACATGATCCGCCTGTCCGAGGCCACCAAGGATGTGTGCGCCCGGGTGGACGACGGCTCCCTCCACCTGTCCACCGCCTCGGCTATCTCTTTTCTGAAACCTGAGAGCCAGAATGAAGTGCTTCACTTGATGGACATGGGCTATAAGGTCAAAAATGAACAGGTGGAGCGCATGAAAAAGGTGGACAAGGCCGGGAAACTAGACGAGATGACCATGCGGGACATTCTGGACGATAAGGACATCAAACCCAAGCTCCCGCCTACGCCCCCGGCCCCCGTGCCTCACCAGCCTGTCCAGGTGGTGAACGGTCAGACTACCACCCTCCAGGGCGGCCAGATCATTCCCCCGTCCCCGGACGTGAAGCCCGGTCCCGAGCAGACAGCAAGCGCACAGCCCACGCCTGATACCGTCACCCCCGCCGCACCGGAGACAGAGCCCCCGGCCCCCACCGCTGAGACTCCGGTACAAGCCGCTCCTGCCACCAGTCCTGCGCCTTCCTCTGGAAACAGTCAGGAGGAAAAGGAACTGTTCAAAGGCGGCCAGGAACGGCCCGAGATTACCAAGGTCATCCTGACCGGGGACCGCCTGCGCAAGTATTTCCCCGACGTGTCCATGACGCCCCGTGAAATTGAGGAAAGCGTCTACGACGCCCTGGAGGAGCGCCGCCAGCGGCAGATCAAGTCCCAGCAGAAGGACGCTATTTTTCAGCGTGGCAGAGGTCCGGGCCGGTAATGGAATTTACCGCCAATATCGCTAACCTGGGCAAATATAGCGCCGGGCAGCTGGCCGAAACCCTCCTGTCCTTCCCCGCCACCACGGAACAGGTCCAGGCGGCCCTGCGGAAGATTGGTGTAGACGGCCTGCGGTATGAGGAAATCATTATTTTAGAGTGCCGTACCAGCATTAGAGGACTTGACGACAAAATAGGTGATTTTGACCACATCGACGAGCTGAACTATTTGGCTTCCCGGCTTACAGAGCTGACACCGGAACAGCTCAGTAAATTTTCCGCCGCCGCCGAGCATGACGAGTACGGCGGCAGTTTGCAGGATTTGATCAATCTCACCTTTAATTTAGACTGCTACGACCTCCTGCCCGATGTGAAATCAGATGAGGACTACGGCCATTATCTGGTAGACACCCATCGGGAATTTTTTCTGCCCAAAACGGCCCGGCTCTACTTCAACTACGAATCCTACGGCGAATGTACCGCCATCAACGAGGGCGGCTGCTATACATCCCAGGGCTACATCTTCAACAATCACCGTACACCGTTCAAGGTAATTTATGACGGCCAGCATGTTCCCGAGCCGTACAAGGTGTTCCGGTATCCCATCCAACAGAAGATCAAGGCCGCCCGCTCTGGCAGGAGCCGGGACAGTCCTAACTGTAAACGCTGAAAAGCAGCCACAGGCTGCTTTTCATACTGGATTGATTGAATTGTATTAAACTGATTTATGCTCATATTCCGCAAGAATGGCATCAAGATTTCTGCCGCCGTACACAACACGGAGAATTGTGACTGTTTTTTGCTCACGATTAGGAATGTATAGGACACAGTAGTTGTCTACCGGCAAAATATGCACTTTCCGGCTACGCCAAGGTTCTCTGTCATAAAGTCGATAGCGTTCTGGCATTCGATCAAGGGAAGCGATTTCATCTTCTAACCTGGACAACTGCGCTTCAGCATTTTCCTTTGATTGCAGATTGTACGCAATATAGTCAAAAATTTCATTCAAATCCGCAAAAGAATGTTTTGACAAAACGACCTCATACTTCATTGGCCATTCTTCTTTCTGATCTCATCAAATGCTTGTTTGATCGGAATTGTACTTCCTGCCAGCATGTCCTGGTAGCCTTCATCCAATGCGGTATCAAATTCCTGGGCTGTCATTTCATTCAAGTTGAGAATTTTTGTCTGCGGCAACTTCATGTCAAAAGGAATGCCGCGCTGCAAAATAATCTGCTTATAGAACATATTGATGGCATTTGAAACAGGGATGCCAAGTGCCGATAAAATGTTCTCCGCCTGTTCCTTTACATCCGGTTCGATACGGGCATAGAGATTTGCTGTTTTTGCCATGTAAAACAGCCCCTTTCTAAATTAGTTCCTCTTTATTATATCTCTATGTCCGTACAATAGCAATACATTTTGAAAATAAATTTAGGAGCTGATCCAATGAATGTTTTGGTAGTGGAGCCCGGAATGGCTCCCTACGAGAAGGAAATCAACGGCCTGGATGAAATGCAGGCCGTTGTGGGCGGGCCTATCACCGCCCTTTATCCCTTTGAAGAGATGGTCGCCATTGTTGCCAACGATGAGGCCCTTAACATGGGGCTGGAATTTAACCGCAGCGTTGAAGGCGGCTACGGCGGTGTTTTCGGCACATTTTTTGTCTGCGGACTGGGTGAGGAAGATTTTTGCTCTCTCCCCCCAGAGCAGGTGGAAATATTCAAAAAGAAATACCACCATGCGGAAATTCTTCTGGGCGCCCAAGGCAACGAGCCTATCACAATGAAGGTGGAACCCCGCAGACCGCCCAGTCAGGAACCGCCCAAACGTCCGCCTAAAACACCTGGACGGTGAGCCATGTCCCCCATATCAGATGAAAGGCTGGCCGAGCTGACCGACCGGCTGGAAAATGGGATCAGGGATTTGTACGCCAGTGGACGGTATGCGGAATATCTGGCCGCCATGTCCAAGTTTCACCGCTACAGCTTCGGGAATGCCCTGTTGATTTTACTCCAATGCCCCACGGCATCCACCGTAGCCGGTTACAACACCTGGAAAAAGACCTTTGGGCGGCAGGTCAAGCGGGGCGAAAAAGGCATCCAGATTTTGGCCCCCTGTCAATTCACCTATTTGGTGGAGTACCAGAAGATCGACCCGGCCACCGGACAACTGCTATATGGCAAAGATGGCAAACCGCTGACGGAGCGCCGGCGGGAAAATGCCACCCGTTTTAAGATTGCTACTGTGTTCGACGTGAGCCAAACCGAGGGCCGGGAGCTGCCCAATATCGGAGTTTCCGAGCTGACCGGGGAAGTTTCCGATTTTACCGGTATCTATGACCGTCTCACGGCCCTATCTCCCCTCCCCGTGGAGCAGGACCACGTTCCCGGCACCGCCAAGGGTTACGCCAGCTTTATGGAGGGCCGAATCGTAATCAAGCCCGGCATGAGCCAGGTGCAGACCATCAAGACACTGGTACATGAGATTGCCCATGCCAAGCTCCACAATCCGGATTTTCTGTCTGAGGAACAGAAGAAGGCCCGCCGGGAAAAGGAGGTAGAGGCCGAGAGCGTGGCCTATGTGGTCTGCCAGCACTTTGGCATTGACACCTCTGACTACTCGTTCGGCTATGTGGCCGGGTGGAGCCGAGGCCAGGAACTGGCTGAACTGAAAGCCTCCTTGGATGTGATCCACTCCACCGCTGGAGAAATTATCAATGCCATCCAGCCGCCCCCGCCTGAGTTGGAACGTAAAGCCCCGGAGCAGTTGCCGCAGCATCGAAAACCAAAAAAATCTATGAGGAAGTGATTTTGTGAATAACTATGACCCTATGGAGCGCATGAGGGAAATTGAAATTTTCGGCGTCCCCGCCCTGTTCACCGATGAGGCCATTCCTCCGGAGGCCGTCTACCCCGGCATGAGCCGCTATGAGCTGCTGGCCGGGGACGGCGACCCGGAGCGGCCCCGGTACGCGGCCACCCAGCCGGGCGGCAAGTTCCTGGGCACGGTACTTACCCCTGTCCCTATCTTCCTCTATCCGTCCGACACCCAGCGGGAAATCGGTCCGGGGGATCTGATTCTGGATACCGGGGCCGGGAGCTACACCCCCGCCGAGTTTGAGGAAAAGTACCTGTCCCCAAACTACGACGAGGGCACCCAGCGGGAGCGTTATGGAAAAGATGATTGATATTATCCGCTTTTTGGCGGGAATTGTGGAGGAAAACACCCACAGCTATCAATCAGATTTTGATTATGACAGAAAACGCCTGCAAGACGCGGAATGGGAGCCAAGCCAGGAAAACCGAACATTTCTCTGGATGAGCCGTCCATGCGGTACGCATTGTGTCCTGGAATCGGAGGCATTTTTGCGGGGCACAGGAGCGCATAGTATTTGGACCCATTATGAGTATGAGGCCGCACAGATCAGGGCGTTTCGTATCATTGTTGCCCCTGAGCGGACCGGCGCACTTGTGCTGGGAAATGTTCAGCCGCTGAATTATGGCGAGCAGGTGCAGCGTGTCAAGCGGAACGCCCTCCTTGTGCAGACGGTAACAATGTCCTTCGAGGACGGGGAACACTGTGTCCTGACCTATGAGGACTACCAGAGACAAATGCGCAGTTTGATCGACACCCACGGCAGGATCGAACAAATCTGCTATGCTCCCGGAAACGCACAGGAGCTATCGTGTGTGCTCCAGACGGAGCGAGCAATCTCCTATGCAAAAAAGCGGTCCCGCCGACCCCGGAAACCTCCCAACCGGTAACGATCCCCCGCACAGCGCCGCTTGCGGCGCTGTCCCAGCAAGTATGTCATTTGGTAGCACAAATGACCCTTGTTAGGGGCAAAAGCCCCTAAAACCCCTACGAATAATTGCGTCTCACCATGAGACACGAAACTGCGATTTCCACCGTCAAAATGAAATCTCACCGTGAGACGCAAATATGAGGAAAGGAGGCAGTCATGCGAAAACGAAACCGCCATGTCAGCGTCTGGATGAATGAGCAGGAATACCGGCATCTGAAAGTCCAGGCAGAAAAAGCGGGGCTGGGTATCGACCCGTTCATCCGCACTTTGGTTGCCGGTGTTCAGCTCCGCCCCCGGCCGCCCGACACCTACGCTGCCTTGCTCCGGGAGCTGTCCGCCATTGGCAACAACGCCAACCAGATCGCTTATTGGGCCAACGCCCGAAAGAGCATTTCCGAGGCCGACATACGGCGGGCCGCCGCTCTGGTCAGAGAGGCGTGGCAGTTGGTCAAGGAGACGCTATAGTGGCCTACGATAAGATCATCACCATCCGCAGCCGGTTGGATCACTGTCTGGACTATGCGCTGAACGAGGAAAAAACGGCGCTGTCCCAGGCCATCGACTACGGCATGGACCCGGGCAAGACCCACAATCTGGTGACGGGGATCAACTGTGACCCGGATACAGCCCACCGGGATATGCAGTCCACCAAGCGCCGCTGGGATAAGCGGGGCGGGGTGCTGGGCTACCACATCATCCACTCCTACGCCCCCGGCGAGGTCACCCCGGAACAGGCCCACGCCGCCGGGGTGGACTTCGCCCGCCGTCTGCTGGGGGACCGCTATGAGGCCGTCGTCTCCACCCACACCGACAGAGAACATCTCCACTGTCACGTCGTATTCAACTCCGTGTCCTTCGTGGACGGCAGAAAATACCGCAGCGACTTTCAAAGCTATTTTGGCACTCTGCGGGAGACTTCCAACACGGTCAGCCGGGAACATGGCCTGTCCGTCATTGACCCGGAAGGCCAGGGCAGGCACTACGCCGAGTGGGACGCCGAGCGCAGTGGCAGAGGCACCATCCGAGGGCTGGTCCGCCAGGATATTGACGCCGCCATCCGGGACAGCTTTACCTTTGACAGCTTTCTGGCTGCCCTTCGGCGGCAGGGCTACACGGTGAGGTATGGGGCCAACATCAAGCACACCGCCATCACCCCGCCGGGCGGCAAGCGTGCCTTTCGGCTGGACAGCCTGGGAGACGGTTACACCGAGGCGGACATCCGGGCGCGGCTGGCCGCTGCCCGCGGCGGCGGCATACCACCTCCGCCAGTGACCAAGCCCACAGCTCCCAAGCGGTACACTGTCAAAAGGCGGATATTTCAACGGGGCCAGCGGCGCAAGCTCCACGGCTTTCGGGCCCTATATGTCTACTATCTGTATCTGCTGGGCGGGCCGCATCTGAGGAAGCGGAAACCGCCCTCTTTCTCTGTCCGGGCGGACGTTGCCAAACTGCGGCAGTACCAGCGGCAGTTTTCGCTGCTGCAAAAATACCGTATCGACAGCGACAGCCAGCTTGCCACGCTGGGCGAGGCCCTTCAAGCACAGATAGACGCTCTGACCGATACCCGCAAGGACTTTTATTCCAGAAAGCGGGATGGTGAGGACGTGGAACCGGATATTTCCGCCATCAATGGGGAGCTGCGCCGCCTGCGCCGGGAGCTGAAAACCTGCGGCAAAATCGAGGCGGACATACCCCGTATTCGGGAAAAGACAGCACTTTATCAGGAGCAGAGGACCCAGGGCGGGCCGGTCAGGGACCGTCCGACAATAAAATTTGAGAGGAAGTGATCCAAGTGGACGTGAACGCCGAGGCCGCCGATCTGGTGGTCAAGGAGAGCATCCAGGCCACGGAGAGCGCCGTCAAGCTGGCCGGGGCCGGTCTGAAAAACGTCGCCGCCCTTCTGCTGGCCCTACAGCGGCAGGACAACAAGGTGGTGGGCAAGACCAGCGCCAAGCGGCTGGCCCGCGACCCCGCCCCCGCTGTTGTTGTTCCCTTGAAGCAGGAGGACATAGGCCAGTTTAAGAAGCTGGCAAAAGAGTACGGTATTTTGTACTTTATCGCACAGAAAAAGGGCAATGATACCGGCTATGTCAACATCGTGTCCAACCAGAACTACGCCGCCCAGCTCAACGCCGTCATGGAGGCCATGCAGTACCCCATCCCCCAAAAGTCCCGGGAGGACGAGCCGTCAAAAAAAGCGACCCCCCGTGCTCCACAAGACAGGTCCTCGCCCGAGCACGGGAGTGGCTTGAATCCCTCCCCTGCGACGGGAACGGATATTGAATCCGTCCGGGCCCGGCTGGAGGGACTGAAAGCCATGTCCAAGGGGACGCACACCAGGGAGAGGACTCACGAAAAAATTCGATAGGAGGAATTATTTTTGGCAAGTATCAGCGACATTATCAAAGGCAGGGCTGACCGGGATCAGGCCCGGACGGAACAGCTCCGGGCCGACCGGGAAAACCTGTCCCATATGCGGGACAGCGCCCTGGAGGACATCACCACCAAACCGGACCGCTACCAGCACTATCTGACCTTGCAGGCGGATAACGTCCGGTGCAGCGTGGGCAACGTGGCCCTGACCATGTACCAGCTGGAGGGGGCCACCAGGATCGGCTCTACCGACTTCTGGCACCAGCAGGGCCGGTACGTCATGGACACGGCCATGAACAGCGGGGCCAAGGTGTTCGTCCCGCCCAGGGACCCCAAGCGCCGGGGCTACTTCATGGGCAGCTACTACGACATCAGCCAGACCACCGGCAAGCCCATGATCGACTCCGCACCGCTGACGGACAAGACGCCCAGGATGACGGCGGCCTTGACCGCCCTCATGGACCAGACGCCGGTAGCCATCGCCGTGGACAAGGAGATCGCCACTCCCGCCTACTATAACGAGGCCGACTTTACCATCTACATCAACCCCAGTCACAGCGATACGGAGATTTTCAAGGCCCTGGCCACGGAGATCGCCTACGCCCGGGCCCATGACCGGGGCTACAACAAGGGCTATAAGCGGGAAATCTACCGTCTGGATTCTGAGAGCGTGGGATTCATGGTGTGCCGCCGCTTCGGGGTGGCCTGTGACCCCCCGGACGCCAAGCAGGTCCGCATTTTCTATGACGGCTATGACCCCTCCAGCCGGGCCGAGGCTCTGGAACAGCTTCGGAATACAGCCCGGAGCATTGGGGACGGCCTGGACCAGCAGCTCAACCCCCGGCAGCAGGAACGGCAGAACAACCGCCGTCACGGAGCCAGATAAAGCGGCAATATTCGGGGCGTGTCCCCTTCGGGGAGGGTACGCCGGGCGTCCCTGCCAGTCAAGGCCGCATGATTGCTTCGCAATCATGCGCGAGCCGGCCAGTCTGAGGACTGGCCGGGCCTTGACAGCCAGTGCCCCCCGGCGTCTTTGTTATGAAAGGGGACACACCCCAAAAGCCGCCTTTCGGCGACTTTTGCTATCCTGGGAGGCGGTTTGTCTCCCACCGTCCAGCGGGGCCGCTGGCCCCGCTGGACTACCTTATACTAAAATTGGAGGTTTGCATATGAAACGTACATGGAGGCGCTTTGCCCCCGCATTGGCAGCTCTTACGTTGGCGCTGACCCTTTGTCCCGCTTCGGCGCTGGCCGCTGAACAGGACACCGGAGGCGGCAATCAGGCCCCGGCTGCTGTCGCTTATCCCGCCGAGGTACGGGAGAGCGAGGAAAACGGGGTCCATCGGATCGAAAAGGTCTATGTTCTGTCCGTCCGGGACGACCCCGCCGCTATTCCTACCGCCGATTTTGAGCGGAAGGGCCGCAGCTACACCCTGTTGGACGTGATCAAGAACGACCAGACCGAGACGGACACCAAGGACCACATTGAGGTCGTCACCCTGGCTACGGATACCAAGGACGTGGCCGCCATCATCCAGCAGCTGGAGCCCGCCCTGGAAGTGACCACCGAGGACGGCTACACCGGAACCCTCACCCCGGACTACCCCGGCATTACCGTGGAGGCGGACGGATACCAGACCAGTTCCCGCACCGTCACCGCCACCCGCAGCTATCCCAACCTGTCCGACGCTGACGCATCCCTGATCCCCAAGACCACTACCGACGGCGGGCGGACGCTGACCCTGGCCGACGTTCAGTGGCAGGAGGCAGGGGGCTTCTACAACGCCACCGCCAGCTACAGCGGCACCGCCACGGGGAAGTATGCCACCGGCTACACCGCCACTGTGGAGTACAAGGGCGAGGTATCCAGGACCAGCGGCGACACTGTGATCTACACCGCAATTTTCGCGTCTCACGGTGAGACGCGAATCGACCCCGGTATCCAGGACCCCTCCGCCCCGGCAGACCAGGACAACGGCGGAGGTGTGAGCAAGGCCCTGTTGATTCTTCCTCTGGCTGTCCTGCTGGGCGGGGCCGGTTTCGGCGGCTGGAAACTAACCAAGTACATGAAAGATAAGAAACGGGGGTATGTAAAATGAAAAAACGCTTGACAAAGCTGCTGGCCCTCTGCTGTCTGCTGGGGACCTTCGCCATGCCCGCCAGCGCCCTGGAATACACCTTTGACAGCCCGTCCACCGGGGACTTCGGCACGCCTACCAGTGACACGATCATCTACGAGCATAAGGACCCCAACGTGGACCGGAGCAAGAGCAGCGCCCTGATCCCGCCCGGCTTCGGAACGCCCACCAGCTATCTCCCAAATTCCGGGGAGTATTTGACGCCCAATCTGGCAGCGGGAGGTCCGCTGAATACCCCATCCCTCAACGGAACCTTCACCGGCTCCACCGGTGGAGGGACACTGCTTCTTCCCGGCGCAGTTGACATGCCCACATCCAGTTACCCTACCACCGGAAGCACCACGGCCACCGGCTTTACCAACGTGACCTCTGATCTCTACTACAGCAACGGCAGCCTGGGCACCCTGAAAATCCCCGCCGTTGGCTTAACTGTAAAGGTGGTCCAGGGTACGGACAGCAAGGCTCTGGCCAAGGGCGCGGGCCACTTTACCAGCACCAGCATTTGGGACGGCAATGTGGCTCTGGCTGGACACAACCGGGGCGTGACCAATCATTTCGGGAAGATCCACACGCTTGACACAGGTGATACCATCACCTTGACAACCAGGCTGGGCACCCGGACCTACTCCGTCACCAGTGTGATGAAGGTGGGTGAGACGGATAACTCCATGCTGGCCGCTACCTCTGAAAATTGTATCACACTGTTTACCTGCGTCCGGGATGAACGGGACTACCGCTGGTGTGTCCGGGCAGTGGAGGTATAAAATAAATCCCACCATGAGATTTGTTTTCAGTGCTGATAGTGCGTGATTTTTGACGTTTTCTCCATGTTTTGGTACAATATTATTAGGAAATCATTTCCTAAATAAACTTCTGGAGGTATCAAAAATGAAAGGGAAATACGTTCAATTTGCGGCTGGCATTATCATCGGAGCTGCGCTGGTTCCCACAACCTATGCGGCAGTACAGCAGCTCACCGCCACCCCCAGCACCCAGCGATTCTATGTAGACGGCGCCCCGGTTTCGTTGGAGGCTTACGCCATCAACGGCAGCAACTATGTGAAGCTCCGGGACATTGGCGAGGCCGTTGGCTTCAACGTCAGCTATGACGGCCCCACCAACAGCGTCTACATCGGAGAGCGCCCCACAATTCAGGGCAGTGGTACCGTCAGCATCCCCACAGACGGCTCCAAGTACATTCCCAAGGCCGGGGACCGGGTACGCTGTGACGACGGCTACATCTACGAGATCAAGGACGTCAGCCGCTACGACAACAACGTGTTCGCGGAGGGCCCGGTGGGGCCCCTGCCCGCCCCCACCTGTGACTGGAGTGCTTTCCCGGACCTGGAGGCTCCGAAAGCGGAAGTCAGGCACTTCGCCCACGACGACGGAGATTCCATGTTTATCCGCAATCTCTATGAGACCCGGCGGATGGAGTACACCATCTACAACGCCCTGGGCAAAGAGCCCAGCGCGTGGCGGGACGGCAGGCCGCTGGCGTCTGTCCAGCTGACCATCCGCGCCGAGGACGACGCCTATACCCGCTCCTTCTGGCCCTGGCGGAGCTCAGAGCTGGAGAAGCTGGTCCACAGCCGCCCCAACAGCCGCTACTATGTGGAGGCCTGGGACTACTACCATAAAGGCATCTTCCAATATACCAGATACTGTGTGGTATCCGAATAATTTCCCATATTCCCGCGCCCCTTCTGGTGACAGAAGGGGCATTTTCATACCCAAAATTCATTTAGGAGGTAGACCTGTGAAAAAAAGAATGATTTCGTTCCTGCTGGTCCTCGTTACCCTGCTGGGCATCCTGCCTGTGACCTCCTTCGCCGCCCCCACCCTGGAGGAGGCGATGGCGGAGGTAGATATCTATGCCAGAAATGAGACCCTGGACTGGCTGACCATGAACGGCAGCGTCAAGGAACAGCACTACACTTATTACAAATACGAATCAGTCCAGACCGGACAGGTCAAGGAGATCCCCGCCTACTGCGTGGACCCCCGTCTGTACGGCGTCCCGGCCCTGGTGCCAGAGGGGACGCCCATCAAGTACACCGCCCCGGACACCGTCTCCGACCCCAAGGTCTGCGGCATCATCGCCAACGGATATCCCCATGAGTCGCTTGCCGTGTTGGAAGTGAACACCCCGGAGGAAGCCTACTACGCCACCAAGACCGCCCTGTGGATCTATCTGCTGGGCAACTGGTCTGTCAACGGTCTGGGTATCAATCCAAACGCTGACCAGGCGGCGGCCAAGCGGGTGCTGGAGGCCACCAGGACTATCTACAACAGAGGCATGGGCTGGAGCAGCATCCCCACGCCCAAGCTCACCGCCACCGCTGACAAGGACGTGGCCTACCCCGTGACCATCAACGGCCAGCCCTATTACCAGCAGGTTATCACCATCTCCAGCGACACATGGTCCATTGAGGACGTTAAGGTCAATCTGGCCGAGGGAGCGCCCGCCGGAGCTAAGATTCTGGATATGAACGACCAGGAGATCACCCGTGTGCCCATGAGCACCTTTTCAATGACGGATGGGCACAAGGGCCAGTGCAAGATCGTCTACCCCGCCTCCAGCGTGGAGGGACAGACCGGCACCGTCCAGCTGAACATGCGCAGCGTGGTGGTGCAGTATGAAATCTACTACGCCAAGTCCCTCCAGGCGGATCAGTACGGCAACATCCAGGACTACATGCTGGACACCGACCCCCACCTGCCTGTGGAGGCATCCTTTATCAGCCGATACTCCGCCGAACCGGACAATCCTGATGAGCCCGACGACCCGCCGCCCTCCTCTGAAACCGCAATCAAGGTTATCAAGCTGGAGACCGGCACCCTGACCCCCCTGGAGGGGGCTGTATTCAAGCTCACCGGCCCGGACGGAACCACAGTCGGCTCCTTCTCCACCCAGCGGGACGGGACCTTTACCGTCCCCGTGACCCAGACCGGCCACTACACCGTGGAGGAGCTGTCGCCCCCCAAGTGGCACCTCATTTCGGACGACGCCACCCAGCATGTCCAGGCCGTCCACGGAGAGACGGCGGAAGTCACCTTCTACAACGACCCCTACGGCAATCTCCGGGTGGAGAAGTACAGCGATACCGGCGAGCCGCTGAAGGGCGTCACTATCCAGATCAAGCACATCGCCACCGGCGAGACCAGGTCCGCTCAGACCGGCCCCGGCGGGGCGGCGGAGTTCACCGAGCTGAAGCCCGGCGGCTGGGAGGTCAGGGAGACCGCCGGTATTGAGGGCTGGATCGCCGACACCGATACCGTCCAGACCGTGAGCGTGGTCGCCGGCGAGACCTCCACCGTCACCTTCACCAACAAGGAGCTGCCCGGCCTGCGGATCATCAAGTATGACCGGACCACCTTGAAGGTCATGACCGACATCCCCTTTGAAATCTGGCGGGACGGCGAGAGCCTGGGCCAGTACAGCACCAACCAGCAGGGGGAAATCCTCATCACCAACGCCCAGCCCGGCACCTATGTAGTGAAGGAGGTACAGAGCGACGATGAACACGTCACCGACACCACGCCCCAGCAGATAGAGCTCCACGCCGGGGACGGCATCAAGGACCTGGTGTTCTTCAACGGCAGGAAGCCCGGTATCCATCTGGTCAAGGTGGACAGTGCCAACCTGTCCAAGCCCATCCCCAACGTCAAGTTCAGCATCCGGGCCGTGGACGGCACCTTCGGCCCCAAGGAGTTTACCACCAATGAGGACGGCGAGATCGACCTGTCCAAACTTTCCCCCGGCGCATACGAGGTCCTGGAGCTGGAGTGCCCCGGCTACGTGATCGACCAGGCCCAGCGCATTATCCAGCTGGAGGCAGACCAGAACGCCGAGTTTGTGTTCACCAACAGCAAGCTGCCCAGCCTCTATCTCATGAAAACCAGCTCGGACGGCTCCCCCTTGGCGGGCGTCTCCTTCCGGCTGGCCAAGATTGAGGATGGCAGCCACTACCTGGACCGTACCACCAACGCCCAGGGCGAAATCCTGTGGGAGGGGCTGGAGCCGGGCGTCTACTCCCTGAAGGAGACGGCCACAGTGGCCGACCACATTCTGGACATCCGGGAGTACCATGTGGAGCTGTTCCCCGGCAAGACCAGCGAGATCGTGCTGGAGAACCAGAAGCGGCCCAACCTGGTCGTCTATAAGCACGACGCCGACACCGGGGAGCCCGTCAAGGATACCGTTTTTCTGGTAAAGGCGGCGGACGGCCACAGCGTGGACGAGATCAAGACGGACGCCAACGGCAGGGCCACCCTGTCCAACCTCCTGCCCGGAGTGTACGAGGTGAGCGAGAAATCTGTCCCGGCCCCCTGGCTCATGGACGCCCCCAGCCAGCTCGTGACGCTGTACCCCAACCGGGACCACACCATCTATTTTGAGAACCACAAGAAGCCCACCCTGACGGTAAACAAGGTGGACAGCATCACCGGCAGTCCCATCAAGGGGGCCAAGTTCGAGGTTTGGTATGGGAGCAACAACACGACCACCGGGGAGCTGAACAGCCTGGGGACGTTCTTCTCCGACGAGAACGGCCAGTTCTTTGTTGACCTGCTGCGGGACGGCTGGTACAAGGTGACGGAGCTGGCCCCCGCCGCAGG
>JAETQY010000008.1 GCA_021770445.1 Bacillota bacterium | reverse complement strand
ATTACGAGGTTCCTGTTCGTCACCGCACAGGTATTCGCCATCGTATGGGTGTCATGGTCGTATGCGATTGCCACCTACTCCACCATTGTGTTGGAGCAGCCGTTCCCCGCTGAGGAACTTTCCAAGGAAGCGGTCAGGACCATTCTCGGCGTCGGCGTCCTGAAGGTGGTGGAAAACATCTTTGAACACAATGAGGGCCCGGTTTTTGGCCGGAACCCTACGGCGGCGGAGCCCCCGCCGGAAGAAACTGAAACGGAAGGAGAGGGATAATCTGTGAACGCAAAAACGAGAACCGAGGTCGTACAGGCAGCGCAGAAAATCATCTTTGGGAATGAGGGGAATTACGGCTCTGTAAATGCGAACGACAACGGGGCTGTGAGCGTCGGCAAGGTACAATGGCACGCCGGGCGGGCGCTATCCCTCCTGAAAAAGATATGCGCGGCAGAAAAGGGGGCTGCTTCCATCCTGGGGTCTGCCCTCTATACGGAAATCACAACGGCGGCGGCCGGGGCCTGGAACACCCGGACGGTGAACGCTGAGGAAAAGGCGGCGATCAGCAAGCTGCTCTCCACCGACGCCGGGAAGCGTGTGCAGGACAGCCAGGCAGAAACGGACGTGGGCGCATATGTGGATCACGGCCTGAAGGTAGGCGTGGAGGCCCCGGCGGCCCTTGTGTATTTCGCAGACATGGAAAACCAGGGCGGCGGCGGTGCATCTGCAAGAGTGGCCGCTGCCGCCCAAAAGCCTGTAACGCTGGACACTCTACACGCCGCAGGGCTGGCAGACCGCGTGATGGGTAAATACTCCAAAAGAAGGAACAAGGTGTATGAGTCCGCAAAGAAGCTGAAGTGGAGCGAAGCGGATCAGGAAGAGAATGGAGGCCAGCATATGAGCTTCACACCCAGGCTGACCCGGCCCGGGGCCGGGAATAAGTATTACATTCGGAAGGCGTCCGGGGGTTACAGCTCCGCCGTACAGGGCAGCCCCAGGGATAGCCAGTGTGACGTGCTCCACAACTGCGTGGGGTACGCCAATGGCCGGTTCAATGAAATCATCGGCGCGGGGAAGGAATCCTATGCGCTGGTGTGCAACGCAGAGCAATTCGTTACCAGGGCTAAGGCCCTGGGGCTCACGGTCGGCCAGACCCCACGGCTGGGCGCTATTGCCGTCTGGCAGGCCGGGGCCACCCTCCAGGGGAGCGACGGTGCCGGTCATGTCGCTGTTGTTGAGAAGATGGTCAGCACCACGGAGATCATCACGTCTGAGAGCGGCTGGAACGCCTCCAAGCCGTTTTGGACTCAGACCCGGAAGAAGGGGAGCGGAAATTGGGGCCAGGGGAGCAGTTACAAGTTCCTGGGCTTCATCTACAACCCGGCCCCCTGTTGCCAGGGGACGCCGACGGTCACGGAACCCACGGCCCCGGTCACTAAGCCGACCACCACGACCGAGAAGAAGGCGACGGGGACGGCAAAGAGCTTCGACAAGAAGCTGGCTGGGACCTACACTGTAACCGCCGGCAGCGGCCTCCACATCCGTAACGCTGCGGGAAAGAACAACGCAAGCCTCGCCCTTCTCCCCTGTGGAACGAAGGTGCAGAACTACGGTTACTACACGCTGGTGGGCAACGTGAAGTGGCTGTATATCCAGGTCACATACCAGGGTGTCAAGTACACCGGCTTCTCCAGCATCGAATGGCTGAAGAAACAGTGAGCGCCGCCAGATGCTCGGTGTGCGGTCGGGAAATCGCCACCATCAAGCCTTGCTCCTACAACCGGATGGGCCTCTACACCTGCGATGACTGTTGCGAGGTGTGTTTCAAGAGTGAACCCTTCCCGTGTAGGGATCACGACGAAAGGCGGGCCGCGCCCGCCACCGAATAACAGGAGGAAATCATCATGGAAAACATCGTTCAAAGCATCCCCGCTGTCATCTCCGTCATCCTGCCCCTGGTGCTGGTCCTCATGGTCATCACCAACATCATCACCGAGGTCCTGAAGGGCCTGACGTGGGGCAAGCTGCCCACGAACATCCTCGCCTTCCTGGTGGCGATGATCGTGACCCTGCTGGCCTTCTTCGCCGTCTGCCAGATCATGGACCTCCGCATCACCTGGTACATGGTGGTGGGTGCCGTGGTCCTGGGTATCTTCGTCGCCTACGCGGCGATGTATGGCTTTGACAAGCTGAAGCAGACCATGGAGCAGATCGGCAACATCAAGCGGACCAATAAATGATACAGCGCCCCCGGCCTACACGGTCGGGGGCGCTTTTTTGCGTTCTGGAGATGATCCATCCACTGGAATGTCCGGCGGACAGTCCGCGGAAAATCCGGTTGACATTCCACCGGATACGGGCTATAATGGAAGTATAAAGGGACACCGCCTGGTAGCTGGTCGGTCTCCTTGTCTAATTACTCAAAAAGGAGTAACCGCACTCTTTGGTCGGAGGGGCGGTTACTTTCTATTTTCACTTGTTAAAAATTCTGATTTATTTTTTGTTTGGCTGTGGGCTGATTTGTTCATATTTACGGAAGTTACACAAAAAAACTCGCCGGATTTTTGTGCAGTTGTTGACAAAGCATCAAATTGAAGGTATAATGGGAAGCTACTAATATAGGTCTATGCAACGATTATCGTCCTTAAAAATACGGAAGGGGAGAGCCTAATGATTCTTAGTGATAAAGAAATTAGGGCATACATCCAAAATACAGATACCCCTATGATTGAACCCTTTTTAGAGGATCACCTTCAGGCCGCTTCGTATGATATTACCATGTCCGGCCATATCTCCCTGCTGAAGAAGATTGGTAAAATCATTGATCCATCGAAAAATGAAAATTTGGACGATATGTATGAGAAGGTCAGCATTAGCGATGAGGGCTACTTGTTTTCCCCTGGAGAATATCTGCTGGCTGAACTGGCAGAAAAGGTAAACATCCCCAAAACCCTTGTTGCCCACATCCGCCCAAGGACACGCTTTACCCGAGCCGGTATCCTCATCGCAGATCAGCATTGCAATCCGACTTATGCAGGCCGCCTTTATATTGGTTTGCGAAATGTGGGCCCTAATACTGTTCTGCTTAAACCGGGACTGAAAATCGCTCAATTCGTTTTTGAGGAACTTTCTTCTGTTCCAAGCGAAGAATTGTGGTATATAAACAAGGAAAATGCAGCGTATAAAGATGAAGAAGCCTTTAGAGGCGCAAAGTTTGGAGAAGCCGGTTGGTCTGAGGAAGGAAAAAAATACTTTAATGAACTTTTGACTGCTCCGGATGACGATTGATGGAGATGATAGGAAAATGGGGGAAAAGACGCTTTTTGATATAGTTATAGATTATTATGCTCGTCATCGGAGTAATTCGGGCAACGTCCCTCTAGGTGAACTTAGTGAAATTAAGGAATCTTTTAAGCATCGAGCGGCACAAGGTGCTATTCCTTGGATTGAAAAAGAAGAACTGGAGAAGGCAAAAGCTCGAGTTGACGAAGAAGTAAAATCCTATAAGCGAAAGGCATTCCAAACTTTGAAGCGATCCATCATTATTGAAGCTATTTTGGTGGCGTTTTTTGTTGGCATCATTGTAAATCAAGTCACTAATGTGATACCAGAGTTATGGTATTGCTGTTTAGGTGCAATAGTGATTTCGCTAATTGTTTGTGTGCTGCTAATCATGCTCGTCACATCAGAGCCAAAGGAGTAGAAATGGATCACAAAGAGCAACCGATTTTAGAAGGCCGCTACTATCGGCATTTCAGAGGAAATCTGTATAAGGTGATCGGGATTGCAACCCACACCGAAACTGAGGAAAAAATGGTTGTCTACCAGGCTCAGTACGGGGAATACGGACTGTTTGTCCGCCCCTATCATATGTTTGCCGAAGAGATTGACCGCGAGCAGTACCCGGAGGCCACGCAAAAGCACAGGTTTGAGTTAGTGGATTGAAAATAATTACCGTTTGGAAATAAGGCTCCTCCATCCTGGAGAAATCCAGGTCGGGGGAGCTCTTTTTTGTGCCCAAAACCAGGGCATATTGTTCATTGTTTGGAAAAGGCTGATAAAGATATTTTAGAAAATTAACGAAAACGCTTTACAATTACCGTTCGGTAAGTTATAATATAAGCATGGAAACGGAATTACCGAAAGGCAAGTCTGGGACCACCCCAGCCCCTACGGGTCGGGGATCACAACCGGGCAGGAGGTTGATAAGCCAATGGAGGAAACCAGCATGACCGCTATCGAGGCCGCGAGGCTCATTGATTGGCTGATCGCCAACGGGCACTCTGAGAAGGAAGCTACCGAGTGCATCAAGTTCATCGCAACCGGAATCCAGCAGACCACGACCCAGCAGACCAACCCCCAGCAGACTGGTGAAAACCAGTAAAAAATTAGGCCCCCTCCACCGCCTCACAAGCAAGAAGGGAGCCTAACCCAAAATAGGGGCAGAGGGAACCTGCCTTCCCTCTCGCCCCTCCAGGGTATCACAGAGGCAGGAAAAAGTCAAGAACGGGCCAGATGCCCGGGAGGTATACCAATGAAATTCTGGAAGGTCACAACGAGGTTCTTCGATAACGGCAAGGTCGATGTCACCGTGGAACAGCAGGAAGGCGCTTCGATGCCGGACAGCACCTCCGCCGAGAAGGAGAAGTTCGATGAGTACATCGACTACTTCAAGACCAAGCGGGAGGCCGATGCGTGGGCTGAGGACGCCCGGAACGCCTAAGCCCACCGATCACAAGAACGCAGAGAGGAGTTTAACCATGAAAACTATCAAGCTGCAAGGGATCAGCGCCCCTCAGCCCGCAATCGAGGCCAAGGACCTCAAACCCGGCATGACGCGGCTTTACAATTTCGGGGAGACCGGGGAGATCGTCAGTGTCACCCCCTCTAAGACCGGCAAGACCGTGACCGTCACCGATCTGGAGAACGGCAAGGAGTACACCTACCGGATGAGGGCTGAGACGCTGGTGGCAGTCGCCCAGGATGAGCCCAAGGCCGAGCCCAAAAAGTCCGAGGCGATCAAGGCTGAGATCGACGCCATCAACGCCCAATACGATGAGGCCATCCAGCGGATGGTCTACCAGAACCCGGAACACACCGCCGAGAGCCACGATGCACTCTGGAAGGAGTTCTGGAACCAGTACGGGTATGAGTGGATGAACCGGATCAAGTACCTGGAGTCCGACTTCAACCGGGAGCTGAACCGTGAACTGAAGGTGGGTGACGGCGTGACAATGCACCTGTGGAGCGACGCCCACGCCTGTACGATCATCGCCCGGACGGACAAGACGCTGACCATCCAGAGGGACAAGGCGACCCTTGACCCCAGCTTCAAACCTGAGTGGGTGCCGGGCGGATTCGCCGCCCACTGTACCAACAGCGAGGAACAGCGGTGGTCCTATGAGCGGGACCCTGACGGCGAGATCATCCGGTGCCGGTGGTCTGAGAAAAACGGATGCTGGCAGTCTGGCTCTGACGGCTCTATCAGGATCAGCCGAGGGCGGCATGAGCACTATGACCACAATTTTTAGGGAGGGCGGGCACGATGTCACCTGAGATGATGGAAGAGCTTGTAATCTTCCTGTTCTACATGGTCGGGCTGAACGCGGTGCTCCTGGTCGGGTGCCTTGTGGCGGACTACATTCTCCCGCACATCCCGTTCATTGAGAGGTTTCTGGAAAGCCTCCCCGATTGGGATGAAGAGGAGGATTGGTAGCTATGTTCGTGGTCTGCTACAAGGCTCCCGGGAAGCCTATCCGCTACTTCCACCCGGACGGACTACGCAAGACCATCAAGACCGCCTGGGCCTTCCCTGAGACTGCCAGAGCTAAGTTCGAGGCGGCCGGGTTGAAGTTGCGATCCATCGAGGTCACCCCTATGGCGGAGGCTATGTATCCGCAGGGGTGCCAGAAAAACAAAATCCGCTGGTAGGAGGCACCTATGGCAAAGTACATTCCCCCTGAGCAGATGACCGAAGCGCAGATCAGGGAAGAGGTCAACCGGCAGTTTGAACACTGGAACGCTCTGGCTAACGGAGGCTGCCACGATCCCTTTTGGCCGGATGGCATGAACATGAACCTGGTCCGCAATCACATCATCTATTGGTACGGGCTCTTGCGGAAGAATATATCCGCCCCGGTTCAGCTCTCCCTCTTCGGTGACAGCGAGGCCCTGGAGGGAGAGCGACCGATCCCCCCGGAGGTCCCTGAGCACTACATGGTCCAGGACGGCGAGTATCCCCACCGGTTGGACAACAGAAATCTGTCTGACCTGGTATGGGGACGGAAAGGAGAGTACCATGCGTGAATATGTAACTGCCTATGCGCAGGACAAAATCAAATCGCTGCTTGAAAATGAGGTGATAAGGCCGGAAGTCAAACCGGGGCTTGAAGCGGCGATCACTCGGGCCGTTGCCCTGTATGAACACGGCACAATCACCACGGATGAAGCGATGCTGCTGATTGCCAAAGTGTGATCCGTCCGCCCTGAAACGGGCGAAACTGAGAAAGGAGATGGCTTAAATGCCGAAAAGTACCGAAATCCTCTTCCGCACCAAAAACGGGGGCAGGTCCTATGAGGGCCGACGCGGAAACCTGATCTTCGAGCTGGTGGACGTGCGGGGGTTGGATGATGTTGACTCCATCTATATTGTGAAGGTCCGGCACAAGGTCGTGGACACCCTGGGCTTTACCACCTGCGGCCACCGCTCCTTCCCCCTGGAGGGGGCGAAGAAGTTCTGCCAGCAGATTGTGGACGGCGAGATCGACCCGGAAGCCCTGTTGGCGGAGTTCGCCGCTGAGGACGCGGCGGCGGAAGAGGCCGCTATGAAAGAAGCCGAGAAGAGGGCCAGGATGCTCCGGGCCAGACTGGACGATGCCGGACTGACCTTCATGCGCTTCCTGGAGCTGATGTCCCTCTATGGCGCCGTTGGTGACATGGGACACAATATGCTCCTGGAATGGGAGGGGAAGGGGGTGACGCATCATGGCTGAGATCACGGATGTCAAAATCGGCCAGGCACTTCCGGGAGATCGGTGGGCTGAGGCCGCAGACAATTTGGAGCAGGCGTTTCCGATTTTCGCTAAAGTGCTCCAGGTATTAAACAATGACGGTATGGGTATTCAGGATGCCGAAGAGTTCATGGCAGACGCCGCCCTTGCTGTGATTGCCCTTCGCTTTGTGGCGGCAAACCCGGAAACGTGCCGGTTTATCCCTATCCCGAATCAGCGGAGGGAGGACACCGACCAGTGAAGAACCGCGTTACCGTCCTCCATGGTATGCTCCCCGATCTGAAGGAGTACCTGGAGAAGAGCGGCTGGAAGCTGGAGCCGCCCGTGGGGGAATACGAAGTCCTGCGGGCCAGACGCCCGGGCTATCCCCGTCCGCTTCTCATCCATGACCGCACATCTGGCGGGTGCGGATACAGCATCGACGAAAGGGACAGCAAGGTTTACCGGGGATGGAAGAGGAACCGGACCCGCCGGGGCCTTGACCCTCAGTATCCAACGGCTGAGGAAAGATCAAAGTATTGGGAGGGACTGAAGAAGTGAAGCTCTATGACAACGACAGCCACCGCGACACCTTCACTGAGTTGGTGTATGATCTCCTGAATGACGATCCGACGTGGGATCGTGCAAACCAGATCGTTGAGTCGTTTGACAGCGCCCCGGCGGTGGAGGTCCCGGATACCACCCTGGGCGGTACATACGTCAACATCGAATGGCTCAAACGGACCGAGGCTGAACTGAAGAAGTACAAGGAACTGGCCCAACGGCCCCAGGGCGGCCCCTGCGATGCCACCATCGAGATTGTGAAGCCGGTCGAGGGGGACGCTCACACCTACCTGAAGCCCTGCCGGATTTGCGGCAACACTGAAATCGTCTATGAGAAGTATCAACACGGGGCGGGCCCGCGCTGGCGCTGCTGGTGTACGAAGTGCCTGGCCTGTATCGACCCTGGATGGGCGCAGAGCCAGTCGGCCGTCCGGGACATCTGGAACCAGGAACCGCCGAACGATCCGCTGACCCTGGAAGAACTCCAGGGGATGGAAGGGGAGCCGGTGTGGGTAAAGCATTGCAATGGCGAAGAGTGGGTTACTGTCCATTGGGATTATGTTGGTAGAATTACGACCTCATACAAAGCGTGTCTGTTTGACCATGAATACGGAGAAACCTGGCTTGCCTACCGCCGCAAACCGGAAGGCGGTGATGGTAATGCGTGAAATCCTGTTCAGGGGGAAGAAACTGGACAGCGGTGAGTGGATATATGGAGATTTCGGATTGGTTAGTTCCGATGAAGGGGTCTACACCCTGATGTTTTCCAGACACTATAAAGAGTTCGGTTTTGGGCTGGTCGATCCCGCCACCGTAGGTCAGTACACCGGCCTGACCGACATGGCTGGGAAGAAAATCTTTGAAGGGGATATTATCCGCTATCCAATCAGTCCCATCCGGTTCCCGAAAAGAAAAAGCCCGGTATACACCGTTTTATGGGATGAGGCTGGTGGGTTTACCATCTTCACGGATGACAACGGGTTTGATCCAAAGTCCATTGAAGTAATCGGCAATGTCTATGACAACCCGGAATTGCTGGAGGGAAGTCACACATGAAAATAGAATTGCTGCTTGGAGACGCATTGGAGCAGTTACGGACAATAGATGCTGAGAGTGTCTATACCTGTGTAACTTCACCACCCTACTACAACCTACGAGACTACGGAGTGGCGGGGCAGATAGGAGCGGAAGAAACGCCGGAGGAATACATCAATAGACTGGTTCAGGTATTCCGCGAGGTCCGGCGCGTCTTGCGCCAAGACGGGACCTTATGGCTGAATATCGGAGACAGTTACACAAGCGGAGGTAGGAAAACCCGTGATTATGACAAAAAACTCCCGGCCAGGTCCATGGGTTACCGACCTCCAACGCCAGATGGTCTAAAGCCCAAAGATTTAATCGGCATCCCGTGGATGCTTGCCTTTGCCTTGCGGTCAGATGGTTGGTATTTACGACAGGATATTATATGGAACAAGCCAAATGCCATGCCAGAGAGCGTGAAGGACCGATGCACAAAGAGCCACGAATACATATTTCTGCTGGCGAAAAGTGACAGGTATTACTTTGACCATGCGGCAATCAAGGAGCGACGTATCAGCTGTAAAAATGACGCCGTGGCGGGAAGCAGAGGCGCGTTCGGTCCACGACAAACGAGACTGCGGGGGGCGGGAAACCTCCAGAAAAAGTATCGGCTAACGCCGGGTGGAAAACACCTGGGCGGGAACATCCCATACAACGGCGAAAGTGAGCTGCGGAGCAAGCGCGATGTGTGGACTGTTGCCACAAGAGGGTGTAAGGGAAACCATTTCGCTGTATTCCCGGAACAGCTGATAGAGCCTTGCATACTGGCCGGATGCCCGGAGGGTGGGGCGGTTCTGGACCCATTCATGGGAAGCGGGACAACAGGGGTAGTAGCCAAACGGCTCAGGCGCAACTTTGTTGGGTGTGAAATCAGCCCGGAGTATTGGGAAATGGCATCGGCGCGAATTGATACTACTATGCAGGAGTATCCACAAATAGCAATAAAAGATTTGTCAATCTAAACTTTCAGCCAAAACAAAGGAGGACGTATGAACAGAACCGATATTGACTGGTGCGATGTCACCTGGAACCCGGTGACGGGATGCAAGAGAGACTGTCCCTACTGCTACGCCAAAAAGATAGCCGACCGCTTTGGGCATGGGAACGGGGACGGCGGAGAGCATTTCCTGGGAGAGCCGATGATGACGCCGAGGACGCTGACACGGGAGGCCCGGGTGGACCCGTATCCCTATGGCTTCGATCCCACATTCCACCGCTACCGCCTGGATGAGCCGATCAGGACGAAGAAGAGCCAGAACATCTTCGTATGCTCCATGTCGGACCTCTTCGGCCCCTGGGTCCCTACGAAATGGATTGTTGATGTCCTGGATGCTTGCCTCGCCGCTCCCCAGCACAATTATCTCTTCCTGACCAAGTTCCCGGAGCGATACCAAGCCCTGGACCGTATGGCTCTTTTGCCGCTGGCCGCGAATTTCTGGTATGGGACCACTGTAACCCACCTGAAGGAACTGAACCGCGTGGACCAGCTTCCTGAAGCGGCCAACCGCTTTGTAAGCATCGAGCCCCTGATGAGCCCCATTGACCTGGACTTCGCCCGGCGCCCGGTTGACTGGATCATCGTTGGGGCTGAGACCGGGAACCGCAGGAAGAAGGTGAAGTCATCACCGGACCTTGCGTGGGTGAAGGGCCTGGCCGGATATGCCCACCGGAACGGGGTCCCGATCCTGCTGAAGGACAGCGCGGAGTTGAAGGCTATATGGGGAGATCGGGCGTTGATCCAGGAGTTCCCCAGGGGGCTCAGGAAAGGCGAGGAAGGCCATGAGTAGGGGCGGAAAGAACGGATACCTGGAGCGGAAGAAAGCGGAAATCAACGTCTACCGACAGGCCGAAAAAGAAACCTACATCCAGTACATGACCGATATGCTGATGGTGACGCTCAACGATCCTGAAGTCATGGGCAAGGACGTGTTTGGGGCCCAGCGGATCGCCAAGATCGTGGATGCTATGGGGAAGAAGTTCGATCAGTACCACGGCGCCCTGGAGGATACCCCCGAGGCGGACTACTACCAGGAAAAGCTCGACCGCCGCCTGGAGCCTATCGCGGGCAAGCGGTTCGCTCCCTTCTGTGAGCGGTACAAGTGGATCAAAAGGATTTTCTATCGTTAAATCAAAATCAAAATTGACGTATGGTTATCGAAATGATATAATGAACCGCGTCAGCACAGGGGGGATCACTTTGACCGTATCTGAAATCGTTGAAGCCTGTCTCAAAACTGAAAAGATGACCAAAGCGGAGCTCTGCCACCGCATGGGCTGGAGTGCCCCGAATTTGGCCGGGCGCCTGCGCCGCAATTCCTTCTCTGCTGAGGACTGGAGGAAAGTCATGGATGCCATGGGCTACGAATTGCGGTTCGTTAAACCCGGAGCCTCCGGCAGCATCCGCCTCCCGGCCGGGCCGAGGGTCCGCAAGATGGAGGGCAAGATCATCTATGACACCGCCACGTCCGAGCCATTGTGCAACACCCGCATGGATGAGGATGACATGATGTTCCAGGAGTTGTACCGGGATCAGATGGGCCGGCACTTCATCGTCAGCTATGCGATGTGGGAAGGCGGAGTCCACCAGGTTACACCGATCGGCCAGGCGGACGCCAGGGCCTTCTATGAACGCTTCTCCACCGCCGGAGATGCTGATGATATTTTCCGTGAAGGGAGCAGCGACAATGAGTGACACCAGGGGAACGACCAAGCGGATCAGCGCAGAGGAAATCGAGCGCCAAAAGCAGTTCTGCGCGGAGATTAAAAAGATGAATGAGGGGCGTCCCGGGGGTCCCCCTCTCGCCTATACTCAGACCTACGGGTGCCAGCAGAACGAGGCCGACTCCGAGCGCATCCGGGGCTACCTGGAGAAGATGGGCTTTGGCTTTACCGCCAGCGAGGAGCAGGCCCGGATCATTGTCATCAACACCTGCGCCATCCGGGAGCACGCCGAGCAGCGGGTTTTTGGCAATGTGGGCGCTCTGGTCCACGTGAAGCGCCGCCACCCGGACACCCTGATCTGCCTGTGCGGGTGCATGGCCCAGCAGCCCCAGGTGGCCCGGAAAATTCGGGAGTCCTACCGCCACGTGGACCTGGTCTTTGGTCCCCACGCCCTGTGGAAGTTCCCGGAAATGGTCCACGGTCTCCTTGTCCAGCGGGGACGGACCTTCTCGGTGGACAACGAGGCCGGCTCCATCGCCGAGGGCATCCCGGTGGTGCGTCAGGACAGGGTGAAGGCCTGGGTGTCCATCATGTACGGCTGCAACAACTTCTGCTCCTACTGCATCGTCCCCTATGTCCGGGGCCGGGAGCGTTCCCGCAGGCCCGAGGATATCCTGGCTGAGGTGCGCCAGCTGGCGGAGGAGGGCTATAAGGACATCACCCTCCTGGGGCAAAATGTGAACTCCTACGGCAAGGATTTGGACCCCTCCTTGGACTTCGCCTCCCTGCTGGAGGCGGTGAACGCCATCCCTGGGGACTTTCTCATCCGATTTATGACCTCCCATCCCAAGGACGCCACCCAGAAGCTGTTCGAGACCATGGCCAGGTGCGAAAAGGTGGCCCCGGTGCTCCATCTGCCCTTCCAGGCAGGAAATGACCGGATTCTCAAGGTGATGAACCGCCGCCACACCCGGGAGCAATACCTGGAAAAAATCCGGGCGTTGAAGGCCCTGATCCCCGATATCGTCCTTACCTCCGACGTGATCGTGGGTTTCCCCGGGGAGACGGCGGAGGAGTTTGAGGACACCCTCCGGGTACTGGAGGAGGTCCGGTTCGACGCCCTGTTCACCTTCATCTTCTCCCCCCGCCCCGGCACTCCGGCGGCGGAGATGGATGACCCCATGCCTCGGGAGGAGAAGCTGGCCAACTTCAACCGTCTCACCGCCCTCCAGGACACCATTTCCGAGGAGAAGCACGCCGCCTACATCGGGAAAACGGTGCGCTGTCTCCTGGACGGGCTCAGCGACGACGAGCGGTACGACCTCACCGCCCGCACACCGGGCAACCGGCTGGTCCGGGTGGTGGGAGATAAGTCCGCTCTGGGCCAGTTTAAGGACGTGAAGATCACCGGGGCCAACAAGTGGTCCCTCTTTGGAGAACTGATATAGAAAGAAGGTACCCCCATGCCCGCCGACACCACCCCCATGATGCAGCAATATCTGGACATCAAGGCCCAGACTCCGGACAGTATCTTGTTCTTCCGGCTGGGGGACTTCTACGAGATGTTCAACGAGGACGCCAAGCTGGTGTCCAAGGAGCTGGACCTGACCCTCACCACCCGGGACCGGAACAAGCCGGCGGACCAGCGCACCCCCATGTGCGGGGTGCCCTACCACTCCGCCGACAGCTACATCGCCCGGCTCATCGCCAAGGGCTATAAGATCGCCATCTGCGAGCAGACCGAGGACCCGGCCCTGGCCAAGGGTCTGGTGGACCGGGACATCATCCGGGTGGTGACGCCGGGGACGGTGATCTCCTCCGCCATGCTGGAGGACAGCAAGAACAATTACATCTGCTCCGTCTACGCCGACTCTGTGGCTTACGGCCTGTGCCTGTGCGACATCTCTACCGGCGAGGTGTACGCCTCCTCCTTCCCCGCCAATGAGGAGGGGCTGGGCCACCTTCAGAACGAGCTGGCCCGGTTCCACCCCGCCGAGGCGGTGCTGTCCTCGGGGGCCTGGAACACCGACGGGCTGGTCCCCTTTTTGAAGGAAAAGCTGGACTGCCTGTGCGAGAACGGAGGCGAGGCCCGGTTCCGCATCGGGGCGGCCCGGCCCCTGGCGGAGAAGCAGTTTCAGAGCGGCCTTACGGCCGTCCCTCCCCAGGACACAGCAGCAATTCAAGCCGCCGGCGGGCTGCTGGCCTATCTGTATGAGACCCAGAAGACCGACCTGAGCCACATCTCCGCCCTCACCTACTACACCGCCGGGCAGTTCATGGAGCTGGACCTCACCGCCCGGCAGACGTTGGAGCTCACCTCCACCATGCGGGGCAAGGAGAAAAAGGGCTCTTTGCTGTGGGTGCTGGACCGGACCAAGACCGCCATGGGCGGACGGCTCCTCCGGGGCTGGCTGGAGCGGCCCCTCCTCTCCCCGGTGCAGATCGCCCGGCGGCAGCAGGGGGTGGCCGACCTGGTGGAGGACGCCATCACCCGGGAGGAGCTTTCCCTGGCTCTCCGGGAGGTCACCGACCTGGAGCGGCTTGTGGGCCGGGTGGTCTACGGCTCCGCCGGCTCCCGGGACCTGGCCGCCCTGTCCGCCGGACTGGGCCGGCTGCCCCACATCCGGGACTTGCTGGACCACTGCCCCTCCCCCCTCCTCCGGGAGCTGCGGGAGGGCCTGGACGACCTGCCCGAGCTGCGCACCCTGCTGGACAGTGCCCTCCGGGACGAGGAGGAACGTCCCCTGCCCTTCTCCGTCCGGGAGGGGGACTTCATCCGTACCGGCTATAACGCCAAGGTGGACGAGCTGCGGGACCTGCTCACCAACGCCAACGGCCACATCATCGACATGGAGGTCAAAACCAAGGAGCAGACCGGCATCAAAAATATGAAGATCACCTCCAACAAGGTGTTCGGATACTACATTGAGGTGGCCAAGTCCCAGACCGGGCTGGTCCCCGACCACTGGACCCGGAAGCAGACCACGGTGAACGCCGAGCGGTACATCTCCCCCGAGCTGAAGGAGCTGGAGCACGCCATCCTCTCCGCCCAGGACCAGGTGACCGCCCTGGAGTACCAGCTCTTCTGTGAATTAAAGGAGGCTGTCTGCGCTCAGGTGGACCGCATCCAGAAAACCGCCGCCGCCCTGGCCCAGGTGGACGTGCTCCAGTCCTTCGCTGCGGTGGCCGCCGCCAACAACTACTGCATGCCCCAGGTGGACAACTCGGACACCCTCACCATCGTAGAGGGCCGCCACCCGGTGGTGGAAAAAGTGCTCAAGGGGACCCCCTTCGTCCCCAACGACACCCACATGGACGGGGGCGACGACCTGGCCGCCATCATCACCGGCCCCAACATGGCGGGCAAGTCCACCTACATGCGCCAGGTGGCCCTCATCGTCCTCATGGCCCAGATGGGCTCCTTTGTCCCCGCCCGCTCCGCCCGCATCGGGGTGGTGGATCGGGTGTTTACCCGCATCGGGGCCAGCGACGACCTGGCCTCCGGCCAGTCCACCTTCATGGTGGAGATGACCGAGGTGGCCGCCCTGCTCCAAAACGCCACCCGCAAGTCCCTGCTCATCCTGGACGAGATCGGCCGGGGGACCTCCACCTACGACGGCATGGCCATCGCTCGGGCGGTGCTGGAGCACTGCGCCGACAAAAAGCGGCTGGGGGCCAAGACCCTGTTCGCCACCCACTACCACGAGCTCACCGCCCTGGAGGGGACCGTCCCCGGGGTGAAAAACTACAACATCGCCGCCAAAAAGCGGGGCAGCGACGTGATCTTCCTGCGGAAGATCGTCCGGGGCGGGGCCGACCAGAGCTACGGCGTCGAGGTGGCCAAGCTGGCCGGGGTGCCCGACCGGGTGGTCCGCCGGGCCAGAGAGATTCTGGAGGAGCTGGAGAGCCAGGACTGGCATCCCGCTCCCCCGGCGCCCGCCTCCACCGAGGAACAGGTCTCTCTGGGGGACATCGGCGGTCAGACCGTCCTCAAAAAGCTGCGGATGACCGACGTAAACATCCTCTCCCCCATCGAGGCGCTGAACCTGCTGGCCGAGCTGAAGCAGGACCTGAACGGAGGATGACCTCCCGTCCCGCCGCAGCGCAAGGCTTCCCTTGAAGGGGAAGCTGGCACCGCCGAAGGCGGTGACTGATGAGGCCCTCATCCGCCCCCTTCGGGGGCACCTTCCCCTAAAGGGGAAGGCTTTTCCGCCTGCGGGCGGGACGGGGGCTCAAGCCTGAAGGGCCTCAAGCATCAGCCGGACCCCCAGGCGGAAGCCCTCCCGATAATAGTGAAAGGCCCGCCACTCCTCCTTTTCTCCTTCCAGCTCGAAGAGACGGTCCATAAATTTGTCCCCGAACATCTTCCCTACCTTATCCCATTCAGCACAGAGCTTTTCGTCCAATTCCTGTTGTGTTTTGTCCCGTTTCGGGGTAATATCGTATTCATCGTTGAAAATTTCACGCAGTATGTCTTTCATTCAGCACCTCCGCATAGGTACTCTAAAAAGGTACCTCTTGGAGCCATTATAGTCCCTTTTTAGATGACTTGTCAAGGGGGTATTATCATGTTTTCAAAGGAGCTTTTCGGCCAGCGCATTTTGCAGCTCCGAAAACAGCACAATGAGACACAAAAGGACCTGGCCGAGCTGCTGGATGTGGGAAAGGGGCATATCAGCGAGATCGAACGAGGCAACCGTACCACCTCTGCTGAACGTATTGCCCTGATCTGCGAGCATTACCAGGTTTCCTCCGACTACCTCCTGGGCCTGGTGGACAACCCTCAGACCCGCTTAAAACCAAAGAGAAAGTGAGCGCATCTATGCCCAACATTCAAGTGTTAGACCCCCATGTGGCCGACCTGATCGCCGCCGGCGAGGTGGTGGAGCGGCCCGCCTCCGTGGCCAAGGAGCTGATGGAGAACGCCATCGACGCCGGGGCCTCCGCCGTGACGGTGGAGATCAGCCACGGCGGGCTGACCTTCCTCCGGGTAACCGACGACGGCAAGGGCATTCCGGCGAATGAATTAAAAACCGCCTTCCTCCGCCACGCCACCAGCAAGCTGCGCACCGAGTACGACCTGGAGGCCATCGGCACCCTGGGCTTCCGGGGGGAGGCCCTGGCGGCCATCGCCGCGGTGTCCCGGATCGAAGTGCTCACCCGGACGGCCGATTCTGAGCTGGGGGCCTCCCTGGCCCTGGAGGGGGGGACCCCCGGCGAACTTGAGGAGGCGGGCTGTCCCCTGGGCACCACCATGGTGGTTCGGGACCTGTTCTTCAACACCCCCGCCCGGCTGAAATTCATGAAAAAAGACGCCGCCGAGGGCGCCGCCGTCTTTGCCGTGGTCCAGCGGGTGGCCCTGTCCCACCCGGAGGTCAGCGTAAAATTCATCCGGGACGGCAAGCAGGAGCTGCTCACCCCCGGGGACGGACAGCTCAAGTCCGCCGTATACGCCGTGCTGGGCCGGGAGCTGGCCCTGGGCTTCCGGGAGGTAAAGGCCGCCGGGGAGGACATGTCCGTCACCGGGTTTGTGTCCATGCCCGCCTGCTGCCGGGCCAGCCGGAGCTGGCAGTTCTTCTTTGTCAACGGCCGGCAGGTGAAGTCCCCCCTGATGATGGCCGCCCTGGAGGAGGCCTACAAAAATCAGAGGATGGTGGGCAAGTTCCCGGGCTGTGTCCTCCACCTCCAGACCAAGCTGAACGCGGTGGACGTAAACGTCCACCCCGCCAAAACCGAGGTGAAATTCGGCGGCGAACGGGCCGTCTTTTCGGCAGTGTACCACGCCGTCCTGTCCGCCCTGGAGGGGGACACCTCCCACCCCCAGGCGGTGCTGAACGGGGCCCCCAACGGAGCCCAGCGAAGCGGCTCCGTTGGGGAGAGGACGAGCAACGGAACGAAGCGGATATTTGGCGAAAGCCAAATGGAGCGGAGCGGAGTTTGCGAGGACGAGGTGCGCAAGCAGGACACGGTGACAGAAAACCAACTGCGGATCGGCACGCCCCCCGCAAGAACGGAACCCGTCCGTCCCCAGACGCTCCTCACCCCCACCGTCGTCCGGGTCCACGACAGCACTTATACGCCGCCGACGCCTCATCCGTCATCGCCTCCGGCGATGCCACCTTCCCCTAAAGGGGAAGGCAAAAGAGATGCACCTTCAAAGCCTTCCCCTTTAGGGGAAGGTGCCCCAGTGAACACACTGGGGCGGATGAGGTCCGCCGCCCAAACCGAAGCCCCTACAGACACGCTCCCCCCGGAACAGCCCTGGCGCCTGGCCGGGGAGGTGCTGAACACCTACATCATCGTGGAGCAGGGAGAGACGGTGTACCTCATCGACAAGCACGCCGCCCACGAGCGGATGAACTTCGACCGTATGAAGGCCGCAGGGTACGACCCCATGTCCCAGGTTCTGCTCACCCCGGCGGTGTGCCGGCTGTCCCCTCCGGAGCGGGAGGCCCTGCTGGACCACCGGGCGCTGCTGGAGGAGTTCGGCTTTGAGGCGGACGAGCTGGGGGCGGATCTGGCGGTGCGCCGGGCCCCCGACTACCTGGACGCCGCCGACATCCCCGCCGCCCTGGAGGAGCTGGCCCGGCGGCTACTGTCCACCGGCTCCGCCGACCCCGCCGCCGCCCGGGACGAGCTGCTCCACACCATGGCCTGCAAGGCGGCCATCAAGGGCGGGTGGCACTCCGCCCCCCAGGAGCTGGAGCGGGTGGCGGCCGCCGTCATGTCCGGGCAGGTGAAATACTGCCCCCACGGCCGGCCGGTGGCGATTACGCTGACCCGGAAGGAGCTGGAGAAGCAATTCAAGCGGGCGTGACGGCCTCTAGCATGAGCCGGACCCCCAGGCGGAAGCCCGCCCGGTAATATTGAAAGGACCGCCGGTCCTCTAGCTCGCCCTCCAGCTCAAATACTCGGTCTGTAAATTCGTCCCCGAACATGCGCTGTACCTTGTCCCACTCCGCGCAGAGCTTTTTGTACAGCTCCCGTTGTTTTTCGTCCCGCTCCGGGGTAAAATCGTACTCGCCGCTGTATATTTGATAGAGCAGATTTTCCATATGTGCACCTCCAACATATACTTTGCCATTCGCAAAGTATATTATATCCACTAATAGCAAAGCTGTCAAGGGGGAAAACTATGTTTGACCATAATTTATTTGGAATGCGGCTGTTGGAAATTCGGACTGCCCGCGGAGAAAAGCAGCCAGACCTTGCCAAAGCCCTGGATGTGTCTGTTACACAAATCAGCGAAATGGAAAACGGCAAAAAGGGGACCACACTTCCAAAACTTGCGCTGATCTGCCAGCACTACAAGGTCTCCGCCGACTACCTGCTGGGGCTCACAGACGACCCCAAGCCCCATAAGCGGAAGAAAAACTGAATAAAAACCTCTCCGGACCCCTTGCATATTGTGTAATGGCTGTGCTATAATAAGATTAGCCGATCATGACGAACGAGGATTTTCAAGGGCCTCACAAAGGCAGCCCCCCGGAGAGATGCTACCTCTCCGGGGGGCTTTATTGCCTACCGTCCCTTGGTATGTCCATCTAACCACTTACAAACGTAAAAACCGATCACATTTGTAAGAATGGACACGATGAAATTGACGAACGTTTCCAAAGGGCTCACCTCCTTTCCCCTTAACAGGAAACAGGAGAGGGTAAAGGACGGCACCGCAAGTGTACCATATTTCGACAATATCCGCAAGGAGGCGAGACTATGCCCCCCAAGATCCTGGTCATCTCTGGCCCCACGGCCTCGGGCAAAACGGCGCTGGCGGTGGAGCTGGCCAAGCGCCATAACGGCGAGGTGGTGTCCGCCGACTCCATGCAGATCTACCGCCACATGGACATCGGCACCGCCAAGCCCACCCCGGAAGAGATGGGAGGCGTCCCCCACCACATGATCGACGTGGCCGGCCCGGAGGAGGATTTCTCCGCCGCCCGGTACGTGGACATGGCGGCCACCTGTGTGGAGGACGTGCTCTCCCGGGGAAAGCTGCCCATTCTGGCCGGGGGGACGGGGCTGTACATCGACTCCCTGCTCTCCGGCCGGACCTTCGCCGCCTTCGACGAGGCCAGCCCCCTCCGGGCGGAGCTGGAGGAGCGGTACGTCCGGGAGGGGGGCGAGGCCCTTCTCCGGGAGCTGGCCCGGGTGGACCCTGACGCCGCCGCCCGCCTCCACCCCAACGACGCCAAGCGGATCGTCCGGGCGCTGGAGGTGTGGCTGACCACCGGCAGGACCATCACCCGGCACAACGAGGAGACCAAAGCCCTTCCGCCACGGTACGACGCCCTCACCCTCACCCTGGACTATGAGCGCCGGGAGGATATGTGGGCGCGCATCGACAGGCGGGTGGACGAGATGATGGAACGGGGGCTGGTGGAGGAGGTCCGGGCTCTTCTGGACAGCGGAGTGCCCGAGCGGTGCACCGCCATGCAGGCCATCGGCTACAAGGAGCTGGTTCCTGTCATCTCCGGAGACGCGGCGGCGGCGGACGCCGCCGCCCAGATAAAGCTGCGCTCCCGGCAGTACGCCAAGCGTCAGCGCACCTGGTTTCGGCACAACCCGGAGGCCAAATGGCTTCTGTGGGGGCCTGTCCCGAATTTTGCGGACGTATTACAGCGTTCGACAGCATATCTGGAAGAATTTGGTATATGATAGCAGCACTCAAGGGCGGGTGATATCAAGCTCCGCCTGTTCGCGACGCGCGGGACCCTACCCCTTTTGGCCTGCGGCCATTTCCCCCTGACAGGGGGAATCGGCCCTCCGACTCGAGACACAAACAGTCGGGCTTACAGCCCGCCTTGGTTTGTATCTCTCGCTCCGGTCCATCCGCGCTGCTCACGACGGCTCCGCTCTTAATAGAAAAAAGGAGTGCTACATATCATGACAACTATGACAAAAACCAACAACCTCCAGGAGATCTTCCTCACCCAGGCCCGGCGGGAGCGCCGGCCGGTCACCATGTTTTTAATGAACGGCTTTCAGATGCGGGGCTATATCACCGGCTTTGACGCCTTTACCGTCATTCTCACCAGCGACGGCAAGCAGCAGGTCATCTACAAGCACGCCATTTCCACCATTGTGCCCGAGCGGCCCGTTCCGCTGACCGAGGAGGAAGGTATGTAGGGGGCGGCGCCATCGCCGCCACGTCCGTCATAGCAGAACGGGCCGCCGAAGGCGGCGGCCCCTGCAAGAGCAACGAAAGAGAGAATCCCTATGAAACAAGGAAAACCCCTGATTACCTTTACCATCCTGATCTTCGCCGGGGTAATCGCCCTCTATCTGGGCTACTACATATTCAGCGCCCTGAACGAGCCCTACCAGACCGCCCAGGTCTACTCCTACACCGCCAGCGACAGCGTGACGGCGGAGGGCCTTGTGGTACGGGAGGCCCTGGTCCTCCCGGCCCAGTCCGGCATCCTGGAGCTCACCCGGGCGGAGGGCGAGAAGGTGGGCAAGGGCCAGCAGATCGCCCTGGTCTACCGGGACAGCCAGGCCCAGGCCAGCCAGGCCCACATTGAGGAGCTGGAGCTGGCCATTGAGCTGCTGGAGGGGGCCATCTCCCAGTCGGGCGATCTGGAGTCCGCCGCCCGGCTGGACGAGGACATCATCCAGTCCATGGTGTCGCTGCGGGCCTCCTACGCCCTGGGCGACTGCACCCAGCTCCGGGAGCAGGTACTGGGGGTGAAGAGCAGCGTGCTCAAGCGGGGCTACACCTATGGGGACGGCCTCACCTCCGCCGACCTGTCCGCCCGGCTGCGCCAGCTCAGGGAGGAGCTATCTGTCCTCACCCGCCAGTCCGCCCGGGCCACCACCCGGGTCTCCGCGCCCACACCGGGGGTCTTTTCCAGCCTGGTGGACGGCTACGAGACCCGGCTCACCCCGGACACCGTCAATCAGCTCACCCCCACCACCCTCCAGGAGCTCATCAACAATCCCGCTGGGGAGGACAGCGGCGCTATGGGCAAGCTTATTACCTCCGACACCTGGTATTTCGCCGCCAACCTGCCCGAGGCGGCCGCCCGCCGCCTGGAGGAGGGGGGCACCGCCTCTCTGCGCTTCTCCGGGGAGCTGAACCGGGACGTGGAGATGACAGTGGACCGCATCGGCGCCACCGAGGGGGGGGTCACATTGGTGGTTTTCTCCTCCAACCGGTATCTCACCCTCACCACCTTGCTGCGCCACCAGACCGCCGAGCTGGTCTTTGAGAGCTGGTCCGGCCTGCGCATCCCCAAGCAGGCCCTGCGCCTGGTGGAAGAGGATGCCTCCGACTCCGGTGAAGCCGCCTCCACCGTCACCAAGACCGGGGTGTATGCCCTGGTCAACGGCCGCACCGAGTTCCGGGAGGTGGATATCCTCTACGAGGGCAGCGACTACTACGTAACTCGCCCGGTGGGTACGGGCCGAAAGGTCCTCCGGGCTGGGGATGCCGTCATCACCCATGGCACCGGCCTACAGGACGGCCTGCTGCTGGAGGGCTGACATCATATAGATAGAGAGAAGGAATCATTATGGATCTGTCCCAAAACATCAAAGCTGTGCAGGAGAGGATCGCCGCCGCCGCCCGGGCGGCGGGCCGGGACCCGGGAGAGATCTCTCTGTGCGCCGCCACCAAGGTGCAGACTGATGACACCATCCGTTCCGCCATCGCCGGCGGCATCCGCCTGTGCGGGGAGAACCGGGTACAGGAGCTCACTGCCCACCTGGAGGCCAACGCCTACGCCGGGGCGGAGGTCCATTTCATTGGCCACCTCCAGACCAACAAGGTAAAGCAGGTGGTGGGCAAGGTGTCCCTCATTCACTCGGTGGACTCGGAGCGGCTGCTCCGGGTGATCGACACCCAGGCGGACAAGCTGGGTCTTGTGCAGGACATCCTTCTGGAGGTGAACATCGCCGGAGAGGAGAGCAAGGGGGGCATTTCTCCCGAAAAGCTGCCCCAACTGGCCGGGCTGGCTGTGAGCTGTCCCCACGTCCGTCTGCGGGGCCTGATGGCAATTCCCCCTGTTTCCAGCCTTCCGGGGGCCAACCGAAAATATTTTTCCCAAATGCGCAATCTTTTTGTTGACATAATGAACAAAATGTCGGATAATCAGAGTGTTATAGACTGTCTCTCCATGGGCATGAGCGCCGACTACGAGGACGCCATCGCGGAGGGCGCCACCCTGGTCCGGGTGGGCACCGCGCTGTTCGGTCCCCGCCCCCCTGTGGATCGCGTCCACTGACGGCTCTGTGTCCATAGCACACTTTATACTTCGGAGAAAAGAGGATCATACAAATGGGAATTTTTGACGAGTTCAAGCGGCTGGCCCACCCCTATGAGGACGAGGATGAGGACGATTATGATGATTTCGACCTCTCTCCCCGCCCCGTAGAGCGCCGGGAGCGCAGCGCCGACCGCGCCCCCAGAGACAGCGGCTACAGCAGCGCCCCCGCCCCCGAGGACGACCGCCGCTCCAACAAGGTGGTCAACATCCGGGCCGCCACCCAGCTCCAGGTGGTGCTGGTGAAGCCCGAGCGGTTCGAGGACGCGTCTTCCATCGCCGACCACCTGCGGGAGAAGCGCACCGTGGTGCTGAACCTGGAGTCCACCAACGGCGAGATTGCCCGCCGTCTGCTGGACTTCCTGGCCGGCGTGTCCTACGCCCAGGAGGGCAAGATTAAGAAGGTGGCCATCTCCACCTATATCATTACACCCTACAACGTGGACATCCTGGGCGATCTGATCGACGAGCTGGAGAACAACGGGCTGTATTTCTAAAGAGGAATATTACTTATGGGACTGAAATTGCCCGCTGTTTTGCTCCTTACCGCCGCCCTGCTGGCCGGGTGTGCCCAGTCCCCTGAAGCCTCCAGCCAGCCGGGCCAGTCCGGCCCGCCGCCGGAGCAGTCCGCCGCCGTCTCCACGTCCGGCGGAGACGAGCCCGCCGGGATCGTCCTGACAGATGATCCGGCCTCCCCCTACCCCATGGTAATGGAGAGCTGGTCCGTTGACATGGACGGGGACGGCGCGGACGAGCTGGTGGAGCTGCGGGCGGAGAAGCTTTACAGCCCCGTTGAATCTGGGTCCGACACCTGGGAGGAGGACACCCAATTCCCCACCCGCTTCTGCACCTTGGTGGTAACCAAGGGGGAGGCGGTTTGGGAGCAGCCCATCGGCCGGGAGAGCAACGAGCAGCCCATTACCACAGGGGGCTGGTTCTTCCCCTTGGGCGAGCACCGCTCCGAGGCCGTCTGGACCCGGGACAGGACCGGGAATCCCGTTCTGGTCCTGTGGACGGACACCCTGGGCAACGGCGGCATGGGGGGCATCTATGTATATGCCTACGCCTTTCAGAATGGCATCGTTTCTCTGCCCGTTCCGCACTATGGCATGAAAGCCACGTTGGATCAGGAGGCTATGACCGCCCAGGTCACCGTCCCGGAGACAGGGTACACCGAGGTCCTGGACCTGAACCAGTGGCTGGCGGACTACCAGCGGGACAGCGACGAGCATGGCTTCGACTTTACCTTTGAGCCCATCTATGAGGACGGTGCGCTGACCTGGCCCACCCAGCCCAGGAACATCGACGGCATCTACTACGCGGAGCCGGCGGAGCAGGGCCTTGTTCTGCGGCAGTTTATCTCCGGCTCCTCCCACGCAGACGGCATGGGGGACCTGGTCACCGCAATAACTTGGGAGGACAGCCAGGCCGTGGTGCTGGACCAGTATTTTGACTGGAACCCGAAGTTTTGGGAGCTTTTTTCAAGCTCCTTTGATTAGAATCAGAAAACGAGCAGGAGGAATCGCTATGCTCACACCGCAGGAAGTATCCGAACGCGCCTTTCAAAAGGCCAATTTCGGCGGCTACAATATGGCCCAGGTGGACGAGTTTCTGGACGTTCTCACCGGGGACTACTCCGCGCTGTTTAACGAGAACGCGGTGCTGAAAAACAAGATGAAGGTACTGGTGGACAAGGTGGAGGAGTACCGCTCCACCGAGGAGGCCATGCGCAAGGCCCTGATGGCCGCCCAGCGGATGGCCGACGACCTGGTGCGCGAGGCCGAGCGGAAGCGGGACGAGCTGCTCTCCCAGGCCGACGCCGAGGCACAGAGCCGCAGGGCTGAGCTGGCCCGGGAGCTAGAGGCGGAGGAGTTCCGCCTGAAAAAGGCTCAGCAGGGCACCGCCGCCTTTGTGTCCAAGGTGCGCCAGCTCCAGTCCGACGAGGCCAAGCTGCTCTCCCAGCTGGAGGAGCTCTATCCCCCCGAGACCCAGCCTGCCGCCGACCCGGTCCAGGAGAAGGCCGACGAGATCGACGACAACGTCCAGCGCCTGCTGGCCCAGGCCATGGAGGCCGCCACCGCCGAAAACCTGCGGGCTAAGGCGGAGGCGGAGGACGAGGAGGAGCCCGACCTGTCTGACACCGCCGAGTTCATCCCCGGCGCCCCCCAGGAGGACGACTACGACGAGGATGATGCCCGGGACTACCAGGAGGGCAGCCGCCAGGACGACGAGGACGAGGATGACGATCACCGCCCCGACCGCGGGGGACACATCGACTTCGGTTCCCTCCAATTTGGCCGGGACTACGAGATCACCTGATTTTTCCCTTTTACGATTAAGATATTGACATCACCCCTCCCCCTTCCCGGGGGCAGGGGCGTTGCCGCGTTCTAACGATTTTCCAAATTTCGAGGTATTTCCCATGAAACTGCTCACTGCCGCCCTAAATCGACTGCCTGAATTTCAACAGCTCCTCGCCGCGCTGGAGGGGGGCCGTTCCCCCGTGGCCCTGTCCGGGGCGGCGGCCATCCATCGCTGCCACGCAGCCGCCGGCATCGGCCTGGTCACCGGCCGGCCGGTGGTGCTGGTGTGCGCCGACGAGAGCGAGGGGCAGAAGCTGGCCCGGGACCTGTCCGCCTTTGCTGGGGTAAGCGTCCCTGTACTAGGCCCCCGGGACTTCACCTTCCACAACGCCGCCGCCCTCTCCCGCCAGTGGGAGCACAGGCGGCTGGCCCTGATGCGGGGCCTGGCCGGAGGAAACTATCCCTTCCTGGTGACCACCGTAGAGGGCCTGCTCCAGCGGACCATGCCCCGGGCGCTGCTGGAGCAGTGCTGCCTGGAGCTGAAGATCGGCGGCTCCTATGACCTGAACGAGCTGGCCGAGGCCCTGGCCGCCGCCGGGTACGTCCGGTGCGAGCAGGTGGAGGGAGTGGGCCAGTTTGCCCTCCGGGGGGGCATCCTGGACGTGTTCTCCCCCGGCATGGAGCAGCCCGTCCGGGCGGAGTTCTTCGGGGACGAGGTGGACGCCATGGGGGTCTTTGACCCCGCCACCCAGCGCCGGACGGAAAATATCGACGCCGCGGTCTTTCTCCCCGCCGCCGAGGTTCTCCCCCAGCTCTCCCCCGGCGGCTTCGGGGGGCTGAGCAAAAAGATGGAAAAATTGGCGGCCAAGGCTCTTCAAAATGGGAACAGGGAGCTGGCCGCCACCCTGGAGCAGGACGGCGAGGCCATCGCCCAGGGGCGGACCTTCCCCGCCCTGGACCGGTATCTCCCCCTCATCTATCCCGAACTGGCCGGAGCGGTGGACTGCCTGCCCCCTGACGCCTGCGTCATCTTCGATCAGGCGCCCCGGATCGCCGACCGGGCCAAGAGCTACCAGTGGCAGCTGGAGGAGGACGCCAAGACCTTGCTGGAGCAGGGGGAGCTGGACCCCTCCTGCACCCAGCTGGCCCTCACCTTCCCCCAGCTCCTGAGCAAGCTGGAGGATTTCCCCCTGGTCTATCTGGACTCCTTTACCACCGCCTCCTACCCCACGCCCCCCAGGGAGCTGCTGTCCGTCACCGCCAAGCAGCTCCCCCCCTTCCTGGCCAGCCTGGAGACGGCGGTGCAGGATCTGGCCCACTACCAGAACAGCGGGTTTGCCAGTTTAGTGCTGGTGTCCGGGGAGCAGCGGGCCATCGATTTGCAGACCCTCCTCCGGGAGCAGAAGATCAAATCCGCTGTGGACTTCCAGCTCAAGGAGCTGCCCCAGCCGGGCCAGGTGGTCATCACCGTGGGGGGGCTGTCCTGCGGCTTTGAGTACCCCTCCATCCAGCTGGCCGTCCTTACCGAGGGGGAGAAGGCCGCCCCCAGGAGGTCCCGCCCCCGGAAGGAGGCCACAAACAGGCAGAAGCTGAAGTCCTACGCCGACCTCACCCCCGGCGACCTGGTGGTCCACGAGCACCACGGGGTGGGGCGGTACGTGGGCATGGTAAAGATGCCCGTGGAGGGCATTGAGAAGGACTACGTGAAAATCGCCTACGCCGGCAGCGACGTGCTCTATGTCCCCGCCACCCAGCTGGACCTGGTGAGCAAGTACATCGGCGGCGGCGAGGACGCCAACGAGACCAGAAAGCTCAACCGCCTGGGGGGCGGCGAGTGGGAGAAGGCCAAGACCAAGGCCAAAAAGGCGGTGCAGGACCTGGCCAAGGGGCTGATCCAGCTCTACGCCCAGCGCCAGCGCCAGCCGGGCTACGCCTTCTCCCCCGACTCCCCCTGGCAGCGGGAGTTCGAGGAGCAGTTTGAGTACACCGAGACCGACGACCAGCTGCGGTGCATCGGGGAGATTAAGCGGGACATGGAGCGGCCCATCCCCATGGACCGGCTGCTGTGCGGCGACGTGGGCTACGGCAAGACGGAGGTGGCCTTTCGGGCCATGATGAAGTGCGTGCTGGACGGCAAACAGGCGGCCATCCTGGTGCCCACCACCGTCCTGGCCCGGCAGCACTACCTCACCGCCCTGCGGCGGTTTCAGAAGTACCCGGTGAACATCGACGTGGTATCCCGTTTCCGCACCCCCGCCCAGATGAAGGAGACCCTGCGTAAGGTGGAAAACGGGGAGGTGGACATCCTCATCGGCACCCACCGGCTGTTCAACAAGGACGTGCGCTTCAAGGACCTGGGGCTGCTGGTGGTGGACGAGGAGCAGCGCTTTGGGGTACAGCACAAGGAGAAGCTAAAGGAGACCTTCAAGCAGGTGGACGTGCTCACCCTGTCGGCCACCCCCATCCCCCGGACGCTGAACATGGCCCTATCCGGCATCCGGGACATGTCCACTCTGGAGGAGCCCCCCGCCGACCGCCAGCCGGTGCAGACCTATGTGCTGGAGCACGACTGGAATCTCCTGGCCGACGCCATGCGCCGGGAGCTGGAGCGGGGCGGGCAGGTGTTTTACCTCCACAACCGGGTGGAGACCATCGACCGGTGCGCCGCCCGCATCCAGATGCTCCTGGGGGAGGACGCCGCCATCGGTATCGCTCACGGGCGGATGACCCAGGAGGCCATCGACGACGTGATGGCCCAGATGACCGACGGGGAGCTGAATGTCTTAGTGTGCACCACCATCATCGAGACGGGCATCGACCTGCCCAACGTGAACACCCTCATTATGGAGGACGCCGACAAGCTGGGCCTGGCCCAGCTCCACCAGATCCGGGGGCGGGTGGGCCGGTCGTCCCGGCGGGCCTTCGCCTACCTCACCTACCGGAAGGGGAAGGTGCTCTCCGAGGTGGCCGCCAAGCGGCTGGAGGCCATCCGGGAGTTCGCCGAGTTCGGCTCTGGCTTCAAAATCGCCATGCGGGACCTGGAGATCAGGGGCGCGGGCAATGTCTTAGGCCCGGAGCAGAGCGGTTTTCTGCTGTCGGTGGGCTACGACATGTACCTGAAGCTGCTGGAGGAGGCGGTCCTGCTGGAGCAGGGCCAGCCCCTGCCCACAAAGACCGAGTGCGCCGCCAACCTCAGCGTGTCCGCCTCCATCCCGGACAGGTACGTCCCCTCCCCGGAGCAGCGGATGGACCTGTACCGGCGCATCGCCGCGGTCCGGAATGAGGAGGAGGCCGACGAGCTGATGGATGAGCTCATCGACCGGTACGGCGAGCCCCCCCGGCCGGTGAACAACCTGCTGTCGGTGGCCCTTCTCCGGGCGAAGGCCGCCCAGTGCCGCATTAACGACCTGGCCCAGAAGGGGGATAAGCTGGTCTTTACCCTGGACGAGTTCCGGCTGGAGCCCTTCTCCGCCCTGTGCGCCCAGGAGAAGTACACCAAGCGGCTGCTCCTCATGCCCGGGGAGGTTCCCCGGTTCTCCTTCCGGCTGGCCAAAAACGAGGATCCCCTCCGGTGCGCCCGCCACGTGGTGGAGGACTATGCCAGGGCGCTGGAGGGTTGACCCTTGTCAACAGCCCAAATCTGTGGTATGATAGGGGCCGTTCATGATTTTCTCCCCAAAGAAAGGATGCGCGCTATGAAAACGACAAAACGCCTCGGGGCCCTGACGCTGGCCCTTGTTATGGCCCTGTCCGCCCTCAGCGGCTGCGGACAGAAGACCCCCTCCAGCGGGTCCGGTTCTCTGCCCGACGGCTCCTCCTCCGGGTCCTCCGCGCAGGCGGAGCCCATCGACCTGTCCCAAGTGACCGACCCCTATCTGACGGTCTCCGGCCTGCCCGGGGACGAGGTGGTGGCCAGACTGGGCTCGGCCGATATCACCGCCGACCAGCTGCTCTACTGGCTCCAGCGGGAGATCAGCGGGTATCTGTCCCAGTTTGGCGGACAGATGACCTCTCTGCCCTGGGACACCGAGATGACCGAGGGCGTCACCTTCGGCCAGTATATGCTGGACCAAGCACTGAATGACGCTGTCCTCCACTGTATCCTGCGGGAGATGGCCGGGCAGGAGAGCCTCACCCCCGACCCCTCCATCGCCTCTGGGGTGGAATCCGACTATGTGAACATGGTGCTCCAGGCGGAGGGCGACGAGGGGCGGGTCGCCCACATATACTGGGCCAATCTGCTTACCAAGGAGCTGTACACCACCCTCAACGAGAACTCCGACCTGTATAACCAGCTCCGGGAGAAGCACTTCGGCGAGGACAGCGGCCGCTACCCCACCGACGCCGAGGTGAACGCCTACCTGGAGGAGGTCGGCAGGTACAAGGTCAAGCATATCCTGCTGTCCACCACCGATGAAAATCGCCAGCCCCTGGAGGACGAGGCCGTCATCGCCCAGAAGAAGGCCACCGCCGACGACCTGCTCGCCCAGCTCCGGGCGGCGGAGGACCCCATCGCCCTCTTTGACGAGCTGATGCACCAGTACAGCGAGGACCCCGGCCTGGAGTCCAACCCCGAGGGCTACACCACCTCCAAGGGGGAGATGGTCCCCGTCTTTGAGGAGACCTCCCTGGCCCTCAAGGTCGGCGAGATCAGCGAGGTGGTAGACAGCGGCCTGGGCTACCACATCATCCTCCGTCTGCCCATGGACCCCGACGACTTCCGTGCCGACTGCGTCAACTACCTGTTCCAGCAGTTCCTGGACCAGGAGCGGGAGCGGCTGGGGGTGGAAAAGACCGACGCCTTCGGCAGGATTAACGTGGGAGACTTCTGGGACAAGGTCCAGTCTCTCCAGTCCGCCGTCCAGGCGGAACAGGCCGGTTAAACGAACAGGGGGCGCCCCAATCGGGGCGCTCCCTACATTTTCCAACAAGAAAAACGGGCCATGTAAACAAAAGTTGGTTGCCTGGGCGGGGAACTGCGGGGTATAATGGAGCATGACGTCCAACGACAGGAGGAATGATCCATGGATCTTAAGGATACGCTGCAATTTTACCGCAAGCGCCAGGGCCTGTCCCAGATCGACCTGGCCGACGCGCTGGAGGTCTCCCGGCAGACCGTCTCCAAATGGGAGACGGGGGCGGTCCTGCCCTCGGCGGAAAATCTGCTGGCCCTGAGCAAGCTCTACGGCGTGACCGTGGACACGTTGCTCAACGGGGAGACGGAGGAGCGCGCCCAGGAGCTCCCGGAGCTGATCCCCCTCCCGGCGGAGCCTCCCGCCGCCCCGCCGGACCCCGCCCTGCTCCCCCGGCGCAAGCTGATGCTGCAAATGTTGGCGGCGGTGTCCGTGTGCGACCTGGCGCTTTTCTTTGTGGATATCTCCTGGTTCAACCTGGCCGGAGGGTTTGGCCCCAGTCTCTTTGCCGTCCTGCTCCGGCTGTCGGTCTGCTGTATCCTCGGAGCGTGGTTTGCCCGACGGGATCGGGCCCGGCCTGTAAACAGGCGGCACTCCCTCCTGATCGCTGTGGCCGCGCTGCTGCTGGGGCTGTATGTGCTGCTGATGCCGACTCCCCTTCTCTGGAATCTGTACAGTGCTATCATCCAGTGTCGCGACTATACGGAGCTTGCCGCCATCCCTGTCCGCTGGTTCTTTGCCTGGACCCTGTGCGACAGCTACGCCGCCTTCGCCCATATGCTTCTCATCTCCGCCTTCCAGTTTGGACGGCTCGGGTTCTCCCGGAGCAAAACCCCGCCCCTTCAGCCCCAGGCGGCACAATAACGCAGAAAGGAGCGCCCCGGCCGGGGCGCTCCTGTTATTTTTGCGCGAAATATTCCGTCTTGTTATCGCTCCTCCCGGAAGTAGTTCAGTCCCAGGGCGGCGGGCTGTCCGGAGCCCTCCTTCTTGCGGACGGAGGAGGCGATCAGCACGATGGCGGTGATGATAAAGGGCAGCGCCTTGAACAGCTGCGCCGGCACCGCGTTGAGCCAGCCCAGCCCTCCGGGGAAGGCCCCGGCCAGAGCGCCGGAATAAATTTGCAGAGTGTTGAAGAAGCCGAAGACCAGGGTGCCCAGAATGGCCATCACCGGGTTCCAGTTGGCGAAGATGACCAGGGCAATGGCAATCCAGCCGTAGCCGTTGATCCAGCAATTGGAGCCCTCGAAGGAGCCACTCATGTTCAGGGCCATATAGAAGCCCCCCAGCCCCATGATGCCTGACCCGGCGATGAGGTGGACATATTTATACAGCAGGATGTTCACGCCCACCGAGTCGGCGGCGCCGGGGTTCTCCCCCACCGCCCGCAGGCGCAGGCCGGTCTTGGTGAAGTTGAGGTACCACCACACCAACACAGCCACGGCCACCCCCAGGTAGACCAGCAGGTTCTGGGAGAAGAACACCTTCCCCAGCACGGGAATTTTGGACAGCAGGGGCAGCTCACGGGCAGTAAAGCCGTCCACTAGGGCGGAGGCAACCGTCATGGCGGGCCACCGCTCCCCCATGCCCTTGCCCACAAAGAAGTACAGCCCCAGCCCGAAGGTGGTGATAGTCAGGCCGGTGACGTTCTGGTTGGCCTGGAAGGAGACGGTGAGCACCGCGAAGAGCGCTCCGCACAGTCCCGCCGCCAGGAAGGAGACCAGCAGCCCCACCACCATGCTGTTGGCGGCGCACCCGGCCAGGTAGCCGAAGATAGCCCCCACCGCCATGGTGCCCTCCACCCCCAGGTCCAGGCTACCCGCCTTCTCCACCACGATCTCCCCCACGGTGCCGTAGAGCAGAGGAATGTTAATGAGGACGATATTGAACAGGAACAGGGTCAATACGTTAATTGGGTCGTTCATTTGACCGCCTCCTTTCCGCCTCTGCGCACCAGCTTGAAGCGGGTAAAGAAGTCCGCCGCCAGCACGATGAACAAAATCACGCCCTGGAGCAGGTTGGCGAAGTTGGCGTCGATGGCGGGGTAGGTGGCGCTGGCCGTCTGACAGCCGAACTGGAGGACGGTAATCAGCACCGCCGCCACCAGAATGCCCACCGTGTTCAGCTTGGCCAGCCAGGCCACCACGATACCCGTCCAGCCCACGTCGTTGGTGGGAGAGGCGGACATCACCCCGGCGGAGGACACGTGGAAGGCCCCCGCCATACCGATGAGGGCGGCGGAGATAAAGATGGTGCGCAGCACGATTTTCCCCACCTTCATCCCGGCATACCGGGCGGTGTTGGGGCTATCTCCCACCACGGCGATCTCATAGCCCCGCTTGGTGTAGTTGAGGTAGGCGAAGATCAACGCGCACAGGGCCAGCGCAATCACTAGGGACAGATTCAGGTTGAAGGGCCCGATGGGAATGGTGATCATCTGGGCGCTGGCCGGAAATTTGGCGAACTTGGGCCGGGCGGACTCTGGGTCCAGGAAGAAGTTCCAGTCGGCCTTGGTCTCGGCGAAGAACTGGAGGAAGTACAGGGCGATGTAGTTGAGCATCAGGGTCAGCAGGGTCTCGTTGGTGCCGAAGCGCACCTTCAGCGCCGCCACGAAGAGGCCGTACACTCCGCCGCCCAGGGCGCCAGCTACAGCCATCACCAGCACCATGGCGGGCCGGGGCAGGCTCTCCCCCAGATTCATGGCCGCCACGCCGGCCCAGAAGGCCCCCATAATGAACTGTCCCTCACCGCCGATGTTCCAAAAGCGCATTTTAAAGGCCAGGGCCAGGGCCAGGGATACGATGAGCAGCGGAACAAACAGCTTGATGAAGTTCTCCACCGCCCGCCAGGGGTAGCGGCTGCCCGGGATGCCCATGGTGAGCATCTGCTTATAGAAGGTGAGGGGCTCCACCCCCTGGACGGCCAGGAGCACCGCGCCCACCACCAGGGCCAGGGCCACCGCCGCCACATAGGCCAAAATCTGCCGGCCCGGGGAGCCGCTCTCCCGCTTGACCACATGGAAAAGAGGCTGACGGTTCTTCATTCCTCCACCTCCTCGTTCTCTCCGATCCGGCTGTCCTTTGCAATGCCGGCGGGCTTGTCCTCATACTTGTGGCTCAGGTCCAGCGCCCCGGTCATCATCAGGCCCAGCTCCTCCTTGGAGGTCTTGTGGGCGTGGACCACGCCCATCACTTTCCCGTGGCACAGCACCATGATCTTGTCGCACAGGCCCATCATCACGTCCAGGTCTTCTCCTACGAAGAGGATGCCCACGCCGTCCTGCTTCTGCCGGTTGAGGATGTCGTAAATGGCGTAGGAGGAGTTGATGTCCAGCCCCCGGACGGGGTAGGCGGTGACAATCACATTGGGGCCCGCCTTGATCTCCCGGCCCAGCAGCACCTTCTGCACGTTCCCCCCCGACAGCCGGCGCACCGGCGTCTCGGTGGAGGGGGTGACGATCTCCAGGTCGGCGATGACCTGCTTCGCCTCCGCCCGGCCGGTTTTCCGGTCCACAAAGGGCCCCTTGGACTGGTCGTATTTTTTCAGGAGCATGTTGTCGGTGATGGACATGGAGGGGGCCAGGCCCATGCCCAACCGGTCCTCTGGGATGAAGGACATGGAGATGCCCTTTTCCAGAATGGCCTTGGGGGGCAAGCCCACGATGTTGTCCCCCTTGTGGATCATCTGGCCCCCCTCGATGGGCCGCAGGCCGGCGATGGCCTCACACAGCTCCTTCTGGCCACAGCCGGCGATGCCGGCCACCCCCAGGATCTCGCCGCCCCGGATGTAAAAGCTCACATGGTCGATGGCCAGCGCGCCCTCGTCGTTTTTGATGGTCAGGTCCCGAATCTCCAGCAGAGGGCGGGTCTTTTCCACCACCGGCCGCTGGATGTTCAATTCCACCTTCCGGCCCACCATGTACTCGGTGAGCTGCTGCTCGTTGGTGGAGGGGGTGTCCACGGTGGTGATGTACTCCCCCTTGCGGAGGATGGCCACCCGGTCGGAGATCTCCAGCACCTCATTGAGCTTGTGGGTAATGATGATGATGGCGTGGCCCTCAGCTTTCATCCTTCTGAGCACGTCAAAGAGCTTGACCGTCTCCTGAACGGTAAGCACGGCGGTGGGCTCATCCAGAATGATGATCTTAGCCCCGTAGTAGAGGACCTTGACAATCTCCAGGGTCTGCTTCTCTGACACCGCCATATTGTAGACTTTTTTCCGGGGGTCGATGTCAAAGCCGAATTTTTTCGCCATGTCCCGGATCACGTCGTACCGGTCCTTTTTCAGCACCGCCCCGGACTTGTCGTCACCCAGCCAGATGTTGTCGGCGGCGGAGAACACGTCCACCAGCTTGAAGTGCTGATGGACCATACCGATGCCCAGCCGTTTGGCGTCCTCCGGGGAGTTGATGGACACCTCCTGACCATCCACAAAAATGGACCCGCTGTCCGGCTTGTAAATGCCCGACAGCATGTTCATCAGGGTGGTCTTGCCCGAGCCGTTCTCCCCCAGCAGGGCCAGAATTTCCCCCGGCTTCACGTTCAGGTTGACGTCCTTGTTGGCGGCCACGCTGCCAAAGCTCTTGCAGATGCCCCGCATCTCGATGGCGTATCGTTCTTCCATACCTACTCTCCTCTCTGCCCTCGCCGGGCGGGCGTCCTCGCCGGACGGGCATTACTTTTTCTTGAAAGAAAAAGTAATCAAAAAGAACTTTTGCGCAAAACTTCGTTTTGCTTCCAGGTTGATTAAACGGAATGCCTCCAGGTCAATTTGGGAGCAAAACGCAGTTTTGCGGGGAAGTTTCTTTTCGGTGCCTTTTCTTTTCAAAGAAAAGGAACAAAAACCCCCGTAAAAGCCCGGGCCGGCCGGGAACATCCGGCCGGCCCGGTTCGGGTCTGCGTTGTTGGGGCGGGAGGCCTTAGCCCTCCACGACGCCCGCCACGTTATAGTTCATGCTGCCCTTGATGACGCCGTCGTCCACGGAGGGGCCGCCGGCGGCCACAATGACGTTGCCTGCGTTATCCACCAGGTCGGCGTTGGTCTTGGTGATTTCCACCTTGCCGTCGGTGACGGTGTAGCTCAGCTTCACGCCAGAGAACACGTCCCAGTCGCCGGAGACGATGAGCTCACGCACAGCGTCCATCACGGCCTTAGTGTCGGGGGCAGCGGTCTTCTCGTTCACCGGGGAGGCGTCCACGAAGCCCTCGGCCAGACCGGCGTAGTAGGCGTTGCCGCCCATGTTCTCCACGAACTTGGAGGCGTCGCCGTTGCAGTCCATGGCGGCCTGGATGGCGGTCTGATAGTACACGTTCCAGTGCCAGATGGCGGCGGTGATGTGGCCGTTGGGGGCCTGCTCGGTCATATCGGAGTTGTAGCCGCAGCCGAAGGCGCCGTTCTCCTGGGCCACCAGCTGGGGCTGGGCGGAGTCGCAGTGCTGGGAGATGACGCCGCAGTTGTAGGTGTCGATGAGGGCCTGGGCAGCCTGGCGCTCCAGGGTCTCGTCGCCCCAGGTGTTGATCTTGTTCACATAGACCTTCACATCGGGGTTGGCGGACTGGGCGCCCAGAGCGAAGGCGTTGATGCCGGAGCAGGTCTCAGCGTACTCGGTGTTGTAGGCGGCCACGTAGCCGATGTTGTTGTTGCCCAGCTCCTTGGCCTTCAGACCGGCGGCGATGCCGGCCAGGTAGCGGGCCTGGTAAATACGGCCGAAATAGTTGTTGAAGTTGGTATCGTTGGCCATGTAGCCGGTGCCGTGGGAGAAGATCACGTCGGAGTACTCGGCGGCCTTATCGTTCATGGCGTTGATATAGCCGAAGGAGATACCGAACACGATGTCGGCCCCCTGGTTGACCACGGTGTCGATGGCAGTGGCCACGGCGGTGTCGTCGTTATCGGGCACGTTGTCCACCACGATCAGGTCGGCGGGGTCCAGGCCCAGAGCCTTCATGGCGGTGGTAATGCCGTTGTGGTGCTGGAAGGTGTAGCCGGCGGTATCGTTCTGGCTGGTGATATAGACGGCGCCCACCTTAAAATCGGACTTGCTGTCCACGGGGGTGGACACGTCGGTGCCGGGCTGGCTGGCGGAGCCGGGGTTGTTGGCGGAGCTGCCGCCCGGGTTATTGCCGCCGTTGCCGCCGCCGCAGGCGGCCAGGGACAGGCTCATGGCAGCGGCCAGAGCCAGCGCGAGAATTTTCTTCATTCTGTTTCCTCCTTCAATGGTTTTGTTCGTTTCATGTTCTACCTTATATATTAAAACCGATGAGTTCGGTTTTAATCCTCTGCAAACTCCACGCCGTTCTCCTCAGACATGGACTTCACCCGGGCTAGGGACTCCACCCGGATACCCTTGGCGCGCAGGCGGTCGCCTCCGGGCTGGAAGGCCTTCTCGATGACGATGCCCGCCCCGGCCAGCCTGGCCCCGGCCTGGTTCACCAGGTCGATGAGCCCCTCCAGGGCAGCGCCGTTGGCCAGGAAGTCGTCGATAATGAGCACGCAGTCATCGGGCCCCAGGAACTTTTTAGAGACGATCACATCGTACACCTTCCCGTGGGTGAAGGACTCCACCTTGGTGGTGTACACCTGGCCGGCGATGTTCTTGGTTTGGCTTTTCTTGGCAAAAACCACCGGGCAGTGAAAAGACTGCGCCGTGATACAAGCGATCCCGATGCCCGAGGCCTCGATGGTCAAGATCTTGTTCACGCCGCAGTCCGCAAAGCGCCGCCGGAACTCCTTTCCGATCTCCTCCAAAAGGGCAACATCGATCTGGTGGTTCAGAAAACTGTCCACCTTCAGCACGTCGTTCCCCTTCACTGTGCCATCCTGACGGATGCGCTGTTTGAGCAGCTCCATGGGTCCCACCGCCTTTTTGAAAAATAACAGCGGCCCGAAGGTACGGGCCACGTCGTTTTCGTCGGAAATTACCACAGCTACATTGTACAAGAAAACCCTCCGGCTTTCAATCTTTTTTTTTCGTCTATCCCCCGAATTTTGCACAATTTTGCAGGCCATTTCCTGTCATTTCCGGCAATTTTCTCCATTTTTCCTCCCATGCCTCCGCCGCTTCCCCGGCCTCCGCCCCTCTTTGCCCGGGAAATTTTTCTCAGGCGACTGGCTTCGACCTTATATTTTCCATTTTATGGTAATCTTATGTCAGAGACTAAGAACCTGTATTCATAGCCGAAAATTCTGGATGGGCGAGGGATTTTCCCGCCAGACGAGGCGAATTTTCGCAGCAATACTTTGTGTATTGCAAGAAAATTGAACGATGTATGGTGGGAAAAGACCCGGCCAGACGGTTTTTGAGGTTGTGAATACAGGTTCTAAATTGGAAAGAAGGGTCTGCTCATGTGGCCATTACAAAAGAAGGGTCTGTTCGACACCGGGCGCATCCTGTTTCTGTCCGTAGACGCCATTGAACCCAATCCCAACCAGCCCCGGCGGGTGTTTGCCCAGTCCGACCTGGAGGAGCTGGCCGCCTCCATCCGGGAGCTGGGCCTCCTCCAGCCCCTCACCGTCCGCCGCCGGGAGGGCCGGTGGGAGCTGGTGGCCGGGGAGCGCCGGCTGCGGGCCGCCCGCCTGGCCGGCCTGGAGGAGGTCCCCTGCCTGTCCGTCCAGACCGACGGACAGGCCTCCTCCCTGCTGGCCCTGGTGGAGAACCTCCAGCGCCGGGACCTGGACTTCTGGGAGGAGGCCGCCGCCCTGCGCAAGCTCATCGACACCTACCACATCTCCCAGGAGGAGGCCGCCCGGCGCATCGGCAAGAGCCAGTCCGCCGTGGCCAACAAGCTGCGGCTGCTGAAGCTGTCCCCCGACGCGCTCTCCCTGCTCCGGGACGGCGGGGCCACCGAGCGCCACGCCCGGGCGCTGCTTCGGCTGGACACCCCGGAGCAGCAGCTGGAGGGGGCTCGACAGGTGGTGAACCAGGGGCTGACCGTAGCCCAGACCGAGACCCTGGTGGACAGCCTGCTGGCCGCCGCCGTCCCGGCCCGGAGGCGGCCCCACTTCCTGGTCAAGGACGTGCGGCTGTTTCTCAACACCATCACCCGCAGTCTGGACATCATGCGCTCCGCCGGGGTGGACGCCCAGTGCAGCCGCCAGGACAGCGAGGAGGAGATCACCCTCACCATCCACATCCCCCGCAGAGCTACTTAGTCCAAATCAGACCTTGCCTTGACGATGTTTCACGTGAAACCTTAGGAAGCCTCCCTCTCTGAGGGAGGTGGCGCGGCGAAGCCGTGACGGAGGGAGTTTTTGCAGCGTAACATTGAAAAATGCGCTGTTTTACTCCCTCAGTCACCGCCCATGGCGGCGACAGCTCCCTCAAAGAGGGAGCCTTTTTTATTTTTCTTCAAAAACGGTTGAAATCTCCCCGCTCCATTGATATAATACAAAGTTACATTACCCTTTGCATTTTCTACCACACCGAGGAGGCTTCTCCATGGCCAAGATCATTGCCGTTGTCAACCAAAAGGGCGGGGTGGGCAAGACCACCACCACCGTCAACATCACCGCCGCCCTGCACGATCTGGGCCGGCGGGTGCTGTTATGCGACTTTGACCCCCAGGCCAACGCCACCTCTGGCATGGGGGTGGACAAGAACACCGCCTCCCCCAACGTGTACGACGTGCTGGTCAGCGAGGCTGACCCGGCCCGCGCAGTGGTGTCCACCAGGTTCGGCGACGTGCTGCCCTCCAACAAGGCGCTGGCCGGGGCGGGCATCGAGATGATCGGCATTGACAATCGGGAGATGCTGCTAAAAAACGCCCTGGACAGCCTGGCGGACCGGTACGACTACATCTTTATCGACTGCCCCCCCTCCCTGGAGCTGCTCACCGTCAACGCCCTGTGCGCCGCCGGGTCCCTGCTGGTGCCGGTGCAGTGCGAATACTACGCCCTGGAGGGTCTGAGCGACCTGCTGGCCACCGTCCGGCTGGTGAAGCGGCGGCTGAATCCGGGACTTTCCATGGAGGGGGTCCTGCTCACCATGTTTGACAGCCGGACCAACCTGTCCCTCCAGGTGGCGGAGGAGGTCAAGCGCCACTTCCCCGGGCAGGTGTACGCCACCGTCATCCCCCGGAATGTCCGCCTGTCCGAGGCCCCCAGCCACGGCAAGCCCATCTCCGCCTATGACCCCTACTCCCGAGGGGCGGAGGCATACAAGCTGCTGGCGGAGGAAATGATTGCGAGGTAACGATATGGCAAAACGAAAGACAGAACTGGGCCTGGGCCGAGGCTTGAACGCCCTGCTGGGCGACCCGGGCTTGCCGGAGCAGAACGAGGGTTCCGTCTCTCTGCCCATCTCTCAGGTGGAGCCCGGCCTGAACCAGCCCCGGAAGCGGTTTGACGAGGAGGCGTTGGCCGACCTGGCTGAATCTATCCGGGTCCACGGCATCATCCAACCCCTGACAGTGCGCCGGTTGGCCTCTGGCTACTACCAAATCATCGCCGGGGAGCGGCGGTGGCGGGCGGCCAAGGCCGCCGGGCTCCAGGAGGTACCCGCCGTCATCATCGAGGCGGATGACCGGAAGGTGATGGAGCTGGGGCTCATTGAGAACCTCCAGCGGGAGGACCTAAACCCCGCCGAGGAGGCCCGAGGCTACCGCACCCTGATGGAGGAGTACGGCCTCACCCAGGAGCAGGTGGCCCGGCAGATGGGCAAGTCCCGGCCCGCCATCACCAACACCCTGCGGCTACTGGCCCTACCCGACGAGGTGATGAAGCTGGTGGAGGAGGACGCCCTCTCCGCGGGCCACGCCCGGGCCATCCTGGGGGCCCCCACCGCCGCCCTTCAGAAGGAGGCCGCCGCCCGGGTGGTAAAGGAGGGGCTGTCCGTGCGGCAGACAGAGGCCCTGGTGAAGTCCCTCCAAAAGGAGAAGAAGGAGAAGCCCAAGGCCCAGGGCCCCGACCTCTCCCTCTACCTGGGGGAGCTGGAGAAGGACCTGGCCGGCCGGCTGGGGCGGAAGGTGAAGATTGCCCACAAGGGGAAAAAGGGCCGGATCGAGCTGGAGTATTACAACGAGCAGGACCTGGAGACCCTCCTGGCGCTGCTCCGCCGCCTGAACGGTGAAGGGGGTGCGCCCCTTGCCTGAGGACCGCAGAGAGACACCGGACCAGCCCTCCCCCGCCCCCAGGCGGCGGCTGGCCAGGCCCAGCAAAAGCCAGCGCCGCCGTCAGCGCTCAGTTCTCCAATATATCGCCGTGTTGTTCTGCGCCGCTTTTGTCCTGCTCCTGTTTACATTTATGATGGAGCGGAGACAATATCAGAGGCTCCAGGAGGAGAATCAGGACAACATTCAGCAGTCCGTCTCCGCCACCCAGACCCTTAACGGCATCCTGGAGGAGAACAAGCAGCTCAAGGAGCAGCTGGAGGACCAGGAGCAGCAGCTCAAGGACTTACAGGACCAGTACGACAAGCTGAAAGCCGATTACGACGCCGCCCAGCAGGCCGGCATTGAGCACAGCCGCACCGCGGAGGCCCTGGACTGGTTCTGGCAGATCAACGAGGCCTACGTCCGCGGCCGGTACAGCAAGTGCCGGGAGCTCATCGCCTCTCTGGAGGGGGGCGGCCTGGCCGACTACCTGCCCAAGGTGAGCGCCACCGACAACGACCGCTTCTCCCCCTACGACCGGTATATGGAAATTCGAAACAAAGTAATTAAGTAGCCGCCGAAGGCGGCCCCAAAGCACAACCCAGCGGAGCGGTTGTGCTTTGGAGAGGCGGAGCAGCGGAATGAGTGAGCTTTCGCGCTTGCGCGGAAGCGAAGGATATGAAGCGTGCGACGACGACGTTTCACGTGGAACATGAAGAAAAGGAGATATATATTATGCTTGACATTCGCTTTGTCCGGGAGAACCCGGAGGCCGTAAAGGAAAATATTAAGAAGAAATTCCAGGAGGAGAAGCTCCCTCTGGTGGACCAGGTGTTGGAGCTGGACGCCCAGAACCGGGCTGCCATGTCCGAGGCCAACGAGCTCCGGGCCGCCCGGAACACCCTCAGCAAGCAGGTTGGGATGCTCATGGGCCAGGCCAAGAAGGACCCCTCCAAGCTGGCAGAGGCCGAGGAGGCCAAGGCCAAGGTGAAGGCCAACGCCGACCGGCTGGCCGAGCTGGAGCAGAAGGAGACTGAGCTGGCCGAGGAGATCCGGAAGATCATGCTGGTCATCCCCAACATCATCGACCCCTCTGTCCCCATCGGCCCCGACGACAGCGCCAACATGGAGGTGGAGCGCTTTGGCGAGCCCAAGGTGCCCGACTTCGAGATCCCCTACCACACCGAAATCATGGAGTCCTTCAACGGGGTGGACATGGACGCCGCCGGCCGGGTGTCGGGCAATGGCTTCTACTACCTGCTGGGCGACGTAGCCCGGCTCCATGAAGCGGTGCTGGCCTATGCCCGGGACTTTATGATTAACAAGGGTTTCACCTTCTGCATCCCCCCCTTCATGATCCACGGCAATGTGGTGGAGGGCGTCATGAGCCAGACCGACATGGAGGCCATGATGTACAAGATCGAAGGGGAGGACCTGTACCTCATCGGCACCAGCGAGCACTCCATGATCGGCAAGTTTATCGACCAGATTATCCCCGAGGCCTCTCTGCCCCAGACCCTCACCTCCTATTCCCCCTGCTTCCGCAAGGAGAAGGGCTCCCACGGCATCGAGGAGCGGGGGGTCTACCGCATCCACCAGTTCGAGAAGCAGGAGATGATCGTGGTGTGCCGGCCTGAGGACTCCATGGACTGGTATGAGAAGATGTGGCGTTACTCCGTGGAGCTCTTTCGCTCCCTGGACATCCCCGTGCGGCAGCTGGAGTGCTGCTCCGGCGACCTGGCCGACCTGAAGGTGAAGTCCTGCGACATCGAGGCCTGGTCCCCCCGGCAGCAGAAGTATTTTGAGGTCTGCTCCTGCTCCAACCTGGGCGACGCCCAGGCCCGCCGCCTGAAAATGCGGGTGAAGGGCGAGAAGGGCACCTACCTGCCCCACACCCTGAACAACACCGTGGTAGCGCCCCCCCGTATGCTCATCGCCTTCCTGGAGAACAACCTCCAGGCCGACGGCAGCGTGGTGATCCCCAAGGTGCTCCAGCCTTACATGGGCGGCCTGGAGGTCATGAAGCCCCAAAAATAAGATCGATAAGGAGAGGCCATTATGGGTATTTTTTCATTCTTTTCCCGGGACGACGAGGACGCCGAGGACCTGCTCCGAGAGACGGAGCAGCTGCCCCAGCGGGCATCTTTTCCCCCGGACGCCGCTCCTACCGGGGAGCTGTACGAGGGGATGCACCTGGATGTGATGACCAGGGAGGGCGAGCCCTTGCTCTCCGGCCGGGTGACTGAATTCTCCCCCGACACCCTGACCCTGGGCCGGCTGCCCGGCGAGCTGTCCTTTAAGATCTCCCCCGTAGGGGCCGCGGTTAGCCTCAGCGGTTACGACAGGCGGCTCATCCCCCTGTGCCTCAGCGGCATCGTCCAGGAGTCCGGCCGGACTGTCCTCCGGCTGAAAAGCCTGAAGATCGAGCACCATGTGGAGCACCGGGACAACTTCCGCCTCCCCTTCACCACGCCGGTGTCCCTCTATCGCTCGGATGATGAGCGCCAGCGCAACCCCGAGGAGTGCACCCTAGTGAACATCAGCACTGGCGGCTGCTGCGTGCAGTCGGAGTATGTCCATGTGGAGGACGAGGTGGTGCGCATCCGGGTCAAGCTGGAGGACTACGCCCCGCTGAACTTCCTGGGTCAGGTCGTCCGGTGCGTAGAGCATGCCCCCGGCGTATTCTGGTACGGCATCCTGTTCGCCCAGCTCACCGAGCAGGAGATCACTGCGCTGAACAAGACCCTGTACAACCTACAGATGGGTATTAAGCAGACCCATGTCCGAGGTGAAGAGGGCCACTGGTAAGTGACACATAAGAAAAGGTAAGAGGTGCGCTATGAAAAAATTTATAGATGAGTTCAAGCAGTTTATCGCCCGGGGCAACGTGATGGACATGGCCGTCGGCGTCATCATCGGCGGGGCCTTCAGCGCCATCACCACCTCCCTGATCAACGACATCATCATGCCTCTGCTGGGCATTTTTACCGGCAGCATCTCTTTCGCGGAGCTGCACTTCACCATCAACGGGGCGGTCATCGCCTACGGAAACTTTATTCAGGCCGTTCTCAACTTCCTGGTCATGGCCTTTGTGGTGTTCTGCATGATTAAGACCATCAACCGCTTCCACCGCAAGAGGGAGGAGGCGCCCCCCGCTCCCCCCGAGCCCTCCGCTGAGGAGAAGCTGCTCACGGAGATCCGGGACCTGTTAAAGGAGAAGCAGTAAATGGCCGAGGACAAGCGCGCTCCCAACCCCGACGAAAGTCGGAGCTATACCCCCGCCTCCCCCGTTAAACGGACCCTAGCCTGGATCGGTGTCATCTACATGGTCATCCTCCTGGCCCTGACCACCTACATCTACTTTACCGGCACCGCTCTGGGCAATCTGGGCCCCCTGCTCACTGTCCCCGGCCTCATCGGGCTGGGCGCGGTGGTGCTGGTGTCCTGGAAATCTACCGGGAAACCAGGGAAAGGACCCGCCATCGCTCTGGCCGTTCTGTGCTGGCTGCTGGCCCTGGTCACCCTGCCCATCGGTATCATCGGATTGCTGTCCAACTTCTCTGACTTTGTCACCGTCATCGGCGTCTCCATTCTGGGGGGGTAGCTCATGGAAGAAATCATCTCCGCCGGCCTGGAGGCACTGGGGCTGACCGGCCGCGTCCCGGCGGACGCCCCCGTCAAGCTGGCCCGATACGGACAGCTCCTCCTGGAAAAGAATCAGGTGATGAACCTCACCGCCATCCGGGAGCCGGACGCGGTGGCCCGGCTCCATATGCTGGACTGCGCCGCCCTCCTCAAGTTCTGCGATTTTGAGGGGAAGACCCTCATCGACGTGGGCACCGGGGCGGGCTTCCCCGGACTGGTACTGAAAATTCTGGTCCCCTCTCTGGACGTGACCCTCCTGGATTCGCTGAACAAGCGGCTGGACTGGCTGGACGAGACCGCCCAGGCTCTGGAGCTGAATGGCGTCCGCACCCTCCACGCCCGGGCGGAGGAGCAGGCCCTGGTAAAGGGCTTCCGGGACAGCTTCGACCTTGCCGCCGCCCGGGCGGTGGCCGACCTGCGGCAGCTGTGCGAGCTGTGCCTCCCCCTTGTGAAGGTGGGAGGGAAGTTCCTGGCCATGAAGTCCACCGGCAGCGACCAGGAGCTGGCCGGGGCGGACCACGCCGTCAAGCTGCTGGGCTGCCGAGTGGCCAGCCTGGAGGACTACGGCATTCCGGGCACGGAGGTCACCCACCGCCTTGTCATTATCGAGAAGCTGACCCCCACTTTAAAGGGATACCCTCGCCGGTGGTCCAAAATACAAAAGGACCCGCTTTGACCGGCTCTTTTGCGGAGAAAACCGGCAAATTGTAAATTTTTTCTAAATGATTCTCAAAAAAAGGTTGACGGACCGCAGATTTATGATATATTAAAGTTGTAAAATAGGAGGTTTCTTCCATGGGCACCGTAATTACCATTACTTCCGGCAAGGGCGGCACCGGGAAGACCTCCATTACCGGCGGCGTTGCCGCCTCTCTGGCCCTGATGGGCCGTACGGTGCTGTGTATCGACATGGACATTGGCCTGCGGAACCTGGACATCGCCCTGGGGCTCAACGACCGGGCCCTGATGGACTTCTCCGATGTGGCGCTGGGGCGCTGTCCCCTGGCCAGAGCCGCGGTGGAGCACCCAACCTTGAAGGGGCTGTGGCTGCTCACCTCCCCCATGTCCCTACCCCCCAGCCTCACCCCGGAAAAGGTACGGGCCTTGCTGGATACCGCCCGCACCATGTACGACTACATCCTCATCGACTCCCCCGCCGGCCTGGGCGCCGGCTTCCGCCTGGCTGTCTGCGGCGCCGACCGGGCGCTGGTGGTGTCCACCAACGACGCCTCCTCTCTGCGGGACGCCCAGCGGGCGGTGGCGGAGCTGGAGCATCTCAGGACCATTCATCTGGTGATGAACCGTATCCAGACCAAGCTGCTGCGCAAGCTGCGCACCACCATTGACGACGCCATGGACGCCGCTGGACTGCCCCTGATTGGCGTGGTGCCTGAGGACCCCCAGGTCATCCTGTGCGCCAATCTGGGGCTACCCCTCACCACCCGAGGTCCAAAGGGCGCAGCCCTGGCCTGCCGGAATATTGCCCGACGGCTAGAGGGAGACCGCGTCCCCATAATGCGCATTCGATAGCGCCTGCCAATACATATAAGGAGGTATTGATGCCATGAACATCGCAATTATGAGCCATACCAAAAAACAAGAGCTGATGGTCCAGTTCTGCACTGCCTACTGCGGCATTTTGTCCAAGCACTCTGTCTGCGGCACCAACGCCACCGGGCGCATGGTGGCGGAGGCCACCGGCCTGCCCGTCCAGCTTTTCCTGTCCCACGAGCACGGCGGCATCGAGCAGATCGGCCAGCGCATTATCTATAATGAGGTCGACATGGTGCTCTTTTTTAACTCCCCCCAGGACAACGAGATGGATAAGGACGTACTGTATATCACCCGCCTGTGCGACCAGCACTCCGTCCCCGTGGCCACCAACGTAGCCACCGCTGAGCTGCTGATCCACGGTCTGGCCCGGGGCGACCTGGACTGGCGCGAGGGCATGAACCCCAATCGGGTGCCCTTTGCCCTGTAACCGGGGTCCCCGCCGCATGTACGCGCTCCTGTCCAGTCATGGGGATGGGAGCGTCTGCTTTTCTTGACGTCCCGCCCGCCGGGCGGGACGCAACAAATTGTGTGTAATTGAAAAAGAAAGGATTTTGAGTTATGGCTAAGGTACAACCGCGCACCCTCTCCGGCTTTATGGAGCTCCTCCCCGCCCGGCAGATCCAGTTCGACCGCATGGCGGCCATTATCCGGGAGTCCTTCTCCCTCTATGCCTACACCCCTCTGGACACCCCCCTCATTGAGGCCAGCGAGATTCTGCTGGCCAAGGGCGGCGGCGAGACTGAGAAGCAAATCTACCGCTTCACCAAGGGGGACAGCGACCTGTCCCTCCGCTTCGACCTCACCGTCCCCCTGGCCAAGTATGTGGCCCTGAACTACGCCAAGCTGGCCTTCCCCTTCCGCCGCTTCCAGATCGGCAAGGTCTACCGGGGCGAGCGGGCCCAGCGGGGCCGCTTCCGCGAGTTCTACCAGGCGGACATCGACGTCATCGGCGACGGCCAGCTGGATATCTCCAACGACGCGGAGATTCCCGCCATTATCTACCGCACCTTCACCTCCCTGGGTTTGAAGCGCTTCCAGATTCGGGTGAACAACCGGAAGATTCTCAACGGCTTCTACGCCATGCTGGGCCTCACCGCCCAGGCCGGGGCCATCATGCGTACGGTGGACAAGCTGGAGAAAATCGGCGAGAAATCGGTCCGGGACCTGCTCACCGGTCCCGACATCGGTCTCATCGACGAGCAGGCGGCGGAGATCCTCAAGTTCATTGATATCAAGGGCTGTAATGCCGATGTCCTTGCCGCCCTGGAGGGCTACCGGGGCCGGGACACTACCTTCGACGAGGGCCTGGACGAGCTGACCGCCGTGGCTAGACACCTGGCCGCCTTCGGCGTGCCCGAGACCAACTTCGTGCTGGACCTGACCATCGCCCGGGGGCTGGACTACTACACCGGCACCGTCTACGAGACCTCCATGCTGGACCACCCGGAGATCGGCTCCATCTGCTCCGGCGGCCGGTATGATAACTTAGCGGAATATTATACCGATAAACAACTCCCCGGAGTTGGAATTTCCATCGGTCTGACCCGACTGTTCTTCGTGCTAGAGGACCAGGGCTATCTCAACGACAAGCTGAACACCGCCCCCGCCGACGTGCTCATCCTCCCCATGACCGAGGACATAGGCCCGGCCATCTCCCTGGCCACCCAGCTGCGCACCGCCGGTGTGCGCACCCAGATTTATGGCGAGCAGAAGAAGTTCAAGCAGAAGATGAACTACGCCGACAAGCTGGGAGTGCCCTATGTGGTCTTCCTGGGGGACGACGAGATCAAGCAGGATAAGGTGTCCCTCAAGGACATGCGCTCCGGCGAGCAGGTCCTCCTCCCCACCGGTGAGGCCGTAGGCAAAATCGTCACCGCCACCACCGCCAAGAGCGGTGAAACTCCCATCCTGGACAAGGGGGAGTGACCTCCTCCCCTTTTTAAAAAGGAAACCCCATGAAAAAAGTACTTTGGCCGCTCTGTGTCATTGCTGTCTTACTGTCCGCCGCCGTGGGAGGCTTCGCTCTGGCCTATTTGACGGAAGAACAGAGCTACGATCAAATTAAGGGAGCTGACATCGCTCCCCCCGCCCAGGCGGCCCGCACTATTGGAATCCTCCACGAGGGCGACTTTCCCGGCATGAGTGACGTGCCGGTTACCGCACAGCAGGCCGCACCGGGACGGGCCGCATTAAATGCCCTGCGCGGGCAGAGCTACACCCGGGTGTTCCCTTTTTTAAGGCCGGACAAGGGCGGGATCGCGGTCCGCGATATCAATGGCTGTACCCCCTGGTACATCGCCTACTGGGACGGCAAGCGCCTGTGGCTGCCCGGAGAGAGGGAGGGCCAGTGGCAGGGCTACGCCCCCTCCACCCCGGACAAGCTGGGTGAAACACTGGAATCCATACACAACAAGTAATATTGAAAGATAATAATACAAACAGGAGTTGATTTTATGGGTGACACAAGCACCTTTTACCGCACCCACACCTGCGGGGAGCTCCGGATGGAGCAGGTGGGCCAAAATGTCACTTTGGCCGGCTGGATGGAGAACCTGCGGGAGGTGGGGCAAAATCTGGCCTTCCTGGTCCTGCGGGACTTCTACGGCACCACCCAGGTGGTGCTGGAGACTGAGGAGACCGTCCAGACCGCCAAGGGGCTGAACAAGGAGACGGTGATCGCCGTCACCGGCACCGTCCGGGAGCGGGACAGCAAGAACCCCAAGCAGCCCACCGGCGACATCGAGGTGGTCCCCGCCAAGATCGAGGTGCTGGGCAAGTGCCGGTACAACGAGCTGCCCTTCCCCATCAACCGCAGCCGGGATGCGGACGAGTCCGCCCGGCTGAAGTACCGCTATCTGGACCTGCGCAACCCGGAGGTCAAGCAGAACATCGTCCTGCGGTGTCAGGTGGTGTCCGCCCTGCGCTCCGCCATGACCGGCCACGGCTTTCTGGAGATCACCACCCCCATCCTGACCGCCTCCTCCCCCGAAGGGGCCCGGGACTACCTGGTGCCCTCCCGGAAACACCCCGGCAAGTTCTACGCCCTGCCCCAGGCCCCCCAGCAGTTCAAGCAGCTGCTGATGGCCTCCGGCTTCGACAAGTACTTCCAGATCGCCCCCTGCTTCCGGGACGAGGATGCCCGGGGCGACCGCTCCCCCGGGGAGTTCTACCAGCTGGACATGGAGATGGCCTTCGCCAGCCAGGAGGATGTGTTCGCCGTGCTGGAGGACGTGCTCCCCCCCATCTTCGCCAAATACGGCAAGTATGACATCGCCTCAAAGGCGCCCTTCGTGCGTATCCCCTATCTGGAAGCCATGGAAAAGTATGGCTCCGACAAGCCCGACCTGCGCATCGACCTGACAGTAGATGACGCCACCGACCTGCTGGCCAGCTGCGGCTTCGGGCCCTTTGAGCACCAGACCGTGAAGGCGGTGGTGGTGTCCGATTTCCAGGGCACCCGGAAGCAGATCGACGGGCTGTGCAATGAGGTGGAGGTCCAGGCCGGCAATAAGGCCTACTGGTTCCGGTACGACGAGAACGGGGAGCTGGTGGGCGGCATCGCCAAGTTCGTCCAGCCCATCAAGGACCAGGTAGTGGAGGCCCTCCACCTGGAGAGGGGCTCCTTCGTGGGTCTCACCGCCGGGGCCAAGCTGGCCGCCCAAAAGACCGCCGGCGTTCTGCGCAACAAGCTGGGGGCTTTCTGTCCCAACCACATGGACAGGGAGCGGTATGAATTCTGCTGGATCGTGGACTTCCCCATGTACGAGATTGGAGAGGAGAGCGGCGAGCTGGAGTTCTGTCACAACCCCTTCTCCATGCCTAAGGGCGGGCTGGAGACCATTGAAAAGGCCATCAAGGGGGAGATCGACCCCCTGTCCATCACCGCCGACCAGTACGATCTGGTGTGCAACGGAGTGGAGCTCAGCTCCGGCGCGGTGCGCAACCACGACCCGGAGATCATGGTGAAAGCCTTCTGGATGGTGGGCCTGGAGGAGGAGGACGTGCGGAAGAAGTTCCCCGCCATGTACAACGCCTTCTGCTACGGCGCACCCCCTCACGCCGGCATCGCCCCGGGCGTGGACCGGATGGTGATGCTGCTGTCCGGCGAGGACTCCATCCGGGAAGTGATCCCCTTCCCCATGAACAAGAACGCCCAGGACCTGATGATGGGGGCCCCGAGCGTGGTGGAACAGCGTCAGTTGGACGAGCTGAATATTGCAATTACCAAAACAGAAGAGGAATAGCCAAAAACCCGCCGCTTGCCGCGGCGGGTTTTCTTATCCTATGATGAGCATCAAAACGGGCAGCGTCACAAAGCAGCCCAGGATGGACAGGCAGGCGCCGGTGGCGGCGTACTCCTCGTCGGCGCCATAGGCCCCGGCCATCACCGTCACCTGGCTGACCACCGGCAGGGCGCTCTCCACTAAAAAGACGTCCCGGGCCAGCCCCTCCACCCCAAAGAGCAGACAGCAGCCCCAGCAGATGACGGGCGCCACCGCCAGACGCATCACCAGCATGGCGGGCAGGCCGGGCAGCAGCCGGAGGTTTTTCAGCCCCACCTCATAGACGATGAAGCCGCAGTAGATCAGCGCCAGGGGAGAGACGGTATTGCTGATGTACCCGGCAAAGCGCATCACCGGTCCAGGCAGGTCGATCCCCAGCACCAGCAGCACAATGGCGAACAGCACTCCCAAAATAGGGGGCTTGGTGAATATGTCCCGCAGAAAGCGGACTGGTCCCCCCGGCTGACGGCCCTGGTCCCCCGACCGCTCCACCAGCAAAATGCCTGCCGACTGGAGAAAGGTGGTATTGCCCAGGTAATAGAGCATCACATAGGGCATACAGACCTCGCCGAAGAGCTGGGTACACACGGGGATGCCGATAAACAGGGTGTTGGACAGGCCGGCCATAGCGGCAAAGACGCCCCACCGGGCCCGGGGCAGCCGGAGCAGGGCGGCCAGCCCCATGGACAGCAGCAGCGTGGCTCCCACTCCCAACAGGGCGGCCGCCACTTGGGGGACCGCCTGGACCAGGCCGTCCCGGTCCAGATTGTTCAGCAGTCCCACGATACAGTTGGCGGGCACGGCGATATTGATAATGAATCGACTGAGAAATTTCTTCTCGGCGGCCGTCATCCAGCCCCGCGCCCCCATGAAATATCCCACAGCCATCAGCAGCACCAGCACTAGGCAGGCCGAGACAGCGTTGAAAAACCCGGCCATTACTGACTACCGCCGCCTTTGCTGGGGCGCCGTCTCCTGCGGCGGCCTCCGCTAGAGGGCTTCCCCTCCGCCTTAGCCTGGTCCGGCTGAGGAGGCTGGGCCGCCTTGGGCTGGCCGCCCCCCTCGCCCTTGCCCCGGCGGCGGTGATTTCGCCGCCGGCGCTCCTCGCCAGCGGGCTCCTCCCGTCCCTCCCGGCTGGGGAAGGCCGCCTCAATGGCGGCGGCCAGAGAGGCCTCCTCTGTGGGGGCGGCGGGAGGGGTGTCCTTCCGCCGCAGCTTGGCCAGCTCCTCCAGGGGGGGCTCCACATAGCCTTCAGGGCGCTTGCCCTTGCCGCTGCGCACCACACACAGCTCGCAGTTGTGATAGGTCTTGGGGCTGTCCGGGTCGGACTCCAGCCGCACCTGGGCGGTCTGTCGCAGGAGGTTGACACCGCACACCGTCCCCGCCCCGTCGGGGGTCTCCACAAAGGACTCCTGCTTTGGGGCCTTCTTTACCAGATCCTCGTAGGCCTCCTGCTCATATTTCAGGCAGCACATAAGCCGCCCGCAGGTACCGGAGATCTTGGTGGGGTTGAGGGACAGATTTTGCGTCTTGGCCATTTTGATGGACACCGGCTGGAACTCCTCCAAAAACTGGGAGCAGCAGAAGGGTTTGCCGCAGATGCCCAGGCCGCCCAGCAGCTTGGCCTCGTCCCGGACGCCGATCTGCCGCAGCTCGATGCGGGTGTGCAGCGCCCCGGCCAGGTCCTTCACCAGGGCCCGGAAGTCCACCCGGCCCTCAGAGGTGAAGAAAAACACCACCTTGCTGCCGTCAAAGCTGTACTCCGCCCCCACCAGCTTCATGTCCAGCCCGTGGTCGGCAATCTTCTGCTGGCAGACGGACAGGGCGTATTTTTTCCGCTCCTTGTTCTTCTCCACCAGCCTGTCGTCCTCCGCCGTGGCCCTGCGCACCACCGGGCGCAGGGGGGCAGTGAGCTCGATCTCGTCGATCATGGTGTTCCCCTTGACGCACCGGGCGTACTCCACCCCCCGGGAGGTCTCCACGATCACGCCGTCCCCCTCCTTGAAGGGGACGCCGTTGGGATTGAAGTAGTATTCCTTCCCGCCGCTCTTGAAGCGGATGCTGATAATCTCTACCATAGGTTATTTTCTCCTCAATAATAAACTCCTGTATTCAAAGCGTCCCGAACATTCCGGCGCACAGCCAGCCGGCGATCTGGCCACCGTTGACATTGAGCATGGCAGCGCCCCGCAGCTTTTTCACCAGCTCCAACCCACGCAGCAGGCGCCGTCGGTCTCCGCCCCTGGCCGCCCGGGCGGTGAGCTGATCCGCCAGCTCGTCCAACAGGGCGGACAGCTCCTCCCTGCTCCGCTTCACATCCAGCACGGCTACAGAGGTCTCCAGCAGCTCCAGCTCGCCGGACTTTTCCAGGGCGGCCGCCAGCTTCTCCGCCAGGGCACGCCGCTCCTGGTCCCTCTCCCCGTTCACCGGCTCAACCGCCGGCGTCAGGGTCAGCTCCTCACACCGGGAGCGCACCGTCTGGAGCAGACCTCCAGCATTTCCTGCGATGAGGAGGAAAGCGGCGTAGGGCGGCCCCTCCTCCAGCAGCTTGAGCATGGCGTTCTGGGCAGAGGCGTTCATCCGGTCCGCCCCCTCCAGCAGGTAGACCTTCCGCTCCCCCTCATTGGGGCGGATGTAGGCGTCGGCGCGGAGGGCGCGCACCTGGTCCACCGTAATGGGCTTGCCCTCCTCCGGTCCAGTGACGGTGGATACGTCCGGGTGCACCCCTTTTAGCACCTTCAAACAGGGCCCGCACCTTCCGCAGGGCCTCTCCCCCTGGCCGGTGCATAGCATGGCCGCCGCCAGCTGCCGGGCCAGTCCATGCCGCCCCGACCCGGCGGGGCCAGAGATGATATAGGCGTGGGACAGCCCCCGTCCCCGCTCCTGCCGGGACAGCCGGTCCTTTAATCTTTCATTTCCGCTTAGAGGGGACAGGTCCATATTACGCCTCGCTTATCACACAAACTTCTGACAGCATATTATACCCTATTTCCTCTAAATAGGCCAGCTCTTTTTTTGAAATCCGCTCTCCGGGGGCCACAACGGGCACGCCGGGAGGATAGGGCGCGATCTGGCAGGCGGCGATCTCCCCCTCGCAGTCCCGCAAAGGACGCAGTTCACTGGGGGCGAACAGGGCGGCCCGGGGGGAACTCACCCGCTCCGGAAGAGGGGGCGCGGGGATGGGCGGGCAGTCCCCCATCTCGTCCCGCAGCTCCACCAGGGCCAGCTCCAGGCGGTACAGGTCTCCGTCGCTGTCCTGGGCGGTACAGATCAGCACCACATGTCCCCCGTCCTCCATTTCGGGGAAGATCCCCCGCTCCTCCAGCGCCCGGGCGAAGGCGGGGCCGTCCTTTACCTTCAAGGTGAGGCGGCAAGGGTCCAGGGAGAGGCCGGGTCTGTCCTTCAGGCTGGGAAAGGCCTGTCGGAACTCATAGACCCGGCAGGCGGTCCGGCGGTACTCCCACTTTCCCTCCCCCAGCAGCCAGTCCCGGGCCAGGTCCATGGAGGCCAGCATGGGATAGGAGGGGCTGGAGCTCCCGAAGATGGATGCCGTCCGCCGGACCCGGTCCGGGTCTATCCCATTGGCGAACAGCAGAGCGGACTGTCCCATGGCGGGGAGGGTCTTGTGGGCCGAGACGGTCACCACATCCGCCCCCTGGAAGGGGGCCAAACCCAAAAAGGGCAGGTGGGCTCCGTGGGCCCCGTCCACAAAGAGTTTTCCCCCGTGGGCGTGGACAATCTGGGAGATGGCCCCGATATCAGACAACACTCCGGCATAAGTTGGGGAGGTAATACAGACCGTTTTGATTTCCGGATGCTGTTTCAGCTCCTCCTTCACCATCTCCGGGGAGATGGGGCCGATGAGATTTTCGGAATCCAGCCAAGGACGCTCCAGCCAGACTGGCTCCAAATCGAGGAGAGCCAGGGCGTTGAAGGCGGCCCGGTGGCAGCTCCGGTCCATCAGCACCTTCTCCCCCGGTCTGGCACACAGGGCCAGCCCGGTGTGGATACCCATGGTGGACCCGCCGGTGAGAAACTGGCAACAGTCGAAGCCGAAGAGCTCCGCCCACAGCCGCTGGGCGGAGTCGAAGGGCTCCCCGGCGGTGTACAGGTTGCCGGTGGGGGGCAGCTCAGTGACATCAATAGGAGCCAGTCCCATCAGCTCGGGGGCGGGAAGGAACTTCCCCTTGTGTCCCGGCATGTGGAAGTGGGCGGGGTCCTTTTGGGCGTATTCTCTCAGCGTATCATACAGAGGGGTGGGCATAGCGTTACCTCCAAAAAAGGCGGAAGGGGTGCTCCCTTCCGCCAAATACTTATCTCTGATTGGGGGCGTAGGCCACCACGGTGCGGCGGTTGGGCTCCACGCCGGTGGAATAGGTGGTGACTCCCTTGTAATCCTGGAGGGCCGTGTGGATCACATGGCGCTCGTAGGCGTTCATGGGCTCCAGGGTCATATTCTTCCGGTACTTGACCACCTTGCCCGCCACCTTGACGGCCAGCCGCTGGAGGGATTCCTCCCGCTTAGCCCGGTAGCCCTCGGCGTCCACGTGGATGCGCACCCGCTTGGAGGCGCCCCGGTTGACGGTGTAGCTGGTGAGCTGCTGGATGGCGTCCAGGGTCTCCCCCCGGCGGCCGATAATGGCCCCCAGGTCCTTTCCCTGGAGAATTACCTTATACCCACCCTCGCTGGTGATGAAGATCTCCGGGGTAGCTTCCACCTGGAGGTGGGCCATCAGCCCAATGAGAAATTCTCTGATCCGGTTGGCCTTCTCGTCGTCGGGCTTTACCGGCTCCATGGTCACCGGCTCACGGGGGGTGGGGGCACTGCCGATGAGCACCTCGTCCCCCTCCTGGAGCTGATCCTCCCTGCGGGGCCGGCGCTCAGGCCGAGGCTGGCTCTTCTTCTTCGGGGGGGCCATGCCCGGCTTGGCGGCCAGGATCGTCTCCTCCGCCAGGGGGGCGGCGGGCTGCTCCTCCACCCTGGAGGTCTCCTTCGCCGCCTGCTTCATCACCGGCTTGGCGGCGGGGAGAACTGTCTCCTCCACAGGGGCGGGCTGCTTCACCTCGGGCTCCGGCTCGGGGGCATTCAATACGGCGGCGTTCTCCGTGAGGGGACGGGCCGCGCCGTCCACCTCCTCATAGCTCACCCGGACCTTGGCCGGGTTGCTGCCAAAGCCCAGAAAGCCGGACTTGGCCCGCTCGATCACTTCCACCGACACATCGTCTCGGTCCAGACCCAGCTGAAACAGGGCGGCGGCAATGGCGTCCTCCTCAGAGCGCCCGGTGGTTTCAATCCACTTTAACATTCACTCAGCCCTCCTTATTCTCATCATCGTCCACCTCGACCTCAATTTCCTCCACTTCCACTTCCACCTCTTCGGTCTCAGCGGGAGCTTCAACGGGGGCCTCGATGGGGGCGGGGGCGGTCTCCTCAACGGGAGTCACAGGCTCGGCGGGCTTGCTCTCCGGGATCTGAATGGACCCGGCCTGGGTGGTGCCCTCCGGCTTCTCCTTGTCCTTCTTTTTCTTCTTATCGGTCCCGGCGGCCTCCATGGCCCGGAAAATCTGATTGGGATCGGTGTAGGGGGTCACGCCGCCGTAGCGACCAGGGATATAGGACCGGCCCCGGGCGTAGGCCCGGATGCCCTCCCGGCTGTCCTCCCGGTTGACCCCCTCCTGGTCAGGCTCGGCGTCCTTCTTGGGCTTCTTCTTGCCCTTGTTCTTCTTCTCCTCCTCAAGGCGGCGCTGGCGCTCCAGACGGGCCTCCTCCTTGCGGCGCTTCTCCTCTTCCTTTTCCTCAGCCTCCCGCTTGGCAGCGGCCTCCCGGGCGGCCTCGTAGTCCTTCTTCAGCATCTTGCCGCAGATGACCTCCTGGACCATGGTGACAAAATACTGGGCGATCCAGTAGACAGACAGGCCGGCGGGGACAGTGAAACCGATCCACAAAGACATGAGGGGCATCATCCACATCATCATCTTGTTGGTCTGGTCCATCTGCTTGTTTTCTTCCTGCTTGTTCATCTGGTTGGTGGCCATAGACACCTTCATAGACAGGAAGGACACGGCCACAGAGACCAGAGGCAGAATAAACAGACCGATAGACTTCAAGCCGTCTACCCAGAATCTCCAGTTGGGAATCTTGGATAGATCAATGCCAAGGAACATGAAGTTCATCACAAACAGGCCGTCCGCCCCAGTGACGGACTGGAGAGAGGCCAGATTGTCCTTGGTAACCAGAGACAAAAGATACAATTGGTTATAGGCGCCGTTCTGGAACAGGTTTTCCGCCTTCTCCATCACCGCGGCAGTGACCCAGCCACTGGAGACGGCCACCTCAGACCAGTTGAGCTGGGTGGCCAGGGTCTGGATCTGGTCATCGGACATCCCCATAAAGTAGGTCAGGGGGTACCGGATGATGCTGTACAGCAGAATGAGGACCACCATGGGGATCAGGGACCAGAGACAGCCCCCCATAGGGTTGACCTTCTCCTTCTCGTAGAGCTTCTGGATCTCCAGATTATAGCGCTCCCGGTCCTTGCCGTACTGCTTTTGAAGCTGCTGCATCTTGCTGGAGAGCATAGTAGTCTGGATCATGCTCTTTTTCTGCTTCAGCGTAACAGGAAACAGGATCAGCTTGACCACAATGGCAAAGAGAATCAAGGCGATGCCGTAATTGTTGAACAGATTATAGAAGAACAGCAGCAGCCAGGCAAAGGGTTGTAAAATAATACCCACTAAAAATACCTCCGCATATCAAGTTGTGGCAGAAGCTCAGGGGACAGGGTCGTATTCAATGGACTTCTGCCGGTGAAAGGGGTGGCACCGCGACAATCTGCGCAGGGCCAGCCAGCCCCCCTTGACTGCGCCGTACTTCTCCACTGCCTCTAAAGCGTACTCTGAGCAGGTGGGGATAAAACGGCAGCATGGGGGGCGCAGGGGCGAGATGGCGCGCCGGTAGAATCGGATCAGAGACAGAAGCAGCGTTTTCACCGGGCTCTGTCCCCCTTTGGCGGGGTCAGACCCAATTTTTTTGTCAGCTGGCCAAAGCTACGCTCCAGTTCGGCGTACCGGCCGTAGATCGCCCGGGTGCGGGCCACTACGACGATGTCGTACCCGGGGAGCAGCTCCCCTTCATGGGTGCGGTACAGCTCCCGGATGCGGCGGCGGGCCCGATTGCGCTTAACGGCGTTGCCCAGCTTCACCCCAGTGGTGATGCCCAACCGGCTTACCGGTCGGCCAGTCCTCCGGCAGTAGATGACAAAATAGGGGGAGACAGCGCTCTTTCCCTTGCTGTACAGCCGGCGGAACTCATGATTTTGTTTCAGGGATACGGTATGCTTCATGATTTCCTCCGTATGCACAGATAGGGCGGAGGATCTTCTCCCACGCCCCTGATTGTGCGCTATCTAAACTGTCTGTCCCGTTCCGGCTGCCCGTCGGCAGAGGAGGGCGGCCTGGCCGCCTCGCTCCACCTTAGTGGGTCAGGCGGGCGCGGCCCTTGGCACGGCGGCGGGCCAAAACCTTGCGGCCATTGCGGGTGGCCATACGCTTGCGGAAGCCGTGCTCCTTGGAGCGCTGACGCTTTTTAGGCTGATAGGTACGAAGCATGGGGGACACCTCCTCAGTTCAGATTTCAAGCCGGCTCTCCCGGCCCAACAACAGCCGAAGCTGCGGTCTGCAAAAGATACGGGTAGTATTATAGCGGATAAAAGCCCCCTATGTCAACCATCTTTTTTGCCTGGAAACAAAGATTTTTTTATATTTTTTTCTGATATCAATATCTTGTGGAAGAATTTTTTACCGCATACAAGCTATGCCACACATTATAAATAAAAAATGTGGAAAAACCTTGCCCTTCACCCTATTTTTTGGTATAATAAAATGCTATGAATTTTATGTTTCTCTCTCTTTGAGATTCCGTCTCTGTAAGGAGGATTGCCATGAATCCCGCCGCGGAAGTGTGGAACAAGGTCAAAGCCCTGATGGGGGCCGAGATGACCGCCACCACCTTGAATACCTGGTTTGACGACGCCCAGGCTATCGCTCTACAGGAGGACCGTTTCATCCTGTATAGCCCCAGCAGGCTGAAACGGGACATTATCGCCGCCCGCTATATTTTGCCCATCCAGAACGCTCTCCACGAGCTGTTTTCCGCCAGCTTCCAGGTCATCGTCCTCACCGAGGGGGAACTGGACAACTTCCAACAGGAGACCAAACAGTCCTCCTTCCTCCCCGGCACCGAGGAATACACCTTTGAGCGCTTCGTGGTAGGGTCCTCCAACAAGCTGGCCCACGCCGCCGCCCGGAAGGTGGCTGACAACCCGGGAGAGAGCTATAATCCCCTGTTTATCTTCGGCAACTCCGGTCTGGGCAAGACCCATCTCCTCTACTCCATCGCCCACACCATCCATGCCAACCACCCGGAGTATAAGATCATCTATGTCAAGGGGGACGCCTTTACCAACGAGCTGGTTACCGCCATCCGGGAGGGTCGGAATCAGGAGTTCCGGGACAAGTACCGGGGGGCCGATGTGTTTCTTATGGACGACGTACAGTTCATCGCCGGTCGTGACTCCACCCAGGAGGAGATGTTCCACACCTTCAACACTCTGTACGAACTGAAAAAACAGATCGTCTTCACCTCCGACCGCCCTCCCAAGGAGATGCTCCGGCTGGAGGACCGGCTAAAGACTCGCTTCGAGTGGGGTCTGCTGGCCGATATCATCCCCCCGGACTACGAGACCCGCATGGCCATTGTGAAGAATAAGTCCATTCGCATGGGGATGGAGCTGCCCGACTTTCTGATCCAGCTCATCGCCGAAAATATCACCGCCAACGTCCGGCAGATCGAGGGTACAGTGAACAAGATCATGGCCTACCAGGACCTGATCGGGGACACGGTGGACAAGAACACGGTCATCCGGGCGGTGAAGGACATCTTCAAGGAGAAGTCGGACATCCTGCCCACCGCCGACGTCATCATCGAGGAGGTCTGCAAGTTCTACAACATCGAGCCGGACATTCTTCGGGGTCAGGGTCGCTCCAAGGACATCTCCCTGGCCCGGCAGATCGCTATGTTCCAGATCCGCCGCATGACCAACCTCTCTTTGAAGGAGATCGGCCAGGAGTTTAACGGCCGGGACCACAGCACTGTCCTCAACGCCCTCAACCGTATTGAGGGTCTGGTCAAGACCGACCCGGAGAAGGCGGAGATCATCAAGGATATTACAACCAACATCAATGCGAGATATGAATAGAATATCCACACCAAATTGTGGAGTGTTGAGGAAGAAATGTGGATATTCAGCACCCCTGTGGAAAATACCATGAATCTGTTCACACCCCCTGTTGAGAAATTTTTCTTAGAGCTGCAAGGAATTTGGCCATTTTTCCACATTATTTTTGCCTACTGACTACTATTGCTAAAATTATATCCTCTCCTCCCTATGGCGGAGAGAGAAAGAGATTGGAGGAACCGTCTATGAAATTCTCCTGTGAAAAAGCCCTGCTGTCCGCCGCTGTTTCCGTCGCCTCCCGGGCTGTGGCGGTAAAGAGCTCCATCCCCGCCATGGAGGGTATCCTGATAGAGGCGGGACAGACCTTGCGCCTCACCGGCTACAATCTGGAGACCGGGATTCAAGTTACTGTCCCTGCTGAGATCACGGAGGGGGGCTCTCTTGTGCTGTCCGCCCGCCTCTTCGGGGAGATCGTCCGCAAGATGCCCGACGATGTGGTGGTGTTTACCTCCCAGGGCTACACAGTGAATATCAAGTGCGGCCTGTCCGAGTTCAATATTCTGGGCACCGACCCGGAGGAGTTCCCCGAGCTGCCCTCTGTGGATCAGCAGAACGCCCTGACCATCAAGCAGCCGGTGCTGCGCTCCATGATTTCCCAGACCCTCTTTGCTGTCAGTGACAACGAGAGCCGGCCCATCCATACCGGGTCTCTCTTTGAAGTCGACGGGAGCGGTCTTACTGTGGTCTCAGTGGACGGCTACCGCCTGGCTCTGCGTCACGAGGGGGTGGAGGAGAAGAAGGGGGCTGATGCCTTCTCCTTTGTAGTACCTGGTTCGGCTCTGGGAGAAGTGGAAAAAATATGCTCCGGGGAGGAAGATGTCACCGTCACTCAGGGGGCCCGTCACATCATGTTCCAGACCGGGGACACTGTCCTGGTGTGCCGCCGGCTGGAAGGGGACTTCCTGGCCTACCGCAACGCCATCCCCCGGAACAATTCCGTCAAGGTAGAGGTGGAGGCCCGGGCCCTGCTGTCCTCCATCGAGCGGGTATCCCTCATCATTAGCGAGAAGTTGAAGTCTCCCCTGCGCTGTGTCTTTGGAGATGGTATGGTGTCCATCACCACCAAGACTGCCATCGGCGACGCCGCCGACCAGTGCATTATCTTCGGAGACGGCGGTAACCTGGAGATCGGATTCAATAACAAGTATCTGATGGACGCCCTGAAGGCCGCCCCCGCCGACAAGCTGCGTATGGAGTTCACCTCCGGAGTGGCCCCCTGTGTTATCCTGCCCGCCGAGGGAGAGGAGAATTTCATTTATATGGTGCTTCCCGTGCGGCTGAAGGCCAATTAGTGCTGAAATTTCAATGTTTCACGTGAAACAGGGGGAATAAAATGGAGAGCCACGAGATCAAGATACACACTGAATTTATCAAGCTCCAGGATCTGCTCAAATTTGCCGGGGCAGTGGAGACCGGCGGGGACGCCAAGCTGATTATCCAGGAGGGCCGGGTGTCCGTCAATGGAGAGGCCTGCCCTATGCGGGGAAAGAAGCTGCGGCCTGGGGATAAGGTAGTAATTGATAATGAGACGGAGCTTGTAGTCACGTGATCGTCAAGAGGCTGGAGCTGGACTTCTTCCGCAACTACCCCCATCTGGAGGCGGACTTTGACCCCCGGGTCAACCTGATCTACGGGGACAACGCCCAAGGCAAGACCAACCTGCTAGAGGCGGTGGCCTATCTGTCTGCCGCCCGGTCCCACCGGGCCCGGTTCGACCGGGAAATGATTATGCTGGATATTGACTCTGCCTTCATCAAGGGGGAGGTGTTCAGCCGAGGCCGGGATTTTTCCCTGGAGGCTAAGCTCTTCCGGGGCCGGGGCCGGCAGTTGTACTCCAACGGGGTGAAGCTCAAGACCGCCGGAGAACTGGCGGGGATTTTGAATACGGTGCTGTTCTGTCCAGAGGATCTGTCCCTCATCAAAGCGGGGGGTGCGGAGCGGCGGAGGTTCCTGGACGGGGCCATCTGCCAGCTGCGGCCCCGGTACGCCCAGGCGTTGGGAGAGTACAACCGGCTCTACGATCACAAGACCCGTATTCTTCGGGACTGGCCGGAGAACCCCTCCTTGCTGGACACCCTGGACGACTTCAATCTCCGTATGGCGCAGACGGGGGCTATTGTGATCCACTACCGAGCCCACTTTATCAAGCGCCTGCGGGAGCATGCCCCCGCCATTCATGCCGACTTCTCCGGGGGGCGGGAAGAGCTAGAGCTGGGCTATGAGACGGTGTCCACCGTGGACGACCCACAAAAACAGCCCCGGGAACTGCTCCCCCTTCTGCTGGAGCATCAGGAGAAGCACCGCCAGGCGGAGATCGACAGCCGGCAGTGCCTGTCCGGGCCCCACAAGGACGATCTGACGGTAAGCATCGGTGGGAAAAACGCCAAGACCTACGCCTCCCAAGGTCAGACCCGGACGGCTGCCCTGTCCCTGAAGTTGGCCCAGCGGGAAATATTTCAGGAGGAGACCGGCGAGTGGCCCGTCCTCCTGCTGGACGACGTGCTCTCCGAGCTGGACCCCAAGCGGCAGTCCTTTGTCCTCAACCGCATCCGGGGCGGGCAGGTGTTCATTACCTGCTGCGAGGAGGAAAAGCTGGAGGGCCTGGAGGGCGGTAAGGCCTTCCATATCCACGACGGGAGGCTGGTGTAAGATGTATCTGCATTTGGGCCAGTCGGTGGTTATCCCCGACAGGGACATTTTAGGCATCTTCGATTTGGACAACGCCAGCTGGGCCTTTAAGACCCGTGAATTTCTGGAGCGGGCGGAGGCGGAGGGCCGGGCCATCTGGCTTACCGAAGACCTGCCCCGGTCCTTCATTCTGGCGGACAGCCGCTGGGGGGAGCCGGTGGTGTATGTCTCCCCTCTCTCCTCCGCCACCCTGGCCGCCCGGGCGGAAAAAGGCGGACTGGAATAAAAACCAAACATGGAGGTTGAACATATGGAATCCATTGAGTATCTGTGGAAAGACCGCAAGCGTCACCTGGGGCTGCCCCTGTCCTTCACCCGGTATCGCCTCAGCGAGGACCGGCTGTTCTGCGAGACGGGCTTTCTCAACATCAAGTCCGATGAGGTTCTGCTCTACCGGGTGCGGGACCTCCAACTGAACATGTCCCTGGGCCAGCGGATCTTCGGCGTGGGGACGGTGTGTGTGGTGTCCTCGGACAAGAGCATTCCTCACCTGGACCTGAAAAATGTGAAGCACCCCAGGGAGGTCAAGGAGCTGATCCACAAGCATGTGGAGGAGGCCAAGGACAAGCGCCGGATGCGGACCACCGAGCTGGTGGGGGCCGAGGGCGGCGATGACGACTATCACGACACCGCCGGCCTGGACGACGAGGAACTGGAATGATTTTCGGGGGTAATCCGCCCCAACAGGATATTACCATCGCGGAGGGAAATTATGTCTGAAGAACTGAACCAGCAGAACGAACTGAATACCACCCAGACCGACCACGAGTACGGCGGGTCAGAAATTCAAGTCCTGGAGGGACTGGAGGCGGTGCGCAAGCGCCCCGGCATGTATATCGGCTCCACCTCGGAGTCGGGCCTGCACCACCTGGTGTATGAGATTGTGGACAACTCCATTGACGAGGCCCTGGCCGGCCACTGTACCGACATCACCGTCACCATCAACCCGGGCAATACCATCACCGTCACCGACAACGGCCGAGGCATCCCGGTGGACATCCAGCCCCAGACGGGCAAGCCCGCCCTGGAGGTGGTCTTTACCATCCTCCACGCTGGTGGCAAGTTCGGCGGCGGCGGCTACAAGGTGTCGGGCGGCCTCCACGGCGTGGGCGCCTCGGTGGTCAACGCTTTGAGCGAGTGGCTGGAGGTCCAGGTCCACAAGAACGGAGAAATTTATGAGATGAAGTTCTCCCGGGGCAAGATCACCCAAGAGATGAAGGTAGTGGGCAAGACCGACCACACCGGCACCACCGTCACCTTCAAGCCCGACCCGGAGATGTTTGACACCCTGGAGTACAGCTACGACACCCTCCACACCCGCATGCGGGAGGAGGCCTTTCTCAACGCCGGCCTGCGCATCCAGACGGTGGACCTGCGCCCCGGCCAGGAGCAGGAGGACGACATGTGCTACGAGGGGGGCATCCGGGAGTTTGTCTCCTTCATCAACAAGAACAAGGACCCCATTCACTCGGATGTGATCTACATGTCCGGGGCCCGGGAGGACTCCATGGCCGAGGTGGCCATGCAGTATAACGACGGCTACCAGGAAGTCATGGTCTCCTTCGCCAACAATGTGCACACCGCCGAGGGCGGTATGCACGAGGAGGGCTTCAAGCGGGCGCTGACCAACGTGCTCAACGCCTACGGCAAGAAAATTAAGCTGCTGAAGGACGACGAAAAGGTGTCCGGCGACGACTGCCGGGAGGGCCTCACTGTGGTCATTTCAGTGAAGCTTACCGAAGCCCAGTTTGAGGGCCAGACCAAGGCCAAGCTGGGCAACAGCGAGATGCGCACCCTGGTGAACAATATTGTCTCCGAAAAGCTGGAGATTTTTCTGGAGGAGAACCCGGCAGTGGGCCGGGCCATCCTGGACAAGGCGCTGATGGCCAACCGGGCCCGGGAGGCCGCCCGGAAGGCCCGGGAGTCGGTCCGCCGCAAGACCGCCCTGGGCGGGGCCGCCATGCCCGACAAGCTCCGGGATTGCAACGAGGCCAACCCGGAGCTCACCGAAATCTATATCGTCGAGGGCGACTCCGCCGGCGGCTCCGCCACCCAGGGCCGGGATTCCCGCTTCCAGGCCATCCTCCCTCTGTGGGGCAAGATGCTCAACGTGGAGAAGGCCCGGGCGGACAAGGTCTACGGCAACGACAAGCTCACCCCGGTCATCACCGCCCTGGGGGCGGGCATCGGGGACGACTTCGACCTGAATAAGCTGCGGTATCATAAAGTGATTATCATGGCCGATGCCGATGTGGACGGCGCGCACATCCGCACCCTGCTACTGACGTTCTTCTTCCGCTTTATGCGGCCGCTGATCGAACAGGGCTACGTCTACTCTGCCGTCCCCCCCCTGTTCAAGCTGACCCGGGGCAAGCAGGTTCGACTGGCCTTCTCCGAGGAGGAGCGGGACAAAATCTCCGCCGAAATGCGTGGGGATAACCCCAACGCGAAAATTGACATCTCCCGCTTTAAGGGCCTGGGCGAGATGAACCCCCACGAGCTGTGGGAGACCACCATGGACCCGGAGAAGCGCACCCTGCGCCGCATTGAGCTGGACGACGCCGTCCGGGCCGACGAGACCTTCACCATCCTCATGGGTGAGAAGGTGGAGCCCCGGAAGGAGTTCATCGAGCGCAACGCCAAGTATGCCGTCAACCTTGACTATTAAGGGAGTATAAGACCAATGAGTAAGAAACCCCAATACGATCCCGAGGAGATCCGTTATCCGGATCAGAAGATCGTCACCTCTCCCCTGGTGCCGGAGATGGAGAAATCCTATATTGAATACGCCATGTCGGTCATCGTGGGCCGGGCGCTGCCCGACGTGCGGGACGGCCTGAAGCCCGTCCACCGGCGTATCCTCTACGCCATGTACGAGGACAACCTCACCGCGGATAAGCCCTTCAAGAAGTCGGCCACCTGCGTGGGCGACGTGCTGGGCCGCTACCACCCCCACGGCGACGCGTCGGTTTACGATGCCATGGTCCGCCTAGCCCAGGACTTCTCCATGCGGTACATGCTGGTGGACGGACACGGCAACTTCGGCTCCGTGGACGGCGACCCCCCGGCGGCCTACCGTTACACCGAGGCCCGCATGTCCAAGCTCTCCGACGAGATGCTCCGGGACATCGACAAGGACACGGTGGACTGGGACCCCAACTTCGACGAGACCCGGAAGGAGCCCAAGACCCTCCCCTCCCGGTTTCCCAACCTGCTGGTGAACGGGTCCAGCGGCATCGCCGTGGGCATGGCCACCAACATCCCGCCCCACAATATGCGGGAGGTCATCGACGCCGCCGTCTGTGTGCTGGACGACCCGGAGGCCACCCTGGCCGACCTGATGGAGCACATCCACGGTCCCGACTTCCCCACCCGGGCCATCATCATGGGCCGGGCGGGCATCCGCGCCGCCTACGCCACCGGCCGGGGGCGGGTGACCATCCGGGCCCGCCACGAGTTTGAGGAGTTCGGCAAGGACCGCACCCGCATCGTCATCACCGAGATCCCCTACCAGGTGAACAAGCGGATGCTCATCAAAAACATGGCCGACCAGGTGGAGGACAAGCGGCTGGAGGGTATCTCCGACATCCGGGATGAGACCGACCGCAACGGCATGCGCATCGTCATCGAGCTGAAGCGGGACGCCAACCCCCAGGTGGTGCTCAACCGGCTGTTTGCCCAGACTCAGCTGCAAACCACCTTTGCCATCAATATGCTGGCCCTGGTGGAGGTGAACGGCAAGCTCCAGCCCCGGATTCTTTCCCTGCGGCACATCCTGGACGAGTATATTGCCTACCAGGAGCAGGTCATCATCCGCCGGACCAAATACGACCTGCGCAAAGCCCAGGAGCGGGCCCATCTGCTGGAGGGCCTGCTCATCGCCCAGGACAACATCGACGAGGTCATCCGCATCATCCGCACCAGCTACGACAACGCCAAGGACCGGCTGATGGAGCGCTTTGAGCTGGACGACGTCCAGGCCCAGGCCATCTGCGACATGCGGCTCATCGCCCTCCAGGGCCTGAACCGGGAGAAGCTGGAAACGGAGTACAAGGAGCTGGAGGAGCGCATTGCCTACTTCAACCAGCTTCTGGCCTCCGAGACCATGCTTCGCGGCGTTCTCAAGGACGAGCTCACCGCCATCCGGGACAAGTATGGCGATGACCGGATCACTGAGATCCAGGACGTGGAGGACGAAATCGACATTGAGGACCTGATCGAGGAGGAGCAGTGCGTCTTTACCCTCACTCAGGCGGGGTACATCAAGCGCACCCCGGTGAGCGAGTACACTGCCCAGTCCAAGGGGGGCATGGGCAAGAAGGGCATCACCACCCGGGAGGAGGACTACGTGGTGGACGTGTTCACCGCCTCCACCCACGACTATATCCTCTTCTTCACTGATACCGGCAAGGTGTACCGCAAGAAGGGCTATCAGATCCCCGAGAGCGGCAAGACCGCCAAGGGGACCAACATCATCAACATCCTGCAAGTGGAGCAGGGGGAACGGGTGCAGACCATGCTCCACTACCGGGAGAAGGACAACGAGGAGCTGTACCTGTTCATGGTGACCCGCCAGGGCACGGTGAAGCGGCTGCCCGTCTACACCCTGAAAAACCTGCGCAACAACGGTATCCGGGCCCTCCGCCTGGACGAGGGGGACGAGCTGGTCTGCGTCCGGGAGACCGACGGGACTAAAAATATCCTCATCGCCACCCACGACGGCATGGCGGTCCGCTTCGATGAGAACGACGTGCGGCCCATGGGCCGGGACGCCGTGGGCGTCCGGGGCATCCGCCTGCGGGAGGGGGACTATGTGGTGGGGGCCGCCCGAATTACCGAGGGCCGAACCGTGCTGTCCATCACCGAGAAGGGCTTCGGCAAGCGCACCCCCGTGGAGGAGTACCGGGTCACCAACCGGGGCGGCATCGGCATCAAGAACTACATGGTCACCGAAAAGACCGGCCCCATCGTGGGGGTCAAGGTGGTGGACGGCTCCGAGGACCTGCTGCTGGTCACCCAGGCGGGCATCCTCATCCGCACCCACGTGGAGGATATCAGGCAGTGCGGCCGCTCCACCCAAGGCGTCATCGTCATGCGCTTCAAGGAGGAGGGGGACAAGGTGATCTCCCTGGCCCTGGCCGACCGGGAGGAGACCGCCGAGACCGCTGAGGAGGTCCCGTCCGAGGAAGGAGCTTCCACTGAAGAGTAAGGACCGCCCCCTTGGGCGGCCCGTGAAGAGGAGATGCAGCCTATGAAATTAGCCAACGCCCTGTCCCAGCGGTCGGAGCTGCAAACGAGAATCCGCCAGCTGGAGAGCCGGCTGAACAACAACGCCCTGGTCCAGGAGGGGGAGCAGCCCGCCGAGGACCCCATGGAGCTGCTCCATGAGCTGGAGACGGACTACACCCGGCTGGAGGAGCTGATCTCCGCCATCAACCGCACCAACAACTCCACCAAGATCGGGGAGAGCTCCACCCTGTCCGACCTGCTGGCCAAGCGGGACTGCCTCAAGGGCAAGCTGTCCGTCCTGCGGGGATTCCTGGACAACGCCAGCGCCATGGTCCGCCGCCACAGCGCTAGCGAGATCAAGATTAAGAGCACGGTAGATGTCCGCCAGCTGCAAAAGCAGGTGGACGGGCTGTCCAGGGAATTGCGGGAGCTGGAGGAGACCATCCAGGAGAAGAACTGGACCACAGAGCTGCTGTAATAATTTGGTTGCACGAAAGGCGGGCGTCAAGCCCCAATGTGCCGGGGCCAATGGGCACTTTGCATGGGAGTGAGCGGGACCTTGCTTAGCCGGGTTCGAACCCTGGCTTTTTATCAGGTCCGTTACCGTTACACCTGTACCGTTACAGTCCTTCGGGATGTTTTGATGCTTATTACCGGACGCCGATTTCGCGCGGGCGGGTTAGGGGAAATTATGAAAACAGTTACCATCTACACCGACGGGGCCTGTTCGGGCAACCCCGGCCCTGGGGGCTGGGGGGCCATTCTGATGTACGGCGCCCACAAAAAGGAGATGTCCGGGGGCGAGGCCCAGACCACCAACAACCGCATGGAGCTCACCGGGGTGATCGCTGCCCTGGAGGCCTTAAAGGAGCCCTGCGTAGTGGAGCTGTACTCCGACAGCAAATATGTCATCGACGGCCTGGGCAAGGGCTGGGCCAAGGGCTGGCGGGCCAAGGGCTGGGTGAAGTCGGACAAAAAGCCGGCCCTCAACCCTGACCTGTGGGGCCGCCTGTTGGACCTGTGCGAAAAGCATACCGTCAAGCTCCACTGGGTCAAGGGTCACGCCGAGAACGAGTTCAACAACCGCTGCGACGAGCTGGCGGTAAAAGAGAGCCAGAAATATAAATAAGACCTCCAAGGCTGGAACAGCCTTAATATAGAAAGAAGGAAGGCATATATTATGGGCAAATTTGTGATCTCCAAGACCAAGAACGGCGAATTCACCTTTAACCTGAAGGCGGGTAACGGTGAAGTGATCCTGGCCGCCTCCGAGAGCTACACCAGTCTGTCCGGCTGCCAGGGGGGCATTGCCTCCGTGCAGAAGAACGCCCTGGCCCACGTGGAGGACCAGACGGTGGAGGGCTTTGAGAAGCTGCCCCACCCCAAGTTCGAGGTCTACCAGGACAAGGCCGGTGAGTACCGCTTCCGCCTCAAGGCCAAGAACGGCGAGAACATCGGCAAGAGCGAGGGCTACAAGGCCAAGGCCAGCTGCCTCAACGGCATCGCCTCCGTGGGCAAGAACGCCCCCGACGCCAAGATCGAGGAGCCCGAGGAGTAAGACCCTCCGAGAGTACAAAAAAGCGCCCGTCAGGGCGCTTTTTTGTCGTCTTTTTTCTTGCTTCTGTAGCAGATATCCCGGTTGCCGCAGGTGGCGCAGCCCCGGCCGCATCCCCGCTTCTTGCCGTAGTCGTTCAGCAGCAGGATGGCGATGGGAATGCCGATCACCGCCACGGCGAACAGGGCGATGGCAAAGGCCTCCATAAGCCAGCCTCCTCTCAGTTAAAAGACTTTACGCAATCTAGTCTACCACTATAGACCTTTGAAGAACTCATCAAAAGAATCTACCTGATAGATGTCTTTTAATGCCCGCAATACGCTGATCCTTATACTGTAATTGCCCAATTCCATTTGGGAAATAATCTCACGGCTTATATCAAATCCCATTAGCTGCAATTTTGCGGCAACTTTTTCCTGAGAAAATCCCGATTGTCTTCTCAAGCGCCGCAGATTCGTCCCAATTGAGACATCCTGTTTCAGCTTTTTTGACATCCCTATTCTCTCCAAAAACTTTCTTGGAATATATACATTCCATTATTGATTTTAAGTTATTACTTGTGGTAGTATTGGAATGTATAGATTCCGAAAGTAAAGAGGGACATAAAATATTTGGAAATATTGAGAATAGGAGGCTCGTTAAAATGAAAAAGCTAACGATTGCGGTTCCGGATTATGTATTTACCTTTTATGAAAAGGTCGGAAAGCAGGCGGGCGGTATTTCTGCGGAAAGGGTCATGGCCGACGCGCTGTTTAAGTTGGCGGGTGAATTGTCACTGAATGCGATAGACAAACAAAAACGGATGGCCGATTGATCGGTCATCCGTTTTTGTTCAGCTCCAAGGGGCCAGCTCGAACCGCACGAAGTACCCCTGGGGGTGGCGGCAGACGGGACAGTGGGCGGGGGCGGCGGTGGCCTCCACCACCCAGCCGCAGTGCAGACACATCCACTGTACCTCCACCTCGGAGAAGAACAGCTGGTCCTTCTCCATCAGGTCGGCGAACTTCCCAAACCGGTCCCCGTGGGTCTTTTCCACCCGGGCGATGTTCTCAAACATCTTGCCCACCAGGGGGAAGCCCTCGCTCATGGCGGTCTTGGCGAAGTGGTCGTAGTCGTGCTCCCACTCCTGGTACTCGTTGTGCTGGGCGGCCCGGAGGTAGTCCAGCACCCCGGAGTAGATGTCCACGGGATAGGTGCCGTCCACCTTGATGGTCTGACCGGCGCAGTCCTCCAGAGCGGCATAGAACTGCTTGGCATGGACCCGCTCCTGTTCGGCGGTGAAGAGGAACACCCCCTGGATGACCGCCAGCCCCGCCTTGTTGGCCACCCCGGCGGCGATGGTGTAGCGGTTGCGGGCCTGGCTCTCCCCGGCGAAGGCCCGCATGAGGTTCTCCTTGGTCTGGCTGTGGAGAAAGGCCTCGGTTTTATCGGACATATTGAAACCCTCCTTGATGATCGGTAGGTTCAGTATGTCACAAAAACTGACAGCTATTCAACTTTTGTCAAGGCGTCTCCTTGTTTGACGTGGTCCTTTAGTACCAAACGAATGTAGCTGGGGATTGATCGCTGATCCTGTTCCGCTAGTCTCCTCACATTGTTATACAATTCCAGTGGCATCCCAACCGCAACTGTCTTATCAATCTTCTTCATCTTGACTTTACCCTCCTGCGTACACATCTAAACGCAACAGGGCCATTCTATCACTTTACGCAGTATTCTGTCAATATCACATGTGATAGCAGGAGGGCAAAATGGACTACATCGACAGAATAGTTGCTGTACGCACTGACGCTGATGATTCTCAGCGTTCTCTGGGAAAGGAATTAGGGATAAGCTACTCCCAATGGGCGGCATATGAGCGGCGCGCACATGAAATGCCTATTCGTTACTTGATAAAATTTTGCGAACATTATGGCGTCAGTGCGGACTATATTCTGGGCCTGGGCCGGGACATGAAGTGGCCCAGGGGATGAACAAAGGCCCTTGCTTTTTTCCCAAAGGGGAGTATAATGGGTCTAACGAGGGGGTGTCTTGTCACCCCGGCAAAGGAGGCTTTCTTGATGAAAGCGAAAACCAACCTGACCATGCTGTGCGACTTCTACGAGCTTACCATGGCCAACGGCTACTTCCAAACCGGCCTACAGGACCGCGTCTGCTACTTCGACGTGTTCTACCGCTCCGTCCCCGACAAGGGGGGCTTTGCCATTGCGGCGGGGCTGGCCCAGGTGGTGGAGTACATCCAGGAGCTGCGCTTCGACGAGGAGGACGTGGCCTACCTCCGGACCAAGGGCTGCTTTAGCGAGGAGTTTCTGGCCTTTTTGCGGGACTTCAAATTCACTGGCGACATCTGGGCCGTCCCCGAGGGCACCCCGGTCTTCCCCAACGAGCCCATCCTCACCGTCCGGGCCCCGGCCATCCAGGCCCAGTTTATCGAGACCTTCCTCCTGCTCACCCTGAACCACCAGTGTCTCATCGCCACTAAGTCCAACCGCATTGTCCGGGCCGCTGAGGGCCGCCCAGTGGCCGAGTTCGGCTCCCGCCGGGCCCACGGTCCGGACGGCGCCCTGCTGGGGGCCCGGGCCAGCTATATCGCCGGCTGCTCCGCCACCGCCTGTACCATGGCCGACCAGTGCTTCGGCTCCCCCGCCACCGGCACCATGGCCCACTCCTGGGTGCAGATGTTCCCCGACGAGTACACCGCCTTCAAGACCTACTGTGAGCTGTACCCCAACAACGCCACCCTGCTGGTGGACACCTACAACGTGCTCCGGTCGGGTGTGCCTAATGCCATCCGGGCATTTAAGGAGGTGCTGGTGCCCAAGGGCATCACCAAGTGCGGCATTCGGCTGGACAGCGGCGACCTCACTTACCTGTCTCAGAAGGCCCGGGAGATGCTGGACGCGGCGGGCTTTACCGAGTGCAAGATCGTGGCCTCCAACGCCCTGGACGAGTACATCATCCGGGACCTGGTGCGCCAGGGGGCGCGGATCGACTCCTTCGGCGTGGGCGAGCGGCTCATCACCTCCCGCAGCGAGCCGGTGTTCGGCGGGGTGTACAAGCTGGCCGCCATCGAGGGGGACGACGGCACCATCATCCCCAAGATCAAGATCAGCGAGAACGCCGCCAAGATCACCACCCCCCACTTCAAGAAGATCTACCGCATCTTCTCCAAGGACACCGGCAAGGCGGAGGCCGACCTGATCTGCCTCCACGACGAGGAGTTTGACTTCTCCCAGCCCCTGGAGCTCTTCGACCCGGACGCCACCTGGAAGCGAAAGGTGTACACCGACATCGAGGTCAAGGAGCTGATGGTGCCCATCTTCCGGGGGGGCGAGCTGGTATATCAGGTGCCCGACCTCCAGACCAGCCGGGCCTACTGCCAGCGGCAGGTGGACTCCCTGTGGGACGAGGTCAAGCGGTTTGAGAACCCCCACAACTACTATGTGGACCTGTCCCAGAAGCTGTGGGACATCAAGCAGGCTCTGCTCAACAGCCACGAAATGAAAGGATAAAAGAACATCCCCGGAGGGCGTGTGCCCTCCGGGGATGTTTTATTACAGCTTCTTTTCCAGGCAGACCAGCCGCACATCCGGAATGCCGTTGAACACACAGGGGACAATCCCCGCCTCCCAGTAGCCCAGACGGTTGTATAGCCGTCGGGCGGCAGTGTTTTTGGCGTTGGTGTCCATGCGGAGGTAGGGACAGCCCCAGGTCTGGGCATGTTCCTCATAAAAGGCCACGAACCGCTTTCCGCAGCCCTTTCCCGCGAAGGCCGGGTCCACCACCAAGGTGTGGAGGACCATCACCTGGTCATCCGGGGCGTCCGGGTACCGCCAGGGGGCGTCGGCGTACTCGGGCACCTGGTTCCGGTCGATCTTGGCCGCGGCGGCAATGACGCCGTCCCGCTCCAGAACGAACAGCGTATCCGCCTCCAGGGCGTCCCGGGCGGTCCGCTCGGTGGGGTAGACCCCCCTGATCCAGCCGATGGCCGCCCGGCCCTGTTCCTCCTCGGTCAAAATATGGTCGTAGATGGCGGCCACCCGGGGGATGTCCGCCTGGACTGCCTTCCGAATTCCGTCCATATATATGCCTCCTTTACCTTGTCAGCAGCTTCTTCATGCCCTCCTCCAGGCCGTCCACCGTGAGCAGGTACATGGGGAATTCCTGGGCGATGACGTCGTAGGTCTGGGACCAGTACGCTCCCCAGTCGGGGCGGTGGCTGGGGTTGAGCCAGATAGTATTCCGGAAGCGGCCCTTTAGCAGCCGCAACCAGTCCATGCCGCACTGGGGACCGCCCGCCCGGTCGCTGCGGCCGTAGTAGCCCCCCATCAGCTCATAGGGGGCCATCTGTGCGTCCCCCACCAAAATCAACTTGTAATCTGCGGCGATGTTGGACAGCACCCAGTCGGTGGGCACGCTGTCCCGGCCCATGAGGGTGGGGGAATTGTACAGCCGGCCGTAGGGGCAGTTGTGGAAGTAGTAGACCCGCAAGTCCTTGAAGTGGCCCGACTTGGACACCGCCTGGAACAGGGCGGAGCACAGCTGGGCGTAGTAGTCCATGGAGCCCCCGGAGTCCATGAGCAGCAGCACCTTCACTGTGTTCTCCCGGGGCCGCTTGTAGCGCACCTTGAGCAGGCCGCCGTTGTCCGCCGTGTCCTTGATGGTGTTGTCCACGTCGAACTCGGTGGGGGGCAGGTCCACCAGCCCGGAGAACTGGCGCAGGTGGCGCAGGGCCACCTGAAACTGGCGGGTGTCCAGGGTGTTGTCCCGGCGGAAGTCCCGGAACTTCCGCTCCCCTGCCACCCGGAAGGCCCGGTGGTACATACTCTGTCCCCCCACCCGAATGCCCTTGGGGGAGAGCCCGGAGTTGCCAAACATGGACATGCCGTGGGTACCCACCCAGTAATTACCCCCGTTGTGCTCCTCGGTCTGCTCCGCCATGCGCTCCCGGAGCATCCGCTCAATCTCCTCCTCAGAGAAGCCCATGTTTTTCAAGGCCTGTATCTCGTCCCAGTTGGCGTAGTCGGACAATACGTCCGGTTTATTTAGCCAGTCTAATAACTCCTGGGATACCTCCTGCTGGAAGGGGACGTCCTTAAAATACTCCAGAAAGGTGCGGTCGAAGGTATCGAAGTCGGCCTCGCTCTTCACCAGCAGACAGCGGCACAGGTGGTAGAAGCCGGTGAAGCTGGCGCTGTGGAGGTTCTTGTGCAGCCCCTCCATGAGCGCCATCCACTCGGTGAGGGACACCTTCAGCCCATTCCGCCGGAGCAGATACAAAAAATCGGTAAACATGGCCTCACCGCCACTGACGGCGCAGGACGTCGATGTCCTCGTTCTTTTTCAGCAGGACCCCCAGATAGGGGACCTCCTTCACAATCCGGCCCACGTCTACCCCGCCGTGCTGCAAGGCCTGAATCCAGTCGATGATCTCGCTGGTGGAGGGCTTCTTCTTGATCTGGGGCAGGTTCCGGATCTTGTAGAAGGCCTCCAGCACCTGGGAGAGCAGCCGCTCGTTAATGTCGGGGTAGTGGACCCGGACAATGTCGGCCATCAGCTCCTTGTCGGGGAACTCAATATAGTGGAAGACGCACCGGCGCAGAAAGGCGTCGGGCAGCTCCTTCTCCGCGTTGGAGGTGATGATTACCACCGGGCGGTGGTTGGCCTTCACTGTGCGGCCTGTCTCCGGAATGTGGAACTCCATCCGGTCCAGCTCCCACAGCAGGTCGTTGGGGAACTCCAGGTCCGCCTTGTCGATCTCGTCAATAAGGAGGATCACCTGCTCGTCGTCGGTGAAGGCCTCCCCCAGCTTGCCCAGCTTGACGTACTTCTCGATGTTGTCCACCCCTTCGCCGCCGAACTGGCTGTCGTACAGCCGCTGGACCACGTCGTAGACGTAGAGGCCGTCCTGGGCCTTGGTGGTGGACTTGATATTCCAGATAATCAGCTTCTTGCCCAGAGCCTGGGAGATGGCCTCGGCCAGCATGGTCTTGCCGGTGCCCGGCTCCCCCTTGATCAGCAGGGGCTTCTCCAGTACCATGGCGATGTTGGCCGCCCGGAGCAGCTCCTCCGAGGCGACATAGTTCTGACTTCCTCTGAATTCCTTCATTCCGATTTCCTCCCGGTTATGCAGTCTTGTCCATGAGTGTATCCTGTTTTCCCCAAAAAGGCAAGTCTAAAAGACAAATAAAAATGGATGGCCGATCATTCAGCCATCCATTTTCTATATTATCCCTTTTTCTTGGAGGCTTCCCGCATCCGGGCGCTGTGGTCCAGGAGGCGCTTGCGCAGGCGCAGGTTCTCCGGGGTACACTCCAGCAGCTCATCGTCGGCCAAAAACTCCAGGCACTGCTCCAGGGAGAGAGTGCGGGGGGTGACCAGGCGCAGAGCCTCGTCGGAGCCGGAGGCCCGCATGTTGGTCAGCTGCTTCTTCTTGCACACGTTGACGGAGATATCCTCCTGCTTGGGGCACTCGCCCACGATCATGCCGCCGTAGACGGGGGTGCCGGCGCCGATGAACAGGGAGCCCCGCTCCTGGGCGTTGAACAGGCCGTAGGTGACAGCCTCGCCCGTCTCAAAGGCCACCAGGGAACCGGTGGAACGGCGGCTGATCTCCCCCTTCACGGGGGCGTAGCTGTCAAAGACGGAGGCCATAATGCCCTCCCCCTTGGTGTCAGTGAGGAACTCGCTGCGGTAGCCGAACAGGCCCCGGGAGGGGACCAGGAAGTCGATCTTCATCCGGTCGCCCACGGGATTCATCTCCAGCAGGTCGCCCTTGCGGGAGCCGATCTTCTCCATCACCGCCCCCACGCAGTCGGCGGGCACGTCCACCACCAGCCGCTCGATGGGCTCGCACTTCACCCCGTCAATCTCCTTGTACAGCACACGGGGCGGGGAGACCTGGAGCTCGTAGCCCTCCCGGCGCATGGTCTCAATGAGGATGGACAGGGACATCTCCCCCCGGCCGGCCACATTGAAGGAGTCGGTGGACCCCTCCACCTCGGAGACCTTCAGGGACACATCCTTCAGGGTCTCCCGGAACAGCCGGTCCCGGAGCTGGCGGGAGGTGACAAATTTGCCCTCCCGTCCGGCGAAGGGGGAGTCGTTCACCGAGAAGGTCATCTCAATGGTGGGGGCGGAGATCTTGACGAACTCGATGGGCTCCACCGCGTCAGGGGCGCAGATGGTGTCGCCGATGGTCACGTCTCCGATGCCGCTCATGGCGATGATGTTGCCCGCCTCCACCTCCTGGACGGGGACCTTGCCCAGGCCGTCGAACTCGTACAGGGCGGTGGCCTTGGCCTTTTTGGCCGGGGCGTCGGGGTCGTGGTAGTTGCACACCGCGATCTCCTGGTTCTGCCTCACGCTGCCCCGCTCGATGCGGCCGATGGCGATGCGGCCCACAAACTCGTTGTAGTCGATGGAGGACACCAGCATCTGGAAGGGGGCGTCCACGTCCACGTCAGGGCCGGGGATATAGTCGATGATGGTCTGGAACAGGGGCTTTAAGTCGCTGCCCGCCACGTCGGGCTGGACGGAGGCGGTGCCCTGCCGCCCGGAGCAGAACAGCATGGGGGAGTCCAGCTGCTCGTCGGTGGCGTCCAGGTCCAGCAGCAGCTCCAGGCACTCGTCAATGACCTCATACACCCGCTGATCTGGGCGGTCGATCTTGTTCACCACCACAATCACCTTGTGGCCCAGCTCCAGGGCCTTGGACAGCACGAACCGGGTCTGAGGCATGGGGCCCTCGGCGGCGTCCACCAGCAGGATAACGCCGTTGACCATCTTTAAAATGCGCTCCACCTCGCCGCCGAAGTCGGCGTGGCCCGGGGTGTCCACGATGTTGATCTTCACGTCGCCGTACTGCACGGCGGTGTTCTTGGCGGTGATGGTGATGCCCCGCTCCCGCTCCAGATCACCGGAGTCCATCACCCGGTCGGCCACCGCCTGGTTCTCCCGGTAGACGCCCGACTGCTTGAGCATCTCGTCCACCAGGGTAGTCTTGCCGTGGTCTACGTGGGCGATGATGGCGATATTTCTTAATTTCTCATTTTTCATGGGGGTTGCACCTCAAATCTGTGGATTTCTCAAACAAGGCATTATACCCCTATCTCCCCAAAAAATCAACATGGGCCGAAAAAAAACACATACAAAGGGAACCTTTTTTCTCTTTCTACGTCTGTATATTATAGTAGAGACCTCATCCGTCATGGCCCCTCGGGCCGCGCCACCGTAGGGGGCGGATGAGGAAAAATCAAACAAACTTTCGATTTCTACTTGACATTCTCGAACAGATGTTGTATATTTTGGTTAGAACAAATGTTTCTTTCCCGGGCAGCCCCCATAATAGTCCGGTTTTTTGGACAGCTTCCGGTCTATCCTTACCCTATCATCAGAATCGTGGAGGGGACATATATGCAGACCATATACTATAAAACTTCCAATTTTATTGAGCACAGCGGCAACATCATCGACCTGGACGAGCTGCGCCGCCGGCAGACGGCCGCCGCCCAGCGGGACAGTCTGGCCCGGCAGCCGGAGGCCGCCTATATCCCGGAAGAGCTGGAGGAGCCGGGGTTCCGCCCTGTGGTGCTCACCATGTCCCGGGCCCAGCGCCGCCGGGCCCGGCAGGAGCGGCGGGCCTGGACGCTAGACGCCTATGCCAGTCTGGCTGTTATTTTGATGACGGCGGCCTTCCTCGTGCAGATGGCGCTGTAACCACAATATCTTGGGCCGTATGTCGAAAAACATACAAATTAGAAGAAGAACGCCGCAAATTGCAATGCGGCGCTCTTTTTTTGTGCACTTTTTCCCCCAAAATTTTTGCCAGCGGCGAAAAAAAGTCTTGACGAGCGGCGAGAAAATGTGTATATTGTTGTTACCATTTTGTAACTGTTATTTCACGATTGTCATTTTTCAGTCAAGAGGTGACCTCCATGGAGCAAGCACAGAAGCAGGACCTGAGCCTGACGGCCCGCATGCCTGTGATCGGAAGGGAGCAGCCCAAAATAAAAATGCCGGCCGAGGAGCCGGCACAGCCCGCCGCCCCGGGCCGGGACTGGCAGAAGGAGCTGGGCGCTTACGTCCGGGCGGCGCGGGAGTGGAGCCGCATCCATTTCCGGCGCTGGGTCCATCTGTTTCACGGAGCCTCCGCCGGCACGCTGGCGGTGGGGCCTGTCTCCTTTCTTCTGGTGGCGGGGGCCCTGGGGGCAGCCCTCACCCTGACCACCCTGTACTCCACCAGCTACGCCGTCATTGTGGACGGCCGGGAGGTGGGCGTGGTGGCCGACCAGAGCGTGGTGGACCACGCCATCCGGACGGTGGAGGACCGGGGCACTCAGCTGCTGGGCTACGACTACCAGGTGGAGGGCGATATCGACTACAGCTTCGGCCTTACCCTGAAGAGCGACCTGAGCCAGGAGCAGGACATCAGCAGCTACTTCTACAGCCAGCTGGATGAGCTCAGCGACCAGCTCCGGGCCTACCAGGTGACGCTGGACGGCCGGGTGATTGGCACGGTAAAGGACGAGGCTGCCCTGAACGCCATGCTGGACGGGATCAAGAACGAGTTCGTCAACGAGAACACCACCTCCGCCGGGTTTGTGGAGGACCTCTCTGTCTCCCCTGTCTACGCCCTGGACGATCTGACCACGGTGGACCAGGTGGAGGAGGCGCTGAAGGCCAACACCACCGGCGAGACCACCTACACCGTGGTCAAGGGCGATACTTATAACGGCATCGCCTACGCCAACGACATGTCCCTCAGCGATCTGATGGCCCTCAACCCCCAGGCCAGCCTGAACCGGCTGATGGTGGGGGATGTGCTCAACGTAAAGGAGATCGTCCCCGCCCTGTCCGTCCAGACCACCGAGCATGTGACCTACACCGAGGCCATCCCCTGTCCGGTGGAGGAGGTCAAGGACGACAAGATGTATAAGGGCGACTCCAAGATCATCACCAAGGGCGAGGAGGGCGAGGCCCAGGTGGAGGCGGACGTGGTCTATGTCAACGGCTACGAGAGGGACCGCACCGTCACCGATACCACCACCCTCCGGGAGCCCACCACCACCGTGAAGGCCGTGGGCACCAAGGAGCGGCCCAAGACCGCATCCAAGGGCAACTATATCTGGCCTGTCAGCAGCCACCGGATCAACTCCTACTTCGGCGGGCGGAAGATTTTTGGCAGCTACAGCTACCACTCCGGCCTGGACATCCACGCCACCTACGGCGAGGCCGTCAAGGCGGCCGACGGCGGCACCGTCACCAAGGCGGGCTACAGCGGCAGCTACGGCAACCTGGTGGTCATCACCCACGACAACGGCACCCAGACCTACTACGCCCATAACTCCAGCATTGTGGTCTCCGTGGGCCAGAAGGTCTACCAGGGACAGACCATCGCCAAGGCCGGCTCCACCGGCCGGTCCACCGGCGTCCACTGCCACTTCGAGGTCCGGGTCCGCGGCACCGCGGTAAACCCGCTGAACTATCTGAGATAAGAAAAAATTCCCCGGCCGCCACACGGCCGGGGAATTTTTATCTGTATTCCTGTTCCCGGTAATACTGCATACAGCGGTAGCGCTGATAAAACTCGGCGGCCTCCTTGTCCAGGACATCCACAGGGCTGCCGTCCAGCCAGAACAGCTCCCGGGCGTGGAGCATGGGCGTAATCGCCCGCATCTCTCGGGCCAGCTTCATAAAGCCCGGCCCCTCCCAGCCGCACTGGTCAAAGACCTCGGTCATCAGGAAGCAGGGGGAGAAATCTCCGCCCGCTCCGGAGAAATCCCTCCCCAGGACCTCCTTGGCGGCGGAATTGGTCCAGATCAGATAGGGGGTGGAGTAGTACGCATAGAAGCCATCCCGGGTGGAGAGGTCAAAGTCGGCCCCCAGCTCGGTGTAGACCGAGTTCCCATTGCCCGCCCAGGGCTTGTGATCGCCGAACAGGACCAACACCACCGGCTCGTCCCACGCCTCCAGCCGCTGAGCCAGCCCGGTCATGGCCTGGATGGTGATGTCCACCCCGCCCAGGTAGTTGTTCAGGATATTGCAGCTGGTCTCGCTCAGACCGGAGCCGGCAGGGGTGAGGTACCCGTCCCGGGCCGTGGGGAGCTCGTCGTAGGGGCCGTGGTTCTGGTAGGTGACGGAGAAGGAGAAGCAGGGGCCCTGGGCGGTCCGCTCCCGCAGCTGTTCCTCCAGCTCCTGCACCAGGACGGGGTCGGACTCCCAGATGGCGGCGGTCGGGTCCACAAGGGAGCCGTAGTGGTTTTCGGTGAACCAATACTCCTCAAAGCCCAGATACTGGTTTACGTTCTGCCGGTTATAGAACCAGCCGTAGCCCGGGTGGCTGCCGAAGGTTTGATACCCCTGGTCCCGGAGGTACCAGACATAGGAGTCGGTGGGAGAGCGAAAGTCGTCGTACTGGGAATAGCCGGTGAGGAAGGCCCACTCGGTGTCCACCGTCCCCCCAGCGAAGATGTTGGTCAGCAGGTCGCCGGAGACGGACTGTTCCTCCAGCTTGTGCCAGGGGGCGTAGACCTGGGCCACCCCCTCCTGGCCGGCCAGGGGCTCAAAGTCGGTGAGGTCGCAGAAGGCCTCCAACATGATGCCCATGACCGACACCTTCTGCCCCTCCGGGATATCGCTGTCGGGATATTGGGCCAGCTGGGCGGCGGCCCGGGCCTTGTCGTAGCCGGCGGGGGGTGTGGGGAACATGTTCCGGAAGGAGTACAGGAAGGGGTAGACGCAGCCCTTGGACACAAAGACCTCCACGTCGGACCACTGGTTGATAAACCGGTTGTTGGCGGTGGCGGCGTAGACCTGGGGGCTGGTGTAGGGGCCCGCGAAGGCCACCGCCATCAGAGCCAGGCAGCTCAGCGCCCCGAAGGACCGCTCCCGCCATCCCCTGACCCCCTGGGGCATCAGAAAGATACTGAACAGCAGTCCGGCAATCAGGCAGCCCAGGGCAAACCACACCAGCCAGGTCAGGTCCAGGGTATAGCCCCCTACGATCCCCCCGGCCTCGGCGGCCAGCCGCAGATCGGTGGCCAGCAGGGGGTCGGAGCGCAGGCGGATCTTGTAGTAGTTGGCCAGGGCGACGCCGATGGTGGGGAGAAAGCTGCCCAGAAAGCCCACCCAGGCCCGCCGAGACAGGAAATAGAACAGCCAGATCAGCAGCACCGGCGGCAGCAGGTTGAGGGCCAGAATGAGAGGATTAGCTAGATAGGAGTAGAGCAGGGCCATGCTGTTCAGCTTTACGTAGGCGGTGGCGGCAAAAAACAGGGACAGCCCGCCGACGCAGCAGCCCAGCCCCGTCAGGGCCAGGGCCAGCCAGAGGTGGTGGGCGGTCCGAAGCCGCTCCCCTGCGTCCGCCGGGGGGCGCATAATCTTGAAAAGGGTTTTCACAAAAAAGCCTCCTTAAGCCTTCATAGCCTTTGCAGTCACGCCGTCAGCATAGCACAGTTTCGACCAAAAAGGAAGGGGGAAACGCCGCAGCGCCCCCCTTTTCCCATTAAGTTTCTCTTAATTTTTCAAGTGCAGCTAGGATGGCCTCCACATCGGCGGCAGTCTGTGCCGGGTCTCGGAACATATCCTGGAACAGGCGCTCCAGGTTTTCCTCGAACCGATCGGGCAGGATTTCGCACCGCGCCCGGCACAGCTGAACCAGCCTCTTTTCTCCGGGATGAGTGACCTGGTTCAGGGCGAAGAGGAAGTCGAAATAGGCCTCCAGAAAGGCGGCGGTCCGGTGGTTGACGCTCACCAGGTCTCCCCGCTTCAGCGCCTTTTTGATCTGGCCCTCGTAGGCGGGCATGGAGGAATGGAGGAGCCGCCAGCTGTTGGCCATGATGTTTTCCCGCAGCTGGGGTGGGTAGGGCACGTCGAAGCGCGCCCTGGTCCGGGCCAGGCGGCCGTCCCGGTCGTAGAGAATTTTGCAGGTGAGCAGATTATGCCACATACAGGTGGTGTAGCCGTTCTGAGGCTGGAATTGCTCCACCACCCGGGCCACGCCGGCGGTAAAGCCATCTAGATCCCGGTAGAGGAGGTCGATATCCACCCCGTCGTTCAAGGTACAGTTGTCCTCATACTCCCAGAAGTGGTTGCCAATCTCCATCCGGCCGCAGTACCGGGAGAGGATGTCCCACCGGACCTCCTCCGGGATAGGGGCGGTGCAGTAGAGGTAGACGTCGTAGTCGGACGAGGCGTCAAAGTGCGCCCCGGCCCGGGAGCCCCCCAGGGCCAGGGCCTCCACCTGGTCCAGGGCGCACAGCTCCCGGAAAAGTTGATCTGTTAGCTCCATCATCAATAGGCCAGCTTGTTGTCCAGCCAGGCCTTCAGCTCGCTGATGGGCACCCGGACCTGGTCCATGGTGTCACGGTCCCGGATAGTGACGGCGTGATCGGCCTCTTCGGTGTCGCTGCCCACGGTCTGGAAGTCCACGGTGATGCAGTAGGGGGTGCCCACCTCGTCCTGGCGGCGGTAGCGCTTGCCAATGGAGCCGGCGTCGTCGTAGTCCACCATGAAGTACTTGGACAGCTCGGTCTGAATCTCCCGGGCCTTGTCCCCCAGCTTCTTGGACAGGGGCAGCACGGCGCACTTGAAGGGAGCCAGGGCCGGGTGCAGGTGGAGGACGGTGCGCACGTCGTTCTTCTCGGCGTCCACGACCTCCTCGTCGTAGGCGTTGCACAGGAAGGCCAGCAGCATCCGCTCCACGCCCAGGGAGGGCTCGATGACGTAGGGGATATAGTGCTCGTTCTTCTCCTGGTCGAAGTAGGTCAGGTCCTTGCCGGAGGTGTTCTGGTGGGCGGTGAGGTCGAAGTTGGTCCGGCTGGCCACCCCCCACAGCTCGCCCCAGTCGGTGAAGGGGAAGGCGAACTCGAAGTCGGTGGTGGCGTTGGAGTAGTGGCTCAGCTCCTCGGGGTCGTGGTCCCGCAGGCGCAGGTTCTCCTCCTTGATGCCCAGGTTGAGCAGCCACTGGTGGCAGAAGTTCTTCCAGTATTTGAACCACTCCAGCTCGGTGCCCGGCTGGCAGAAGAACTCCAGCTCCATCTGCTCAAACTCCCGGGTGCGGAAGATAAAGTTGCCCGGGGTGATCTCGTTGCGGAAGGACTTGCCCACCTGGCACACGCCGAAGGGCAGCTTGCGCCGGGTGGAGCGCTGGACGTTGACGAAGTTGGTAAAGATGCCCTGGGCGGTCTCGGGGCGCAGGTAGACGGTGTTCTTGGCGTCCTCGGTGACCCCCTGGAAGGTCTTGAACATCAGGTTGAACTGGCGGATGTCGGTCCAGTTGAACTTGCCGCAGGAGGGGCAGACAATCTGATGCTCCTCGATAAAGGCCTTCATCTCGGCCTGGCTCATGGCGTCCACGCTGTGACCCAGGTCAAAGCTGTTTTCCTGGCACCAGTCCTCGATCACCTTGTCGGCCCGGAAGCGCTCCTTGCACTCCTTGCAGTCCATCAGGGGGTCGGAGAAGCCCCCCACGTGGCCGGAGGCCACCCACACCTGGGGGTTCATGAGGATAGCGGCGTCCAGACCCACGTTGTAGGGGTTCTCCTGGACGAACTTCTTCCACCAGGCTTTTTTAATGTTGTTTTTCAGCTCCACACCCAGAGGGCCGTAGTCCCAGGTGTTGGCCAGCCCGCCGTAGATCTCGCTGCCGGCGAAGATGAAGCCCCGGCCCTTGCACAGGGCCACGATCTTTTCCATGGTCTTTTCGCTGTTTTTCATTGTGACGTACTCCTTTTTCGATGTTTCGCCCTCGCCGGGCAGGCGTTCTTTCCTTTTGAAAAAGGAAAGAACCAAAGGAAAACTTTTGTGCGAAACTTCGTTTTGCTTCCAGCTCAGAGCAAAAAACGCCCCGAGCCGCTTGGGCTCAGGGCGAACAAAACTGTCCGTGGTTCCACCTGAATTCGTATCTGGCTGATACGCACTCTGACCCGGTAACGGCGGGGACCGACGGGGCATTTCCTCTCCGCGCTCCAGGGGGCCTTCCCGTCGCGGCTTCGGAGGATTTGCACCGGCCATCCTCTCTCTGATGCCCCGCCGCGGGGTACTGTTCCCTGTCAATGCTTTGCAGTTGCTTATTGTATGCCAGTTTTCTCCCTCTGTCAAGGGGAATTTTGAAGGTTTTCAGTCCTTTTCCTGCTCCAAATTCTTTAAATGCTCCCGAAGGACCAGATTGATGTAGCTGGACAAGGAACGGTCCTCCAGTTCAGCCAGGTCCTTGATCTTGTTCAGGACCGGATCGTCGATTGTAATACTTACAGATGTTTTGATTGGCTTCATTATAGAATCACTCCCCACAAACGAAATAATACTATTGTCTGTCGTAAAACGTTGATAAATCGTGGAGACTAGTGTAAATTAGTTTTAACAAGTGGGGGGATTGCTATGTACAGCAACGACTTTGAATCCGCTTTTTCCAGCTTTTTAGAACGCCACGAGTACGACGAGGCGGAACAGTGCCTCTTTTCCATGGTCCGCACCTCCTTTGCCGCCGGCTGGCTGGCCGCCGGCGGGGCGCCGCTTCAGGAGGAGAAAATTTTTCAGCTTCTGGATTTCCGCCGCAAGGAGGAGAACTGATATTTTCCTCTTGCATATACTGGATCGGCTGTGGTATAATGAACACGACCAAAACTCTGCCAAGAGTACAGTGTCCTCACGCAAAACTAAAGCCCCCCGGAGAGGTGACTTCTCTCCGGGGGGCTTGGTTTGTGCTTAGTCGCCCTTATTGTGCCGATCAAGCCACTTGCAAATGTAATGACCAATCACACTTGCTGCGACCGACACCAGGTACTCTGCCAAGAGGTTCATATCCTCACCTCCTCCCTGTTGCCAGGGTAGGTAAAGGCAACCAACCGCATTATACCAAAATCCGACAGCAGCCGCAAGAAAAACGGGCTCTCGGGTAGCTGCTGTTCTCCAGCGGCCCGTTTTAAGTATAAAACCTCCATCTTAAAGGGATAAACAACATTTTATCTTGAAGTTGACCATATTTCTGTGATATAATAGAAAAGTTAAAGTGCGATATTGTACCGTGTGGCCGGCGCGGCGTCACATGGACAGGAGGTGGCCGCCAATGAAATACAAGCAGTGGCAGGTGGCCGTCCCCTGTCCGGAGGGCCAGCGCAATCTGGAGGAGCTGGGCCTGCCTCCCCTGCTGGCCGGCCTGCTGGCCGCCCGGGGGATGACGGAGCGGTCAGAGGTCCGGCGGCTGCTGTCCCCGGAGGCGGAGCCCATCCCGGACCCCATGCTGATGAAGGACATGGACCGGGCGGCGGCCCGGGTGCGGCAGGCCCTGGAGAAGGGGGAGCTCATCGCCGTCTACGGGGACTACGACGTGGACGGCATCACCTCCACCTGCCTGCTGACCCAGTTTCTCTCCGCCCGGGGCGGGCGGGTGATCCCCTACATCCCCAGCCGTCTGGGGGAGGGCTACGGCCTGAACCCGGAGGCGGTGACCGCCCTGTCTGAGCAGGGGGTCAGGCTCATTATCACGGTGGACTGCGGCATCACCGCTGTGGAGGAGACCGCCCTGGCGGCGGGACTGGGGGTGGATGTGGTCATCACCGACCACCACGCCTGCAAGGCGGAGCTGCCCCCGGCGGCCGCGGTAGTGGACCCCCACCGGCCCGACTGTCCCTACCCCTTCAAGGGGCTGGCCGGCGTGGGGGTGGCCCTGATGCTGGCTCTGGCCGTAGCCGAACCGGAGGAGCGGAGCAAGGTATTTGACGAATTCTGCGATCTGGCCGCCGTGGGCACGGTGGCCGACGTGATGCCCATGACGGGGGCCAACCGGGCCATTGTCAGCCTGGGGCTGAAGCGGCTGGACCCGCCCCGGCGGGTGGGGCTGGCCGCCCTGCTCCGGTGCGCTGGGCTGGCGGATAAGCCGGCCACCTCCGTCTCGGTGGGCTACACCCTGGCCCCCCGCATCAACGCCTCTGGTCGGATGGGCCGGGCAGAGGTGGCGGTGGAGCTCTTTCTCACCCGGGACCCCGCTCGGGCGGAGGAGCTGGCCGTGCTGCTGTGCGAGCTGAACCGGGAGAGACAGGGCATTGAGAGTGAGATCTTCCAGCAGTGCGTCCAGAGCCTGACCGAACGGCCCCAGCAGGACGCCATCGTCCTGGCCGGGGACCGGTGGCACCAGGGGGTGGTGGGCATCGTGGCCTCCCGTCTGGCGGAGAAGTACGCCTGCCCCTGCTTTATGATCTGTCTGGACGGAGGGATGGGCAAGGGCTCCTGCCGCTCCTGGGGGGACATCAACCTCTTTGAGCTGCTGTCCGCCTGTGCTCCGCTGCTGGAGAACTTCGGCGGACACGCCCTGGCCGCCGGCTTCACCGTGCGGGAGGAGAACATCCCCGCCCTGGCCCAGGCCCTGCGACGCCAGGTGGCGGAGGGGCGCCGAGGGCACGACCTGCCCTCGGTGCTGGAGGTGGACATGGCCGTCTCCCCCCAGCACCTGACGGTGGAGGCGGTGGAGGCTCTGGACCTGCTGGAGCCCTGCGGCACGGGCAACCCCCGGCCGGTGTTTTTGCTCCAGGGGGCCCAGGTGCATACTATGGCTCAGGTGGGCCGGGGCCGGCATTTGAAGCTGCGGCTGGAGAGCCGGGGGGTCCCCCTGGATGCCATCTACTTCTCCAGCCAGGGCTCTGAGCTGGGGCTGACCCCCGGCTGCCGGGTGGACGTGGTATTCTACCCCCAGATCAACGATTTCCGGGGGCGGCGGGACTTACAGCTCCAGATCGTCGATCTGCGGCTGGCCCCCTCCCGGGCCCAGCTGGAGCGGGCCATCTATGAGAAGTACAGCCGAGGGGAGGACCTCACGACAGAGGAGGCCCGTTTCCTCCTCCCCAGCCGGGGGGACTTTGTGGGGCTGTACCGCTGGCTGGAGCGCCAGTCCACCGGCTGCACTGTGGTGGAGGACACCCCGGCCCGCATCGCTCGGGCGGTCTCCCGGGCCACCCGGCAGCGGGAGGTGCCCGCCCGCACCATGCTGTGCCTGGAGGTGCTGGAGGAGCGGGGCCTCATCGACCTGAACCGCCGCACCGACCGCATCCAGATCACCCTGCGCCATGTGGAGCAGAAGGTGGACCTGGAGGCGTCGGAGATCATACGAAGACTGCGCCGTATTCTGGAAGGCAGCGTGTAAGGGGCGGCCGGCCCCTTTGAGAGAGGTGACAATATGGACCCCATTTTAGAACGCTATCATTCCCTGGAAAAAAAGGTGCTCAGCTATACCCCCAATCTGGATACCAAGGTGCTCTTTGACGCCTTCACCTATGCCGACACCGCCCACCACGGCCAGCTGCGCAAAAGCGGCGAGCCCTATATCATCCACCCCATCGCTGTGGCAGAGATCGTAGCCGACCTGGAGCTGGATATCGACAGTGTGGTGGCGGCGCTGCTCCACGACTGCATCGAGGACACCGCCTCCACCCACGAGGAGATCGCCAAGCGGTTCAATCCCACCGTGGCCGAGCTGGTGGAGGGGGTCACTAAGCTGACCAAGATGCAGTTCGTCACTAAGGAAGAGGAGCAGATGGAGAATCTGCGCAAGATGCTCATGGCCATGAGCCGGGACATCCGTGTGATCCTCATCAAGGTGTGCGACCGGCTGCACAACATGCGCACCATGGAGTACCAGTCCCCCCGGAAGCAGCGGGAGAAGAGCCTGGAGACCATGGAGATCTATGCCCCCATCGCCCACCGCTTAGGTATGCAGAAGATCAAGTGGGAGCTGGAGGACCTGGCTCTGCGCTATCTGGACCCGGTGGGCTACAAGGAGATCGAGGAGGAGCTCACCGAGCGCTCCTCCGGAGTGCTACAACGTGCTGGGCTGCATCCACGACATGTTCAAGCCGGTGCTGGGCCGGTTCAAGGACTACATCGGCACCCCCAAGCCCAACATGTACCAGTCCCTCCACACCACCGTCATCGGCCGGGAGGGCATCCCCTTCGAGGTACAGATTAGGACCTGGGAGATGCACCAGACGGCGGAGTACGGCATTGCCGCCCACTGGAAGTACAAGCAGGGACTGGCCAACAAGAACCTGGGCACCGAGCAGGAGTTCGAGTGGGTGCGCAAGCTGCTGGAGGGCCAGCAGGACACCGACGCTGAGGAGTTTGTCTCCACCCTGAAGGTGGACCTCTTCGCCGACGAGGTCTTTGTTTTTACCCCCAACGGGGACGTGAAGAGCCTGCCCAGCGGGGCCACCCCCATCGACTTCGCCTACAACATCCACTCCGCCGTGGGCAACACCATGGTGGGGGCCCGGGTGAACGGCCGGATGGTGCCCTATGACTACCAGCTTTCCAACGGCGACATCGTGGAGGTGCTCACCTCCAAGTCGGCCAAGGGGCCCAGCCGGGACTGGCTGGCCCTGTGCAAGTCCAACGAGGCCCGGAACAAGATCCGCCAGTGGTTCAAGAAGGAGCGGCGGGAGGAGAACATCGTCACCGGCCGGGCGGCCTTCGAGTCGGAGCTGAAGCACGCCAAGATGACCCTGGCCTCCATCACCGCCGACGAGGTGCTGCCCCACATCCTCCACAAGCTGCGCTGCGGCACCCTGGATGAGCTGTACGCCGCCATCGGCTACGGGGGGACCACTGCCGCCAAGTCGGTGGCCCGCATCCGGGACGAGATGCAGCGGCTGGGCCGTCTCCAGGCGGAGAAGGCGGCCGCCGCCGCCCGGACCACCGCCGAGAGCGTCATCATGCCGGGCAGCGCCAGCGGGTCCACCCCCGGCGAGGCCCCCGGCCCGGCGGTAAAGACCAGGCACTCGGACACGGGCATCATTGTGGAGGGGCTGGGCAACTGCCTGGTGAAGTTCGCCAAGTGCTGCACCCCCGTCCCCGGCGACCCGGTGGTGGGCTTTATCACCCGGGGCTACGGGGTGTCGGTCCACCGCTCCGACTGCCCCAACGTCCAGCCGGAGAAGCGCAGGCCCGAGGAGGCGGCCCGGTGGGTGAAGGTGTCCTGGGCGGAGAGCAAGCTGCCCAACTACAAGACCTCCCTGGAGCTGTCCGCCAAGGACCGGGACAATCTTACCCTGGACGTGGCTATGGCCCTGTCCACCGCCAAGGTGAAGGTGTCCGCCCTGTCCGCCCGCTCCTTGCCCGACGGCCACGCCACCATCTCCATGGTGGTGGAGGTGAAGGACAAGGCCGAGCTGGAGGGGGTCATCAACAAGCTGAACAACATCCAGGGCGTGTTTCTGGTGTCGAGAGCGTCCGGAAAGTGAGGAAACTATGAGAGCAGTCGTTACCCGGGTCAACTCAGCCTCCGTCACCATCGGCGGCAAGGTGGAGGGGGCTATCACAAAGGGCTTCCTGGTGCTTCTGGGCGTGGGCCCGGAGGATACCGAGGCCGTCTGCGACAAGCTGGCGGAAAAAATCTGCAATCTGCGGATATTTGAGGACGAAAACGAGAAAATGAACCTGAACCTGGAGCAGGTGGGGGGCGCGCTGCTGGTGGTGTCTCAGTTCACCCTGTACGCCGACACCTCCTCCCGCCGCCCCGGCTTCTCCCACGCCGCCAAGCCCGACCTGGCCGTCCCCCTGTACGAGCGCTTCATGGACCAGTGCCGGCAGCGGGGCTTCACTGTGGAGCACGGCCAATTTGGGGCCGACATGCAGGTGGCGTCGGTGAACGACGGGCCGGTGACCATTTTGTTTGATACCGATAAGACGTAGGAGGGAACGCTATGAAGATCAAGTCCATGCAGGTGGGCGAGCTGGCCACCAACTGCTATATCCTCATTGACGATGTGGAGAAAAAGGCGGCGGTGATCGACCCCGGCGCCGAGGCCGACCGCGTTCTGGCCGAGGTGAAGGGGCTGGACGCCCAGGTGGAGTATATTTTACTGACCCACGGCCACTACGACCACATCGGCGCCGTGGCCCGGCTCCATGAGGCCCTGCCCCAGACGAAGGTCTACCTTCACAGGGCGGACTCCAGGGGCACCGGCTTCCATGTGGTTCCCTTGGCCGACCAGGTGGAGGACCTACAGTACTACGACGACGGGGACACGCTGGCGTTGGGGTCCCTGACCATCCACGTGATCCACACCCCCGGCCACACCCCCGGCGGCGTGACCCTGCGGGTGGGAGACGTGCTCTTCACCGGCGACACCCTCTTTGCCGGGTCCATGGGCCGCTCCGACTTCCCCGGGGGCAATACCCAGCAGCTCTTTGCGTCCCTGAAAAAGCTGGCCCAGCTGGAGGGGGACTACCATGTGCTCCCTGGCCACGACAGGACCACCACCCTGGGACATGAGCGCCGGAGCAATGTGTTCATGCTGGAAGCGATGAAGGAATAATATGAAGCTGTATTTTGCCGTCTCCAACTTCCCCTGGGAACCCCAGCGCTACCACTACGCCGCCGAGCAGATGATGCTCACCCTCTTCCCCGGCGAGCGGCCCGAGTACCCGGAGGAGGACCCTCCCCGGGACATGAGGGGGGAGGACAACGCGGCGATCTTCACCCTCCACCGGGGGAAGAAGCTGACCAATGTCAGCGCCCTGGTGTTCCGCCACCGGGGCTGGTACAACGGGGTGACCCGCTTCCCCTCGGAAAAGCTGGACGAGGCCCCGGAGGCGGTCTACCACACTGTCCAGCACGCCTTGAAGCTGGCCTTTTACAAGGCGGGCACCGCTCTGCTGGGGTATGAGCCCCCCTGGGGGGCCCTCACCGGGGTGCGGCCGGTCAAGCTGCCCACCCGGGCCCTGCTGGCCGGGGAGACCCCGAAACAGGCACAGAAGGAGCTGGAAAAAGAGTACCACGTCTCCCCTGAGCGGGCACGCCTGGCGGTGGACTGCGCCCGGGCCAGCGTGGCCGCCCGGCAGTCCTTACAGGAGGACGAGGTCTCCCTCTATATCGGCATCCCCTTCTGCCCCACCCGGTGCGCCTACTGCTCCTTCGTCTCCGCCGACGTGGGCCGGACCCTCAAGCTGGTGGAGCCCTATGTGGAGGGCCTGCTGCAAGAGGTGGCTGAGACCGGCCGGGTGCTGAAAGGACTGGGGCTGAATATCCGCTCCTTCTACATGGGGGGTGGCACCCCCACCACCCTGTCGGCGGACCAAATGGACCGGCTGCTGTCCAAATGTGAGGAATGTCTGCCCCTGGACAACTGCACCGAGTACACCGTGGAGGCCGGCCGGCCGGACACCATTACCCGGGAAAAGCTGGAGGTGCTGAAGGTCCACCGCATCGGCCGTATCTCCATCAACCCCCAGACGTTGGAGGAGCATGTGCTGGAGGCCATCGGCAGGAAACACACCCCCGGGGACATCCGAACGGCCTACGACCTGGCCCGAGCTACCGGCTTCGACTGCGTCAACATGGACCTGATCGCCGGCCTGCCCCGGGACAGCTTCGACGGCTTCGCCCGCTCCCTGGAGGGGGTGCTGGCCATGGACCCGGAGAACGTCACCGTCCACACCCTGGCCCTGAAAAAGGGTTCTGCCCTGATGGAAAGCGGCGGACAGCTTCCCAGCGGGGATGAAGTGGCAAAAATGCTGGATTTTTCCAAAAAAATATTGACAACAAGGGGTTATATCCCATATTATCTGTACCGGCAGAAATATATGTCCGGTTCCCTGGAGAACGTGGGCTGGACCAAGCCGGGGTGTGAGAGCCTCTATAACATCGTGATGATGGAGGAGCTGCACACCGTTATTTCCCTGGGGGCCGGGGGCGTGACCAAGCTCATCGGCGGTGGGAAGCTCCTCCGCCTCACCAACCCCAAGTTCCCCCAGGACTATCTGTCCGGCCTGGACAAGGTGCTGGAGCAGAAGCGGGAGCTGGAGACGTTCTATCAGAAGTGAAAGGGGAGGTGGCTCTATGGCCTACCAACTACAGGAGATCAACCGGCGCATCCAAACCGACGTGGCGGAGTTTCTGGCCGAGTGCGACGAGAACTACGCCCAGCGGGTGTCCCTGGCGGCGGACAGGATCCTGTCCAACCTGGAGCGCAGCCCCATCGTGCTGCTGTCCGGGCCCTCGGGCTCGGGCAAGACCACCACGGCCATGAAGATCGCCGAGGAGCTGCGCCGCCGGGGGGTGAACTCCCACGCGGTGGCCATGGACAACTATTTCCTCACCCAGGACCCGGAGACCGTCCCCCGTACCCCGGACGGGAGCATTGACTACGAGTCCCCCCTGTGCCTGGACATGGAGCTGCTCAGTCAGCACTTTACCGCCCTGAGCCAGGGGGAGTGGGTGCTGGTGCCCAAGTTTGAGTTCGCCCGCCAGATGCGTAACGACAGCCAGGGCACCCCCCTGAAGCTGGAAAAAAACGAGATCGCCATTTTCGAGGGCATCCACGCCCTCAACGATAGTATTGCCGGCCGCCACCCTGAGGCCACCAAGCTGTACATCTCCGCCCGGTCTAACATCAACGAGGGGGCCGTCCTGCGCTTCAAGGGCACCTGGATGCGGCTGACCCGCCGGGCCGTCCGGGACTACAGCTTCCGGGGCACCGGAGTGGCCCAGACGCTGGCCATGTGGGCCAACGTGCGCCGGGGGGAGAAGCTGTACATATCCCCCTTTAAGAGCAAGGCGGATATTGTGTTCGACTCCTCCCTGCCCTACGAGGTGCCGGTGATGAAGAACTACGCCCTCCCTATTCTGAAGAGCGTGCCGGAGGACAACGAGCGCCACGATGAGCTGCTCCAGCTGGTGGAGGCCTTCGGGCACTTTGAGGCCATCGACCCGGAGCTGGTAGCCAAGGACTCCCTTTTGCGGGAATTCATCGGCGGCGGGAGCTACAAATACCATTGATCCTGAACACGGAGTGATGCCAGTTGCACTATCAACCCACATATGACTCCCGGGACCCCCGGTACAAAACACCCTACGGGGCGGCGGCCTCCGGGACGCAGGTGCGGTTTACCCTCCGCCCGCCCCGGGCGGAGGGCTATTCCCACGCCAGCCTGACCGCCCGTTTTGAGAGCCGCCATGATGAGACGATTTTGGTAAAGATGCCCTGGCAGGGCCACGAGCTAGGTCAGGACCTGTTCTCCGTGGAGCTGGACACCACAGGCTATGTGGGCCTGATCTGGTACTCCTTCCGGCTGGAGAAGCTGGGCGGCGCCACCCAGGACCTGGGCCCCTACCAGCTCACCGTCTACGACGGGGAGGAGGAGGTCCCCACTTGGTTCGGGGAGGGGGTCACCTATCAGATCTTCCCCGACCGCTTCCGCCGCAGCCGTATTCCCGACCCGGAGGGCATGGTGGGGGGCCGGTGGGTCCACCAGAGCTGGGAGGACTTCCCCGAGTACCGCCCCGACGACCGGGGGGAGGTGCGCAATCGGGACTTCTTCGGCGGGGACTTCCAGGGCGTCATGGATGAGCTGGACTACCTGAAGGAGCTGGGGGTGGAGACCCTCTACTTCAACCCCATCTTCGAGGCGGCGGAGAACCACCGCTACGGCACCGCCGACTACAGCCGGGTGGACCCCATGCTGGGGACCAACGAGGACTTCTCCCGCCTGTGTACCGAGGCCCACCGCCGGGGGATGCGGGTGATGCTGGACGGGGTGTTCAACCACACCGGCTATGTGAGCCGCTACTTCAACGGCGACGGCTTCTACCCGGAGGTGGGGGCCAGCCAGAGCCAGGACTCCCCCTACCGCTCCTGGTTCAACTTCACCCAGTGGCCCAGCAAGTACGAGAGCTGGTGGGGCATTTACTCCCTGCCCGCCGTCAACGAGAACGATCCCTCTTACCAGGAGTTCATCTTCGGCGGGGAGGACAGCGTGGTCCGCCGGTGGCTGCGGGCCGGGGCGGACGGCTGGCGGCTGGACGTAGCTGACGAGCTGCCCGACAGCTTTGTCCACGGCATTCACGCCGCCGCCCGGGCGGAGAAGCCCGACGCGGTGGTCATCGGCGAGGTGTGGGAGGACGGGTCCACCAAGGTGGCCTACGGCGTGCGCCGCAAGCACATCCTAGGGGGCCACTGCGACGGACTGATGAACTACCCCCTCCGCGCCGCCATCCTCTCCTTCTTCCAGGGGGGCGGGGGCGAGGCCTTCGTGGAGGGCATGGAGACCATCCGGGAGAACTACCCCCCCTTCGCCTTCTACTCCGCCATGAACTCCCTGGACACCCACGACACCCCCCGCTTCCTCACCCTGCTGGGGGCGGGGGGCGAGTACCGGGACCAGACCAAGGAGTGGCGGGCCCAGTTCAGGCTCTCCCCCAGGCAGCGCAGCCGGGGCCGGGAGCTGCTGAAGGCCGCCTCCCTGCTGCTGTTCTGCTTCCCCGGCTCCCCCACGGTGTACTACGGGGACGAGGCGGGCATGGAGGGCTTTGAGGACCCCTTCAACCGACAGACCTTCCCCTGGGGCAAGGAGGACCAGAACCTGCTCAACTGGTACCGGGCCCTGGGCCGGCTGCGCAGCCGGCACCCCGCCCTGCGCCGGGGCTCCATCCGGTATGTCCTGGGCAAGGGCCCCCTGCTGGTCTTCCTCCGGGAGACAGGGGACGAGCGGCTGCTGTGCGCCTTCAACGCCGGAAATGAGGAACACGCATTTTCCTTCGACGACGGCCGGCTGTTCCCCCTGATGGGCCGGCCCCAGTTTTCTCAGCGGGACGGGGTGTACACCATCGCCCTTCCTCCCCGCTCCGGCGCGGTGTTCGCGTTGAAATAAGGTATTGCGCGGGGGCGGCCCAAGCCGCCCCCGAACTTGCGCCGGAGGGCAAAATACAGCGGGAATCTACTCATATAGGGGAGCGCGCCTATGAAAACCTACCAGGCCGGACAATTTGATATCGCCGTCATCGGGGCGGGCCACGCGGGCATTGAGGCCGCTCTGGCCGCTGCCCGAATGGGGATGCGGACCCTGTGCTTCACCGTCAATCTGGACGCGGTGGGCAACATGCCCTGCAACCCGGCCATCGGGGGCACGGGGAAGGGCCATCTGGTCCGGGAGCTGGACGCCCTGGGGGGCGAGATGGCCCGGGCCGCCGACAAGGCCTGTATCCAGTACCGGCTGCTCAACCGGAGCAAGGGCCCCGCCGTCTGGTCCCTCCGGACCCAGGCCGACCGCCGGGAGTACCAGAAGGTGATGAAGCACACCCTGGAGAAGCAGGAAAATCTGTGGGTCAAGCAGGCGGAAGTGGTTGAAATTTTGACGGAAAACGGCGCCGTGTCCGGGGTGGTGACCCACACCGGGGCGGTGTATCAGGTGAAGGCCGCCATTGTCGCCACCGGCACCCATCTGGGCGGCCGCATCGTGGTGGGAGAGGTGGTCCGGGACTCGGGCCCCGACGGCCTGTCCGCCGCCCTGCCCCTGACGGACAGCCTGAAGCGGCTGGGCCTGTCCATCCGCCGGTTCAAGACGGGCACGCCTCCCCGAGTCAACCGCCGGTCGGTGGATTTTTCCAAGATGGAGCTCCAGGAGGGGGATGGGGACGGGCTGGCCTTCTCCTTTCGGACGGAGCGCACCCCGGAAAACCGGGCGGTGTGCTACCTCACCTATACCAACGAGGAGACCCACAAAATCATCCGGGCCAACATGTCCCGCTCCCCCCTCTACGACGGCACCATTGAGGGCATCGGCCCCCGGTACTGCCCCTCCATCGAGACCAAGGTGGAGCGCTTCCCCGACAAAACCCGTCACCAGCTGTTCATCGAGCCCATGGGGCTGGACACCGAAGAATTGTATATTCAGGGCTTCTCCTCCTCCCTGCCCGAGGAGGTGCAGATTGAGATGCTCCACACCATCCCCGGTCTGGAGCACGCTGAGATGACCCGCTGTGCCTACGCCATCGAGTACGACTGCGTGGACCCCACCGGGCTGGAGGCCACCCTGGAGACCAAAGCCGTCCCCGGGCTGTACGGGGCGGGACAGTTCAACGGCTCCTCCGGCTATGAGGAGGCCGCCGTCCAGGGCTTTGTGGCCGGGGTGAATGCCGCCTTGAAAATCCAGGGCAAGCCGCCCCTGATCCTCCGCCGAGATCAGGGGTACATCGGGGTGCTTATCGACGACCTGGTCACCAAGGGCACCAACGAGCCCTACCGCATGATGACCTCCCGCACCGAGTACCGGCTGCTTCACCGTCAGGACAATGCCGACAAGCGGCTGGTCGCCATCGGCTATGAATTGGGGCTAGTATCCAGGGAACAATATGACAAAGTGCAGGAAAAATATGCCGCTGTGGACCGGGAGGTCCGCCGCCTGGAGCATGCCGGCACGCCCCCCTCCCCTGCTCTATCCGCTCTGCTGGAGGCGCGGGGGGAGCCCCCTGTGAAGGATGGGGCCCGGCTGGCCGATCTGCTCCGCCGCCCCCGGCTGTCCTACGCCGATTTGGCCCCCTTTGACCCGGACCGGCCCGGCCTGCCCCCGGCGGTGACCGGCGAGGCGGAGATCACCATCAAGTACGCCGGCTACATCGACCGCCAGCTCCGCCAGGTGGAGGAGGTCCGCCGTCTGGAGGAGCGGCCCATGCCCGAGGACATCGACTACCTGTCCATCGAGGGCCTGCGCCTGGAGGCCCGGCAGAAGCTGGCCGCCATCCGCCCCAAGAATCTGGGCCAGGCCGGGCGGGTGTCCGGGGTGTCCCCGGCAGACGTGGCGGTGCTGATGGTGTACTTGAAGCAGCGGGAGTGAGTGTTCTTTCTTTTTTGTAAAAAAGAAAGAACCAAAGAAAAAACTTTCGGGAAAAACTTCGTTTTTCCTCTGTGTTGATTGGGAGGCGCCGACATGGAACTGACACAGGTGAAGGGAAATACATGGGTGCTTGAGGGCGTCGAGTATATTCCGCTGTACAAGCTGGACGATAAACGCTGTATTCTGCTGGACAGCGGGCTGCTCCAGGAGCGGGAGGAGCTGGAGGAGACGCTGAGCACCGCGGGGCTGAGGCCGGTGGGAGTGCTGTGCTCCCACGCCCATGTGGACCACTGCGCCAACAGCGCCTATTTGCAGAAGAAATACGGCGCGAAGGTCGCCCTCACCTTCCCGGAGGCGGGGATGTGCTCCTCCCTGCTGACGCTGAAGTGCTACTTTCTGACCCTCTCTCCGGGGACGGTGGAACGGGAATCCTCCTGCATGATCCACACGCCCGACATCTATATTCCACCGACTGACGGCCCCTTCTCCTTCTGCGGGGCGGAGTTTGGCATCGTCCACACCCCGGGGCACTCCTCGGGGCATGTGTGCACCGTTACCCCGGACAACGTGTGCTACACCGCCGACGCCCTCCTCAGCGCCGAGCTGCTCACCGCCAAGCTGCCCTACAACTTGAGCCAGGCTATGGCTATTGAGAGCCGGGAGAAGCTGCGGGGGTTGGACTGCGAGGCCTACATCATGGCCCACCGGGGGGTGTGCCCCGGGGAGGAGATCGGCGGGCTCATCGACGCCAACCAGGATCTGGTCCGCCGCCGGGCGGAGGAAATTTTGGCGCTGGTGGACCGACCCATGACGGCAAGCCAGATCGACGAGGCGGCCTGCGTCCTCTACCAGCTCTTTACCCACAAGCCCCGCCGCTCTCTGCGCTTTGAGCGGAATGTCCGGTTTTTTATCGAGTATCTGGTGGATACCGGCCGGCTGGATGAGGGGTGCCAAAACGGGGCTACCTACTACCAGAGGAGGGAAAATTCCTGAAAATTAGAGAAAACACTTGCAATCCTGTTTAAACTGTGGTATGCTCTTCTGTACTTCCGGGTTTTTCCCACAATAAATTTTCGGCCCCAGGGCCTTGAAAGGAACGAGTAATATGAATACGCTGAGTCTGATCCTCACCATTATCCAGGTCCTGTGCGGTCTGGCCGTCATCGCCGTGGTCATGCTCCAGTCCGGCAAGAGCGCCGGCCTGTCCGGGGCCATCGCCGGCGGCGCCGACACCTTCCTGTCCAAGAACAAGGCCAAGAGCTTGGACGCCAAGCTGGCCAAGATGACCAAGTGGGTGGCCATCCTGTGGATTGTCATTACCCTGGTCTTGAGCCTGATCTGATTTCCCATCATAAAGACCAAGCCCCTCCGGCATCTGCCGCGAGGGGCTTTTTCAGAAAAGAGGGGCAAAATGGACCACGAGTATTTTATGGGCCAGGCCTTGGCTCTGGCCCGGGAGGCTGCCGCCAGCGGGGACGTGCCCGTGGGCTGTGTGATCGTCCGGGAGGGGAAGATCGTGGGCCAGGGGCGCAACCGCCGGGAGGAGAGGGGCGACGCCACCGCCCACGCCGAGGTGGAGGCCATCCGGGACGCCTGCGCCTGTCTAGGGAGCTGGCGGCTGCACCGCTGCACCCTGTATGTCACCCTGGAGCCCTGCCCCATGTGCGCCGGGGCCATTGTCAATGCCCGAGTGGACGAGGTCCGCTACGGGGTCCGGGACGAGAAGGCCGGGTGCTGCGGGTCGGTGCTCAACCTGTTTGAGGAGCGATTCAACCACCGTCCCCGGATCTACCAGGGGCCGCTGGAGAGGGAGTGCGGGGAGGTCCTCCAGGAATTTTTTCAAAATTTGCGAGAGATTTAAATCTTTTGTAACAACTCGCAAGAACTTTTGTAAAAACTTTTGGCTATACTCATACTCGCAAGGCAAGAACATCTTTTCATTCTATCCTCCATTTTTTTGAAAGGCTGACGGGTCGCTCCGTTGGCCTTTCTCCCTTTTTGGCTGGATCGTTCTAGCGAAAAACGCTAAAAAAATCTGCCTGTTCCCTGAATTTTTAGACGATTTAATTCTTTTGTAACATCTGGCGTTGGATTTGTTAATATCTTTCCGATAAGATAACAGTTGCAAGAGACAGTTCGTTTCATTTTAATCCTCTTTTTCAACGGGAAACCCCGGATACCTTGGAGCAGGTATCCGGGGCTTTTCGTTTCTGTTAGTGCTTGACCCGGTTCAGCCGGTGGATCAGCGCCTGGGCGGCGATGCCGGTGAACAGCCCGGCGATGACGGCGGCGATGATCAGGTAGGGCAGGTAGGCCATTACCGCCCGGGAGCGCAGCACAGCGGCGGCGGCTAAGAGTTGGCCCAGGTTGTGGAAGATGGCGGCCGCAGGGCTGGCCAGCCAGATTTGTTTTTCCGTGAGGGCCTTGCGCAGCAGGCACAGGGCACACCAGCTGAGCAGTCCCCCGGCGGCGCTATAGATGAGGGTCATGGGCTGCCCGGAGAACACGGCCCCCAAAAACACCCGGCCAGACAGCACCAACAGGGCGTCTCCCGGGCCCAGGGCAAACATAGCGTACACCGTGACGATGTTGGCCAGACCCAGCTTGACCCCAGGGATGGGAATCACCGGGAGCTGAGCCTCCGCCATAAAGATGGTCAAAGCGATGGCGGTGAGCAGGGCCAGCCGGGCGATCCGCCCCGCCCCCCTAACCGGCCCCGCCATCCAGATCACCTCCGCCTCCCTTGATCTCCACCATCAGCCTGTGGGGCAGGCAGACGATGGGCACGGTGCCGTCTGCAATCCAACCCTGGTTGACGCAGACCCGGTCGGGGCAGTCGGCCGCCGACACCCGAATGCGGCCCTTTTCCACGGAAATGGTGTTGGAACCGCTCTCATCTTCAAAGGTGAGGGTGTAGGGCTGGTCCACCTTGTTCAGGTCAATCTCCTCCAGCAGGACGCCGTCCCGGGTGATCCGGGCCACGGGGGTGTCCTCTTCCCCGCCCCGGAGCAGGAGAAGGGCCGCGGAGGCGGCCACGGCGGCCAGCAGCAGGAACAAAACTACCTTGCCCTTCATTCCAGCAAAGTCACCTCCCGGTCGGTGTACCCCTCCGCCAGGGAGAACCGGCCCTCCAGTCCGGCGGTGCGGTAGATTTCCCCGTCCTCGGTGACAAAGATGACGTCGAACTCCAGCTCGGGGTGGTTCCGCCAGAAGGCGGCCCCCTCCTCCAGCCCCATGACGAACAGGGCGGTGGACAGGCCGTCGCAGGTCAGGGCCGAGGGGGCCACCACCGTCACCGAGGCCAGCCCTGACCGGGCGGGGGCGGCGGTGTCCGGGTCCAGGATGTGCCAGTAGGTAATTCCGTCCTGTTCAAAATATCGCTGGTAGCCCCCCGAGGTGCCCATGGCCATATCGACCAGCTCCACCACGGCGAAGTAGCTTTCCGGCTGGGCCGGGTCCACCACCCCGATGCGCCAGGGCTTGCCCCCCGGCTTGCTCCCCACGGCGACGATGGTGCTCTGGCCCAGGTCCAGCAGGGCGGAATCCTCCCCCGGGTAGATGTTCCGGACCTGCTGGGCCAGCCAGTCCCCGGCAAAGCCCTTGGCCACCGCCCCCAGGTCAATCTCCACCCCCTCCGGGAGGGTAATCGTATTTCCATCCAGCTTGACGGCGGAGTAGTCGATCCTTGCCGCCAGCTCCGCCAGCTCCTCCTCTGAGGGCACCCGGTGCTCCTCCTGGGTGAAGCCCCAGGCCTTGACGGCGGGGTAAGCGGTGATATCCAGGGCGCCGTCCGTGACCCGGCACAGCTCCAGCGCTTGGGACAGCAGCTCAGCGGTAGGATTTTTCAGCTCCACCGGCTGCCCCGCCGCCCGATTTACCTGAGCAATATCGCTGTTTTCATCCGTGGCGGAGAACATCTCGTCACAATAGGCCAGCCGCGAGGTCATCCAGTCCCGGGTCTCCTTGGTCTTTTCCCGGTCCCAGCCGCCGTAGAGAGTAAAATTCATCACCGTATCCATCGCGAAGGTGGTAGATTCAACCGGCTCCCGGGAACAGCCCGCCAAAGCGCAGGCGCATAGAACCACGGCCAGCAGGGCGCAGAGTATCCGTTTTTTCATAGAATTTCCCTGTACATGGCGGCGGCGTCCGCCTTGCCCACGTTGTCGGTCACCACCAGCACCTCCACCTTCACGGTGTTCTGCCCGAATTTCAGCTCCACCCGGTCGCCCACCTTCACGTCATAGCTGGCCCGGACGGGCCGGCCGTTGACGGACACTCGCTCGTTGTCGCAGGCCTCGTTGGCCACGGTGCGGCGTTTGATGAGCCGGGATACCTTTAACCATTTATCCAGTCGCATAGCGTCCTCCAAAAGAAAAGAGGCGCCGCCTTGCGGCGGCGTCTCCTGATCAAACAATCCCGGTCAGCGGGCGACCGCGTCCTTCAGGGCCTTGCCGGCCTTGAACACGGGGGCCTTGGAGGCGGGGATGGGGATGGGCTGCTTGGTCTGGGGGTTGCGGCCCATGCGCTCGGCGCGGGTCTTCACCTCAAAGGAGCCAAAGCCAACCAGCTGAACCTTCTCACCGGTGCGCAGAGCGTCAGTGATCACGTCGATGGCGGCGGAGATGGCGACCTCAGCGTCCTTCTTGGACAGCTCGGCCTTCTCAGCCACTGCCGCAATGAGTTCGGTTTTGTTCATATTTTCTCCTCCTGTGCATTGTTTGACAGCCCACATCCGGCTGCCTGAATATATACTTAAAACCCTCTGATCCATATTCACAGCCGTGAACCACCGGCCCGGACGAGAGTACTCCGGCGCGTAATTTCCTGGCTGTGAATACAGATCCTTCTGGGTGTTAAGCCTCCTCCTCTTTTGCCCTGGCCCAGAGCTCCTCCAGGGCGGGAACATCCAGCTTGTCCAACGGGGCGTCGGCCAGCTGCTCCACCCGCCGGAAGCGGCGGATGAACTTCTCGCAGGCCTTTTGCAGGGCGGTTTCGCCGTCCACGCCGGCAAACCGGCCAGCCTTGACGGCGGCGAAGAGCAGATCGCCCAGCTCCTCCTCCATATTGGAGCCCTCCCGCACAGCGGTCTGGAACTCCTCCAGCTCCTCAGACAGCTTGTCCATAGCGGGGGCGGCCTCCCTCCAGTCGAAGCCCGCCTTGGCGGCCTTGCTCTGGAGCTTGGCGGCGCGGGTCAAGGCGGGAAGCGCCCGGGCCACGCTGTCTAAGGCGTCGGCGGCAGTCCGCTGGCCCTTCTCCTCCCGCTTCTGGGTCTCCCAGGCGGACAGGGCCCCAACCGGGTCCCTTGCGTCCGCCGTTCCAAAGACGTGGGGGTGGCGGAACACCAGCTTCCGGCACACCCCGTCCACCACGTCGTCAAAGGTGAACTGCCCCGCCTCCTGAGCCATGGACGCGTGGAACACCACCTGGAGCAGCACGTCGCCCAGCTCCTCCCTGAGATTTTCCATGTCCATGCGGTCGATGGCGTCGGCGGCCTCATAGGCCTCCTCCAGCATGTTGTCCCGGATGGACTGATGGGTCTGGGCCCGGTCCCAGGGGCAGCCCCCGGGGGCCCGGAGCAACTCCATAATCTTGAGCAGATCGTCCATGCCGTAATTTTCCGCTATTTGAAAATCTACCACAATTTCGCTTCCTTATCAAGTCTTTTTTCCCGCTTTTGGGGATAATATAAAAAAATATTTACTTGGATTTCCAAAATGTTCCAAATGTGCGCTACAGCCGGAGCAGGCGGGCCAGCTTGTCGCCCTTGGGCATCAGGGACAGGTCGTCCCGGGAAATGGCCCTCAAAGCGATGACCAGGACCAGGTAGATCACCACGGCCACCCCGATGGCCGCCAGGACGCAGATGGCATTGCCGGTGGTGCTGAGGACGGCCTGGCCGCCCCCCTCAGGAACGGAGCTGAGGAGCTTGGCTCCCAGGCCGTACACCGCCCAGGCGGCCCCGCCCATCATGGCGGAGGCGATCAGCGGCTTCAAAAAGACGGGCAGATACCGGGGCCGCCGGGGGACCACCCGGCTGATGAGGAGCAGGTCCAGCAGCAGGCACAGCCCGAAGCAGAAGATGTTGCCCATGGGCGCGCCGTAGATGCCCACCCGGGGCATGGCCACCACGTTGTAGTTGGTAAAGATCTTTACCCCGCCACCCAGTACCATCACCAGAATGGGCAGGTTGACAAAGCCGTAAGCCTGGAGGATGGAGTTGCACACCAGCATCAGACACACGAACACCGTGGCCAGGCCCAGGGTGGACAGCAGGGGTCCGGCCAGGGAGGACTCCATTTTGGGGAAGAGAAGCCGGATGATGGGGGTGCCCAGCACGAACAGCCCCACCCCCATGGGGAAGGCCATCAGGGCGGTGATCCGCAGGGCGGAGCCGGCCACCCGGGAGGCCCCCCGGCGGTCGCGCCGGGCCAGAGCCCCGGAGACGGTGGGGATCACCGAGATGGTGATGGCCGTCATCAGGGCGGTGGGCAGATTGTAGATGGTCAGGGCGCTGCCGTAGTTGCCGTAGAGGGTGCGGCTGATGCCCTCCAGGGTGGTGTGCAGGGTCAGGGCCCCCTCCTCCAGAGCGGAGAGAGCCGTCCCCGCCGCCTGGGCGGCCTGGGCCGCCTCCACCTGGGCGCTGAGGACAGCCATTGTGGCGGCCGTCCCCTCAGTCAGCAGCCCCTTCCAGGCGGAGATGGCGCTCTCCAGGGGGGCGAAGTCCACAAAGCTGCGGTACAGCTCCCAGCAGGCGGGATTTTCCAGCAGGGCCTTCTGGACCTGCCCCTGGACCAGGGCGGAGTCAATCACTGTGACAATGCCCACCATGGAGGAGCTGAGGGTAATGGGGATGGCGATGCGCAGAATATCCCGAATGATGTCCCCTGCCTCGTCGGGCACATCCCGGCTGCGGCCGGGCTCCCGGAGGCGGGCCAGGAAAAAGCTGACCACCATATAGACCAGGGCCACCACCGTACCCACGGTGACGCCGGTGATGGCGCCGGCGGCGGCCATCTCCGGGGGTTGGCCCATCTTGATGAGGGCGTAGGCCAGGGACAGGCCGATGAACAGCTTGCACAGGGCCTCGATGATCTGGGAGACGGAGGTGGGGGTCATGTTGAGGTGGCCCTGGCTGTAGCCCCGCAGGGCGGCCAGACAGCCCACGCACACCACCGCCGGGGCCAGGGCCCGAATGCCGGGGGCGGCCTTGGTGTCGTTCATCAGGCCGGCCAGGGCATCCGCCTTGAAGTACATCACCAGGAAGGAGACTGTCCCCAGGAATAGGAACATCCCCAGGGCCAGCTGGAAGGTGCGCCGTACCTGATTGCGCCGGCCCTGGGCGTTGGCCTCGCTCACCAGCTTGGACACCGCCACGGGCAGGCCAGCGGTGGAGATGGTGAGCAGGACAGCGTAGATGTTGTAGGCGTTGTTGAAGTCGGCGTTGCCCTGAGCCCCGATGATGTTGTTTAGGGGGATCTTGTAGAACATGCCGATGAGCTTGACCACCATGGCGCCTGCTGCCAGAATGGCCGCCCCGCCGAAGAAGGTATTTTGTTTTTGTCCAACCCTCCGGCGGGAGGGCGCTTCGCGTCGGGCCATAGGCCGCCTCCTGTTCATGTTCGTTTCCGTAGGGGCCGCCCCCCTGGGCGGCCCGCTTTAATCCCCGCTGTCACGAACGGGCCGCCGAGGGCGGCGGCCCCTACATACGGTCAGCCGAAGATGTGAGGCAGAGCGTAGTCCTTCACCTCGGCCCGGATCTTCTCCAGGTCCAGGGTGAGGAACTCCCCGTTTTCATATATGATTTTTCCCCGGGCCATATTCATCACTACGTTGGAGGGGGCGGCGGAGTAGACCAGGTTCTCCAGTATGTCGTGACAGGGGAAGAGATTGGGGTGGGTGAAGTCCACCAGGATCAGATCGGCGATTTTGCCGGGGGCGATCACTCCGGCGTCCCGGCCCAGGGTCCTGGCCCCGTTGACGGTGGCCATGGACAGGGCGTCAAAGGCGGAGATAGCCGTGGGGTCGCCGGTAGTCCCCTTGTGGAGGATGGCGGCCAGCTTGACCTCCTCGAAGAGGTCGTGGCTGTTGTTGGAGGCCACCCCGTCGGTGCCTAGGGCCACATTCACCCCGGCTTTGAGCAGTTGGGGCACCCGGGCCACCCCGGAGGCCAGCTTCAGGTTGGACACCGGGTTGTGGACAGCGGTGATGTTCTTCTTCCGCATGAGCTCCATGTCCTGGTCGCTCACCCAGACGCAGTGGGCGGCGTGGCCGCCGTTTTCCCACACGCCGTACCGGTCCAAGGTCTGGATGGGAGTCAGGCCGCTGTTGCGGCCCCTGCACTCCTCGTGCTCCTTCTTTGTCTCGGAGACGTGGACGTGCATCCCCAGCCCGTGCTTCTGGGCGTAATCGGCCATCCACCGCCACAGGGGGGCGGAGGAGGTGTACTCGGCGTGGATGGAGGCGTCCACCATGATCTGTCCGTCCCCCGCGCCGTGCCACTCCTCCGTGAGGACGGTCTGGTTCTGACAGTCGCTGCATTTCTCCGGTGAGAAGTCCGCCGGGTCGCCGAAGTACAGCCCGCCGCAGGACAGGTTGGCGGAAATGCCCGCCTCCAAAACGGTTTTGGCGATCACGCCGGTACGCATGTACATGTCGGCGATACAGGTGGTGCCCGAGGCGATCATCTCCGCCAGCCCCAGGGCCGCCCCGGCGGCCACGCAGCGGTCGTCCAGCTTGGCCTCGGCGGGGAAAATCCAGTCGTTGAGCCAGTGCTGGAGGTCGTGGCCCCCGCCGTAGCCCCGGAGCAGGGCCATGGGCACATGGGTGTGAGCGTTGACCAGGCCGGGCATGAGCACCTTGCCGGTGCAGTCGATGGTACGGTCAAAGGTCCCCTGGGGGCGCTCCGCCCCCACAGAGGCGATTTTCCTGCCCTCCACCGCCACAAAGGCGTCTTTCAGGACGGGATCTGCCGGGTCCATGGTGACGGCGGTGACATTGGTAAACAGAATCGACATGTTCAGCCTCTCCCTTACATCTTTCTCAGACAGGCCCGCACCAGCCCGGAGAACTTCTCCCGGGCGGCGGCGGCGGCGTCCAGCACCTCCTGCTCGCTGAGGGGCTGGTCCAGGATGCCGGCGGCCATGTTGCTGAGCAGGGTGAGCCCCAGCACCTCCATGCCGCAGTGGCCGGCCACGATCACCTCGGGGGCGGTGGACATGCCCACGGCGTCGCCCCCCAGCAGGCGGGCGGCCCGGATCTCTGCCGGGGTCTCGTACTGGGGGCCGTAGCAGTAGAAGTAGACCCCCTCCCGCAGGGGGATACCCCGCTCCTTGGCGGTCTGCCGGGCCAACTCCTGAAGCCGGGGGGTGTACAGGTGGGAGGCGTCGGGGAACCGGACCCCGAAATCGGGCAGGTTCTCCCCCCGGAGGGGGGATTCGGAAAACATCTTGATCTGGTCAGTAATGAGCATCAGGTCGCCGGCCTTCCAGTCGGTGTTGACGCAGCCGGCGGCGTTGGTAACGATGAGGGTGTCGCAGCCCAGCAGGCGTAGCACCCGCACGGCGTAGGATACTTCCTCGTAGGAGTAGCCCTCGTAGTGGTGCATCCGACCCTGCATGACGGCCACCTTCTGGCCCTCCAGCATACCGAAGACCAGCCGGCCCTTGTGGCCAGGGGCGGTGGAGGCCTTAAAGTGGGGGATATCCCGGTAATCGATGGCGATGGGGTGTTCCACCTCGTCCCCCAGGTAGCCCAGGCCGGAGCCCAGCACCATGGCCACCTTGGGGACAAAGTCCCCCAGCCGCTCCCGGATGGCCTGGGCGCTGGAGCGGTATTGATCCATTGTATAGTCCATGGGGCCTCCTTACAGCTTGCCGCCGCAGGAGCGGCAGAACTTGTCGTTTCGTCCGCAGGGGGCGCCGCAGGCGGGACAGGTCTGGGCCTGCTTCAGGTCGGCGATGCGGCCCTTCAGCTCGGCGATCCGCCCGGTCTTCTCGTCCGCCTGGTTCAGCAGGGAGGTCACCAGCGCCCCCTCGGGGGCCTGGCCCCGGTGGGTGTCCACCATCACCTGGCCCAGCTGGCGCAGAACATCGTTGTACTCTCCGTTCAGGTCGAAGAGCTGCACATTCAGCTTGGCCACGTCCACCATCTGGCCCGCCCGCTTTCCGGCGGCCCGGGCGGAGTCCGCCGCGGCGTCGGCGGCGTAGCTGGCCGTCCCCTTTACCCGCTCCAGCAGGGCCTTTACCTTTTCGTCCATAAAGCATACTCCTCCTATTCTAAAATATCGTACTCGTATTTTACACCAAATATTCCCGGATTGCAACATTGCTATTTTTCCTGAAGAGTGGTAGAATAACATGAATTGGTATGACACGTCCACTGGTCCAGGCAGACTGAACTGGTATTCCCGTAGAGAGAAAAGGGGGCTATCCTTATGCGCAAGCTGGTCATCGAAAAGGCCGCGGTCAAGCACAATCTGTCCGTCATCAAGGAGCGGGCGGCGGGGGCGGTCATCTACGGCGTGCTCACCGGCGACGGCGGCGGCGCGGGGGTGGTGCCCATGGCCAAGCTGCTCCGGGCGGAGGGCATCGGCCGCTTTGCCGTGTGCGAGGTGAAGGACGCGGAGAAGCTGCGCCAGGCCGGCTTTGAGGACGAGGAGATCCTCATGCTCCGCTCCACCACCGACCGGGAGGAGCTGGAGCAGCTGGTGGACCTGAACGTGGTGTGCACCGTCTCTTCGGTGGACACGGGGCTGGCACTCAACGCCTTAGCGGAGAACCGCTCCACCGTGGCTTGCGCCCACATCCAGGTGGACACAGGGATGGGCTTCGGCGGCTTTCTAGTCAGCGAGCCGGAGAAGATTTTGCTGGCCTACCGCTCCCTGCCCAACGTGGCCCTGGAGGGCATCTACACCCAGCTCCACGACATGAAGCCCAACGACCCGGAGGCGGCCCACCAGCTGGAGCAGTTCCACCGGGTGCTGGATACCATCCACCAGGCCGGCTACGAGACGGGGACCGTCCACGCCGCCGGCTCCTTTGCCCTGCTCCACAACGACGACGCCCGGCTGGACGGGGTCCGGGCGGGCTCGGCCATCCTGGGCCGGTGCCGCCGCACCCGGGACGACCGGCTCAAGACAGTGGGCTACGGCGAGGTCCCCCTGGCCGAGGCCCGGTGGCTACCCAAGGGCCACTCCCTGGGCACAGACAAACCCATTATACTAAAAAAGCCCACCCGGATCGCGGTGCTCCCCGTGGGCTACCAGAACGGCTTCGGGGTGTCCAGGCCCCGGGAGACCGGCTTCCTTGCCCTGTGGCTGCGGTGGCGGCGGGAGCAGAAGCGCACCGTCCGCATTGGCGACCAGAAGGCCCGGGTGGTGGGCCCTATCGGGGCCACCGAGACCCTGCTCAACGTCACCAATATGAAATGCTCCGCCGGCGACCTGGCTACCTTCGACATCGACCCCATTTTTGCCAGGGGATTCACCCGGGAGTTCCGGTAGGGGGTTCCTCATCAGTCAGCCTTCGGCTGACAGCTTCCCCTAAAGGGGAAGCCAAAAGGTGCGCGTCTAAAAGCCTTCCCCTTTAGGGGAAGGTGCCCCAGTGCGCACACTGGGGCGGATGAGGCGGCCCGCAGACAAGACCCTATGAAGGAGATTTTTTGTATGCCCAACACCCTTCCCTTCCAGCCGCTGCTCTTCGGCGGCGATATCAACGTGTACAGCGTGGCCCGGGCCTTTTACGAGGCCTATGGGGTGCGCTCCGTGGCCTATGGCAAGTACCCATCCTTCCCCTGCCACGGCAGCGCCATTATCGACTACCGGGTGTGTCTCGACAACGAGGACGAGAGGGCCTTCCGCCGTAACGTCCAGGCTGCGGCGGAGGAGTTCTCGGACAAAAAGGTCATCCTTCTGGGCTGCGGGGACAGCTATGTCCAGCTGGCCGCCCACTGTAAGGATTCCCTGCCCGCCAATGTGATTGCCCCCTACATCGACGGGGCGCTGCTGGATACCCTCATCAACAAGGAGAAGTTCTATCAGCTCTGCGACGAACACGGCATCGACCACCCGGCCACCTTTATCTACGACAGGTCCATGGGCCATAACTTCACCCTCCCCTGGGGCCCGCCCTACATCGCCAAGCCCGCCGACAGCGTGGCCTACTGGGCCTGCGGCGACCACTCCCTGGCCAAGGTCTATATCTGCCAGAGCTGGGAAGGATTGCTGGAGAGCCTGGACCACGTCTACGCCGCCGGCTATTCCGACCACATGGTGCTCCAGGAGTTTATTCCCGGGGACGACAGCTACATGCGAGTGCTCACCAGCTACTCTGACCGCAACGGCCGGGTGACCACCATGTGCTTGGGCCACGTCCTGCTGGAGGAGCACTCCCCCCACGGCATCGGCAACCACGCGGTGATTCTCACCGAGCGGGACGAGGAACTGGAGCTAAAGATCAAGGGCCTGCTGGAGGCCCTTCACTTCACCGGTTTTTCCAACTTCGATATCAAGTACGACAGCCGGGACGGCAAGTACAAGGCCTTTGAGATCAACTGCCGCCAGGGCCGGAGCAACTACTATGTCACCGGCGCGGGGCACAACATCGCCAAGCTGGTGGTGGAGGACCGGATCGAGGAAAAGGACCTGCCCTTCACTATGACGGAGAACCGCTCCCTGTGGCGGATGGTGCCCAAGCGGGTGGCCTTCAAGTTCACCCCCAAGCGGTACCACGAGGAGATGCGCGCCCTCATCAAGGCGGGGGCGGACCACCACTCCCTGGTCTGTCCGGCGGACGCCTCCCTGCGCCGCCGCCTGCGAGTGTGCAAGAACCACCTGGGCAACATCAAGCGCTTCGACCAGTACAACAAAATACCCGGCGAGGAGTAACACATAATGCAGTATCGTCTCGGCGTTTTAGGCGGCATGGGGCCGCAAGCCACCAATACCTTTTATCAGTTTGTCATCGACCGCACTGCCGCCCGGTCGGACCAGGAGCACGTCAACGCCCTGATCCTCTCCGACAGCGACATGCCCGACCGCACCGCCGCCATCCTGGGCAGCGAGGAGGAGCGGCAGGCGGTGTACCGGCGGCTGCTGGCCGATGCCCGGCTGCTGGAGGGAGCGGGGTGCACCTGCATCGCCGTCCCCTGCAACACCTCCCATTTTTTCCTGGACCAGGTCCAGGAGCAGATCGGCATTCCCATCCTCCACATGATCCGGGAGACCGCCCGGCTGCTGGCCTCCCGGGGACTGAAACGCCCCGGCATTTTAGCTACAGACGGTACTATCCAAACCGGATTATACCAAAAGGAATTTTCTGCCGCCGGAATCGAGGCGGTGATCCCCTCCCCGGGGGCGCAAAAATTGGTGATGTCTCTCATCTACGACGACGTGAAAGCCAGCCGGGACGGCGACCCCCAGAAGTTCGCCGCCGTCCACCAGGACCTCCTGGCCCAGGGCTGCGACTGCGGGGTGCTGGCCTGCACCGAGTTGTCCGTCTTTGCCGATAAGCACCACCTACCCCCCTTCTATACCGACGCCATGGCGGTGCTGGCCGAGCGGTCGGTCCAGGCCTGTCACAAGCCGCTGCGTGATATTTTTGTTAAATAATACCAGGAGGAATGGCCCATGGCAAAGCCCGCCCTCAACGACTATATCGCCCTGCTGGAGGAGCGGAACCTGCTGGCCGCCCCCGTTCCGGAGGATGTGATCCGGTCCGCCCCGGTGGAGCTGGTGTCCTACGACTCCCGGGAGGTGGTCCCCGGCACCCTGTTTATCTGTAAGGGGGCCCACTTCAAGGCGGAGTTCCTGGCAATGGCCCGGAACAAGGGGGCCATCGCCTATGTGAGCGAGACCCCCTACTCGGAGGTGGACCTGCCCTGCCTCCAAGTCAACGACATGCGCCGGACCATCGCCCCCTTGGCCGACCTGTTCTTTGACCACCCCTCGGGGAAGCTGAAGGTCATCGGCCTGACGGGCACCAAGGGCAAATCCTCCACCGCCTACTATCTGAAATCCATCCTGGACGGGTATATGGCGGAGACAGGCGGGCCGGAGAGCGGAGTGATTTCCTCCATCGACACCTACGACGGGGTGGAGCGGTTCGAGTCCCACATCACCACCCCCGACGCCCTGGACCTCCAGCGCCACTTCTACCGGGCCGTCCAATCCGGGCTGGAGTATCTGACCATGGAGGTGTCCAGCCAGGCGCTGAAATACCACCGCTCCCTGTGCACCGACTTCGCCGCCGCCTGCTTCCTCAACATCGGCTATGACCACATTTCCCCCATCGAGCACACCGACTTTGAGGACTACTTCTCCGCAAAGCTGCGGATCTTCCAACAGGGGGCGGTCAACTGCGTCAATCTGGACTGCGACCACGCCGACCGGGTGCTGGCCGCCGCCCGGGAGGCAGGAAAGCCTCTCATTACCTTCTCTCAGAGAGACCCGCTGGCAGACGTCTACGCCGACCGGGTGCGCAAGCGGGGGGAGGACATCCTGTTTCAGGTGCGCACCAGGCGGTACCAGCGGGAGTTCCGGCTCACCATGCCGGGGCTGTTCAACGTGGAGAATGCCCTGGCCGCCATCGCCGTGTGCGAGGGACTGGAGATTCCGGAGCGGTTTATCTACGTGGGCCTGGAGCGGGCCAGAGTCCCCGGCCGGATGGAGGTCTTTGCCAGCGCCGGCGGGACGGTCACCGCCATCGTGGACTACGCCCACAACCGCATGAGCTTTGAGGCGCTGTTCCGCTCCACCCGGGCGGAGTACCCCGGCCGGCGGATCGTGACGGTGTTCGGCTGCCCCGGCCTGAAGGCCTTGGACCGGCGGCGGGACCTGGGAGAAATCTCGGGAAAATACTCCGATCTGGTAGTCCTCACCGAGGAGGACAGCGGAGAGGAGGACACCCTGTCCATCTGCGGGCAGATTGCCGCCCATGTGGCGGAGCAGGGGTGCAAATACCTCATTGAGCCCAACCGGGGCGAGGCCATCCGCCAGGCGGTTTTGAGCTGTTGGGAGCCCTCCGTCCTGCTGATTACCGGCAAGGGGGAGGAGACGAGGCAGAAACGGGGCCGGGAGTATATCGACACCCCCACCGATGTGGAGTATGTCCGCAGCTTTTTGCAGGAGTACGACATGATCCGGGGCCTGGACGGCATGGAGCAGGTCCGGGGGCTGCTGTCCGCCCTCCCGCTGCTGGAGCGGTACGCGGGCAAAAAAATGGTGGTCCAGTGCCAGGCCGTGGCCGGAGCGGATATTTGGCAGGACGTGTCCGCCCTGCGGGCGCTGGGCGTCCGGGTGCGGGTATGCGAGTGCGGCGGCGGACTGGAGGCGGCCCTGGAGGACAAGGCGGAGATTCTCGCGCTGTTCTCCCCCGCCGGCCTGACCGGCCTGGAGCGCATGGACGTGAAACGGGCGGAGGAGCGGCTGGAGACCGGCGAGATTCCCGAAAATCTGACGGAGCCCGTCCAGGACTGCGTCCAGGCCCTCCGCGCCGGCGGGTCGGAGGCCGCCGTGCTGGACAGCGCCGGGGAGCACGCCCTGTTGCTGTACCTGCTGGACCGGCAGACGCCCGGGATGATTATTTCCAGATAACGAAAAAGGATGGCTTACTCAGCCATCCTTTTCTCGTACTTTTTCAGCAGGTCCTCCACCGCCTCGTCAATCAAGCGGGATTTCGGCACTCGTGTTTTTCTTGAAAGCTCATTAAAAGGCTCCACTAACTCATTTGCTAGAGAAGAAATCAACTTTGTTCTGTTTACAAGGTTTGTTCCGGCCATATGCGCACCCCTTATGCACTATATAGTTACTACATGATGCAATTAGGTTACCACTAAAATTTTTTCTCGTCAATTCCTCACCACCTATTGACTTAGTAGTGACTACATGGTATATTATAGGTGGGTGGTAATAATGGAAGACAAACACATCTGCCAAACCTGCAAGCATTTCCGACAGCATTACACAAAGGATACCTTGGGCCGGTATTTTATGTGCGGCTCCGGACACTGTGTTTACCCCCGGCGCAAACCAAGATATAACGACGCGAAAGCCTGTGAAAATTACAGACCAAAGGAAACGGCGGGGTAATCCCCGCCGCCTCTGTTTATCCGTTAAACTTTCCCATGCCCCGGTCGATGCCCTCGGCCAGGATGCACTCGATGGCGTCGGCGGCCCGCTTGACGGCGGCGTCGATGGCCTTTTTGTCCTCCCCTACGAACTTGCCCAGCACCCAGTCGGCCAGGTCGTAATCGGGGTGGGGCTTCTCCCCCACCCCCACCCGCAGGCGGGGAAACTGGTCGGTGCCCAGGTGCTGGATGATGTTTTTCAGCCCGTTGTGCCCGCCGGCGGAGCCCTTCATCCGGATGCGCAGCCGGCCTACAGGCAGGGCGGTGTCGTCGGACACCACCAGCACATGGTCGGGAGGGACCTTGTAAAAATCCACCGCCTGGCGCACCGCCTCCCCAGACAGGTTCATATAGGTGATGGGCTTCATCACCAGCACCTTTTCCCCGGAAATGGTGAGGATATTGGTCAGCGCCTTGAATTTCAGCCGTTGGATGGGCTTCCCCTGACGCTCAGCTACCTCGTCGGCCACCATAAAGCCCACATTGTGCCGGGTATTCTCATACTTGTCCCCGGGATTGCCCAGGCAGACCAGCAGCCAGCTCACGCCGCCCGCGTCCTTTTTGAAAAACATGGTATTCCCTCGCAGAAATTTCGCCGCCCGAAGGCGGCGAAATGAATTAAAATCCGTTTTTGGGGCGGCTTTGCCGCACCAAAAACACTTCTCGGCCGCAAGTGTGCCCGAAGGGCGCGCGCAGTCGGCCGCAACCCTCTCAAACAAGCGGCTATGCCGCTTGTTTGAATTATACAAACAGGGGAGACACGGAGGTCTCCATGTAGATGTGGCTGATGGCCTCGGCGAAGAGATGGGCCACCGAGATGTAGTGGATCTTGTCGCACTGTACGTCGGGCTTGGGGGGAATGGTGTTGAGGAACACCACCTCGTCCAGCACGCTCTCCTGGATGCGGCGTACGGCGGGGCCGGACAGGATGCCGTGGGTGGCGCAGGCGGTGACGTCCTTGGCGCCGCCGATGTCCACCAGGGCCTTGGCGGCGTGGCACAGGGAGCCGCCGGTGTCCACCATGTCGTCCAGCAGGATGACCCGCTTGCCCCGCACGTCGCCGATGATGTTCATAACCTCGGAGGAGTTGGCCTTCTGCCGGCGCTTGTCCACGATGGCCAGGGGCATGTTCAGCTTCTGGGCGAAGGCCCGGGCCCGGGCCACAGAGCCCACGTCGGGGGAGACCACCATGGTGTCCTCGTGGTCGTCCTTAAACTTGCGGTTGAAGTAGTCCACAAAGATGGGGGAGCCCAGCATGTTGTCCACAGGGATGTCGAAGAAGCCCTGGATCTGGTTGGCGTGGAGATCCATAGTCAGCACCCGGTCGGCGCCGGCGGTGGTGATCAGGTTGGCCACCAGCTTGGCGGAGATGGGGTCTCGAGGCTTGGTCTTGCGGTCCTGGCGGGCGTAGCCGAAGTAGGGGATCACGGCGGTGATCCGGCCGGCGGAGGCCCGTTTCAGGGCGTCGATGATGATAAGCAGCTCCATCAGCGAGTCATTGACGGTGCTCAGCTTGCCGTCCTTGACGAAGGAGCAGGTGGACTGTACCACGAACACGTCGGAGCCCCGGACGGTCTCATAGATGGAGACAAAGTTCTCTCCGTCCGAGAAGCAGCCCACCTCTGAGTTGGCCAGAGGGATCCCCAGCTCCTTGCAGATATCTCTGGCCAGAGCAGGGTTGGAGTTGCCTGTGATGACTTTGATATCCTTCCCATGTGCAATCATTTCCTACATCCTCCCATTTTTTGTCGGCGCCGTGGCCGTTTTTTCTCTTGTGTCGTGAGGCCGCTCTCTCACTTTTTCCCTTTCCGTCTCCGGTTCTCCCCGGCCCAGCCGTCCTTGATCTCCTGGTGGGCCCGGCCGATGGCCAGGGCGTCCTCCGGGACGTCCTCCGACACCGTGGTGCCGGCGGCGATAAAGGCGCCGTCCTCCACGGACACCGGAGCGATGAAATTGGTGTTGCAGCCCACAAAGACGTGGCTGCCGATGGTGGTGCGGTGCTTTTTGAAGCCGTCGTAGTTACAGGTAATGGTGCCGCAGCCGAAGTTGCAGTCCTCTCCCACGTCGCTGTCCCCCACATAGGTGAGGTGGGCCATCTTGGTCCCCCGGCCCAGATTGCAGTTTTTCAGCTGAACAAAGGCCCCGATTTTGGACCCCTCCCCCACCGTGCAGTGGGGCCGGATGTGGGTGTAGGGGCCGATCTGGCAGTCCCGCTGGATGAGGCTCTCCTCGCACTGGGAGGAATTGACGGTGCAGCCGTCCTCCACGGTGGAGTCGGTGATCATGGTCTGGGGTCCGATGCAGCAGTTTTCCCCGATGACCGTCTTGCCCCGGAGAATGGTGCCCGGAAGGAGCAGCGTGCCGGCTCCCACCGTGACCCCTTCCTCCACATAGACGGCTGCGGGGTCCATCATAATGACGCCCGCCGCCAATAGCTGTTCCCGCTTGGCCTGGAGCGGGGCGGTATAATCGTTCATAGCAGTCCTCCTGTTTTGGACGGGTTGCCTCTTTCCCATCCATTATAACATAGAATTTGTTCCTTTGCCACTATCAGGAAAATTTTTTCAAAAAGGTTAGGATGCTGTTTTCGCATCCTAACCATTCAAAAGCGACAAAAACCGCCCCCCTGTTCTCAGGGAGGGCGGCAGAATATCTTTTGTCAGCAGGCGGGGGCCAGGGGGCGCACCCCCAGCCGCTCCCGCAGGCGGGAAGGGCGGCAGATGCGGGACACCTCCAGCCCGGCGCAGACGGTGTCCACCAGGTCCACCATCCAGGCCTCCAGGGACCGGGGCAGGGCGCCCCCCAGGGGCCACATGTGGGAGAGGATGATGTTCCGCTCCTTGGGGGTGAGCGCGGTGAGGGCGGCGGCGTTCCGGGCGGCGAACCGGGGATGGTCGAAGCACTGGTTGCCCGGGTGGGCGGACCGGTCCTTGGAGTCGTAGAGGTACAGATCGTGGAGCAGGGCCCCCCGGACGGCGGAGCGCACGTCCATACGGAGCAGGCGGGCCACCCGGTAGGTGGAGAAGGCCACGAACAGAGAGTGGTCCAGGGTGGTGACCGGGCCGTGGTGCTTCCACCGGCCCATCATCCGCACCTGGTCGGAGTCCAGCAGCTCGCGGGTCAGGTCGAGAAATTCCCGCTCCCGCAGCTTACGGGTTAAACGGCTCATTGGAATCATCCCTTTCCCGCCCCCTTGGGGGCGTTATATCGTTCTGCCCACATCATACACTATCTCCGGGGAAATGTCACCTGAGAAATTTTTACAATTTTACCTGGTCTGCCCCTGGCCTTTTATCACAAATTTGAAAGAACACAGCTCCCCAAGGCCCAAAGGCCCCCTTGCGTGCAACTTTTGGGTGGAGATGCCCATTTCGCAGCCCAGGCCGAACTCCCCCCCGTCGGTAAAGCGGGTGGAGGCGTTCCAGTAGACCGCCGCGCTGTCCACCTGGGCCAGGAAGCGGCGGGCGGCCCCCTCGCTGGCCGTGACGATGGCCTCGGAGTGGCCGGTGGAGTGGGCGGCGATGTGGGCGATGGCCTCCTCCGCGGAGCCCACCACCTTCACGGCCAGGATGTAGTCCAGAAACTCGGTGTCGAAGTCGGTGGGTCCCGCGGGGGTGCCGTCGATCAATTTTGCCGCCTCCTGGTCCAGCCGCAGCTCCACCGGGTGCTCCGGGCGGCCGGCGAGCCGCTCCCGCAGCCTGGGCAGAAACTCCCCGGCGATCTCCCGGTGGACCAGGCACACCTCGGCGGCGTTGCACACGCTGGGGCGGGAGCACTTGGCGTTTTCAATGATATCCAGGGCCATATCCAGGTTGGCCCAGCGGTCCACATAGATATGGCAAATGCCAGTGCCCGTCTCCAGCACGGGGACGGCGGCGTTGTCCACGCAGGCCCGGATGAGCCCCGCCCCGCCCCGGGGGATGAGCAGATCCACCAGCCCCCGGGCGGCCATCAGCTCGTTGGCGGAGGCCCGGGCGGTGTCCTCCACCAGCTGGAGGGCGTCCTGGGGCAGGCCGGCGGCGGCCATCCCCTCCTTCAGCGCCGCCACGATGGCGGCAGCGGAGCGGTGGGCCTCCTTCCCCCCGCGCAGTACGCAGGCGGAGCCCGCCTTCAGGGCCAGGGCGGCGGCGTCGGAGGTGACGTTGGGCCGGCTCTCGTAGATGATGGCGATGACCCCCATGGGCACCGCCGTCTTTTCGATGACCAGCCCGTTGGGCCGCTCCACCCGGTTGAGGACCGCCCCCACCGGGTCGGGCAGGGCGGCCACCTCCCGCAGACCGGCGGCCATGCCGGTGATGCGCTCGGGGTTCAGGGCCAGACGGTCCAGCATCACCTCGGAGACTGTCCCTCTTGCCCCCTCCATATCCAGGGCGTTGGCCGCCAGAATGTCCGCGCAGTGCTCCTCCAGGGCGTGGGCCATAGCCAGCAGCGCTCGGTCTTTGGTCCCGGTGTCCGCCAGGGCCATGGCCCCCTTGGCGGCGTTGGCCTTTTGCAGCAGTTCCCGTGTCGTCATCTCTGTGCCCTCCCCAAAAATCGGGTACCTACCGCTTTGCCCCCGGTGATGTCGTACAGCCGCTCCGGGTGCTCCCCGTTGGTGATGACCATGTCGCAGCCGGCGGCGGTGACCATCTTGGCCGCCCGCAGCTTGGTCTCCATGCCGCCGGTGGCCAGCTCGCTGCCCTTGCCTCCGGCCAGAGCTTCGATTTCGGGGGTGACCTCCTCCACTGTGGGGATGAGCCGGGCGGTTGGGTCCTTCCGGGGGTCGGCGGTGTACAGCCCCTCGATGTCGCTGAGCAGTACCAGCAGCTCAGCCCCCACCGAGCGGGCCACGATGGCCCCCAGGGTGTCGTTGTCCCCCACCTTGATCTCGGCGGTGGCCACCGTGTCGTTCTCATTGATGATGGGCAGGGCCCCCAGCTCCAGCAGCCGGGCCATAGTGTTCTCAAAGTTCTGCCGCCGGTCGTCGTGGTCGATGTCCTCGCCGGTCAGCAAAATCTGGGCCACCGTATGGTTATACTGGGAGAACAGCTTGTCGTAGGTGTACATCAGCTCGCACTGACCCACGGCGGCGGCGGCCTGTTTGGTGGGCATGTCGGCGGGCCGGCCGGGTAGATTCAGCTTACCCACCCCCATGCCGATGGCGCCGGAGGACACCAGGATCATCTCATGTCCGGCGTTTTTCAGGTCGGACAGCACCTTTACCAGCTCCTCCACCCGGCGGATGTTCAGCCGGCCGGTGGGGTGGGCCAGGGTAGAGGTGCCTACTTTTACTACGATACGCATAATTTTCGCTCCTTATTGGGATTTTCGTTTCCTCATGGGGCGTTCCTACCGCTTGGCCAAGGCAATCGTCTTTTCGTAGGCGGCGATCACTGCGTCTATGGCGGCCCCCCGGAAGCCCCGCTCCTCCAGGATGCGGATTCCCTGGATGGAGGTGCCGCCGGGAGAACAGACGGCGTCCTTCAGTTCGCCGGGATGTTTTCCGGTCTCCAGTACCATGCGTGCGGCCCCCTCGGCCATCTGGGCGGCGTAGGCGACGGCCTTATCCCGAGGCAGGCCGCAGGCCACTCCGCCGTCGGCCAGAGCCTCGATAAACAGGTAGGCGAAGGCGGGGCCGCAGCCGGACACGGCGCTGGCCGCGTCGATGAGCCCCTCGGGCACCGGGTCCACCAGGCCGGCGGGTTGAAGCAGGGCGGCGAAGCTGTCCAGCTCGTCCACCGTCACCCCCAGCCCGCAGTATTGGATCACGCCCGCCCCGATGGCGGCGGAGGTGTTGGGCATCATGCGGATGACGGGGCAGTCCATATCCAGAATGTCCTGGATGCGCTCGCAGGACAGCCCGGCGGCCATAGTGACCAGGATAAAACGGTCCTCCCGTTTGCGCAGGATGGACTCCAGAGGAGAGAGCACCAGCTGCATCATCTGGGGCTTCACCCCCAGGAAAATGAGCTGGGCGGAGCGGGCGATCTCCTCGTTGGTAGAGAGGGCGGCGTTGGGCAGCTGGGCGGCCAGAGACTCCGCCTTGATTGGGGTACGGTTGGCCAACAGCACCTGCTGGGCCTGCTTGCTCCAGGCCGCCGCCCAGGCAATAGCGGAACCCATATTGCCGGTGCCGATAAAGCCGATGGTCCGATACATAACAGATCCTCCTCATCTGGAGATTTTTTCGTTCCTATTATAGCATACGCGTCAAGTAGGGGGCAGCCCCCGCACAAAATAATACAATCTTAAGGAGTTCTTAATTGTATTTCCGGGCCGGCTGGTATATACTGACCGTACTAATACAGCTAGTACAGTATCCGGAAAGGAGGAGCTGTGATGTTGAATTTAGACTACCGGGACGCCCGGCCCATCTACGAGCAGGTGAAGGACGGTCTGCGGCGGCTGATGGTAACAGGGGTCATCCAGGAGGGGGAGAAGCTGCCCTCTGTCCGTACCATGGCGGGCACCCTGGCCATCAACCCCAACACCATTCAGCGGGCCTACGAGGCCCTGGAGGCGGAGGGGTACGTCTACTCGGTGCCCGGCAAGGGCTCCTTCGCCGCCCCCAACACGGGGGTGGACGAGGGACGGAAGAATGAATTGCTCCAGACCTTCGACCAGACGGCGGGTGAGCTGCTGTTTCTGGGGGTCGGTGGCCAGGAGCTCTGGGCCCGCATCCGGGCGCTGGAAGGGGGAGAGACGAATGATTAAGGTAATCAACGTGGTAAAGACCTTCGACGGCTTCAAGGCCCTGGACGGCCTGACCATGACGGCGGAAAAGGGCTCCATCTACGGCCTGGTGGGACCCAACGGGGCGGGCAAGTCCACCATCCTGCGGCACATCATGGGCATCTACCGCCCCGACTCCGGCTCCGTGCTGGTGGACGGCGACCAGGTCTACGAGAACCCGGCGGTAAAGGCGAAAATCGCCGCCATCCCCGATGAGCTGTACTATTTCAATTCCGCCTCCACCCGGGACATGATGCGCTTCTACCGGGGGATGTACCCCAACTTCGACGTGAAGCGGTACGAGGCCCTGGCCGAGGCCTTCCCGGAGGTGGACGAAAAGCTGCCCATCCGCCGGCTGTCCAAGGGGATGCAGAAGCAGAGCGCCTTCCGGCTGGCCCTGTGCTGCAACCCGGAGGTGCTGGTGCTGGACGAGCCGGTGGACGGCCTGGACCCGGTGATGCGCCGTCAGGTGTGGACCCTGCTCATGGGGGACGTGGCCCAGCGGGGGACCACGGTGCTGGTCTCCTCCCACAACCTGCGGGAGCTGGAGGATGTATGCGACCATGTGGGCATCCTCAGCCACGGGAAGGTGCTGCTGGAGCGCTCCCTCACCGATCTCCAGGACAACGTGGTCAAGCTGCAAATCGCCTTTGCCGACGGCAAGCTGCCCGAGCTGCCAAAGGATTTGAACGTGCTCCATACCTCCCAGATCGGCCGGGTGTTCACCCTCATCGTCCGGGGAAATCCGGCGGAGATCAAGACCCGTATGGCGGTATTCGCCCCCATTCTGATGGAGGCCCTGCCTTTGAGCCTGGAGGAAATTTTCATCTATGAACTGGGAGGTGAGGACTATGCGGTCCGCGACATCGTACTTTAACGGCACCCTCTACCGCAAGACCCTGGCCCGCTTCTGGCCCCTGTGGGGGCTGTGGGGGGTAGGTTGGCTGTTCCTCTGCCCGCTGCGCCTGCTGAACTCCTACTTTACCGACTACGCCTGGCGGGCCACCAGCGCCCGGGATTCCCTGCTGTGGGACGCCCAAAACCTCCCCGAGCTGCTGGAATCCGGTGTGGTCCTGGCCCTGTTCTTCGCCATCCTGTGCGCCATGGCGGTGTTCGGCTACCTCTATAACCACCGCTCCGCCTGCTGGACCCACGCCCTGCCCATGCGGCGGGAGGCCCTGTTCACCACCCAGTACCTGGCCGGGCTGAGCATGATGCTCCTGCCCCTGCTGGCGACGGGGGTGCTGACCGCCATCGTGGAGGTCTCCTTCCTGCCTATGGAGAGCTGGGGCGAGGTCCTATCCGCCCTGCTCACCTGGCTGCTGGCCCAGTGCGGCATCTGCCTGTTCTTCTTCTCCTTCGCCGCCTTCTGCGCCATGTTTACCGGCCACATCCTGGCCCTGCCCGCCTTCTATGGCATCCTGAACATGCTGGCCGCCGGCCTGTGGTTCCTGGTGGACGCCCTGATGAACGAGTTCTACTACGGCTACGCCGGAGTCCCCGGGGCGCTGACGGTGGTGGAGTACCTCACCCCCGCCGAGATTCTGACAAGAGCGGTCTACTGGTTCTCAGGCACCCCGGATGAGTCCGCCCACCTCTCGTCCCCCGGCACCGTGGCCGTCTACGCCGCCGTGGGCGTGGCGTTGGCGCTGTTCTCCCTGTACGTCTACCGCCGCCGGCATGTGGAGACCGCCGGGGACGTGGTGGCCGTGGCGGTGGTCCGGCCCCTGTTCAAATACGGGGTGTCCTTCTGCGCCGGGCTGGCCTTCGGCATGTTCACCGCCATCTTCTTCGGCTGGAGCGACCTGCCCATCCTCATCCCCTGCATCCTGGTCTGGACGGTGGTGGGTTACTTTGCCGCCGAGATGCTGCTGAAAAAGTCCTTCCGGGTGTTCAAGGCCTGGAAGGGCGGGGCGGTGATGACCGCCGTGATGCTGGTGCTGTGCCTGGGCTGCCTGGCCGATGTGTTCGGCGTGGTGGGCCGCGTGCCCGCCGCCGCCCAGGTGCGGTCCGTCCGTGTGGAGATCGACATGGGCTATCCCTACGATGGCGGTCGGACCTTGAGCGCCGATCTCACCGATACGGTGCAGATCGAAAAGATCCTCGTCCTTCACCGGGCCATTGTGGACCACCAGGACGACGAGGGCCGGGGCGCCAACTCCGAGAGCGACTACACCTCCGCCTATTTCACCTACACCCTGTCTAGCGGCGGCGTGCTGGACCGGCGCTACCGCAGTGTGCCCATCTACGCCGAGGGCCTGAATACCAAGGGCACTGTCGCCTACGCCCTGAGGCAGATCGTCGAGGACCGGACGCTGGTGTCTATGGCCTACGACTTCGACGGCTTCCTGAAGGACGGCCGCCTCACCTCCGCCCATCTGGACCGGGTCTATCTGGATGGAAAGTCCTACGACGGGAACCTCTACCTGGACGACTATCGCCAGGAGCTGTGGGAGGCGGTGCAGCGGGACTTCGCCGTGGGCAATATCGGCGCACGGTACCTCTTTGAGTACAGCAAGGAGCGGAACGAAAACACCTACCGCACCGACCTGGTTTTTGAGGTATCCCGGGACAAAAGCGTGTCCGCCGTCGATGCCGCCACCGGGGAGGTCCATTACGAGACCGGTTCCTCCACCGAATGTCTTTATGTCACCCTCAGCCCCCAGGCGCGCCACACCCTGGCCGCCCTGGAAAAGGCGGGCGTCTTTGAGGAGGGGTACTCCCTGATCCCCTGGGATACCGACTATGACCCCAGGTACCCGGATACGGCGGCCGGGAACGGGTGGGAGATCGTCTACTGAGCACCAAAAGGCCCCCTTCCCCCGCAGGGCAAGCCTTCCCCTTTAGGGGAAGGTGCCCCCGCAGGGGGCGGATGAGGTCCTCATCAGTCACGGCCTTCGGCCGTGCCAGCTTCCCCTAAAGGGGAAGCCTTTTTATTCACAAAATCTTATTGCTTTTTAGGCGGCTCTCCGGTATAATGATGTACAAGAGCGGTTATCCCGGGCGTTTCATGAAAGCGCCCCATTAAAAATCAGGAGGTAACACATATCATGAGAGAAGTTTATGTCGTCAACTGCTGCCGTACCGCCATCGGCTCCTTCGGCGGGTCCCTGAAGGACACCCCCGCCGCCGATCTGGGCGCCGCCGTCATCAAGGAGGCCCTGAACCGGGCCAGCGTGAAGCCCGAGAACGTGGACGAGGTCATGTTCGGCTGCATCCTCACCGCCGGTCTGGGCCAGAACCCCGCCCGCCAGGCCGCCCTGAAGGCCGGTGTGCCCACCTCCGTGCCCGCCTACACCGTGGGTATGGTGTGCGGCTCCGGCATGAAGTCCGTCATCGAGGCCGCCCGCACCATCGGTTGCGGCGACGCCGAGATCATCGTGGCCGGCGGCATGGAGAATATGTCTGCTGCCCCCTTCGCCTCCTTCGACGCCCGCTGGGGCGCCCGCATGGGTGACAAGAAGCTGGTTGACACCATGATCAAGGACGGCCTGTGGGACGTGTATAACAACTACCACATGGGCACCACCGCCGAGAACATCTGCGACGTGTGGGGCATCACCCGGGAGGAGCTGGACGAGTTCGGCTACAACTCCCAGAAGAAGACCGCCGACGCCCAGGCCGCCGGCAAGTTCGACGACGAGATCGTCCCCGTGATGATCAAGGTCAAGAAGGAAATGGTGGAGTTCAAGGTGGACGAGTTCCCCCGCCTGTCCCCCATGGATAAGCTGGCCAAGCTGCGCGGCGCCTTCCCCGTCGGCCCCGAGGGCGTGGAGGACGAGATCGTCCACACCTTCCAGCCCACCCAGATCCACGAGGCCGACGCCCGCAAGCACGTCCAGCGCGTCACCGCCGGCCAGGCCTCCGGTATCAACGACGGCGCCGCTGCTATCGTGCTGGCCTCCAAGGAAGCCGTCGAGAAGTACGGCCTGAAGCCCATGGCCAAGCTGATTAGCTGGGGCCAGGGCGGCGTGGATCCCAAGATCATGGGCGTGGGCCCTGTGCCCGCCTCCCGTCAGGCCATGGCCAAGGCCGGCCTGAAGATCGAGGACATGGACCTGATCGAGGCCAACGAGGCCTTTGCCGCCCAGTCCATCGCCGTGGCCCGGGAGCTGGGCTTCGACATGAGCAAGGTCAATGTCAACGGCGGCGCCATCGCCCTGGGCCACCCCGTGGGCGCCTCCGGCGCGCGCATCATCGTCACCCTGCTCCATGAGATGCAGAAGCGGCCCGAGGCCAAGAAGGGCCTGGCCACCCTGTGCATCGGCGGCGGCATGGGCGTCGCTACCATCTTCGAGAAGTGCTGAGGCAATTCTTGTCCATGAAGAATTATCAAACACTCATTGGCTTGATTATCCTCTCTGTTTCGATTATTGTTGCTGCGGTCATTCTCAAAGGTGCGCTTTTGGAAATGGCCGGGGTGATATACCAAGGTCTTATATAAGTGTTATAAAACAGCACCCGGCCCGGAGTAAAGCTCCGGGCCGGTTTTGTGTGTTAAGAATCAAATCTGGGGTCTGGCAGGGCGAGGGCGATGGATTTGGGGATGCTGGCGCCGGGGGCGGGGTTGGTCTCCACTTGGATGGAAGTCAGGTTGAGGGAGGGATAGTGAATTTCAGGCGTGATGGTGAACACGTCGTCTAAAATTGCCAGCGCCCTGCCGGTGTCCTTTTCCCGGAGAACGGGCAGGACGGTAAGAGATTCCCCCTGATAGCCGGACAGGGTCAGGGAGGCCTTACCGGTTTTTGGGTCGGCGGTCAGGTGTTCGACGCGGGGCGGAGGGTCGCCGTCTCCGGGCTGTCCCTCGCCCAGCCACCAGGGCGCGGCCCGGCCCTGGATTCTGGCGGTGTAGCCGATGACCTCCCACCCCTTGAACTGCTTCACCGGACGCAGGGTGAAGTCCAGGGTCAGGTCCTGGTCCCCCTCATACCAGGGGAAGCCCAGTTCCATGTCGCTGAGCTCACACTCCGCCGTCTGGAAGAGCTCCCGGTCATAGCAGGAGACATAGTCCTCATTCAAAGCGGTCTGCTGCTCCAGCACCCGGACCTGGGACCACAGTGTCCCCACCAGAATGGCCAAAATCAGCAGGGCCGCCCCCAGCCCGGTCAGAAGCAGCTTCATCCGCCGGGGCGTTCCGGAATGGGCGGCGGTGGCGGGGACAGGCTGCTCCACCCCTAAAAGCTGACCCACGGTGAGGCCGAAGAGCTTAGACAGGGCGATGAGCTTGTCAAGCTCCGGGATGGTCTGGTCCCCCTCCCACTTGCTGATGGCCTGGCGGGACACCCCCATCTTCTCCCCCAGCTCCTCCTGGGAGAGGTTTAGCCCCTTGCGGAGCTCCTGAATGCGCTGGCCCAGTGTCATAGCGGGCGCCTCCTTTCTTTGTCTGTTCTCAGCATACCCGAAGCGCCCGATTTTGGCAACCAGCCGTTGGGTTCTTTTTGTCAACGGCCGGTTGCGCCCCTGGGGCACAGGGGCTTGAGGGAATTTTTCGCCGCGTATAATTTTCCCCTCCCTTTGGTACACTAAGCCGAAAGGAGGGGGTTTCTATGTCCAAACAGGCATCTGACGCGCCCCATCCCCGGAGGGAGCCCCGCATTCCCGGCCCACTCTCCCTGGCGCGGCTGGAGGAGGTGTTCTCTGACTGCGTGGACTTCGCCAAGCGGGAGGTCTACCTCCACGGGGACAGCCATCGCAAGGCCACGGTGTGCTACATCGACGGCCAGGCCCGGTCGGAGCGGCTGAACGACTACGTCCTGCGCCCCCTGGCCCAGGACCCCATGCTGGCCACCGCGCCGGAAAGCGAGCTCTTCGACCTGATGGAGCGTGGGGCTCTCTACGCCCACGGGGCCAAGCGGGAGACCGAGCCCGACCCGGTGGTGTTCGCCCTCATCAACGGAAGCTGCGCCCTGTTTCTGGAGGGCCGGGACGACTGCCTGGTCTTCCCGGTGGCCACCGAGGAGAAGCGCTCCGTGGGGGAGCCGGAGAACGAGCCCGCTTTGAAGGGGGCCCGGGACTCCTTTGTGGAGAGCCTGCGCACCAACACCTCCCTGGTCCGCCGCCGGATGCGGGCCCCGGAGCTGAAAATTCGGGAGCACATCGTGGGCCGGCAGTCCCTCACCCCGGTGGACGTGCTGTGGCTGGACGGTATCGCCGACCCGGACACGGTGGCGCTGCTGTCCAAGCGGCTGGACGCCATCGACATCGACGGCGTGGAGGCGGCGGGGAACCTGGAGGAGTATCTGGTGGACGCGGCGAAGTTCCCCTTCCCCCTCATGCCCTACACCCAGCGGCCCGACCGCTTCTGCCAGGGCCTCCTGGAGGGCCGGGTGGGCCTCTTCGCCGACGGTATCCCCCTGGGGTGGTTGCTACCGGGCACCATCGACCAGTTCTTCAAGACCGGACAGGACAGGGCCTACCACTGGCTGGTGGCCTCCGCCCTCAGCCTGATTCGCTGGCTGTGCGCCCTCATCACCCTGCTGGTGCCAGGACTGTATATCGCCCTGGTCACCTTCCACCCCGAGGCCATCCCCCCCAAGCTGGCATTGTCCATCGTGGCCGCCAAGCAGGAGGTCCCCTTTTCCACCATCTTCGAGGTGCTCATCATGCTCCTGTCCTTCGAGGTCATTCAGGAGGCCGGCCTGCGCCTCCCCGGCCCCATCGGGGCCACCGTCTCCATTCTGGGCGGCCTGGTGGTGGGCAACGCGGCGGTGGACGCCCACATCGTCTCCCCCGCCGTCCTTATCGCCGTGGCCATCGCCGGGGTGGCGGGGTACACCATGCCGTCTCAGGACTTCGGCAATGCCCTGCGGCTGTGGCGGTTCCTGTTGACCATTCTGGCCAGCCTGGGCGGGCTCACCGGACTGTCTCTGGGCTGTGCCGCCCTCATCTACCACCTGGCGGGGCTGGAGTCCTTCGGCGTGCCCTACCTGGCTCCCTTCACCACCGGGACCCGCGTCCCCAGAGGCCACCCCAGCCTCCTCCGCCTGCCCCTGCCCAGAATGAAGTGGCGGGACGGCCCCATCCAGACCCAAAACAGGAGGAACCAGCGATGAAAAAACGGCTTCTCCCCTGTCTGACCGCCTGCCTGCTCCTGTCCGGCTGCTCCGGCCTGCCCACCGCCCGGGAGATGGGGGATATGGCTCTGCTGCGCACCCTGGGGGTGGACCCCTCCCCCGCCGGGGTGGCGGTCACCGGCTCCACCGGGCCCCGGGCCCGGGGAGTGGAGGGCGAGGGAGAGCCCGCCCTCACCTTGGCCGCTGACCGGGAATCCCTCAGCGGGGCCTGCCTGGCTATGCAGGGCCAGAGCGACAGCTTCGTCTTCTTCGGCTATGTGGACCAGCTCCTTCTCGGGGAGGCGCTGGCGGAGGAGGGCGTTCAGCCGGTGCTGGACTACTTCTCCCGGGACGCTGAGCTGGGCCTGGGGGCCCAACTGTGGCTGGTGCGGGGAGCTTCCGCCCGGGATGCTCTGTCCGCCGGCGGGGAACAGGGCCTTGACGCCCGGCTGGAGACCCTGCAAAACGACAGCGAAATGGGCATCGCCAACCTCACCCGCACCGCCGGGGAGGCGTACACCGACCTGCTGGAGCTGGGCTGCGCCTATGTCCCCGCCCTCTCCCCCGCCGGGGACGGGGGCGCCTTTCTGAGAGAGGCGGGCTACGGCGTTTTGAAGGGGGACACCCTGGCCGGCTTTCTGGAGGGCGAGGCGGCCAGGGGGCTGGAGCTGCTGGCCGGCGGGCCCTCGGCGGATATCCTGGACACGGAGCTGCCCAGCGGCCCGGTGTCAGTGAAGATGACCTCCGCCCAGACAAAAAGTGTCCTGGTTTTCCGGGGAAATACTCCCTCTGCCCTGAAGCTGACCTGCAAGCTCGAGGCCCGCCTGTCCGAATATCGGCAACGGCCCGAGGGTGAGGAGTTGAAAGAGCTCCGCGGGGAACTGGAGGACCGGGAGCGGGAGAGGATCATGGCGGCCCTGGACCGGCTCCAGACCTGGGGGGCCGACTGCACCGGCCTGGGCGCCAAGGCGGGGATGTCCCACCCCGCCCGGTGGCAGGGGGTCCGGGCGAACTGGCCGGAGTGGTTTGGGCAGGTGCCGGTAGAGGTCACAGTCCAAATCGGGATAAACAGCTAAAGTTTCTTTTTGGTTACTTTTTCTTTTCAAAGAAAAAGTAACAGAAAGGAGCGCCCTATGCGAGACGACAAAATTTCCCGCACTCAGCTGATGGCCCTGCTGTGGGCGGGGGTGATGGCCCCGGCGGCGGAGCTGCTGCCCGGCCTGCTCCTCCCCGGCGCGGGCAGGGGAGCCTGGCTGGCGGTCCTGCTGGCCGCGCCCCTGGTGCTGGTGGCGGGCTGGCTGATGGGTTCCCTGGCGGGCCGGGAAGGCCTGGCGGAAAGCATCACGTCACTGCTGGGCCGGTGGCTGGGTAGAGCGGTACTCCTATTATATATAGTATGGGGGCTGTTTCTGCTTGCACTCCGTCTGCGGCTGTGCGCCCAGCGGCTGCTGGCCTCCGGGGAGCGGGACGGGGCCCTGTGGTTTTTCCTGCTGGCCGTGGCGGCCGTCCTGCTGTGGATGGGCCGTGGCAAGCTGGCCCCCTTCGCCCGGGCGGGACAGCTCTTCCTCACCGCCCTGCTGATTACCGCCGGGGTGGTGCTGGGGCTGTCCCTCTTCCGGGCCAGACCGGAGCGGCTGCTCCCCCTTTGGTGGAGCGAGGCCCGACCGGCGATCCAGGCCGTCCTCTCCGCCGCCGGGGTCATGGGCTGGGGGCTGTTCCTCCCCTTTTTGATGGGGGACGTGCGAGACCAGGGGGAGAACAAGAACTGGCACTGGCTCTTCTGGGGCCTGGGGGGCGCCCTGCTGCTGGCCGCCGCCCAGATAATTATAGTAGGGAATCTGGGGACCGAGCTGGCCGCCCGGCTGGACAATCCCTTCTTTGCCCTAGCGAAAAATGTGGGGGTGGAGGGGGCCTTCCAGCGGGTGGAGGGGGTGGTCGCCGCCCTGTGGACCTTCGCCGACCTGAGTATGGGGGGCGTGCTGATCTTCGCCGTCCGGGCGATGGCGGCCCGTCTGCTGCCGGAAAAGACGCTGTCCTGGGTGCCCTGGGGGGCGGTCCTGCTGGGAGCGGCGGGGGCGCTGACCCTCTTCCCCGCCATGGGGACGGCGGAGGTCTGGAACCGCCGGCTGGTCCCCATCGGAAATTTGATTCTGGGTTTTCTTCTGCCCGCCCTGCTCTGGATGGTGGGAAAAGTGCTGACAGGCAGGAAAAAGAACGGCATATCTTGTAGGGAAGAGCCAACCTGAATCGAAGATATTGAGGCCAGAAAAAAACCTTGAAAAAATCGCAAAAAGTGCTTGACAAAAGACGGCGGGAGTGGTAATCTATGCAAGTCGCTTGACGAGAGCGGCGCACCACAACGAGGCTGGCGAATGAGAGGACGAAAAAGTTTAAAAAAACTTGAAAAAAGTTCTTGACAAAGGTTTTGAGATGTGGTAAGATAATGCCCGCCGCTGAAAAGCGAGCGGCGTGCACCTTGTAAATTAAACAACGTGACAAACACGAAGCACCAGAAGGATTGGTTGTTTCAAAGAGCTTTGAAAGAAG
>JAETQY010000031.1 GCA_021770445.1 Bacillota bacterium | reverse complement strand
CAAGGAGGAAATTCTGATGACAGAATTGGAAACCCGAATTTTGACGCTCTTTCAGAAATTGAACGAAAAAGATAAGCAAACTGCTTTAAACATGATTGAGCTTATAATTTGCTGTCCGGATTTTTCGGATGCTATGAGGGCGGCAACCCCCGCTGATGCGATTGCCACGCCGTGGGAAGTCACAGAACAACTTGTGACCAAGTGGATGGCGAAAGAGGGTGCGCTGTGTGGGTAAGTTGGTTGACCTAACGGGCCAGAGGTTTGGAAAGCTGGTGGTTGTCGAAAGGGCCGGAAGTTCTATAAGCGGTTTTGCAATGTGGCGCTGTCGCTGTGACTGCGGAAAGATAGCCATTGTGATTGGAAGAAATCTGCGCACTGGAAATACCCGTAGTTGCGGATGTCTTTATGTTGACGAACGGAACAACCGACTTGCAACGATAAACATTACTCATGGTGCTACTTGCTGTGGTAACAGAACCCGTCTGTATAACATCTGGAGCGGTATGAAAGAGCGATGCTATAATCACTCCGCAATCAACTACAAGAATTACGGCGGTCGTGGTATTACCATCTGCACCGAATGGCTCCATGATTTTAAAGCTTTTCGAGATTGGGCACTTTCCCATGGATACCAGGAAGGCTTGAGTATTGACCGCATTGACAATGACAAGGGCTACAGCCCGGATAACTGCCGTTGGGCCACAGCGAAAGAACAGCGACATAACAGGCGCGACAGCTGAAAAGCTACATCCAGCTTTGCCTGGCCCTCAGCCAGATGGCCAAGAGCCTCAAGAGCGCCAGCCCCAAACCCCAGCAGACCGACAACCCCAAGTACGCCATGAGGACTTGGCTCCTCCGGCTGGGGTTCATCGGAGAGGAATTTGCCACCGCCCGCGACCTCCTGACCCGCCGCCTCGCCGGGAACGCGGCCTTCCGAAACGGGAATGCCGCCTGATCCAACCGCCCCGCCCAAGTCCCACCTAACCCGCCACAAGCGGGCTTCAGGTGGTAGAAGGGATACCCTTCGGAAAGGACGGATCGGAAATGGCGAAACGCTATTACATCGCCTACGGCAGCAACCTCAACCTGCCGCAGATGCGGGGGCGCTGCCCTGGGGCGACCATCGTGGGCACTTCGGTCATTGAGGACTACCGCCTGCTGTTCAAGGGGAGCAAGACCGGCTCCTACCTCACCATCGAACCGTGGGAGGGCGGCAGGGTGCCGGTGGCTGTGTGGGAGGTCACGGCGGAGGATGAGCGCAGCCTCGACCGCTACGAGGGCTACCCGGTGTTCTACCACAAGGTGGGGATGGAATTGGACGTGACGCTGGCCAGCACTGGCGAGGTTTGCACCCTGGAGGGCTTTGCCTACGTCATGTACGCAGACCGGCCCCTTGGAACGCCCACCAACTCTTACTTCATCACCTGTACCCAAGGGTATCGGAGCTTCGGCTTTGACCCGCGCATCCTTCTGGATGCATACGCAGATAGCAAAGGGGAGGAGATTCTATGCACAGCAAAACAGTGAACGGGCACATCTGCCCCAGATGCGGGCGAACGTACACCGAGCGCCCGGCCATGGCCAGGGACAACAGCGGCCCCATCTGCCCCGACTGTGGGACGCGGGAGGCGCTGGAGAGCATCGGTGTGGGTGCGGATGAGCAGGAGCGCATCCTCGACACCATCCATCGGCACCAGATGTAAACATAACCGGCGAGACGGCGGGCGGCTCCGATTTGGGCCGCCCGCCTGTTTGTGCTGCTATTTTTTCAGAAAGGGCGATTAAGTTGCCGAGAAACGGAACGATTGAAGAAACCCCCGGCTATTGCAAGGCGGAAGACCTGGCGAGCCTGTTCGCCCTGTCCAGTCAGAGCATCAGCCAGCTCACCAAGGATGGTGTGCTGAAGAAAAGGGACACCCCCGCCGGGAAACGCTATAACGTGGTGGAGTCCACCCGGACCTATGTGCAGTACCTTCGGGACAAGGCGGCAGGCCGTAACGATGCCCTGGAGCGGGAGGCGCTGGAGGCCGAGGTGCGCATCAAGAAGGCCAAGGCGGATATCGCTGAACAAGAGGCCAAGGAATTCCAGGGATGGCCAGTCTGATGGAATGCCAGCTATATGGCGCGAAGGGGGCGTATAGGGGGAAGGTGGTGGTATGGCAAATGAGAAAAATCTAATACCGTTTACCAGCGGCCAAAGCCATGATGAAGCCGTGAAAAACGGCAAGAAGGGCGGCGTGGCGTCCGGGGCAGCCAGACGGCGAAGAAAGACCATGCGGCAGACGTTGAATGCTCTGCTGAGCGCCGGCCTGGACGTCAGTGAGCAGGAGTTCGTGGAGAAGGTCACGCCGCGGCTGCAGGCGCTCGGCATCGATGTGGAGGACGCCACCTATCAGGATGTGATGCTGGCCGGTATTCTGATGAAAGCGATCCGGGGCGACGTCCGGGCCGCCGAGTTTATTCGGGATACCGGCGGTGACAGCCCCCATCTGGAACTGAAGAAGCAGGAGCTGAAACTGCGGAAAGAAGAACTTCGGCTCAGGCGGGAGCAGGAGGCCAAAAAGGCAGAGGATGAGAAGCCATCTGCGGTTGAAACCGCCCCGCGTCAAATCGACTTAAGCAAGGTCACCGATGAGGAACTGGAGGCCCTTGATGAGATCACGGGAAAACTTTTTGCTGAATGACCTCCGGGGCCTGGAACAGCTGCGAAGGGAGCTTGTCTGCGAAAAGGCGCGGCGGTCGATAGCGGAATTCTGTCTGTTCACCGACGACCGCTACCAGATGAACTGGCACCACCGCCTGCTGTGCGAATACCTGGACGCATTCACCCGGAAGGAGATACGGCGGCTCATGGTGTTCATGCCGCCCCGGCATGGGAAAAGCGAACTGGTCAGCCGGAAGCTGCCGGCGTACATCTTCGGGCGCAACCCGGACGCAAACATCATCGCCACCTCTTACAGTGCAGACCTCGCCCAGCGGATGAACAGGGACGTCCAGAGGATCATGGACGGCCGGCTGTACCTCGAACTGTTCCCGGATACCCGCCTGTACGGAAAGAGCATCGGCTCGTCAACCGGCCACGCCCTGCGGAACTCCGACATATTTGAGATAGTCGGACACCGGGGCAGCTACCGCGGGGCCGGCGTGGGCGGCGGTATCACCGGCATGGGCGGCGACTACATCATCATCGACGATCCCATCAAGAACCGGGAGGAAGCGAACAGCTCCACATACCGGGACAAGCTGTGGGAATGGTACACCTCCACGCTCTACACCCGGCAGGAAAAGGACGGCTCCATCCTGGTCACCCTGACCCGCTGGCACGAGGATGACCTGGCGGGGCGGCTTCTGGACGCGGCAAAGAAAGACCCGGACGCGGACCAATGGGAGATACTTCTGCTCCCGGCGGCGGCAGAGGCTGAACGCCACCCCAGAGACCCCCGCCAGGAGGGCGATGCTCTCTGGATGGAAAAATACCCGACCTCGGAACTGCGGAAGATCCGGGCTACTATCGGCATATACGACTGGAGCGCCATGTACCAGCAGAGACCTCAGCCGGCTGGAGGCACGATCTTCAAGCGGGAATGGATGAACCAGACCTACCGGGAACTCCCGGCGGGGGCCACGCTGATCCAGTCCTGGGACTTGCCCTTCAAGAACAGCGAGGCCAGCGCCAAGTGTGCGGGGATTGTCATGGCGCGGAAGGGCGCGCAGCTGTTTTTTGTGGACGTGGTAAACGACAAAATGGGCTTCACCACCAGCGTCACAGCCATAAGGAACCTGACGGCGAAACACCCGAGGGCAAGGGCAAAAGTGGTGGAGGACAAGGCCAACGGCCCCGCCATCATAGACTACCTGGGCAAGACGATACCCGGCATGGTTCCTTTCAACCCAAAGGGCAGCAAGGAGGACCGGGCCTTGTCGGTGGCCCCGTACTTCGAGGCGGGGAACGTCCTATTCCCTGAGTTCGCCCCGTGGAAAGCAGACCTGATAGACGATCTCCTGCGGTTCCCCGGAACGACCTACAAGGACACCGTGGACGCGACCGTCCAGGCTATTCTGTATCTGATGAGCAAGCCCACCTCCAGCATTGGTGGGGATGACCTGAGCAAAGAAAGCTACTGGCATAGATAACGCGGAAAGGAGGCGGCGCAGAGCGTGGACAAGTTCAGAGAGTATGGCAAGACCGGCCTGTACCGTTTCAACACAGGCTGGATATATGAGGAATTCCTGCGGGAACTGCAGGGACGCAGGGGCGTGGAAGTCTACAAGGAGATGTCCGAAAACGACGATATTATCGGTGCCATCCTGTTCGCCACCGAAATGCTGATGCGTCAAAGCGACTGGAGCATCCAGGAGGCTGGTACCACGCAGCGGGACCTGAACGCGGCGGAGTTCGTGCGCACGTGCATGGACGATATGGAGGAAACCTGGAGCGAGTTTATTTCCGAGGTGCTGTCGTTCCTCCCCTACGGCTGGAGCTACCACGAAATCGTCTACAAGCGGCGCATGGGGAACACCAGGAACCCGGAGACCCGCAGCAAGTACGACGATGGCCTCATAGGCTGGCGCAAGCTGCCGATCCGCTCCCAGGACACGCTCTGGGAATGGAAGTACGATGAGCGCGACAACCTGACCGGGCTGGTGCAGTGCGCCCCGCCCCTGTACGACCAGGTATTCATCCCGCTGGAAAAGGCCCTGCACTTCAAAACCAGGAGCCGGAAAAGCAACCCGGAGGGACGGAGCATCCTGCGCAACAGCTACCGGGACTGGTATTTCAAGCGCCGGATACAGGAGATCGAGGGCATCGGCATCGAGCGCGACCTCGCCGGCCTGCCTGTTCTGATCGCCCCGGACGGTGTGGACATCTGGAGCGATGAATGCAAGGCGGAGCTGGCGAAAGCGGAGGCCATCGTGCGCAGCATCCGCAGGGACGAGCGGGAGGGCATCGTCCTGGGCAACGGCTGGCAGTTCACCCTCACCTCCACCGGGGGGCGGCGGCAGTTCGATACCAACCAGATCATAGAGCGGTACGACACCCGCATGGCCATGACCGTGCTGGCGGACTTCGTGCTGCTGGGCCACCAGAACGTGGGCAGTTTTGCCCTTTCCAGCGACAAGACTGAGCTGTTCAGCGTGGCGCTGGGGGCTTTCCTCGACCTGATCTGCGAGGTGTTCAACAAACAGGCCATCCCCCGGCTGATCGACATCAACGGGGAGCACTTCGCCGGGATAACCGGCTATCCGACCCTGATCCACGGGGACATTGAGACGCAGAACCTTGGCGAATTGGGGCAGTTCGTGTCCCAGATGGTCGGAATTGGAGCCATCACCCCGGACGGCGGCATGGAGGCTTATCTGCGCATGGCGGCGAACCTGCCGGAGATGGACCCGGAAACCACCTACGCGGCCACAGGGAGGCCCGCGGAGCCGTCCCAGGGCCGGGAGGGGAACGGACAGGGCAATGACCCAAAGCAGCCCAGGACAGCCGCAGGAAGCGGCGAGGAGGGCGCTGACGGGGCCATGGAGCCGGAGGGCGGGGAATGATACGCTTTACAAAGGCGAAGACCACGCCCCCAAGGCCGAAAAGGCCGGGCGGCGGGAAAAAGGCCACGCTGGATAAGCTGAGGGCCTTTCTGAACCAGGCGGAGCCGGATGTTGTGGAAATCCTGATGTCCGGCTTCAGCGCCCAGCAGAACACGGTGACCTACAAGGAGCTCCGGGAAGCCTACCTCGCCGGCGGTATCTCCCAACAGCAGTTTGAGAAATGGCAAGAGGACTACACGAAGCTGATCGCCGTCACGCTCTCCCCTCGGTGGAAAGCGGCGGCAGCGGCGGCGGCGCAGGAAGTGAGCGCAAAATACCCATACTTCCTTTACGACCCGGACACCAGCGCCGGGATGTCTTTTCTCAGGCAGCACGGCGCGGAGCTGGTGACCAACATTGTGCAGGAGCAGCGGGACGCTCTGAATGCGATTATTCAGCACGTCAGCGGATACACCAACATCTCCCCGGACGAGGCGGCCCGCATCATACGTCCCTGCGTCGGCCTGACAAAGCCGCAGGCCCTGGCAAACGTCCGATACCGAGAGGCCGTGAAGCAGGCATACATTAAGGCCCACCCGCACGGGAAACTGGAAACGGCGGAGAAGCGGGCAGCGGATGCCGCAGCCCGCTATGCGGCGCGCCAGCATCGGTACCGGGCGCAGAATATCGCCCGCACGGAGCTTGCCTTTGCCTACAATGCCGGAGCCTACGGCGCGACCAAGGACGCCCAGGCGCAGGGCTATGTTGGGGACTGCGTGAAGACATGGCTCACAGCCTACGATGAGCGCGTCTGCCCGATCTGCTCAGCGATGGACGATGAGCGCCGCAACATGGATGAGGCGTTCAGCAACGGGAAACTGCTTCCGCCCGGGCACCCATCCTGCCGCTGTGCTGTGGCCTATGAGGAAATCGAGAACACCAACCTGGCCCCAGGATAGGGCGGCAGGATAGCGGAACGCGCCCGCTTGGACAACATCGGTCAGCCGTCACTCGAAAGAGCGGCGGTTTTTTACTGCCCGGCAAAGGAGGTGAGAGCTATGAGCGCGCAGACGTTTAACCAGATTACCAAGGCGCGACCGGAGCAGCTGCACAAGCTGACGGTCATGAAGTCGGACGATGAGCGGCGGCTTGTGTTCGGTTGGGCCAACGTGGCCGTCCGTGTGGACGGGGAGCAGATCGTGGACTGGCAGGAGGACATCATTGACATTGAGGAGCTGGAGAAGGCCGCCTACGAGTACGTGGCGGAGTTCGGGACTGCCGGAGAGATGCACCAGCGCGGCGGTGTCGGGCATGTGATCGAGAGCGTCGTGTTCACGAAGGAAAAGGCGGAGGCGCTGGGGATTCCCCCGGACATCCTGCCGGAGGGCTGGTGGATAGGCTTCCAGATCACAGACGATGAGGTCTGGGATAAGGTAAAAAGCGGCGAATACCCGATGTTCAGCATCGAGGGCAAGGCCGTAAGGGAGCCAGTGGAAGGAGGTGACAACTGATGAAAACTAAGCTGAAGAACCTGTCCGTTACCAGCGTAGACCTCGTAGACCGGGGCGCGAACCCGGACGCGCACGTCCGCCTGTTCAAGCGCAAGGAGGCAGAGCCGGAGCGGGACCCGGACGCCAGCCTGTTCCAGAAGTTCATGGCGTGGTTGGCTAAGGGTTTCCAGGACGCGACCACGCTGGGCGGCGAGGAGGCCACTGCTGGGGAAAACCCGGAGGGGACCGTGGAAAAGGAGGCGCAGACGTTCTCGGACAACATCACCAGGGAGCAGCTCAGGGAGGTTACCAATGAGATGTTCGACAATTGCTATGCCCTTTCCGACAGCTTCTGCTCCATCGTCTGCGACAAGGACATGGACGCGGCCGCCAAAGAGGCGATGCTGCTCAAAAGCCTGGACGAATTCGCGCAGGCCGTCCGCGGCGCCGCATCGCAGTGGGCAAAGGGGCAGAAAGCCTCCGAGCCGGGAGAGCAGGACGGCATCCAGAAATCCGCAGCGCAGCAGGGCGCGCTGGCAAAGCTGCTGGGGCAGTATGGCCTCGGCGGAGAGCTGGCGCAAACAACACATGAGCCGAAAGGCGAAAAGGAGGAAACAGACACCATGAAGATCGACAAGAGCAAGATGACCCAGGAGGAACAGGCCACCCTCGCCGAGTTTGAGAAGAAGTACGGCATCGCGGAACCCGCCGAGGGCGGCGGCACCCCTCCCGCTGATCCCGCCCCCGCTGGCGGCGTGGAGAAGCACGCGGAGTCCCCCGCGGCGCCGGAGCAGCCCGCCGTCCCCGCTGGCGGCGCTCTCCACCCGGACGTGGCGAAGGCCCTCTCCGACTTCGAGGCCATGAAGAAGCAGCAGACCGCTGAAATCGAGGCTTTGAAAAAGAGCCTGGAGGTGGAGCGGCTGACGGCGCTGGCAAAGAAGTATGAGGTGCTGGGGAAGAAGGCCCCGGAGCTGGCCGAAAAGCTGTACGCGCTGAAGAAGGCGGGCGGCACGGTCTACGATGACTATGTGGCCCTGCTGGATGAGAGCGTGGCCGCAGTGACCAAGGGCGGACTGTTCGGCGAAATCGGCAGCTCCCGCCAGGGGAGCGCCGGCACCGAGCAGACCATCGGTATCAAGGCGGCGGAGCTGGCCAAGTCCGCCCAGGGCGGCATGACCTCCACCGACGCCATCATCAAGGCGTTCGAGGAAAACCCCGAACTGGCGGCGCAGTACGAAGCCGAATACTTCGGCAGATAAGGAGGAGCGGGAAATGAACGGCAAGCAGTATCTCAATGCGTTTATCAACAACACCGCCACCATCCGGGACGTTCTGGCGGCTGACGTGCAGGACGCGCCCCACAAGGTGCTGGCGTACAACACGGACGGCAAGCTGGCCCTCCCCGCCGCCGACGGTGACCCCGTCATCGGCATTATCCTCAGTGACGCACCCGCCAACGACAGCGGCGTGACCCCCTCCGGCGCGGAGGTCGATGTGCTGATCCGGCATATCGGGCTGGCGGAGGCTGGTGCGGCGGTGGCGAAGGGCGACTTCCTGACCGCGGCCACGAACGGCACCGTCCGCAAGGCGGCGGCAGGGGAGTACATTCTCGGCATCGCCATGACGGCGGCAACTGCGGCCGGGGAACTGACCCAGGTGTACATCACCCACGGCGGCTACGCGAAATAACGAAAAGGAGGACTAAACAATGCCTATGACCACACAGGAACTGGCGGCTTCCATCCAGAAGGGGATTTTCAAGCCGCATATCTACCTCACCAACGTGTGCCTGTCCTATTTCCAGAACATGGGCGGCTTCGTTGCCCGCAAGGTGTTCCCCATCGTTCCCGTCCCCACGTCCTCGGCCCACTACTACGAGTTCGACAAGGGCGACCTGGCGCGGGATAACATGGCCCGGAAGCCGGAGTTTGGCCACGTCTCCCCTGGCATCTACGGCAAGCGGGACAAGTTCTACCACTGCGAGGTCGACCAGGTCATCACCGGGGTGGATCAGATTTCCACGCTGGACTTCCAGCGCACTAACGCCCCCGCAGTCATCGACCCCCGGCGCAGCAAGGTGCGTTGGGTGGCCGAACAGATGAACATCCACCTTGACCGCATCTGGGCCGGGAAGTACTTCAACCCCCAAAGCTGGACGCACGTCTACACGGGCGTGAACACCGGCACCCCCGGCGCGGATCAGTTCTACTGCTTCGACAACGCCAACAGCGACCCCGTGACCTTCTTCAGCCAGATTCGGAACAGGATGCTCCTGGCGGGCCTGCGCAAGCCGAACAAGATGGTGCTGGGGGCCAACGTATACATCGCCCTGACGGTGAACCCCTCCATTCTGGAGCGCATCAAGTACCAAGGCAGCGAGGCCAACCCCGCCAACGTGACCCCCAACGTCCTCGCCCAGCTGTTCGGGCTGGATGAGATCGTCATCGCGGAGAGCGTATATAACGCCGCGCCCTACGGAGCGCCGGACGATATGCGCTTCATCTGTAACCCGGACGATGCCCTGCTGACCTACACCACCGCCAGCCCCAGCATCGATGAGCCCTCCGCGGGCTACACCTTCACCTGGGATATGCTGGGCAACGGGCAGTACACCAGCGTCCAGCAGTACCCCGGCGAGGCCGCGACCCATACGGAATTCATCGAGGGGCTGCTCTGCACCGACCCCGAAATCACGTCCACCGACCTGGGTGTGTTTTTGAAGGGAGCGGTCAGCGACAGCTTCACCGCGTAAAGGAGGAACCAGACTATGGCGTACATTGCGAACAAACCCGTGCGCTTCGACCGCGACTATAAGGTCGGAGAGGTCATCCCGGACGCGGTCATCTCTTCCGGCATGACCCGCAAGCTGATGGAGATGGGCAGAATCCTCCACGTAGATCTTCCGGCCCCCGGCGGCAATGCGGAGGATTCCCCCTCTCCCGCGCCGGAGGACACGCAGGGCGGCGCAGGGGGCGAGGGTGGTGCGATCCCCCCGAAGGAAGCGGAAGCCCCCACAGAGGGCGCAGAGAGCGCCCCTGGCGGCGATTCCGGTGTGGGTGAGGCAACCACCTGGCCGGACGGCGAAAACCCGCAGGAGGGGGCAGGGAGCGGCGCAGAGGGCGGCCTGACGGTCGAGGACTTGATTGCAGGAACTGTCGGAGAATTCGTCTGCGATATCTGCGGCAGGGCTTTCCAGACACAGCAAGGTCTCGCCGCACATACCCGGTCGCATAAGGACTGAGGGACACGGCCATGACCTACAGCTACGATCCAACACAGATCCGTGCCAGGGGCAAAGACCAGATGCGCTTTGAACTTGGGGACACACAGACTGATGGCGGGGCGGACACCTGTGCGCTGGCCGATGAGGAATACGAGGCCGTGCTTGCAGGTCTGAAAGCGGGCAAGAAGGCGTGGCTGTACGCCAAACTGGCCGTCCTGGAGGCGATCCTGTTCAAGATGAGCTACCAGGTGGACACCCGCATAGACGTCCTGCAATACGGCTTCGGAGACCGGGCGGAGCGGTGGCAGAAGATGTATGACGTTTTGAAGAAGCAGATACTCGCCACCGCCTCTATCCCGACCCTCGCCCCGTCTATCACCGAAACGCCCCCATACTTCCACAAGGGGATGGAGGAAAACCCGAGAGCCTGTCACGGCGCGGGCGGCCCTCCGTCCCCTTTCCGCAAAATGACCACATAGGGGGGCGGAAAATGTTCTCAGGGGCAATCCACATGATGCCGGGACAGGAGTTTCGCACATTCACGGTCTACCGGGACGGAGAGCACAAAACCGCCAGCGGCAGAGTTATCTCAAACGGCGCGGAACCCATCGGGGAAATCCGCGCCGTTCTCGCTGCGGCAAAGCCGGAGGAAACCCTGCGCTGGCGGCAGCTTGAACACCCCGTGTCCCATAAGATCATCCAGCAGGGAACGGCGGCGTTTGAGATAAAGCCCGGAGATTCCCTGATGCATGGCGAGCGGAGATACATCATCCAGACGGCCCCATACAACCCTGGAGGGCTGAACCACTGGACGATCTACTACTGCGATGAAAGGAGCGACATCTGATGCCCACAAGCCAGCAGAGCACCGGCAGGGCCTGGGGCAATGCCTCCCAGGTCATCGGCAAGACGGTGGCCGCCACGCTCAAGGGCGTGCAGAAGGAGGTCGCGCAGCGGACATACCGTGCAAGCAACGAATTGCGTAGCGCCTCCCTCCGCGTCCTGCGGGGGCAGCGGTCCGGGAAGAAGTACCGGGTGCCGAATACGAGCAGGTCCTACACGGCGTCCGCACCAGGGGAGCCGCCCGCCGTGCGCACAGGCGCGTTTCGCCTTTCTTGGGGCGCGCACGTCCACGTGGAAAAGAAGGACACACGTTTCCGGGCGGTGGCCGCCATTGAGAGCAGGGAGCGGGCCGGCGGTCGGCTGCTTGGCGAGATGCTGGAGAACGGGACCGGCAGGATGAAGCCGCGCCCGTACAAGCAGGCCGTCGTTAACATGGCGCTGCCGAAGGTAAAGGCAATCTACAAAAAGCCCTATAAGGGCGGTTAGGAGGACAGGCGATGGCGCTTATCATGAACGCGACCCATCAGGAGTTCGACCTTGCGCAGGTCGGGCGCGGAGACTGCATCCGCGCCAAGCGGGCCGGGGATACCACGGCCAGAAACGGCTTCATCACCGAGGCTACGGCAACCAGGCTGCGGATTTTGTACTGCAACACGCAGAACAACGCCAGCAGCTACCTCGACATCACCGCGGCCGACGTGGCCATCGGTGTGTGGGAAATCTACTGGACGCGGGACTTCCAGACGGTCAACTATGAGTGCAACGCCCCGCAGACCGGGGACGGGGCATGAGCGGTGGGCTTCGCCAGCTCCTGCTCCAGCAGATAACCGGGGACGAACAGATGGGCGGGATGCTGGCGCGTTACAACGAGGCTCCCGCCGTTTTCTACCAGAAAGCCCCCAGCGACAGCCGCCCCGGTTGGGGCAGTCCCAGATACCCCCGGATGGACTTCAACGTGGATATGCGCCACGACCCGGAGCGCAAGACCGAGGGGACGCTGACGGTCAACATCTGGTGTACCAGCGAATGCCCGGCAGTAGGGGGCCTCGACCCGGACAGAGCCATCGAACAGAGGCTTCTGGAGCTGGTGTCCGGGGTGTTCTACACAGACGGGAACCGGGAGACTTTCTGCGCGGAGTGGGAGCGGTCGGACGAATTTCTGTACGAGAGCGGGGAAAAAAGCAACAACACGCCCCCGGAGGTATACGGGCTGACCGTGACCTTTTCCATTATGGCGTTCCCGGAGCAGATCACGACCACCCCGGACCCGATACAGGGGCTGAACGCATGGACGAAGCGGTACTTCCCAAAGATGACCGCTATCGCCTATGACGATACGCCGCCCGTGTGGAAGCCTACGGACGATAACCCGGCCATCTACTGGCGCTTCACAGGTACATCCAGCACGAACCGCCAAAGCTACGCCGTCACCTGGTACACCGGGACGTTTGTGGCGCACATCATCGCGGAGAGCGTACCGGAGCGCAACAAATGGACAAAGGCCATCATCGAGCGGGCGCAGCTTGACGGGGAGGTCATTCTGGCCGATACCAGCCCGATGTTTATCAACCGGATAGCCTTGCGGCACGGCGCAGACCCCCTGCGGGACGGACAGCTGGAACTGACCGGGCAATACGGCGCGCTTCGGGTGGAGGATGCCCAGATGCGGCTGCTCCACCCATACGGCAATTTGGCGAACAGCCAGGAATCACAAAAAGCGAAAAAGGAGGGTTAACCCAATGGAGGCAACCTACAAAGCGACAGAGCTGGCGGCGCAGTCCCGCCCCCTGTTCGGTACGACCCCGGAGGTAGTCAGCGTGGCGCTCCGGGAGGCGGGCAAAAAGGCCGCCACCGTGACGGAGGCGAAGGCCATCGTTGCGGCGTTTTTGGAGAGGGAGGTTAAGTAAATGGCTTCGTTTTTCATCATCGGCGAGAAAAAGACCCGCCCCGGCGTGTATCTCCGCTATGAGAACTGGGGCAAGCCGCCCGTTGCCGGAGTAGATGACGGCAAGTGCGCGGCGGTGTTCCGCTCCAACTGGGGGCCGCTGGGACAGGCGCTGGTCCTGGAACAGTACGAGGACATCGCCAAGAAGTACGGTGATGGCGGGGAGAACGGCACCACCGCCGTCCCGCTGGAGCAGTTCAAGGGCGGCGCACGGCTGGTTTACGCCCTGCGCCTCGGTACGGGCGGCACTCCCGGCTCGTACACCATTGCGGACACCGCGGGAGAGAGCGTTATCCAGATGACGCTGAAATACCCCGGTAGCCGCAAACTGGCCGTCACCATCCGGCCCACGCTGGCAGACCCGAATACCAGCGAACTGCTGATCGTTGAGGGTACGGAACAGCTGGAGAAGCTGACCTTCTCCAATACTGAGAACAGCGTAGACGCGCTCATGGAAGCGTTTGGCACGAAGGGGAGCGACTATTTCACGCTGACCAAGGTGAAGGACAGCGAGGAAAAGCTGGCCAGCGTAGACCAGGCTGAAATCACGGGTGGCACAGACCCCACCGTGAATAACGGCGCGTACAGCAAAGCCTATGAGACCCTGGAGGCGTACCGCTGGAACGTGCTGTCCATCGACACCGAGGACACAGCTGTCCAGGCGCTCATGCAGTTGTTCCTAAACCGCATCTACCAGGGCGGCAAGTTCACCATGGGCGTGATCGGAGAACCGACCACCGTGGACTTCGAGACCCGGCTGCAGCACGCCAGCGCCTACAACGACTACCAGATCGTCTATGTGGGTAACGGCTTCACGGACATCAGCGGCAACGTCTACGAGGGCTGGAGGGCCGCGGCCCGCATCGCCGGCCTGATCGCCGGCACCCCCAGCAACGAGAGCATCACCCGCGCAGCCATCACCGGCGCGGTGGAGTGTACGGAACTGCTGACAAACAACCAGCACGAGCGGGCCATCAAGGCGGGCGCTTTGATGTTCAGCGTTTCGGCGGCAAACACCGTCTGGGTGGAGCAGGGCATCAACACGCTGGTGCTCCCCACGGCGAAGGAGGATGAGGGCTGGAAGAAGATCAAGCGTGTCAAGGTCCGCTTTGAGCTGTTCCAGCGCCTCAATGACACCGTGGAGCCGCTCATCGGGCGCATCAACAACGACCCGGACGGGCGCATGACCGTGGTGCAGGTCTCCAACGGCGTGTGCCAGACGATGGTGGCGGAGCGCAAGCTGCTGGCCGGGGCGCACGTGGAGAACGACTCGGACAACAAGCCCGAGGGGGACAGCGCGTGGTTCGTGGTCTACGCGGACGATATCGACGCGCTGGAGAAGATGTACTACACCTTCAAGTTCCGGTTTGCACCGGAGGAAGATTAAGCGGTAAAGGAGGAACCAACACATGGATGGTTTGAACGACCAGAGTTTGCTTGACGTTCGCAAGCTGATTACCGGCAAGGACGGGCGGCTCTTTGTCACCACCAAAAAGGGGACGAACCTGTTCCTCGCGGAGGTAGACACGTTCCAGGCGCAGCTCTCCCCGGCAAACACCGACTACCAGCCCGTGGGCAGCGCCCTGGTCTATGCGGTAAACACCGGCTACAGCGTCACGCTGACGCTGACCGAGGCCGTGGTGCGGGACGACGTGATGCTGACCGAGCTGATCGCGGACCTACAGAACGGCTATTTCCCGTCCTTCGACTTCCAGGGGAAGATGCGCCGCCGGGACGGGCAGGCGGAGCGGGTCGTGTACCGCAACTGTGTCCCGGACGGAACGATCGACCTGCAGAACCTCAATCCCGGTGAGATCATCAAGAGAGCATGGAGTTTCCGGGTGAACGCCACCCCGGAGATTTTGGAGAACTTCACTGAGGCCGAATGGGTCCCGGTCGAGTAATAGGAGGAATAGACAATGAACAAAAACACAATGCCCGAGCTGTTCGATGAACAGTCCGATGGGATGGAGCAGCCCACGCAGGAGCAGATCCTGATGAGCGAGAGCGAACTGCTCCGGGGCCTCATTGAGGCTGGCAACGAGAAGGACAGCGAAGCGTCCTATGAGCGCATCCAGATCAAGCGCGGCGGCAAGCTGAAATTCGAGTTCCGCATCCGGCCTATTTCCGAGGAGGAGAGCCTTGCCTGCCACGACCACGCCACTAAGTTCGCCCCTCGGAAGCGGGGCCAGCCCAAGCGGGAGATCGAGACCAATATGTCCAAGTTCCGCTCCTGGCTCATTTACACGGCCACCGTGGATGAGGACAGGGCCAAGCTGTGGGACAACAAGCAGGCCCAGCAGGCGTTCAACGTACTCCAGGGCGTTGATGTGATCGACTGCGTCCTCCTCTCCGGGGAGAAGGACCGCATCATCGACAGGATCAACGAGATCAGCGGGTACGATGACGAGGCGGACGAAACCGCAAAAAACTGATAAAGGCACGGGGACGGACGTACCTCATGCTCCGGGTGATAGAGCGTTTCCCCCAGATAGGCGGGATTGCCGGATACATGGCCCTGCCACTGGGGGAAAAGGCTCTGTATGAGCAATACACCCTGGACGCTATCCAGGCGGAGGCACAGACCCCCGTGCTGAAAATTGACGCGAGGGGAGGTGGCAAGCGTTGAACGATACCGTTACCGTCATTGACATAGTAGCCCAGGTCACGGACGAAACCGCCAGCGGAGCGCGGAG
>JAETQY010000056.1 GCA_021770445.1 Bacillota bacterium | reverse complement strand
TGAATTTCTGTTTTATCCTCATCAATGTCCAATGTGCAGCCGGTCACATCGGAAAAGGCCAGCACGTCGGGGTTGGCGCTCTGCCAGTTCCGGGCAGAGGTGACCAGGAAGGTCCCGGCATCCTCGTCCAGAATCACTTTGGTGCTCTCGCCCAAGGTGCGGGTGGCGTGAAACGCCGCCACTTTCTCCTGGTTGGCCTCCCGGTACTCCAGCTGGGCCTTGATGTCCTCCACGGTACTCTGCCGCCGCTCGCTGAACCAGGGGGAGAGCTTGGCCGCACAGTTTTTGCAGCAGTTTCCGTCCTCCAGCTTGCGGTTACCCAGAAGCCCGATGTCGCCGCCGCAGATGGAGCATTGCTTTTTGTCAAACAGTTTTCCAAACAGAGCCATAATGATTTCCTCCTTGCTAATCTCTCCACCGGCCTATATTTAACCGGTCAGAATAAATGTGGGCAGTTAATGGTGTCAAAGAGCCTTAAACGGGCGTCTTCATCTGCATCGCCCCGTAAATATACAGGCCGGGCACCAGCAAATTGAGGGCCAGATTGGTGATGCTGAACTTCCCGCCGCCAATCAGGCCGATCACCATGGAGATGATGCTGACTACTACGATCAGAATGCCCCAGGTCACACACTTCTTGGCGAGCTCAGGGGCTTTGCACGCCTTGAGCCCCTTCACGCCGGCGATGATCTCGATGACGGAGGCGATGGTGACGATGATAGAGCTGGCATAGAGAAGGCCGGCCCCTTCCGCGCTGCCTGCGATGGCCACCAGGGCGCTGACGCCCAGAATGGCGATCACACCGGCAATGACGGCGATGATTCCGCCCACGATCATCAGGATAGAGGTAATTTTCAGAAAACTTTGACCTTTCATTTGATGTTCCTCCATATTCTCTTTATTTGCTCAGCGGCTAAATTCCCCGTATCGGAACCATACGCCGCATTGGCACAGGTTACTTGCCCAGGCAGCGGTACAGGAATGTCACGATCTGGGCGCGGCTGCAATCGGCATTGGGACTGAAGGTGGTGGAACTGGTGCCGCTGGTGATGCCGTTTTTCACTGCCCACTTCACCGCGTCGGTATAGTAGGTGCCATCCGCCACGTCTGTGAAGGAGTTCGCGGCGCCGTCCGCCGGGGACTTCTGGGAGCGCCAGAGGAAAGTCACCGTCTGGGCCCGGGTACAGGTGGCGTTGGGGCTGAAGGTGGTGGCGCTGGTGCCGCTGGTAATGCCGTTCTCCACAGCCCACTGGACTGCTGTCTCGTAGTAGCTGCCTGCGGCCACATCCGTAAAGGCGGACTCGTTGCTCTTGGGTGCGGGGCTGCCCGCCGCACGCCAGAGGAAGGTCACAATCTGAGCGCGGGTGCAGTCGGCGTTTGGAGAGAAGGTGGTACCGCTGGTGCCGCTGGTCACGCCCTTTTCTACCGCCCATGCCACCGCGTCGGTGTAGTAAGCGCCCTCCGGCACGTCGGAGAAGGTGGTCATGGCACCCAGTTTGGAGACTGTCAGAGTCGCCTTGTCAGAGGTGACCTCGCCGGCTTTGTTGCTGACCACACAGTAGTAGGCAGTACCGTTATCATCCGGCACGTTCACGGCCTTGATGGTATAGGTCGGGCCGTTGGTGCCCACCTTGGCCGCGCCGCCCTTGGCTTCACACCACCACTGGTAGTTCAGAGTCTCGCCGGTGGCGGCAACGGAAAAGGTAACATCCGCGCTCTCCTTGACGCTGACGGACTTGGGCTGGGTGGTGATGGCGGGCGCTCCGGCCTTCAGCGCCGGGAAGGTGTAGGAGACGGTATAGGTAACGAACTTACCCTTGGTCGATGAGGTCAGCGTCGCCTTCTGCCCGTTGACCGTGACAGTGCCGACATTTTTGAAGTCGTCGGCCAGCACATGGGTGGCGTCCGCCTTCAGAGTGAAAGAGACAGTATACGCCGTTCCCGCTTGGAACGTGGCGTCGGTGGGGGACCATTTGACATCGCTGGCTTCAACGCCATTGCCGGTCACAGCTGCGGAGGGGGCCTTGCCGATCTCCGGCGCGGCGACGGTCATGGCGGCGAATTTGATGATCTGCGAATCATCCGCTTTGACCTTGATGTAAAAAGCATATCGTTTTTCGTTGGCATTGA
>JAETQY010000007.1 GCA_021770445.1 Bacillota bacterium | reverse complement strand
TCACCAGGGACTTGACGCTTATCAGCGCCCCCAGGCGTTTGAGAATAATATCATTCATGGTTGTCCTCCTTTTTTGTCCCGGCCCCGCTCAGGACCGTCTTCAGGCACATCAGCAGTAGCTCCCCGCCGAAGAAGGCCAGGATGACCCCCAGCAGGGCGGCGGGGTCGTGGCCGGTGCGGGAGAGGATGCGCATAGCGTAGGCGGAGGCGGCTGTCCCGCAGATCACGCACCACAGCACCATCCCCTTGGCGAACAGGTGGGGGGTGGCCCGGAGCTTGTCCATCAGTCCCTTCACCCGCCCACCGCCTTTTCCAGGTCCTCGATGCGGTGGTTGGCCACCCGGATCTTCTCATCCTGGACCTCGTTATGCTGCTCCAGCTTGTACACGCGGTCGATCACCCCGTTGTGGACCTCCACCTTTTTCTCCAGCTGCTCCAGCCGGTACTGGGTCAGCCGGGAGGACACCAGGATCCCCCCAAAGGCCCCGGCTCCTGAGCCCACTAGACCGATCAGGGCTACAATGACGGTATCGCTCACGTGTCACGCCCCCTGGTCGGCCGTCTTGGTGTACTCCACCGTAACAACAATGTCCGCGGACACATACACGTTCTCCCCCGCCTTAAGCTTCAGGACATTCCCCGCCGCATAGGTGCACACCCAGTCCAGGGGACATTCCATCACGGTCAGTCCATCGCCCATCTCATTGGGCACCGTGACAATATTTGTTGTATTGCAGGTCAGCGGATACTTTGAGGTCCTATCGACGTAGTACCCGTCCCACCGCTGTATGACGCACCCCTCCGGGAGGGTCACAAGATTCTTTGCCGCTCCGGTGGAAATCGTCTGCTTCTGCGAAACGGTCTTTCGATACAGGGGCCGCCCATCAATCCACCGGCCAATGACCTGCTCCTGTGCAGAATAGACCTCCTCCCAGGTCCCTCCCGTTCCTCCAGTGCCTCCACCGCCGGCGGAGATTGCCGCTTGGATCGCCTCATTCACCTGCTCCATCGTCACCGCGCTGGCCGCATCCTGCTTTTCCGCCAGGGCGGCGCTGAGCTTCCCCCACAGGTGGGCCAGCCCCGTACTGTCTAAAAACTTCATAAATACCTCCTGTTGATACGGCCCCTGCTCTCTGTGAGAGCAGGGGCCCTTGTCCCGGATCAGGCGGACAGAATGGTGTCGATCTCAGCGTTGGTGATGCTGCCGACGGAGAACATCTGGCCCAGGGGGTCCCAGGCCGTGCCGGTCCAGCCGTAGTTCATGTCGGTGGCCTCCACGTTCCACACATCGCCCTCTGTGTTCCCGGAGGCGGGCAGCTCCGCCACGGTGGCCACGCTGCCCTTGTACTTGTACACACTGGTCAGGTCGCTCTTCTTGGCAAAGGTGTCCGCGTCGGCGGCGGGGATGGCCCCCACCTCGGTGGCGGTGTAGGCGGGCTTGGTCTCCGCCTTGGCCCAGGCGGGGATCTCCTCGCCCGTGATAAAGCCGGTGTCATTGGTCAGGTCGCTCAGCTTCTTGGGCAGAGCGCTCAGATTTGCCTTTTGGGCCAACCGCTCCTTCTGCTTACCGTCGTAGTAAGCCAGTCCCGCTTCGTTCAAATACTTGGACATGTTCTCATTCCTCCATAATTTTAATAATTTCCACGACATTCAGCGCGTCGTCCTCGCTCACCCGTTTGGACAGCTCACGGTCCAGGCCGGTAATGGCCCCAATGGGGTGCTGGTTCTCGGCGTCCCGGTTGCTCAGCTCCCGGTGGTCCAGCGTCCCGCTCCCGGACGGCGGGGTCGCCCCCTCCAGAATCAGCCCCAGATTGGCCCAGACGGTGGGCATCACCAGGGTCTCCCCCGCCTTGCCGCACACACCGGCCATAAGGAAATAACCTGGCGCTTTCAGCACCTCCGGGGGTATGGTGCAGGCTCCTCCGGTAAGGGCTACGGCGCTTTCGGCATATCCCGCCTGAAAGATGACGGTCTTTTCCAGCCCCTCCCACTCCGGGGAAAACTCGAACCGCAGCTGGTGCACATTCTCCGAGCCGCTGGCAATGGGCTCTCTCTGGCGCACGTCCAGCTGGGCCTTGTCTGCGTACAGTACGAACATTCTCTCACCCCCTTCCATACGCCCTCATCTCTAGGCGGTATGGGGGGAATGTTGTACGTCCCGGTACAACATTTTGCGGACGACCCCAAAATATTTCAGCGGCCTTGGGGCCGCCCTGGACCTAAAGCATCCGGGCATAAAAAAGAGGGCCGTCTCCCGAAGGACGGTCCTCTCTCCATATTTGATTTACAGCCCCAGCCCGCCCAGGTTCAGCCCGCCGGTGATGGACTGCATGGTGGTGGCGGCGTCGGCGTCGGCGGCGCGCATGGCCTCGTTGACGGCGGCCACAATCATGTCCTGGAGCATCTCCACGTCGTCGGGGTCCACCGCCTCCGGGTCGATGGCTAGAGTTTTCAGCTCATGCTTGCCGTTGACGGTAGCGGTGACGACACCCCCGCCGGAGGCAGCCGAATACTCCTTCTCCTGGAGCTCCTGCTGCATGCGCATCATGTCCTGCTGCATCTTCTGGGCCTGCTTGATCATGTTCATATTCATGCCGCCGCCCATACCGGGCATACCCCGGCCGTATCCCTTTGCCATTTTGAAAACTCCTTTATCCTAGATTTTTACCGCGGGCCACCGAAGGCGGCGGCCCCTACTGTATGGTAATGTTGTCAAACTGTCCACCGAAGGACAGCAGGTCATCCAGGGGGTCCTTCTCTGGGGCCGGGTCGGACGCTGCCGGCTCCGCTGGGGGCGGAGTGCCGGTGACCACGCTCACTCGGGCCTGCCCACCGAAGGTGTCCGCCGCCGCTCGGGCCAGCTTCTCCAGCACCGCTGGCTTGTTGAGCATGGAGCGGGTAAACTCGCTGTCCACCCACAGGGTGAGCATACCGTTCTTCCACACGCCGGTCACTTTGGCCGAGTTGTTCAGATAGGGCATCACCGTGGGGGGCACTTTCCCCTTCAGTCCCGCGGCAAAGGAGGGCCAGAAGGCGCTGTCCCCGCCGCTCCGGGCCGCAGGCGCTGCTACCGGGGCCGGCTTCGGCTCCGCTTTGGGTGGCTCCGGGGCCGGTTCCGGTGCGTCAAAGACATATTCCCCCTCCTCCGGGGGCTCCTCGGGCAGGGGGGGGCGCTCCTCCTCCCAGGGGGGGGCGTCCTCTGGCGGGGCTGACTTCTCCGTCCTCGCCGGGGCGACGGGCTCAGGCTTCACCGGAGGGGCGGAGGTAGGCGCGGCCGGGATTCCCTGGGTGATCCGCTCCTCCAGCCGGGCGATCCGGGCGGACAGCCCGGCGAAGGACTCGTCCAGCCCCTCGTCGCTGAGGCGGATGAGGCACAGCTCCGCGTCGGTGCGCCGGTTGGCGCTGCGGGGTAGGTCGGCCCCGGTGGCCTGGAGCTGGGTGAGCATCTGTAGCAGCCGCTGGGCGGACAGCTTCTCTCCCAAGCGGCGCAGGGTGGCCTCATCGTAGCCCCCGGCCATCAGGGAAGCGCCCCCCTGTGGCGCGGTTTTCCGCAGGAGCAGGTCCCGGGCCAGGACGGACAGCTCCCCCAGGGTAGTGCCTACGTCCTTGCCGCCTGCGTAGAGACGGGCCAGGGTATCCAGTGCCCCGGCAGTGTCCCGGTCGGCCAGGCGCTCCATCAGGGCGGCGGTCTCCACATTCCCCGCTAGCCCCAGAGTGTCCAGCACGGCCTGCTCGTCCAGGCTGTCCTTTCCCCCGGCGCACTGATCCAGCAGGGACAGGGCGTCCCGCATGCCGCCGTCGGCCAGCCGGGCCAGCAGGGCGGCCCCCTCCTTGGTGAGAGGGATGCCCTCCTGCTCCGCCACATACTCCAGCCGCTGGGTAATCTGCATGGGCAGAATGCGCTTGAAGGCGAACTGCTGGCACCGGCTCTTGATGGTAGCGGGCACCTTGTGCAGCTCGGTGGTGGCCAGAATGAACAGCAGATGGGGGGGCGGCTCCTCCAAAATTTTCAAAAGGGCGTTGAAGGCGGCCACCGACAGCATGTGGACCTCGTCCACGATGTACACCCGCTTCGCCACGGCGGCGGGGGTGTACACCGCCTCGTCCCGGAGAGCCCGGACCTGGTCCACCCCGTTGTTGGAGGCGGCGTCCAACTCCAACACGTCCAGAATGGAGCCGTTCTCGATGCCCAGGCAGGCCGGGCATTGATTGCAGGGGTTGCCGTTCTGGGGATTCTGACAGTTCACCGCCCGGGCCAGAATTTTGGCACAGGTGGTCTTGCCGGTACCTCGGGTGCCGGTGAACAGATAGGCGTGGGACAGCCGGCCTGTCTCCACCTGCCGCTTCAGGGTATCGGTGATGTGCTCCTGGCCCACCACGTCGTCAAAGGTGCGGGGCCGCCACTTTCTGTATAACGCCTGGTACATACTGTTCACCTCCAAAAAGCCTTCCCCTTTAGGGGAAGGTGGCATTTGCGAAGCAAATGACGGATGAGGCGTACCCGAAAGAAGATCGTTTGCTTCGCACATTTCGCCTGCGGCGAAATACCTCATCAGTCAGCCTCTGGCTGACAGCTTCCCCTAAAGGGGAAGCCTTAAAAACCTCGGCGCAGAACAAGACCGCACACCGGCCTTTGAAGCGCAGGACATACCCGTTACCTGAACAGCCGGCTCAAGACCAGCAACCCCGCGGCACACGCATCCAAACGCTTAGTGCTGCTCGGTTCCCCGCCTGACACGGTTCACGCCAGCCGCGTTGCGCGGGACCGGTCTGTCATCACTGCTTATCCAGGGCGGACGGTACATCCACACGTCCGGGGGCCGGGGTTCATCCCCGCTGTAGCGGATTGCGGGTACAGGGCACCGCTATCTCCCCGACTAGTGCGGCCTTGCTCCGCGCCGAGGCGGAACAAAATCCGAAAGCAATTGTACTATATTCTCCCCATTTAATCAATCCTTATTTTGAAAACCGGCGAAGAAAAATCCTGTGAAAAGAACGGCGCCCTCCTTTCGGAGGGCGCCTGAGCAATATTAGTCCTCTTTCTTCTCCTCGGCGTCTTTCTCCTCGGCTTTAGGGGCGGACTTGGCTGCCGCCTTGGGGGCAACAGGAGCCTTCGGGGCGGCCACAGGGGGCTTGGGAGCCGCTGCCGCGGGACGGGTCACCGCGGGACGGGGCTGCACCGGGGGCACGGTGGGCATAGCGGGCCGGACGGGCTGGGCCGGGGCCACGGGACGGGCAGGAGGCGCATAGGCGGGCTGCTGCTTGGGGGGCAGCACGCTCTTGCCGATCAGGATTTCGCCCTGGATAATGGCGCCCTCGTCCACGGACAGGCGCTCCGCGGCCACCCGGCCGACGATGACGGCGCTGCCCTCCAGAGACAGGCGCTTGGACACCTGAACGTCGCCCTGAATCTTGCCGTTCAGGATCAGGGACTCAGCCGTCACGTCGCCCTCCACCTCAGACTCGGAGTCCAGCATGGCGGTACCGGAGGCGGTGACGTTGCCCACCATATGGATGCTGTACAGCTCCACATTCCCGCCGGTGGCGTTGCCCTGGATCTTGCCCTTCAGCTTCAGATCCTTGGTGGTGACGATGTCGCCCTGGACCTCGCCATACAGCTCCATGCTGGTGTTGCTCTCCACCGAGCCCCGGATAATGGTACCCGGCGCAATGATAGTGGTGAGCTCCTGGGGGCCGGCGGGCTCATAGCTCCGGCCAAAGAAGGGGTCCGCCGCGCGGGGCGGCTCCGGGGCCCGGGGAGGCTCCGGCTCATAGGCGGGTTCCGGCTCCGGCGTATAGACGGGAGCGGGGGCGGGGGTGGGTTCCGGTGTAAACATAGGCGTCTCCTCCTGAACTGGTTCGGGCCTGGGCTGGGGCTGGGGATAGCTCCGGGAGCGGGCAGCCTCCGGGCCGTCCATAAGCTCTTTTGCGGCCTGTCTGAAATTATCTCTCAATCCCATAACTATTCTTCTCCTTTTTAATCTGGGTAACTGTATATCACCGGTTTGACCTCTGGGGTCAGCGCCGCGAAGCTGAAGCCAGCCTCCTGATAACCCTCAATGATCTGGGGCAGGGCCTCCACCACGTTGGTGAAGCGGGTGCTGTCGTGCATCAGGAGGATCACCCGTCTCATACTGTCCGCCCGGTCCAGGGCATTTTCCACCAGAGTCTCAGCGGGCACATTGCCCCGCACCGCATCTCCTGACATCCGGTTCCAGTCGAAGTAGACAAAGCCCCGGCGCACCATCTCGCTGATGATATCCCGGTAGGTGGCTCCGTTATACGCATTGACGCTTCCGCCCGGGAAACGGAACACCTGAGGGGCGACGCCGGTGGCCTCCAGGATCAGGTTATACATGGCGTTGAAGTCCTCCAGGTAGGCTTCCACCGACTGATAGATCTTATTGTAGTCGTGGGAGTAGGTGTGGATGCCCAGGGTGTGGCCGGCGGCCACGATGTCCCGCATCCACTGCTTGGCCTCCTCCGACTCTCTGCCCACCACAAAAAAGGTGGCCTTGATATCGTACTCCTCCAGGATCGCCAGCAGCTCTGGGGTGCGGGCGGAGGGGCCGTCGTCAAAGGTGAGGTAGACGGTTTTCTCCTGGTCGATGCTGTTCAGCTTCGCCGGCTGGGCGTACAGGTCGGGGTAGAGCTCCTGGTAGGCTGGGAACTCCGGGCCTCCGTTCTTGGGCGGCTGCTCATCCCCCTGGCCCTGGGAGCTATCTCCTGCCGACTGGGAGCCGTTCCCAGTGGGCTGGACGGGGTCGCCTCCCTGTTGCCCTCCGCTCTGTCCGGGGGTAGGCTGGATGCTGGCGGTCTGCCGCAGCTGTTTCAACTCGGCCTTTGTCCGCCCCAGCGACACACCGAATATGATGGACAACGTCGTAGGGATCAGGATAGCCAGGGCCAGAACGGTCAGGATCAGGTGCTTAAAAAACCGGACGCTGCCCAAATAGCCCTCCCCCTGGGGAGGCTGGTATTCCTGCTGTGTTTCCATGGGTCCCCCCATAGAAGTGTTGTCCGCCACAGACCTCCCCCCTTTCCGCGATTTGGGCATAATACGCCCCTCAAAATATCAGCGCAACTATTCTACAACAAAAATTCGCAGATATCAAGCCCAATTTTGCTTTTCCCGCTCTTTTCCTGTTTTTTCAACAGACAGGCCCCGCGATGGCGGGGCCTGTCTGGCGTTACGGTATTATTTCATCCAATCCCACAGGGCAACCTTCCTGCCATTGCTCGTAACATAGAGGGCCTTGTCCTTGAAGTAATTCGCCGGGTCCTTCCGGGCGGAGCCCACCCGGATCTCAAAGTGGAGATGGTTGCCGGTGGACCGGCCGGTGGTGCCCACGTAGCCGATCACATCCCCCTGCTTCACCGTCTGTCCCTGCTTGCAGCCGATGCGGCTCATATGGGCATAGAGGGTGCTGGTCCCGTCGCTGTGGGAGACAATGACGTAATTTCCGTAGGACCAGTAGCCGCCGGTGCCCTTGGCGGCGTGGATGACCACTCCACTCTTGGCGGCGTAGATATTGGTGCCGGAGGGGGCGGGGACGTCAATCCCCGAGTGATTGCCGGGCTTGCCGGTCACCGGGTGGATGCGCCCGCCGGCCAGAGAGGAGATGGTGTTATAGCCCCCGGGCAGAGGCCACAGGTAGCCCGACTCGCTGGGCACCTTGGCGATCTGGGCGGCGTACTCCTTCTCCTTGGCCTTAATCTGGGCGTCCAACTCCTTGGCGGCCTTGTTCAGCTCCGCCTCCATCTCCTCCAGCACGTCCTCCTGGGCGTTGATCTCGGAGATGAGCTTGTCCACCTCGGCCTCCTGGCTCTTCAGCTCCTCCTGGGCGGCCATCTGCTTGGCCTTGGCCTCCTCCTCCTCGGCCTGAGCCTCCTCCAGCTCCGCCTTGTCGGCGGCGGTCTTCTCCTGGAGGGCCACCAGGTCCTCGATCACCTTGTTGTCGTACTGGATGATCTCCTCCACCATCATATAGTTGTCCAGCAACTCGGCAAAGCTGCTGGAGGAGAACAGGATTGCCCAGTAGGAGGTCTCCCCCTGCTTCTCCAGGTCCCGCATCCGGCGGCAGAACAGGTCAAACTGGGCCCGCTCGTCCGCCTCCGCCTGCTCCAGCTCGGCGGTCTTTTCCCCGATGAGCTTGTCGTACATGGCAATCTGCTCATTGATGTTGGAGATCTCCTGGCGGATCAGGTCGATCTGGTCCTCCAGCAGCTGTTTTTTCTTCATCGCGTTGCTCTTGTCCGCCTGGAGCGCCTTCAGTTGGTCCTGGATGTCCTTCTTCTGGGAGGCGATGGTGCCGGATTTGTCCTTCAGCGCGTCGATCTCCGCCCGGGTGACGGCAGAGCTCTCTATCACCATGTCCCGTCCGGCCAGAGGCAGGAGCAGAGCCAGGGCCAGGACCAGGCCCAGTCCCCGGCGGAAATATCTTCTTTTCTTTTCCATAGCGGTCTCCTCCCGACGGGTTATTTCATCCAGTCCCACAGGGGGACGGTCTTTCCGTTCCGATAGTACAGGGCCTTGTCCTTAAAATAGTTCAGCGGGTCCACCCGGCTGCCGTTGACCCGGACCTCAAAGTGGAGGTGGTTGCCGGTGGATCGGCCGGTGGTACCCACATAACCGATCACATCTCCCTGCTTGACCACCTGCCCCTTGCTCACATTCCGCTTCTCCATGTGGGCATACAGGGTGCTGGTGCCGTCGCTGTGGGAGATCAGCACATAGTTGCCATAGGACCAGTAGCCTCCGCTGCCCAGGATGGAGGTGACCACCACCCCGCTTTTGGAGGCGTAGATGGGGGTATTTTTGGCGGCGGGGATATCAATGCCGGAGTGGTTGCCCGGCATGTGGGTGATGGGATCCTCCCGGCTGCCGAAGAGGGAATTTACCGTGTTGATGCTGCCGGCCAGGGGCCACAGGAAACCCGACTCGCTAGGCACCTTGGCGATCTGGGCGGCCATCTCCCGCTCTAGGCGTTTGATCTCGTTGTCCAGCTTTTTGGCGGACTCGTTGACCTCCCGCTCCATAGCCTCCAGCTGGTCCTCCCGGCTGTTGATCTCCTGGATCAGTCCGTCCAGCTCCTCCTCCTGTCCCTCCAGCTCCTTCCGAGCCTCAAGCTGCCTGGCCTTAGCCTCCTCCTGTTCGGCTTGGGCCTGCTCCAGGGCAGTGCGGTCGGCGGTCACCCGCTCCTGGAGGGCAGTCAGGCCGTCGATCACCTTGTTGTCGTACTGGATGATCTCCTCGATCATCATGTAGTTGTCCAGCAGCTCGGCAAAGCTGGCTGAGGAGAACAGGATGGCCCAGTAGGAGGTCTCCCCCTGCTTCTCCAGATCCCGCATCCGGCGGCAGAACAGGTCGAACTGGGCCCGCTCGTCCGCCTCCGCCTGCTCCAGCTCTGCCGTCTTTTCTCCGATGAGCTTGTCGTACATAGCGATCTGCTCGTTGATGTTGTTGATCTCCTGCTGGACCACATAGATCTGCTGCTCCAGCAGGTCCCGCCGGGCCAGGGCGTCATCCTTGTCGGAGCGCAGCTCCTTCAGCTGAGCCTGGATGTCCTTGCGCTGGGCGGCCAAGGTGCCTGCGTCCCCCTTCAGGGCGTCGATCTCCGCCTGGGTAACGGCGGAGCTCTCCACCACCATACCCTGTCCGGCCAGGGGCAGGAACAGGGCCAGGGCCAGGACCAGTCCCAGCGCCCGGCGCGTCTTTCTGTCTCTCACAGCGACCTCCTAACGGATAAAAATATTCGCCAGAATGGGCAGCAGCATCAACAGCGCCAAAAAACCTGCCATGACGGACATAAACAGTTTCTGTCTCTTCTGCCGTTTCATATCGCAGCCTCCTTTTTTGATATCAGACCTGCAAAAACTTTCGGATAGCCAGCAGCGAGCCGCCCACGCCGATGACGGCGCCCACGCCGCAGAATACGGCCAGGATGGTGGTGGCCATAGAGCTGTAGCTGATCATCGTCACCAGGGACAGGCCATTGCCCTGGACGGCCAACTTGGCCACCAGCTGATACAGCCCCCACTGGACGAAGAAGGCGATGAGTGCCCCGGTCAGCCCCAGGATCATCCCCTCCACCACGAAGGGCCACTCGATAAACCCGTCGGTGGCGCCGCACATTTTCATAATGGCGATCTCCTCCCGGCGGTAGAAGGTGGCCAGCTTGATGGTGTTGGCGATGATGAACAGCGACACCACCAGCAGAATGCCGATGAGCACCATGGCCACGCCGGTGGCAATGTTGCGCACCATGACGAAGCCGTCTGCGATCTCAATGGCGGCCTGCACCTCGGACACGCCCTCTACCTGCTCCAGGGCGGCCTTGGTCTGGGCCATCCGCTCAATGTCCACCACGTGGACCCGATAGCGGTCCTGAAAGGCGTCGCTGGGCAGGTCGTTGAGCACGTCGGCGATCTCCTGCCGCTTGGCCTTGAAGTCCGTCACCGCCGCCTCCTTAGTGACGAAGGTGAGCTGGGACACGTTGTCAACCTGGGCCAGATTGGGCTGGAGGGCCCGGGCCTGGTCCTGGGTGAGGCTGTCGTCTATGTAGACCACCATCTCGTTCTCGTTTTCCAGGTCGCCCAGCATGTTGTCCAGGTTCACCGCCAGCAGGCTGAAGGAGCCCATAATAATTAGGCAGGCCACAATCATGCACACCGCGGCAAAGGACATAAAGCCGTGGGTAAAGATGGAGTGCACGCCCTCGCTGATGTAGTATCCCGCGTCAAATCTTCTCGCCATTGTAGTAACCGCCTGTTCCGTCGCTCATGATGCGACCGTTCTCAATGGCCACCACCCGTTTGGTAAAGCGGTTGACCAGATTCTTCTCGTGGGTGACCACCAGCACGGTAGTGCCCAGCTCGTTGATGCGCTCCAGCAGCATCATGATCTCCAGAGAGCGCTGGGGGTCCAGGTTTCCCGTGGGCTCGTCGGCGATAATCATGCTGGGGTTGTTCACCAGCGCCCGGGCAATGGCCACCCGCTGCTGCTCGCCGCCGGAGAGCTGGCCGGGGAAGCGGTCGCCCTTCTTATCCAGTCCCACCAGCTGGAGCACATAGGGGATGCGCCGGCGCAGCTCCCGGTTGGAGGCCCCGATGGCCCGCATGGAGAAGGCCAGATTTTCATATACCGTCTTTTTCTCAATCAGCCGGAAGTCCTGAAAGATGATGCCCAGGGTGCGGCGCATGAGGGGGACCTGCCGGGGAGTGATGGTATTCAGGTTAAAGCCGTTGACCATCACCCGGCCCTCGGTGGGGGCGATCTCCGCGGTGATCAGCTTGATCAGCGTGGATTTCCCGGAGCCGGAGGGCCCCACCAGAAAGACGAACTCTCCGTCGTCGATGCGCACATTGACCCCTTTCAGCGCCTTGGTGCCGTTGTCGTATTCTTTATGTACATCAATAAAGCGTACCATTCCGTGACCCGCTCCTTAGCTCAGCCAATTTTTCTGTCTGCTCACAAGGGTCAGAGACTTTGAATATTTAGTTTATCACAGTCCCCGTATGATGTAAATATGTAAACCGTGTACAATCTGTGAACAAACGGACCCTTTCTCTATCTATGTCTCTCCGTCACTTTTTAACTGCTTTGTCATCTTTGTAACCTTATTGTAACCTATTCTCCCCGGAAAGGCAAGAGGCAATTTCCCGATTCCCCCGACTTCTGCCAACCTATAAAAAATCAGCCTTACGGTGCAAGGCTGATTGTAAATTCATTTTTTCCGTTTTTTCTTGTCAAACAGTCCCTTAATGCCTCCCTCTGGAACCTCCTCGCCCATAGCGGCGGCAAATGCATGGAGGGCCGCCCTCTGTTCGGCGTTGAGGGAGGTGGGCACCTGCACCTTTACCGTGACGTACTGGTCCCCCCGCCGGCTGCTGCGCAGCTCAGGGATACCCTTGCCCCGCAGGCGGAAGGTGGTCCCCGTCTGGGTGCCGGCGGGCAGGCTGTACTTCACCTTGCCATCGATGGTGGGAATCTCCAGCTCGGCCCCCAGGGCCGCCTGGCAGAAGCTCACCGGGCACTCATAGATCACGGTGGTGCCATCCCGCTGGAACTGGGGGTGGGGCTTGATCTGCACCCGCACCAGCAGGTCGCCGGCAGGGCCACCGTTGGCGCCAGCGTTGCCCTGGCCCCGCATGGAGACCGCCTGGCCGTCGTCGATGCCCGCCGGGATGGTGACGCTCACCCGCTGCTTTTTCCGCACGCTGCCCGCCCCACCACACTTCTTGCAGGGGGTGTGGATGATCTTGCCGGTACCTCGACATTTGGAGCAGGTGGTGGTGGTGGAGAATGCGAAGCCCCCCGCCCCACGCTGGATACGCACCTGGCCGGCCCCCCGGCAGTCGGGGCAGGTCTCGGCGGTGGTACCCGCCGCGCAGCCGGAGCCCTTGCACTCCTCACAGACTTCAGTGCGGTTGAGCTCGATCTCCTTGGTACAGCCAAAGGCCGCCTCCTCAAAGGTGAGGGTCAGGTTGACCCGCAGGCTCTCCCCCTTCTGGGGGCCGTTCCGGCGTGAGCTGCCTCCGCCGAAGCCTCCGCCTCCAAAGCCTCCGCCGAAGAAGGAGCCGAAGATGTCGCCCAGGTCGATGTCCCCCATGTCGAAGCCGAAGCCGCCGGCCCCACCTCCGCCGCCGTAGCTGGGGTCCACCCCGGCAAAGCCGAACTGGTCGTACCGGGCCTTCTTCTCCGGGTCGGACAGGATGCCGTAGGCCTCGTTGATCTCCTTGAACTTGGCCTCGGCGTCCTTGTCACCGGGGTTCACGTCGGGGTGGTACTTCTTGGCCAGCTTGCGGTAGGCCTTTTTCAGCTCCTCCTCCGACGCCCCTTTGGACAGGCCCAGGACCTCGTAGTAATCTCGTTTTTGATCCGCCATATATGTTATCACCTCTCAGCGCGGAAACAGCGGGGCATTTGAGGCCCCGCCTTTTCCGTAGGGGCCGCCCCCCTGGGCGGCCCGTTTTCAAATTTTCTGCACGGCCCGGCGGGCCGCCGAAGGCGGCGGCCCCTACATTCCGGCACGGAATTATTTCTGGTCGTCGTCAATGACCTCATAGTCCGCGTCCACCACGCCGTCGCCGGCGGGGCCGGAGGTCTGCTGTCCGCCCATGTCGGGGCCGGGGCCGGCCTGGCCGCCCGCCTGGCCGTAGATCTTGGAGCCCACCTCGGCAAATTCCTTGTTGACAGCCTCGGTAGCATCCTTAATGGCGTTAATATCGGCGCCCTTCAGGGTCTCCTTCAGGCGATCCAGAGCGGCCTGGACCTTGGCCTTGTCCTCGGCGGGGATTTTGTCGCCCACCTCACCCAGGGTCTTCTCCACCTGGTAGGCGGTCTGGTCGCCGTTGTTGCGGATATCGGCGGCCTCCCGGGCCTTCTTGTCCTCGGCGGCGAACTGCTCGGCCTCCCGCATGGCCTTGTCGATCTCCTCCTTGCTCATGTTGGTAGAGGAGGTGATGGTGATGTGCTGCTCCCGGCCGGTGCCCTGGTCCTTGGCGGACACGTTCACGATGCCGTTGGCGTCGATGTCGAAGGTGACCTCGATCTTGGGGTCGCCCCGGCGGGCGGGCAGGATGCCGTCCAGCATGAACACGCCCAGCTGCTTGTTGTACTGGGCCATCTCCCGCTCGCCTTGCAGCACCTTGACCTCCACGGAGGTCTGGTTGTCGGAGTAGGTGGTGAACACCTGGCTGCCGTGGGCGGGGATGGTGGTGTTGCGGTCGATGATCTTGGTCATCACGCCGCCGGCGGTCTCAATGCCCAGGGACAGAGGGGTGACGTCCAGCAGCAGCAGGTCCTTCACGTCGCCGGTGAACACGCCGCCCTGGAGGGCCGCGCCCATGGCCACGCACTCGTCGGGGTTGATGCCCTTGAAGCCCTCACGGCCGGTGATGTTCTTCACAGCTTCCTGCACGGCGGGGATACGGCTGGAGCCGCCCACGAGAAGGACCTTGTGCAGGTCGCCGGCGGACAGCTTGGCGTCGCCCATGGCCTGGCGCACGGGGCCCATGGTGGCCTCCACCAGGTGGTGGGTCAGCTCGTTGAACTTGGCCCGGGAGAGGGTCAGGTCCAGGTGCTTGGGGCCGGTGGCGTCGGCGGTGATATAGGGCAGGTTGATCTGGGTGGTGGTCACGCCGGACAGCTCGATCTTGGCCTTCTCGGCGGCCTCCTTGAGGCGCTGCATGGCCACCTTGTCCCCGGACAGGTCGACACCCTCGGCCTTCTTGAACTCAGCCACCATCCAGTCCATGATACACTTGTCGAAGTCGTCGCCGCCCAGGCGGTTGTTGCCGGCGGTGGCAAGGACCTCGATGACGCCGTCGTCGATGTCCAGGATAGACACGTCGAAGGTGCCGCCGCCCAGGTCGTAGACCATAATCTTCTGGGCAGACTCCTTATCCACACCGTAGGCCAGGGCGGCGGCGGTGGGCTCGTTGATGATCCGCTTGACCTCCAGACCGGCGATCTTGCCGGCGTCCTTGGTGGCCTGGCGCTGGGCGTCGGTGAAGTAGGCGGGGACGGTGATGACTGCCTCGTTGACACTCTGGCCCAGGTAGGCCTCGGCGTCCGCCTTCAGCTTTTGCAGGATCATGGCGCTGATCTCCTGGGGGGTGTACTTCTTGCCGTCCACCTCCACCCGGTAGTCGGAGCCCATCTCCCGCTTGATGGAGCTGATGGTCCGGTCGGGGTTGGTGATGGCCTGGCGCTTGGCCACCTGGCCCACCATGCGCTCGCCATCCTTGGAGAAGGCCACGACGGAGGGGGTGGTGCGGTTGCCCTCGGCGTTGGCGATGACCACGGCGTCGCCGCCCTCCATCACCGCCACACAGCTGTTAGTAGTACCTAAATCGATGCCAATGATTTTTCCCATGATAATTTCCTCCTAATATATAAAGATTGGTGTTTATGAATTCAATGCAGGAGCAGCGCTCCCACGGAAAACAGAGCGGACAGCCAGACCAGCAAGCCGGCGCTGAGCATCAGGGTAAACTTGATGTTTTTACAGGTGGTACACACGTCAGTCTGACCTCCTCATCTGTTGTCAGTTAGCCACTTGCACCATGGCGAACCGGATGACCTTCTCCCCCAGCATGAAGCCGGCCTGGAAGACCTGGGCCACGGTGTTCTCCCCCAGATTCTCGTCCTCGATGTGCATGACGGCGTTGTGAAGGTTGGGGTCGAAGGGTTTCCCCTCCGCCTCGATCTCGGTGACCCCCAGCTTGGCGAAGACCTCTTTCAGCTGGTTCATGGTCATCTCCACGCCCTTCTTGTAGGCCTCGTCGGAGGTCTCCTGCTTCATGGCCCGCTCCAGGTTGTCGTAGACGGGGAGAAAGGCCTGGACGGTGTCAGCTTTCGCGTCGGTCCACAGGCTTTCCTTCTCCTTGGCGGTGCGCTTGCGGTAGTTGTCGTACTCGGCGGCCAGACGGAGGAACTGGTCCTTTGGGACCACCTGCTCCACCACGGGAGCCTCCTCCGGCTCTTCCGGCTGGGGGCCGGGGGTGTCGGTCTGGGGCTCGGTCTCAGACGCCGCGGCCTCCGCCGCCTCGGTCTGCTCCTCCAGGACCTCCTCCACCGGAGCTTCGGAGGTCTCCTGGACTTTCTTTTCTTTCTTCTTACTCACGATTCATGCTCCTTCACGGCTCATTATTTATTCCTCAGGCTCCTCGGGGGGCGGCAGCTCCTTGCCGAACATCCGGGTTAGGCTGTCGGCGAAGTAGGACAGCCGGGCTGTCACCTTGGCGTAGTCCATGCGGGTGGGGCCCACAACCCCGATCACGCCCCGCATGTTGTCCCCGATGTCGTAGCTGGCCATCACCACGCTGGTGTCCTTCAGGGCGTCGTTCACGTTTTCCGGCCCAATGAGGATGTTCATGTTCTTGCCGGTGTCCAGGGTGGCGGGCAGGCGGTGCTCCTCACCCTCGTCGCTGAGATAGGCCATCAGAGGCTTGGCCTTGTCCAGGCTGCGGTACTCAGGGTGCTCCAGCAGGTTGGTGATGCCGGCGGCGTGAAACTTCTGCTGTCTCTGGTCGGCCAGCACCTCCATGGCGAACTCCACCACCAGGGCGATGAGCTCGAAGGCCCCCGGGGCGGTGCGGGTCTCCATCTTGTCCAGGGTCTCCTCCATCTCCTCCCGGGACAGGCCCACAAAGGAGGAGTTGAGCACCGCCGACAGCATTTGCAGCTGGGGGTCGGACAGCCCGCCGGGGATGTGGATGAGCTTGTTTTTCACCACGCTGTTGTCGGTCATGACCACGGCGATGAAGGCGTTGTCCTCCACCATCAGCAGGTCAAACCGCTTGACGGTGATGCGCTCCTTGGCGGCGGCCATGGTGAACACCGGGTAGTCGCTGATCTGGGAGAGCACCTTCCCCGCCCGGTCGATGACCCGGTCCAGCTCCTCCATCTTCAGGTTGAGGGCGTCGTTGATGCGCTGAGTCTCCTGAAGGGTGAGCTGCTGCCGGTCCATCAGCTCGTTGACGTAGAGCCGGTAGCCGGCGGCGGAGGGGATACGTCCGGCGGAGGTGTGGGGCTGCTCCAGAAAGCCCTGCTCGGTGAGATCGGCCATCTCGTTGCGAATGGTGGCGGTGGACACGTCCAACCCGGCCAGCTCAGCCACGGCCTTGGAGCCCACCGGCTCGGCGGTGGCGATGTAGGTCTCCACAATGGCACGGAGAATGCGCTTTTTCCGGTCCGACAGTGCCACAGCACTCACCGCCCTTCATTTTTATCGGTTTAGCACTCATGTTCCTCGAGTGCTAAAGATAATGTACCACTCCCCCCGGAAATTGTCAATAGGGCATTTATGAATTTATTATAAACAAAAAGTGCCCGGCCATTCCTTGCAGAATGACCGGGGCTGTGCTAAAAATTAAAAGTTTAATACCTGTCCGGTGGCCAGGGCGTGACAGCCAGAGCCAAAACGCTCCTGGAGCAGGTCCAGCGCTGTCTCTCCGGTGCAGTGGCCGGTGTAGACCTCCTCCACTCCCAGTTCTTTCAGGGCGTCGGCCACCTTAAATACATATTCGGGGGCGCAGTTCATGCCGCTCTTTCCCCGGCTAAACATGTGGAAGCCGCCCACCACGGCGAAGACCTTCTTTCCGGGGAACTGCTCCAGCACCCCCCGGACGATATTGACGATGCCCCCGTGGCTACACGAGTTGAAGACCACCAGCCCCTTCTCCCCCTCCAGCACCAGGGACTGTTCATGCCGGTAGTCGTCGGGGACAAAGTCGTCCTCCCCTCGCTTGACCAGCAGGTCGGCGGCCTGACCGGCGAAGGCGGGGTCGCGGACGGTCTCGGGGACCAGCCAGCCCCCCTCGGTCAGGGGGTACACCCCCTCCACCTCCACAAAGCGGCCCCGGCTGTTTTCCCAGATGTCCCGGCCGATGCCGATAAAGCGGTAGGCGTCCGGGTCTTTGGCGAAGTAGGGCCCCGCCGCCCCGGGGCGGACGTACACCTTGGCCCGGCTGTTGACCTGGAAAAACCGGCGCAGGCCGTCGGCGTGGTCGTAGTGGCCGTGGGACAGGGCAGCCAGCTCCACAGCGGATAAGTCGATCCCCAGGGTCTGGGCGTTGTCCGCAAACTTCCCGGAGGAGCCGGCGTCCAGCAGCAGCTTCTTCCCCCGGTATTCGATGTACAGGGACAGGCCGTGCTCCGGGGTCAGGCCACAGCCCGCCACCGCGGTATTTTCCATCAGGACGGTTACTTTCATGGGAAGCGCCTCCTTATTATGATTATGCCCGCGTCAGGTCCCGGACCCAGCGCCCGGAGCGCAGGCGGCGGATGCCGACGAAGAATTTGACCACCTGCTCCAGGGGGAAGGCCAGGTAGACCCAGAACACGGTGGTCTTCAGCGCCAGCCCGCACAGGGCGGCGTAGGGGATGGCCACCCCCCACAGCGGGCCGATGTCGATGAGGGTGGCGGCCTTCACGTCCCCGCCGCCCCGGAGGACCCCTACGATATTCACCGTGTTAAAGTCCTTCAGCGGCATATACAGGGCCATCATGGTCATCATCATGGAGGCCACCGACGCCGCCCCGGGGGACAGCTTGAACAGGGGGTACACCCAGGCCGGGGCAGCGAACCGGACAAAGGCCAGCAGCAGCCCGCCCAAAATGACCCCGCAGGCCACCGCCAGGGTATTCAGCGCCTTGCCCACGTCCAGCAGCCTGTCCTGCCGGCCCGCGCCGATCTCCCGGCCAATGATGATGGCGGCGGTGGAGGACAGTCCGAAGGAGGCCACCATCACGATCTTCTCCATGTTGCCGGCGATGGTGTAGGCGGCCAGGATCTCGGTGCTCCCCGCCATGTGGCCCATGATGGTGGGGAAAACGGAGGTGCCCAGTCCCCACATGGTCTCGTTGCACACCACCAGCCCGCCGTATTTCAGGAATCGCCGGGTCATGTCCATGCCCGGCCGGAGGAGCAGATGGAGGTGGACCCGGAAAAACCGGTTTTTCGCCATGTGGAGGATGACGATGGTAATTTCCAAAATGCGGGCCGTCAGGGTGGCCACCGCCGCCCCCCTCACCCCCAGGGCGGGGGCCCCCAGCTTGCCGAAGATGAACACCCAGTTGAGGAAGGTGTTCGTGGTCATGGAGGCCGCCAGGATGTACAGCCCCAGCTGGGGCCGCTCCATGCTGCGATAGGCGGCCACATACATCATAGTGAAGGCGTTGCACACGTAGGACAGCCCCGCGATGGAGCCGTACTGGGCGGCCAGTTCGATGACCTCCGGCTCGTTGCCGAACAGGCTGAGAAACTCCACTGGACACACCAGCAGCACCCCGGCGAAGAGGAGGGACACCGTCAGCACCACCCACAGGGCCACCCCCAGCACCCGGTTGATGGACTCCATGTCCTGCTTGCCCCAGTACTGGCTCACCAGGACGGAGGAGCCGCTCTGGACGCCGAAAATGAACATCTGTAAGGCAAACAGGGGGATATTGGCCAGGGTCACCGCCGCCATGGGGACCTCCCCCAGCATGCCCACCATAAAGGTGTCCGCCATGCCCAGGGCGCTGGTGATGAGGTTTTGCAGCACAATGGGCATGGCCAGCAGGACCACCTGCTTATAAAATCCGGGCTTTTGCTTCATGAACGCGAACATGGAAAATGCTCCTTCTTATGATAACGTAGTAAAAAGCTGCTCCTTCGCCGCCTTTAAGCCCTCGATGAGGGCGTCCACGTCCTCTTTAGACGTGTCATAGGAAAAGCTCACCCGCAGAGCGCCGTCCAGCACCGGCTTGGGCAGCTTCAGTGCGGCAAAGACGTGGCTGGGCTTCCCCCGGTGGCAGGCGGAGCCAGAGGAGAGATAGACCCCCCGGTCGCTCAAAAAGCGGACGACCACCTCGCTCTTGTAGCCGGGCAGGGAGATGGGCAGGATGTGGGGCGCGCCGCCCCTGGTGAGGACCTCCGCCTCCGGCACCTCTTGGGCCAGCCGCTGGACGGCGTAGGCTTTCAGTTCGGTCATATGGGCGATATCCTCGTTTAAGGAGGCGGCCCCCAGCCGGGCGGCGGCGGCGAAGGCGGCGATCTGCCCGGTGGCCTCGGTGCCGGAGCGGTAGCCCCCCTCCTGGCCTCCGCCCCGGATGAGGGGGGGCAGCCGCACGCCCTTCCGGACATACAGCGCCCCCACCCCCTTGGGGGCGTGGAGCTTGTGCCCGCTGACGGACAGCAGGTCCACCCCCAGCTCCCTGGGGGTGAAGGGCACCTTTAAAAAGCCCTGGACCGCGTCACAGTGGAGCAGGGCGGGACAGCCCGCCGCCTTGATAGCCCGGGCCGTCTCCTTCACGGGCAGGACGGCGCCCAGCTCGTTGTTCACCAGCATCATGGACACCAGGGCCGTGTCCGGCCGGAGGGCGGCCGCCGCCTGGGCGGGGTCGATGTTTCCCCACCGGTCGGGCTGGAGGTAAGTCACCTCATAGCCCTGCCGCTCCAGGGCTTTGACCGGCTCCAGCACGGCGGCGTGCTCGATGGCGGTAGTCACGATGTGCTTTCCCACCCGGCGGTTCAAGTCCAGGGCACCAAAAATGGCCCAGTTATCGCTCTCGGAGCCGCAGGAGGTGAAAAAGACCTCCCCGGCCTCACAGCCCAGGGCCCCGGCCAGATTGGCGCGCCAGCCCCTCACCCGGTCCGCCGCCTGTTTCCCCAGGGCGTACTGGGAGGAGGGGTTGCCCCAGCCCTCAGTCATGGCGGCCACCGCCGCCCGGGCTGCCTCGGGCCGCACCGGTGTGGTGGCGGCGTTATCTAAGTAGTGAAACATGGGGCACACCTCCCAAAATTCAGTCAGCACCGGCTATTTTATTCTGTTTTTCGGGGGAAGTCAATAGCTGTTTTCCCCTTGCAATGGGGCTGTGTTTTGTATATAATGGAAGTCAGAAATTTCCGCACTGACGGAGGTGATCGTCTTGAACCCCGCTTCCAATATCTGTTACATCGTGGGGGCTATGTCCCTGACCCCCGACCTGCGCCCCTATCCCGTCCCCGGGGACTATGTCATCGCCGCTGACCGGGGCTTCGACTCCCTGATGGCCTACGGCGTCGATCCCGACCTGGCGGTGGGGGACTTCGACTCCCTGGGCCACAGGCCCAATCATCCCAACGTGATCCAGCTCCCCGCCGAGAAGGACGACACCGACATGGTCTACGCCATCCGCAAGGGGCTGGAGCTGGGCTACCGCCGCTTCGTCCTGCTGGGGGGCGTGGGCGGCCGGCTGGAGCACACCCTGGGCAACCTCCAGCTGCTGGACTGGCTGGCCCGCCACGGGGCCCAGGGCTTTCTGGCCGGGGAAAAGACGGTGGCCACCTGCATCCGTGACGGCATGTCGGTGAGTTTCCCCGCCTCCATGACAGGCTATCTGTCGGTATTCTGCAACAGCGGCACGGCGGAGGGAGTGGACCTCTCCGGCCTGAAATTCCCCCTTGCGCACTACACCCTCACTGGCGACTTCCCCCTGGGGGTGAGCAACCAGTTCCTGGGACAGGAGGCCCGTGTCCGCACGGAGCGGGGCAGCCTGATTCTGGTGTGGGAGGACCGCGGGGACTTCTACGCCAAGCTGCCCAAGCTGTGGGCCAGTACATAGAACGTAACAGCCGCCCGGAAGCTCCGGGCGGCTGTTGTTTTATCCTTTGAGAAGCTCTCCTGCCTCTTCCGGCCGGCTGTGGGCCTTTACGGCCTGATGGGCCTCCCGTTTCAGGCCGCCCAGCAGCCTGTCCGCCGCCCCGGTGTCACGCACCGCACCTCCAGACGGCATCCAGTCCCCCTGTGGCTGCCAGTACCGGCGCTCCGCCCGGGCGTACATCTCGCCGTACACCCGCCGGAGGGCGGCCAGCCGCCGCAGGGCTCTGTCCACACCGGGCACCGCCTTTTGGGCCTCCTCCAGGGTTTGCACCCGCAGCCGGTCCAGCCCCAGGCCCTCCATGGACAGCCGGAACTGGGGTTGCCCCTCCTCCCCCTCTGGGGAGATATCCACCTGGGTTCTGAGCCTGGCCTGGCCGATATCCGCGCCGCCGGATACCGTCACCCTGCCACAGCCGCCCAGGGGACAGGCCCCAATGTCGGGGGCCTTTAGAATCCTAGCCGTACCGGTGATCAGGATGTCGCCGCAGGCCCCCTGGACCCCTGCTCCAATGTCGGCGGCGTGGCCGGCGGCCTCAGCGGTGATCCTGCCGCCCTTGATTTGGATATCTCCGGCCGCCGCATCCAGCGCCCCGCCGATGCCCGCGCCGCCTCCGGTCCCGCCGGTGGAGACCACTGTGCCCCCAATAATGGTGATGGCTCCCATGGCGCTGTGCTGTCCGGCTCCGATCCCGGCGGCGGAGGTCCCTCCAGCCGCCGTAATGGCGCCTCCCAGGATCAGGATGCTGCTGGTCCGGTCCCGGTTTCCACCGCCGTCCCGACCGATACCTGCACCGCCCGCTCCACCGGTGGCCGTGAGGGCGCCCTCGTCGCCCCTTCCGGTCTCTTCCAGGGCGGCCCGGTCTACCCGCAGGCTGGCCCCCTCCCCCAGGGATATCCCGGCGCAGCCCGGTCCGCTCTCAAACCGGCTGTCCGTCCCATCCCGGAGGATCAGCGTCACATCGTTCTCCCGGCCCAGATCGAAGGCGCTGCCCGCCGCCGCCCGGCAGACCACTCCCTCCAGGACCAGCTGTATGGAGCCGATCCCGTCGGCCAGGGCGATCCGGCCGCTGAAGGGCATCTCATCCTCCCCTCGGTCCCCGCCGGAGACGGCGGTCACCCGGTTGGACAGGATGCGCAGGGTTCGAGTCTCCTCCTCGTAGATCCAGTCCTCTCCCGGCTCGCCGCCGGTGACAGAGAAGGGGTTATCACACATGGATATCTCCTCAAAGGCCTTCCGCTTCTGGTTCCAGAGCAGGTAGGCGTAGCGGGTCTGAGGACGGCCGGCCTCGTCCTGCCCCTGGAGCACCAGGTCATGGACGTCGTAGCCGTGGGAAGGGTCCCCCTTTGCCAGCCACAGCCGGGCCATATCCCCCCGCGTGAGAGCCAGCCGGGTCTGCCTGCCGTCCACAGCCGCCGAGGTGACGGTCTTCCATCCAGGAAGCAGGGTCTCCCACACCAGGTCAAAGGGATCCAGCGCCTTGCCGTCGGCACTGCGCACGCCGGCCTGGGCGGTGATGGCCAGCGAGGCCGGCCCCTCCAGCACCACGGGCACTGTCAGAACTACCGGCTCCTCCCCCGGTTGCCCGGGCATGACCGCCGTCCCCTCCGCCAGCCGCAGAAGGGCGCCCTGTTCGGCCTGGAAGGCGCCCACTCTCAGCGGGCCGCTCCCGTCCACCGTGAGGACGGTCCCAGCCGTCAGCCGCAGCTCTCCCAGCACCGTCTCACCGGCGTTAAAAATCCTGGCCTCGGGGGAGGCGGCCGTCAGTAAAGCCGCCCTCACATCCCGGAGGGTCACAGTTCCGGAGCCGGTGAGCACCACCGCGCCCCCCTGCTGCTCCGTCCCACCGATGGTCACATCTGACCCGCCTCCCACCGTCAGCCGGCCGTCTGTCTCTTGAAAGGCCAGACCGGACAGGTCCCGCCCGGCCGCTTGAAGCCCTCCGGCCCGCATCACCAGAACAGGGTTGGGCGTGCCCTGAGCTCCGCCGCCCGTCTGCGCCCCCTCCGGCCCGGTGGTCAGGCTCTTCAAGGCGGTGAGCAGCTGGTCCATCAGCCCCTGGTCGCTCCCGCCCAGCTCCAACAGTGGCAGCAGGGCGGAGAGATCGGGCAGCGTGGGAGACAGCCCGCCCGGGGAGAGCATCCCCTCCAAAAGGGCCTGCATCCCCGGGATATCGCCCCTGGCAAACCGGGCCTGGAACTCCGCCAGACTGGTAAACCGGCCGTCGGTCAAAAGGGCCACCGCCTGGTCCGGGTCCATGCCCCCCGCCACCTTCTCCAGCAGCAGCTTCAACCCCTCCAGGGCCTGTTCCGGGTCGATCTCCGCGGGAAGCTCGCCGCCCCCCGCGATGACCGCCCCCAAATAGAGGACAGCCAGCCGGTCCCCGGCCCCCGCGTCTCCGCCGCCCTCAGGGAGGAGGGATATCCCACTATTCAAGATCCGCTCCATTTTCTCCTGGAGCCGCTCCAGCTCCCCCTGGAGGGCCTCCCGATCGGCCGGGCCACCATCGGCAGCCCGACGGGCCAGCTCTCCAAGGCGCTCCATGCTGTCCTGAAGTTCGGCCAGCGCGCCCTCTCCATTCTGGAGCGTCCGCAGCACCTCTTTGGACTGGCGGACTGTCCGGCTGTCCGTGCGCATCAACTGCTGCAACGTCTCCGACACCGTGAAGGCAGTCTTGGCCGCCCCCTGAGTCGCCTCGCTGCCAGCCGTTTTTCCCTCCTTGACCGCCGCCTGATTACGGACGGTGGGGAACCGCCTATCTGTGCGGATCGTCAGCTCACCCATTTCAACACCCCCTGCCATTTCCGGGCCTTCTGCCCTATTTATATGGTTATCGGCAGCTCAGACACAAAACATAAGAAACCGCCCGGCCCGCTTTTACGCGGACCGGGCAGTTCTCAGCTTTTCCAGGGCGGACGCGCCCGTTCAGAAGGGATTCAGCTCCGCGGAGCCGTCGTCCCGCCCCTTCTCGATGGAGCGGACAACGGCATAGTAGCCATAGTCCTTGTTCACCTGGACCAGAAAGCGTTCTCCCACCTTTTTCCCCAGCAGGGCGGAGCCCATGGGGCTCTCCTTACTGATGAGGCCGTGGGACACGTCCTGGCGCACGGTGGTCACCACCTGCCAGGTCTCCTCCTCCCCATCCTCCTCCAGGAAGATGGTCACCTTGTCGTACAGGCCCACCGTGTCGCTGTCGGAGTGGTCCTCGATCACCCGGGCGGTCTTGATCATGTTCTCCAGATAGCGGATGCGGCTCTCGTTCTTGTTCTTCTCCTGCTTGGCGGCTTTGTACTCAAAGTTTTCGCTCAGGTCGCCGAAGCCCCGGGCCACCTTCACCTCCTCCAGCAGCTTGGGCCGGAGGGTGATGCGCCGGTAGTCCAGCTCCTCTCGCATCTTTTGCAGGTCGATCTTCGTGAGTTCGTTGTACATTGCTTACGCTTCCCATCCCGCCAGATAGGCCTTCTGGTCCTCGGTGAGGGTGTCGATGGTGAGGCCCATGGCGGCCAGCTTCACCCGGGCGATCTGGTCGTCGATCTCGTCGGGGACGATGTACACCTTCTTCTCCAGCCCCTCGCGGTGCTTGGCCAGCCACTCCAGAGACAGGGCCTGGACGGCGAAGGACATGTCCATGATCTCGGCAGGGTGGCCATTGCCCCCGGCCAGGTTGACCAGCCGGCCCTCGGCCAGCACGTTGAGGGTGCGGCCGTCGGGGAGCTTGAAGCCCTCGATGTTCTGACGGCGGGGGAAGGTCTCCACGGCCATCTTCCGCAGGGCCGCCACGTCCACCTCGCAGTCGAAGTGGCCGGAGTTGCACAGCACGGCGTTGTTCTTCATCACCTCAAAGTGGCGCTTCACGATCACGTCCTTGCAGCCGGTGGCGGTGACGAAGATATCGCCGATCTTGGCGGCCTCGTCCATAGACATGACCCGGAAGTTCTCCATGGTGGCGTCCAGAGCCTTGAAGGGGTCCACCTCGGTGACAATCACGTTGGCTCCCATCCCCTTGGCCCGCATGGCGATGCCCTTGCCGCACCAGCCGTAGCCGGCCACCACCACGGTCTTGCCCGCCACAATCAGGTTGGTGGTGTGCATGATGGCGTCCCAGGTGGACTGGCCGGTGCCGTACTTGTTGTCGTAGTAGTGCTTGGCCTTGGCGTCGTTGACGGCCATCATGGGGCAGGGTAAGATCCCCTCCCGCTCCCGGGCGTAGAGGCGGTGGATGCCGGTGGTGGTCTCCTCGCAGCCGCCGATGAGGCGGTCACCGTACCGGGCGCACTTGCCGCCCAGCAGGTTGATGAGGTCGCCGCCGTCGTCCACAATCAGATGGGGCCGGCACTTCAGGGTCTCCACCAGGAGGTGCTCATACTCCTCCATATTCACCCCGTAGACCCCGTAGGTGTCCACCCCCGAGTCGGCCACGGCGGCGGCCACATCGTCCTGGGTTGACAGGGGGTTGCAGCCGGTGAGGTGGACCTCGGCGCCGCCCTCCCGGAGGACCAGCCCCAGATTGGCGGTCTTGGCCTCCAGGTGGACGGAGACGGCGATGGTCAGCCCCGCGAAGGGCTTCTCCCGGCGGAACCGCTCCTCAATGCCGCTCAAAGCGGGCATGAAGTCCCGCACCCACTGGATTTTCTGGTGGCCCGAGGGGGCCAGGGACATATCCTTGACTATACTCATGGTTATCCTCCCTATCTGTTATCCCCGCTGTCATGGGGATTTTTTATCGGTTCTTATCTTAGCACATTTCTTTGGGGAAGGAAAGTGGGGCGGGACAAATAAATTTGTTCACACTTTAGCCGTAGACTTTTCCCCCAAAAACGGGTACAATGAAGGTTACGAATTTAATTTGGAGGAGGCTCAGCCATGAGAACCCTTTCCCGCTGGCTGTCCCGGTTCAGCTATAATCATCCCAATTTAAACATCACCGGGCTGATCCGGTATGTGGTCGCTGGCAATCTGCTTGTATTTATGATGGATCTGTTTACCCACGGCGTATCCACATACTGGCTGTATTTTATCCCGGAGCTTATTTTTAAGGGCCAGGTCTGGCGGTTGATCACCTTTATCTTTGTGCCCATGAGCTTCAGCCCCCTCAGCTTTATTTTGACCGCCGTGTTTACCTATTACATGGGCTCCCGGCTGGAGGCGGCCTGGGGCTCCGCCCGGTTTACCGTCTACTACGGGCTGGGGGTGGTCCTGAATATCATCGTGGGCCTGCTGCTCGCCGCGATCAATCCCGCCTATCGGGCTTCCGTCACCGCCGATATGCAGTACCTCCACCTGTCCCTGTTCTTCGCCTACGCCACCCTCTACCCCGACCTCACCGTGCTGGCCGCCTTCTTTATCCCCATCAAGATCAAGTGGCTGGCTCTGCTGGATGCCGCCCTGTTCGTCTATGACATTCTGGCCTATCTGTCCTATGGCCAGTTCGCCATGGCCATGTTGCCCGTCATCGCCATCTTCAACTACCTGATCTTCTTCTGGGACGACCTGATGGACGCTATGGGCCGGGGCAAGGCCCGGGTGGTACACCAGCGCTCCGCCCAGACCATCAACTTCAAAAAGGCCCAGAAGGAGCTCCAGCAGCGCCGGGGCTACCTGCACAAGTGCGCCGTGTGCGGCGTCACCGACCAGGACGACCCCAACATGGAGTTCCGCTACTGCTCCAAGTGCAACGGCTACTACTGCTACTGCGCTGACCACATCAATGACCACACCCATGTGCAATGAAAGACAAGCCCCGGTCCACAGACCGGGGCTTGCTTGTTTTTACTTGCGGTACTGGTTGACAATGGCCTCCAGCTCGGCCCAGCGGGCTTCCATGTCGGCCACCAGCTTGAACTGGGTGCGGCAGCGGTCCAGGTTGTGCTTCTCCCTGGCGATATGGAAATACTCGTCCCCCACCAGGTAGTCGGTGAGGAAGCGGATACCGCACTCCAGGGTCATCAGCTTGGCGCCCCAGGGCAGGTATTCAATCTCCGCGTTGGTGAGGGAGCCGCCGGTCCCCTCCAAGAAGGCCTTGGTGTAGGCGGCGAACAGGTCCACATCCAGACTGACCTTGCTGAGGTCGGTCTCGTCCTCGGCGCAGTGGTTGGCGCCAAAGCGGATGGAGTCGCCGAAGTCGTAGAGCACCAGCCCGGGCATGACGGTGTCCAGGTCGATGATGCACACACCCTCGCCGGTTCTCTCGTCCATCAGAACGTTGTTCAGCTTGGTGTCGTTGTGGGTGACCCGCAGGGGCAGCTTGCCCGCACGCATGGCGTCTAGGGCCACCGAGCAGTCCTTCTCCCGGGCGAGGACAAAGTCAATCTCCGACTGGCAGTCCTTGGCCCGGCCCAGCTTGTCCGCCTCCACGGCGGCCTTGAACTTGGCCAGCCGGTCCTCGGTGTCGTGGAAGTGGGGGATGGTCTCGTACAGGGTGTCGGCGGGATAGTCCTTCAAAAGCTGCTGGAACCGGCCGAAGGCTCGGCCGGAGGCGGCAAACAGCTCCGGGGTGTCCGCCGCCTGGTGGCAGACGGTCTCCTCCACAAATGGGTACAGCCGCCAGGCGCCCCCCTGGCTGTCGGTGTAGTAGTCCTGGCCGTTTTTGGGCCGGATGACCTCCATGGCCTCCCGGCTCCGGTCGCCCCCCCGAGCGATGATCTGCTTGCCCAGATACTCGGTAACGCCGATGATGTTGTCCATCAGCTGGTCCGGCCGCTTGAAGGCGGCGGCGCTCATCCGCTGGAGGATGAACCGGCGGCAGCAGCGGTCCTCGGGCTGGGTGTGGACCACGAAGGTGTCGTTAATGTGCCCGCAGCCGTAGCGGATGGCCCCCACCACGGGAGCACCGAAGTCAAAGGCCCCCAGCACCTCCTGGAGGGTCTGTTCTGCCTGTGCCATGGCTCACACCTCCCACAGCCGGTCGGGATAGAGCCCGGCGGCCGTCTTTTCGGCGATGGCGGCCACTACCGTGGGCTTGTCCTCCCGGTAGGTGACGCCGTACCACTTGTCCTCGCTGCGCAGCACCTTCACCCGGGCCTTCCCCTCGTCGATGAGCTGGCTGACCACGGTGGGCAGGAAATACTCCCCCTTCTCCGGGTTCTCGGCCAGGGCCTTGTCCAGGAAGGCGGGGAAGCGGGCCAGGGCCTCGTCCAAAAAGCTGCGGGTGAAGCCCCACATGTTCATGGACACGATGGTGTCTGCGGCCAGGTCGGTCCAGGTCTTACCGTCGTCCTCGGTGTAGCGAGGGGGCTCCCCCTTCTCGATCTTGGTGCGCTCGGTGACCTGGGTGAGGTAGTGGTCCGTCGTCTCCTCGCACACACCCCGGGCCACGGTGCCGTTCTCGGTGACGGTGTTCTTCAGTAAGTAGCCCACCATGACGTACTCATATACGTCCCCGTCCTGATGGGTGGAGAGGTAGTTGTAAATTTCCTGATAGGCCTCCGGGCCGTAGTAGTCGTCGGCGTTGATGATGGCGAAGGGACCGTCCACCACCTTCCGGGCGGCCAGGGCGGCATGGGCGGTGCCCCAGGGCTTGGTCCGACCGGCGGGGACAGAGTACCCCTCGGGCAGGTCCTCTTTCAGCTGATAGGCGTACTTCACGTCCATCACCTTGGACACCCGGTCGCCGATGGCCTCTTTAAAGTCTGCCTCGATCTCGGGCTTGATGACGAAGACCACCGTCTCAAAGCCGGCGCGCTTGGCGTCGTAGATGGAGTAGTCGATGATAAGCTGGCCGTGGTTGCCCACCGGGTCCAGCTGCTTGAGGCCGCCGTACCGGCTGCCCATACCGGCGGCCATAATCACTAAAACAGGCTTGTTCACTGCTTTTTCCTCCTTTAACCTTTGTACCCGTTGGGGTTCATGGACTGCCACTTCCAGGAGGAGGCGCACATCTCCTCGATGCCTAGCTGGGCCTCCCAGCCCAGCTCCTCCCGGGCGCGGGCGGGGTCGGCGTAGCAGGCGGCGATGTCACCGGGGCGGCGGGCCTCGATGACGTAGGGCAGCGCGTGGCCGCAGGCCTTCTCATAGGCGTGGACCACGTCCAGCACGGAGTAGCCGTTGCCGGTGCCCAGGTTGCACACAAACAGTCCGCAGTTGGTGCCCAGCTTTTTCAGGGCGGCCACGTGGCCCTTGGCCAGGTCCACCACGTGGATATAGTCCCGCACGCCGGTACCGTCGGGGGTGTTGTAGTCGTTTCCGAAGACGTGGACCTTCTCCAGCTGACCCACCGCTACCTTGGCGATGTAGGGCACCAGGTTATTGGGGATGCCGTTGGGGTCCTCGCCGATGAGGCCGGACTCGTGGGCGCCGATGGGGTTGAAGTACCGCAGCAGGGCCACGTTCAGCTCAGGGTCGGCGGCGCAGATGTCCATGAGGATCTTCTCCTGGAACAGCTTGGAGGTGCCGTAGGGATTGGTGGTGCCGCCGGTGGGGAAGTCCTCCCGGATGGGCACAGTGGCCGGGTCGCCGTACACCGTGGCGGAGGAGGAGAACACAAAGTTCTTCACCCCATGGCGGCGCATGGCCTGGAGCAGGTAGAGGGTGCTGATCAGGTTGTTGGAATAGTACTCCAGCGGCTTGGACACGCTCTCGCCCACCGCCTTGAGCCCGGCAAAGTGGATCACCGCGTCGATATCGGGGTGCTGGGTGAACAGGGCCTCCACCTCGTCCTCATTGCACAGCTCCGTCTTGACGAAGGGAATGGGCTGGCCCACGATCTTCTCCACCCGACGCAGGGCCTCCTCGCTGGAATTGTACAGGTTATCCACCACTACGATATCGTACCCCGCCTGAATCAGCTCCACGCAGGTATGGCTGCCGATGTAGCCGGCGCCGCCGCAAACAAGAATGGACATAACAACCGCTCCTTTTTTGAGATTGACTGTATTGTACCGCAAAGCAGGGAAAAAGAAAATAGATTTTCAACTTTTTATCTGGAAAATCGTACGCACTTTGTACTATGATGCCAGGTTTTAGGAGGCAAAAACAGGGCGGCCCGCTGAGAGCCGCCCCGTTCAAGGGAGAATGATTTAGTTCCAGAAGTCGGTCTTTTCCTTCAGACCAATGGAGGATGCCTTGAAGGTGGGGTCCTTGCCGGCGGCGCGCTGGTCGGTGTAGTCCTTCAGCGCCTTCATGGCGGTGCCGCCCAGGATGACGATGACGGGCAGGTTGATGATGGCCATGATGCCCATGAGCACGTCGGCCAGGTCCCAAACCAGACCGAAGTCCAGCAGGGCGCCCACGAAGACCAGCAAAACGGCGATGACATTGAAGACCGTCTTGGCGGACTTGCTCAGAGTGTGGCCGGCGATGTAGTTCAGGCAGCCGTCACAGTAGAACAGATTGCCCAGCAGAGTGGTGAACGCGAAGAGCAGCAGGGCGAAGGTGATGAAGTAGGGGCCAACAGCGCCAAAGGTGTTGGCCAGAGAGGCCTGGACAAAGGGGGCGCCCTTCAGGGCCTCGGAGGGGACGATACCGGTGCACAGAGCCATGAGAGCGGTGGCGGTGCAGATGAGGATGGTGTCGATGAACACGGACAGCATCTGGACCAGGCCCTGCTTCACGGGGTGGGACACATCGGCCGCGGCGGCGGCGTTGGGGGCGGAGCCCACGCCGGCCTCGTTGGAGTACAGGCCGCGCTTGATGCCCTGCATCAGGGCGGAACCGGCAAAGCCGCCGAAAATCGCCTTGAAGTTGAAAGCCTCAGCGAAGATCTTGCCCAGTACCATGGGCACCTGGCCGATGTTCAGGATAACCACCAGCAGGGCCATGATGATGTAGATGACGCCCATGACGGGGACCATCACGCCGGTGACCTTGACGATGCGCTTGCCGCCGCCGAAGATGCACACGCCCACCAGGATGGCCAGGATGGCGCCGCCCACAACGGCCACAGTGCTGAAGCTGCCGATCTTGCCGGCCGCTTCATAGAAGCTGTAGCTGGTCAGGCTGTCGATCAGGTTGTAGGAGGCCAGCATGTTGAAGCCGCCGGCGTAGGTGGCGATCAGGGCAATGGCGAACACGATGCCCAGGCCGCGGCTGTGCAGGGCGGCCTCGATGTAGTAGGACGGGCCGCCGTAGCTGCCGCCCTCGGGGTCCTTCTTCTTGTAGATCTGGGCCAGGGTGCTCTCCACAAAGGCGGAGGCCCCGCCCACGATGGCGATGATCCACATCCAGAACACCGCGCCGTAGCCGCCGATGGCGATGGCGTTGGCCACACCCACGATGTTGCCGGTACCCACGCGGCTGGCGGTGGATACCATCAGCGCCTGGAAGGCGGACACAGACTTGCCGTCCTTGGGTTTCTCGCTCACGACCCGGATGGACTCAGGCAGCAGCCGCAGCTGCACCAGCTTGCCCCGGAAGGTGAAGTAGAGACCGACGCCCAGCAGCATGATGATCAGGATATAGCTGTACATGTAGCCGCTGATGGTGCCAATCAGGTTACCAAATGCTTCCATAGATTTTCCCTCTCTCTTCTCATAGATTCGCCGCCAGCGGACCGCCGCAAATAGAAAACCATTGCGGGGGCGCACAGGAACGCCCCCGCACGTTTCATAAATGAAACGTGCCTGAGACGGCTTCATTCGCATTATAGCACAAAGATTTCCATTTGACCAGTCCCAATTTTATATTTTTCGCACAAGTCCATTCTATTTACTTTCCCCTTGCATATCAGGCCGCTATCCTGTATAATGCGGCTGAGAGGACGGGGCACGTCCTCGTCCTCTTAAATATTGCACTGCATCCGCAGATGGCGGAGCGTTCCCGAAACGCGGAAGGAGTTTCGTGTTTCCCCGCCTCCGGCGGGGAAACACAGAGCTGATCCCCGTTTTTAGGGCGCCCCCACAGGGCGGAGCGGCAGCAGGAGGTTGTAAAAATGAATACTCGCAAGCACGACACCCGCTGGCTGGTGGGGGTGGCCATGATGGCCGCCATTGTGGTCCTGTTGGCCAACACGCCTTTGGGCCTCATTCCTACCCCCATCATCAACGCCACCACGACCCACATTCCTGTGATCTTGGGCGCTATCCTCTTCGGCCCCCTGGCCGGGAGCATCCTGGGTGCCACCTTCGGCATCTGCTCCATGATCAGCAACACCTTTGCCCCCAAAGTCCTCTCCTTCGCCTTCTCCCCCTTTTTGGCTGTTAGCCTGCCCGGAGCCCTGAAGGCGGTCTGGATTTCCGTGGGCTGCCGCATGATGATCGGTATCGTGGCCGGGTGGCTGTGGATCGGACTGAAAAAGCTCAACGCCAACGACCTGATCGCCCTTCCCGTGGTAGGCTTCATCGGCTCCATGACCAACACCGTGTTTGTCATGGGCAGCATCTATTTCCTGCTGCGGCCTGAGTACGCCGAGAAAATGGGCGTGGCCGTTGACGCCGTAGGCGGGCTGATTATGGGTATCATCACCGGCTCCAGCGTGCTAGAGGCCATTGTGGCCCTGGTGCTGGTCACCGGGATCGGAAAAGTGCTGCTCCACGTGCCCTATCTGCGCCCTGGCGCCCAGGCGAGCAAAAACTGAAAGAAACAGGTGAGCTTATGCTCCTGGCAATCGACATCGGCAACACCAACATTGTCATCGGCGGCATCGACGATGGCGGGAAGATCGCCTTCGAGGCCCGCATCGCCACCGACCGCATCAAGACCTCCGATCAGTACGGGGCAGAGATCAAGGGGATGCTGGGCCTGTTCGACATAAAGCCCCAGGATATTGACGACTGCATCATCTCCTCGGTGGTGCCGCCGGTGTTTAACTCGGTGCGCACCGGGGTGATGAAGGTCACCGGCAAGGCCCCCATGGTAGTGGGGCCCGGGCTAAAAACCGGGCTGAACATCCAGATGGACACCCCCTCCCAGGTGGGCAGCGACCGGATCGTCATCGCCGTGGCCGCCCTGGCAGAGTATGAGCCCCCCCTCACCCTGCTGGACCTGGGCACTGCCACCACCATCGAGGTGGTGGGCAAGGGGAGCACCTATCTGGGGGGCTGTATCATCCCCGGGGTGCGCATCTCCCTGGAGGCCCTCACCTCCCGCACCGCCCAGCTGCCCGGCATCAGTCTGGACCGGCCCAAGAAGGTCATCGGCAAAAATACGGTAGACTGTATGCGCAGCGGCATCATGTACGGCACCGCCGCCATGCTGGACGGGATGCTGGACCGGGTGGAGGAGGAGCTGGGCTTTTCTACCACCGTGGTGGCCACCGGGGGCATGGCCCAGTTCATCGTCCCCCTGTGCCGCCGGGAGATTCGCCTGGAGCGGGACCTGCTGCTCAAGGGGCTGAATATCATCTATCAGAAGAACAAAAAGTCTTGACAATCCCCTGAATTTTGCATATAATTGACCGAACAAGGCGATACGGAAGAGGAGTATCCAATTTCGGGCGTGCAGAGAGGGGGCGGACGGTGCAAGTCCCCCGCCCGGCTTGGGGAAGGTGGCTTCCGTGCCCCGGCGCCCAATTGACAGTAAGCGCCGGCGGGACTTCCCGTTACAGAAGGCAGAGTGTCCCCTCCCGGGGAAATTCAGGTGGTACCGCGGTTATTTGATCGCCCTGAGCCGTTTGGCTCGGGGCGTTTTTTGTGAGGTAGCGATATGTTCATCATTCAGACAGAGATCGACCAGAAAAGCATGACCGCCCTGGCCCGGATGACCCGCAGGACGCTGCGCCGGGGCCGGAACGGCCCGGTCCGGATGCTGGCCTGGTTTGTTGTGGTGCTGGAGTCGCTTTTGACCTTTATTTACATCCGGGCCGGCGCGGGGGGCTGGCTGGTCAACTTGCTGCTGGCCTGCATCATGCTCTCTTGCATCCTGGGGGAGGACTATGTCAACGGCGCCATTGGCCTGCGCCAGGTGCTCCCGGCCAGCCGGACCGTCAACGCCACCTTCAAGGAGGACGGCTATGTCCACCGGACCCAAGCCGGGGAGAGCTGGTGGCCCTACCGACAGATTCGCTTCATTGTGGAGAGCCAGGACCACTTCGCCTTCCTGCTGGACCGAACCCACGGACAAATTTATGATAAAAGCGGCTTTACCTGGGGCGATCCCGACGGCTTCCGGGAGTTTATCCAACGAAAAACTGGGCTGAAGATACAAAAGGTCTAAAAGGGTCTAAGAGGAGGTATCCTGATGCAAGATCATTCAAAGCCTCTGCTTTTCCAGGGAAAAGTGGAGCAGCTGGAGGAGGCGGGAGATTACCTGATCCTGCTCAGCTACGTGCGCAGCGTTCGGCGGGGGCGGATCATGGGCCCGCTGGTGACCGTTTTCCTGGCCGCGGGCATGATGGTCTATTTCCGCAACGGCAACCCGGCCATGTCCTTCGTCTACCTAATTCTGGCCCTCTATGTGGGGATGACGGTTATGCGCAAGACCATGGGGGGCGACCCGGCAGCGTCGGTGGCGGCCAACCGAGAGGCCCGGGCCAAGGCGGCGGAGGCCGGTAAGTACGACGGCGAGCTGCCCTTCCGCATTGTGCTGGACCAGGGCCAGTGCCGCATCTACTTTGGTGACAGCGAACAGCCCAGTCAGATTTTCGACTGCAAAAAATTCCGCTCGGCGGTGGAGTGCGAGGAGATCATTTGGCTCACCGGAAAGCGGGGGCTGGGCCTGCCTCTGCCCAAGGCGCAGCTGGTGGACGCCACCCCTGGCGACCTGCGCCGCTGGCTGAAGCCCTACGCCGCCATCTGGAGCATGAGCCATATCCCCGATAAGCTGAAGGAATCCATCAAGCAAACGGAGCATAAGGAGAAATCGACATGAGGGAAGCACTGACAGAGACCCGCAGGCCCCAAAAGGCGGAGACGTTCCGGCGGAGATGGGCTCTTACCCTGCTCCTCACCGCCATGCTGATGATGCTGGCCGGGATCAACTCCAGCGCCGCTGGCCCGGAGGACACCCTCGCGGCAGAGGCCCCGCCCCTTTCCAGCTGGACGGACTGCCCGGAGAATGCCCTCGCGGCGGAGGAGCCGCCCCTCTCCAGCTGGACGGACTGCCCGGTGATCGCCCACGCCCTGGGGGTCGTGGACGGTCGGGCGGGGACCAACAGCAGAGACGCCTTTTTAAGCAGCGTCCAAAGTGGCCATAAGGTGCTGGAGGTAGACCTTCAGCTGACTGGCGACGGACATCTGGTGGCCCGCCACGACTGGGATCAGGACTCCTATTACACCCTGGAACAGACCTTTGCCGGCGTGATGGACCGGCAGACCTTCCTGAACACTCCCATCTGCTACTACTACACCCCCCTGGATATCGACGGGCTTCTGGCGCTGATGAAGGAATATCCCGGCGTTTATATCGTCACCGACAGCAAGGACACAGACGAAAAAGCTGTCCGGGCCCAGTTCCGGGCTCTGTCGGAGGCGGTGGAGCGGGCGGACGACCCCAGTCTGTGGGACCGGATCGTGGTGCAGATTTATAAGGAAAAAATGCTGGATTGGGTGAAAAAGGAGGCCCCTGTGACCAACTGGATCTTTACCCTCTACCAGATCCCCAGGCCGAACTATAAGGCCATTGGAACCTTCTGTCGGGACAATAACATCCCGGTGGTGACGGTAGAGGACTGCCAGCTGAACAGTAAGATGGCCCAGACCCTCCACGGCTATGGCCAAAAGATCTACGTACATACGGTCAACCGTCTGCGTGCCATGTCAGAGTTGTCCTGGGCGGCGGACGGATTCTATTCCGACTGTGTGACCCCCTCCCAGCTGGAGGGGGTACTGAACGGGACGTCCAGCACGTATCTCGGCACATCCAATTGATAGGGAAAGGTGAACAAATATGAACAAAGAACTACCGAAAGTCTATGAGCCCCAGGAGGCGGAGGGCCGCATCTATCAGAAGTGGGAGGAGAACGGCTGCTTCAAGGGCCACCGTGACCCCAAGAAGAAGCCCTTCACCATCGTCATGCCTCCCCCTAACGTGACGGGCCAGCTCCACATGGGCCACGCCATGGACGACTCCCTCCAGGACATGCTCATCCGCTTTAAGCGGATGCAGGGCTATGCCGCTCTGTACCTCCCGGGCACCGACCACGCCGGTATCGCCACCCAGGTGAAGGTGGAGGAGGAGCTGCGGGAGAACGAGGGCCTTTCCCGCTACGACCTGGGCCGGGAGAAGTTTCTGGAGCGGGTGTGGGACTGGAAGGCCAAGTACGGCGCCCGCATCGTGGCTCAGCAGAAGAAGCTGGGCATCTCCGCCGACTGGGACCGGGCCCGGTTCACCATGGACGAGGGCTTGAGCAGGGCCGTCCGGGAGGTCTTTGTCAGCCTGTACGAGAAGGACCTGATCTACAAGGGCTCCCGGATTATCAACTGGTGCCCCCACTGTGTCACCGCTTTGAGCGACGCCGAGGTGGAATACCAGGACAAGCCCGGCCATCTGTGGCACATGCGCTATCCCCTGGCCGACGGCTCCGGCTACCTGGTCGTCGCCACCACCCGGCCCGAGACCATGATGGGCGACACCGGCGTGGCCGTCAACCCCAACGACGAGCGGTACAAGCACCTTGTCGGCAAGACCTGCATCCTGCCTCTGATGGACCGGGAGATTCCCATCGTGGCCGACGAGTACGTGGAGATGGACTTCGGCACCGGCTGCGTAAAGATGACCCCCGCCCACGACCCCAACGACTTCGAGGTAGGCCTGCGCCACAATCTGGACACCATCCGGGTGCTGGACGACAACGGCGTGGTCAACGCCAACGGCGGCAAATACCAGGGGATGGACCGGTACGAGGCCCGGAAGGCGGTGGTGGCCGACCTGGAGGAGCTGGGTCTGATGGAGAAGATTGAGCCCTACTCCCACAACGTGGGCACCTGCTACCGCTGCCACAGCGACGTGGAGCCCCTGATCTCCGCCCAGTGGTTCGTCCGTATGGAGCCCCTGGCCAAGGAGGCCCTGCGGGTGGTCAACGAGGGGGAGGTAAAATTTGTCCCCGACCGCTTCGCCAAGACCTACACCAACTGGATGGAGAACGTCCACGACTGGTGTATCTCCCGCCAGCTCTGGTGGGGCCACCAGATCCCCGTGTGGTACTGTGCCGACTGCGGCCACATGACCGTCAGCCGCACCGACCCCGACTGCTGCGAGAAGTGCCACTCCAAAAACATCCAGCGAGACCCCGACGTGCTGGACACCTGGTTCTCCTCCGCCCTGTGGCCCTTCTCCACCCTGGGCTGGCCGGATAAGAACAGTGAGGATTTCAAGTATTATTATCCCACCGACGTGCTGGTCACCGGCTACGACATCATCTTCTTCTGGGTGGCCCGGATGATCTTCTCCGCCTGCGAGCACACGGGCAAGCCCCCCTTCCACACTGTGTTCATCCACGGCCTGGTCCGGGACGACAAGGGCCGGAAGATGTCCAAGTCCCTGGGCAACGGCATCGACCCCCTGGAGATCGCCGACAAGTACGGTGCCGACGCCCTGCGCTTCAACCTGGTCACCGGCAACAGCCCCGGCAACGACATGCGCTTTTTCACCGAGCGGTGTGAGGCCATGCGCAACTTCGCCAACAAGATTTGGAACGCCAGCCGCTTTTTGATGATGAACCTGACCATCGACAAGTGCGAGCTGCCCAGCAAACTGGAGCTGGAGGACAAGTGGATCCTGTCCAAGCTGAACCGGGTGGTGGCGGAGATCACCGAGAACATGGACCGGTACGAGCTGGGGGTGGCCGCCCAGAAGATTTACGACTTCATCTGGGACGACTACTGCGACTGGTATATTGAGCTGACCAAGACGAGGCTCCAGGGGGAGGACGAGGACAGCAAGGTGAGGGCCCAGCAGGTGCTGTGCTACGTGCTGACCGAGATGCTCAAGCTGCTTCACCCCTTCATGCCCTTCATCACTGAGGAGATCTGGCAGGCCCTGCCCCACGGGGAGGGCGTAAAGGACGGGGACTTCCTCATGCTCCAGAACTGGCCCGTGGCCTGCGACGCCATAGACTTCCCCGCTGAGGAGAAGGCCATGGAGCTCATCATGGACGCCATCCGGGCCGTCCGTGGCCGGCGCAGCGAGATGAACGTGCCTCCCTCCAAGAAGGCCCACCTCACCGTGGCCACCAACGAGGGCGAGGTCTTTGCCCTGGGCGTGCCCTTCCTGAAAAAGCTGGCTTACGCCAGCGACGTGGAGATCGTCCCCGCGGACGCCGCCCCCGACGCCGCCGGCAAGGTGGCGGTGGTCACCCACGCGGCTCAGCTCTTTATCCCTCTGGGCGAGCTGGTGGATCTGGAGAAGGAGAAGGCCCGGGTGGAGAAGGAGCTGAAAAAGCAGTCCGATGAGCTTGCCAAGCTGAATACCAAGCTGTCCAACCCCGGCTTTGTCAGCAAGGCCCCCGCCCATGTGGTGGCCGCTGAGAAGGAGCGCTCCGTCCAGCTCACCGAGCTAGTGGCCAAGCTGGAGGAGCAGCTGAAGGGGATGTGATGTAGGAGCCGCCGCCTTCGGCGGCCCGTTCCCCTGATGCTGATACGGCGGGGCGCCAAGGGCGGCGCCCCCTACAGAAAGGAGAAGCCCCTATGTCAAAAATCCAATTAGGTTCCACCGGCATTACCATTGAGAAAAACGGCTTTGGCTGTCTGCCCATCCAGCGCATCTCCAAGGAGGAGGCCGCCCGCCTCCTCCGCAAGGCGGTGGACGGGGGGATCAACTACTTCGACACCGCCCGGGCCTACTCCGACAGTGAGGAGAAGGTTGGTTATGCCTTCGCCGGCATCCGGGACAAGGTAGTGATCGCCACCAAGACCCACGCCCAGACCGGGGCTGAGCTGCGGGAGCACCTGGAGACCAGCCTGAAAACCCTGGGCACCGACTACATCGACATCTACCAGTTCCACAATCCCGCCTTTGTCCCCCGCCCCGGCGGGGAGGATGGGCTGTACGACGCCGCTCTGGAGGCCAAGCGGCAGGGGAAGATCCGCCACATCGCCATCACCAACCACCGGCTGGCGGTGGCCCATGAGGCCATCGGCTCCGGGCTGTTCGCCCTGCTCCAGTTTCCCTACAGCTACCTGTCCGGACAGCAGGAGCAGGAGCTGGTAGACAAGTGCCGGGAAAAAGGCATGGGCTTTGTGGCCATGAAGGGAATGGCCGGCGGCCTGCTCCGGGACGGGACGGCCGCCGCCGTGTGGATGGCGCAGCAGGAGGGGGTTGTCCCCATCTGGGGGGTACAGCATGAGTGGGAGCTGGACCAGTTCCTCTCCTGCATCCCTGACGCCCCCGCCATGACGGAGGAGTACCGCGCCCTCATCGAGAAGGACCGCGCCGAGCTCACCGGCAACTTCTGCCGGGGCTGCGGCTACTGTATGCCCTGCCCCGTGGGCATTGAGATCAACCAGTGCGCCCGCATGTCCCTGATGCTCCGCCGGGCCCCCGCCGCCGGGTGGCTCGACGAGCACTGGCAGGCGGAGATGAAGAAGATCGAGAACTGCCTGCACTGCGGCAAGTGCGCCTCCAAGTGTCCCTACGGCCTGGACACTCCTCAGCTGCTCCAGGACAACTACAAGGAGTATTGGACCCATTTTTAACAAATCGGGCCCCGCCGGGTATTTCCCCCGCCAGAGGCGGGGGAAATACGAATAAATTCGCCGATGTAAACCCGCGGTTGACAGAAATAGACCTCTGAGTTGGTGGTCAGAGGTCTATTTTTCATCTATCCTGAGGCCAGAAAGGAGGGCGGCCGTCATGACAGTCGGACAGCGCATCGCCCAAAAGCGCAAGGAGCTGGGTCTGTCCCAGGAGGGGCTGGGGGAGCAGCTGGGGGTGTCCCGGCAGGCCATCTACAAGTGGGAGTCGGACGCCTCCCTGCCCGAGATCGACAAGCTGATTACCTTAAGTAAGATTTTCTCCGTCCCGGTGGGCTGGCTGCTGGGGGTGGAGGAGGCGCCCGCCCCGTCGGAGGCGTCCCCGGGCGAGCTGACCGAGAGCCAGCTCGCCATGGTCCGGGAGATCGTGGACCGCTACCTGGCCGCCCAGCCCAAGCCCGCGCCCACCAGACGCAGGTGGAAGGTCCTCGCCGCGCTGGCGATGATCGCCCTTGTGGTATGTCTGTTCAACCTGTTCTCCAAGCTGGACCAGGTGAGCCAGGACTACAACAATTTGTACTGGTCGGTGGACAGCATCAGCCGCAATGTCAACAACCAGATCGGCTCCATCACCACCCGGGTGGAGGACATTCTCAAGAGCCAGAACGATCTCACGGCGGAGTGGTCCGCCGAGCTGGCCTCCACCGATCCCCGGGCCAACACCGCCACCTTTCAGGTCCGGGTGGTACCCAAGGCCTATACCGAGGGGATGACCGCCGCATTTATGATGTACAGCGGCGGCGAGACGGTGGAGGCCCCCGCCCAGTCCGGAGCCGGACACAGCTTCTCCGGAGAGATTACCTGTCCCCTCAGCGACGAAATATCCCTGTCGGTGGTTTTTCTCTCCGACGGTACGGGGGAGACCCAGCTTCTGGCGGACTATTATGATCTCTATACGCAGTCTTTCCCGGAGCTGACCGTCTCCGGTGTCTGGCGCACCGGGTCTAACCGGAATATTCTTCTCCCGACGGACCGGAGCACCGCCGCCATTGTCGAGAGCGGCGACGGTGAGGTCTGGACCCCTGCGCCGCCGGCCAGTATCCGGGTGGGCCTGTTCCGGGACCAGAAGCTGTTGCTGTGGTATGAGCCGGGGGTCCGGTATCTGGACGCCATTGACCGGGAGGTGCCCGGTTGGAACCTGCCGGAGCTGGTGAAGCTGGAACCGGACCATGAATACTGCGTGGCGGCGCTGTACACCGACGAGTACGGCCGTCAACGGATCTATCAGGGTTACTCAACCACCTATAATTCCGACCCCACCTCTGCCTCCGCCGCCGCTGTGACGCCGGGTTGGGGGGAGGACCCAGACGAGTGGGAGTTTTAGGCTTGCTCTCTCTCCCCGGATATGCTATGATACACACGGCGCCGTTGATGCTGCGGCGATCTTTTCAGGAGGAATACTTTTATGAAGCTCTGCATTGTCTCCGCTCCGCGCAAGGTCTGACCGGGCGAACTGCGCGGGGCGATAAGCCGTAACTGATCTCGCCCATCGGGCTTTGCGCTTGTTTTCAAAAACAAGTAAAGGAGCAAAGTCCATATGAAACCCAATCATCCCGGGTCCCTGCGGCCCTTTCTCATCCTCTGGTCCACCCAGTCCCTGTCCACTCTGGGCAGCTCTATGACCGCCTTCGCTTTGGTGCTGTGGTCCTACCAGACCCAGGGCTCCGCCCTGTCCACCGCCCTGCTGTCGGTGTGCTCCTACGCCCCCTACGTAGCCATGAGCATCTTCGCCGGGGCCCTCAGCGACCGGTGGGACAAGAAGCGCACCATGCTCTTCTGCGACACCCTGGCCGCCCTGTGCACCCTGGTCGTGCTGGCCCTGGCGGAGCGCGGAGCTCTGGCGCTGTGGCACCTGTATCTGGTCAACGCCCTGTCCGGGCTAATGAACACGGTGCAGCAGCCCGCCGCCGACGTGGCGGTCACTCTGCTCACCCCCAGAGAGCACTTCCAGCGGGCGGGCGGACTGCGGTCCCTGTCCTATTCGCTGAACAACATGCTCTCCCCCGTCCTGGCCACGGGGTTGTACGCCTTTGCCGGCCTGCGGGGGGTGATTCTCTTCGACCTAGTCACCTTCTGTGTGGCCTTTCTCTCCCTGCTGCTTCTCACCCGGCTCCCCTCCGCCCCCGGACAGAAGGAGGCTGAGCCGGTACTCCGGTCCGCCCGGGCGGGGCTGGACTACCTGCGGCGGGAGCGTGGGGTGCTGGACATTATCCTCTTTCTGGCCGCCATCAACCTCACCGCCTCCATGTACAACGCCGCTCTGCCCGCCCTGGCCCTCACCCGCCCCTGGGGCGGGGAGCACGCCCTGGGTCTGGTCCAGAGCGTCAGCGGGACGGCCATGCTGGCGGGCAGCCTGGCCGCCTCCCTCCTGCCCGCCCCTAAGAGCCGGGTGCGGGTCATCTGCAACTGCCTGCTGCTGGCCATGTCCACCGAGAACTTCTGCCTGGCCCTCGGGAAAAACCTGCCGGTCTGGTGCGTGGGGGCCGCTCTGGGCTGGGTGGGCATCCCGATTATGAACGCCAACCTGGACGTCCTGGTCCGGGGGCATGTGCCGGTGGAACTCCAGGGCCGGGTGTTCGCTGCTCGGAACACCCTTCAATTTTTTACCATCCCGGTGGGCTATCTGCTGGGCGGGCTGCTGGTGGACAGCCTCTTTGAGCCGCTGGCCGCCCGGATGGAGCCAGGCTCCCTGTGGGCTCTCCTGTTCGGCCTGGGAAAGGGCTCGGGTGCCGCGGGGCTGTTCCTGGTTCTGGGCTTCCTGGGCGTGCTGACCTGCCTGATTTTCCGCCGGGACCGGCACATCTGGTCGCTGGAGGACAAATCCTAAAATTTGACAAAGGGACTTGTGCATTTCCCCCATATTGTGGTATAATGGCCTAAGACAGCCCCCATCTACAATAGGAGGTATGTGCCATGAAATGTCCTTACTGTGCCTATCTGGAAAGTAAAGTGGTGGACTCCCGCCCCGCCGACGAGGGGGCCAGCATCCGCCGCCGTCGGGAGTGCCTGTCCTGCCACAAGCGCTTTACCACCTACGAGACCATGGAGAGCCTGCCCCTGATGGTGGTCAAGAAGGACGGCAGTCGCCAGAGCTTCGACCGCAGCAAGGTCCTCAGCGGCCTGATCCGGGCCTGCGAAAAGCGGCCGGTGACATATCAGACCCTGGAAGATCTGGTGGTGGAAATCGAGCAGGTCCTTCAAAACCAGATGGACCGGGAGATCAGCTCCGCCCAGATCGGCGAGCTGGTGATGGAGCGGCTGAAGAAGGTTGACGAGGTCGCCTATGTTCGTTTCGCCTCGGTTTACCGCCAGTTTAAGGACATCAACACCTTCATGACCGAGCTGAACAAGCTGCTGGAGGACAAGTGATCCTCCCCACATTGTCAAACGAAGCCCCCGGCCTCACGGCCGGGGGCTTTTGATGGTCTGGGTCCTGTTTCGGGGCAGAGCTCAGGAGGCTGTGGGCTTCTGGTTGGAGAATTTGGTGTACGCCTGGCTGACTTTGGCGGCGGGGGCCTGCTCCACCTGATACCAGCCCTTGGACTGGGCAATACGGAACAGGTCACTCTGGGTCTGGTGGCTCTGGTTGAGGATGTTGAGGAAGTCGTTGCGCAGGGCGGTATTGACGCACTCAGAGGCAAAGGTGTCGTAGTTGGCAGACATCTTCTTCTCGCTGCAAATAAAATCGGTCAGTCTCTCCTGGTCATTCATGGGTGTTCCTCCTTCAGTGCAGATAGTTCAGCAGGGTGTTGTAGTTGTTCAGGTGCTGGCCGGCGCAGGCCTGGAACTTGCTGCGCAGCTCCTGGTCCTGGCTCTCCTGGACGGCGGACAGGTACTTGCAGTGGAGCACACGCTCAAAGTCCAGCTGGTCGGACAGGGCGGACAGCTCCTTGGTGGTCAGATTGGGCATAAAACTGCCTCCTTTCTCAGCGGGTCGGGCCCGTTACTGGCAGTTAGTCTGTCCAGAACCTTCCTGTTTATGCGGAAAAACCGGCCGTCCTTCCTTGTCGAAGTGCCAGACCATATGAAGTCGGCCCTCCCGGCGCTCCACCCTGGCCAGGCAGAACAGAGATGGCAGGCGCACCGGCCGATCGGCGGCGAAGGGGGCAGACAGGACAAAGCCCTCCCCCTCCTTCCGGCACAGCATGGCCCCGGACATCTGGGCCCTCAGCACCGGGTCGGACACCAGGCGCTCCGGGTGCTGCTCACAGTACCACTTCCCCCCTGCCGGGGCCCCGAAGGAGAAGGCCAGAGGCGCCTCCGCCCGGAACCGGGGCCAGCAGCCCGAACGCTCCAGCGTCCCCACCGATAAAGTCCGGCGCAGCCGCAGCGCCCCCTCCTCCGGGACCAGGGTGCCCAGCAGCAGCTTTCCCCCCTGGTCTCCCCGGAGCCACACCTTATAGAGCCCTTTGCCGTCCGGCGGCCGCTCCGCCTCCATATGGACACGCACCCCATCCTGGCGCACAGTCAGCGTCCCGCCCCCCTCCATGGGAAACCGTTCCTCCATCCTTTTCGCCCCCTCTCCCGCCATTCTATGCGCGAAGAAGGAATTTTCTTCCCAAAACCGGGAAAAAACTATTGCGTCCCGGTCAAAGCTGTGGTATACTACCAAGGCATTATGCGTGGGAGTGCGGATCATCCGCCCGGTGCCTGGAAAATTCCCGGGTTGGCGGAGGACATGATGCCCCCAGAAGAATAACTGAAAAACAGGAGGAAAAAACTATGGCAGTCGTATCTATGAAGCAGCTGCTGGAGGCCGGCGTACACTTCGGCCACCAGACCCGTCGGTGGAACCCCAAGATGGCCACCTACATCTACACGGAGCGCAACGGCATCTATATCATTGATCTCCAGAAGACCGTGAAGAAGCTGGAGGAGGCTTACAACTTCGTCCGCTCCCTGGGCGAGAAGGGCGAGACCATTCTCTTCGTGGGCACCAAGAAGCAGGCCCAGGAGGCCATCAAGGAAGAGGCCGGCCGGGTCGGCATGTACTGGGTGAACGCCCGTTGGCTGGGTGGCATGCTCACCAACTTTAAGACCATGCGGGGCCGCGTGGACCGTCTGGCCCAGCTGAAGAAGATGCAGGAGGACGGCACCTTCGACATGCTGCCCAAGAAGGAAGTCATCAAGCATATGGGCGAGATCGCCAAGCTGGAGAAGTACCTGGGCGGCGTCACCGAGATGAAGAAGCTCCCCGGCGCCCTGTTCGTGGTGGACCCCCGCAAGGAGCGCAACGCCATCAACGAGGCCCGCAAGCTCCACATCCCCATCGTGGCCATCGTGGACACCAACTGCGACCCCGATGAGATTGACTACGTCATCCCCGGCAACGACGACGCTATCCGTGCCATCAAGCTGATCTCCTCCGTCATGGCCAACGCCATCCAGGAGGGCCGCCAGGGCCAGGACGCCGCCCCCGCCGCTGAGGCCGAGGCCGCTCCCGCCGCCGCGGAGTAAGCAAATACAGAATTCTGTAGGGGGCGGCGCCCTCGCCGCCCCGCTGAACCGAACGGGCCGCCGAGGGCGGCGGCCCCTACAGTGTATCATTATATTGGAGGTAATATATTATGGCAATTTCCGCTAAGGACGTACAGAAGCTGCGCGAGATGACCGGCGTGGGCATGATGGACTGCAAAAAGGCCCTGGTAGAGGCTGACGGCGACTTCGACAAGGCCATCGAGTGGCTGCGGGAGAAGGGCCTTGCCGCCCAGACCAAGAAGGCCGGCAAGGTAGCCGCCGAGGGCGTGTCCCTGGCTATGGTGGCTGACAACGGCGTGGGCGTCCTCATTGAGGTCAACTCCCAGACCGACTTTGTGGCCAAGAACGACGTGTTCCAGGGCTTTGTCAAGGACGTGGCCGCTGTGGTGGCCGCTGAGGACCCCGCCGATGTGGAGGCCCTGAAGAACTGCAAGTACCCTGGCACCGACCGCACTGTGGCCGATGTCACCGCCGACAAGGTGCTGGCTATCGGTGAGAACATCCAGATCCGCCGCTTCGTCCGCTACGCCGACGGCGTCAGCGTGCCCTACGTGCACATGAACGGCAAGGTGGGCGTGCTGGTCAACCTGGCCGTGGAGGGCATCGACGCCGACAAGGTGGTGGAGTTGGGCAAGGACGTGGCCATGCAGATCTGCGCCATGAACCCCACTTACCTGGACAAGTCCAACGTGAGCCAGGAGGTCCTGGACAAGGAGAAGGAGATCCAGCTGGCCATCATGGCCAACGATCCCAAGATGGCCGCCAAGCCTGACAAGGTGAAGGAAGGCATTGTCATGGGCAAGCTGGGCAAGTACTACGAGGAGAACTGCCTGCTCCAGCAGGCCTTCGTCAAGGAGAACAAGACCTCCGTGGAGAAGCACGTGGCCGCTGTCGCCAAGGAGCTGGGCGGTTCCATCACTGTGAAGGCCTTTACCCGCTTTGCCACCGGCGAGGGCATCGAGAAGAAGGAGGACGACTTCGCCGCCGAGGTCGCTTCCATGATCAAGTAAGGGCGGTACCCCTGACCGATCACACGGGCCCGAGTGACAGACGACTCGGGCCCGTTTTTTAAAAAACTTTATTTTTTGGGAACCTTTTTTGTTTTCCCTCGTCAAACTCCATGTAAGCCCCAAAAAAGGGTCTGTCACGATCCCAACAGAAAAGGAGTTTTACTTACTATGAAAAGACGTGTCTTTGCGGCGCTGCTGGCCGGCGCCATGGTCCTGTCCCTGGCCGCCTGCGGCGGCGGAAACGGCGGCGGCAGCGCCTCCTCCAATCCGGGGAGCGGCTCCGACGTGAGCGCCATCGCCCCCGGCGGCAGCGCCTCCCTGCCCGACGGCTCCCAGCCCGACGCCTCCAACCCGGACGGCTCTCAGCCCGATGCCTCTGTCCCCGACGGCGGCTCCGCCGGAGGAAGCGCCTCCTCCGCGGAGGGGCTCCAGCCCGGCGACAGCTCTCAGCCCGACAGCAAGCTCACCATCACCCTGAACAAGACCGACGTCACCCTGAAGAAGGCCGGCTCCACCTTCAGGCTGCGCTACACTGCCCAGCCCGATACCGACGGCGTCCCCTCCTTCACCTCTGACAAGCCCGAGATTGCCACCGTGGACGAGAGCGGCAACGTCACCGCCGTGGCCCCCGGTCAGGCCACCATCACGGTGGAATACGACGGCGTCAAGGCCTCCTGCGTTGTCCGGTGCCGCTGGGACGAGCAGAGCGACAGCTCCAGCTCCTCCGGCTCTTCCTCCGGCAGCTCCGCTTCCAAGGTGGACCTGGCCTCCTTCTACTCCACCATCACCGGCAAGTATCAGTTCTCCTTTATGACGGAGGCGGACGACACCACCCTGACCAATTTCTTTGCCGGGCTGTCCGACCTCTCCCTGTCCCAGCGGGTCGTTTACCTGTGCGGCATGTCGCCCGCTCCTGTGGGGGACTTCGCCCTGGTCCAGGTGTCTGATTCCAAGGATGTGGACACTGTGAAGTCCATCTTCCAGGCCCGCATCGACTACATGGTGGGCGACGGCAACGGCCCCGGCGGGGCGTTCTACCCCATGGAGCAGACTACCTGGGAGGAATACTCCCGCATCGCCGTCAACGGCGACTACGTCATGCTGATCGCCCATGAGAACTGCGACGACATCGTCAAAGAGTTCAACGCCCTGTTTTAAGGCATGATAACAGGGGGCGGCGCAGGCCGCCCCCTTTATTACAAGCAGCGAGGTGTCCGCTATGGTCTTTTCCACCCCCATTTTTAAGTTCTATTTCCTGGTCCTCACCCTCTTCCTGTACTATATCGTCCCTCGGAAGGGGCGCAACGCGGTGCTGCTGTGCGCCTCTTTGTGCTTCTACTACTGGGGGGAGCAGATTTACGTTGTCATCATGTTCCTGTCCACCGCTATCGACTTTACCCACGGCCTGCTGGTGGAGCGGTGCAAGGCCAGAGGGAACGACAAGGGGGCGCGGATGGCGGTGGCCTCCTCCATTATCTTCAATCTGGCCCTGCTGGGCTTCTTCAAGTACTGGAACTTCATCGCCGGCAGCTTCGCCGCCGCGGGGCTGGAGTTCATGCCCGTGATCGAGTATATCCGCATTCCCCATATGGACCCCATCCCCTTCCATCTGCCCATCGGCATCTCCTTCTACACCTTCCAGACCATGAGCTACACCATCGACGTCTACCGGGGAGATGCCCGGGCCCAGCGGAACATCCTCAACTTCGGCACCTTCGTCACCCTCTTCCCCCAGCTCATCGCCGGACCCATCATCAAGTACAAGGACCTGGGGGACCAGATCAACGAGCGCACCTGTTCGGCGGACAAGTTCGCCTCCGGTGTGCAGATTTTCATGGTGGGTCTGGCCAAGAAGCTGCTCATCGCCAACAACGTGGGGGCCCTGTGGGACAGCTATAAGGCCATGGCCCTGTCTGAGCTGACGGTGGCCGGGGCCTGGCTGGGTGTGCTGGCCTTCACCTTCCAGATCTACTTTGACTTCTCCGGCTACTCCGACATGGCCGTGGGTCTGGGGCGGATGCTGGGCTTTGAGTTCCTGCCCAACTTCAACTACCCCTATATCTCCAAAAGCATCACCGAGTTCTGGCGGCGGTGGCACATCTCTTTGAGCACCTGGTTCCGGGAGTATGTGTACATCCCCCTAGGGGGCAACCGCCGGGGCAAGGGCCGGCAGGTGTTCAACCTGTTCGTGGTCTGGGCCGCCACCGGCATCTGGCACGGGGCCAACTGGACCTTCCTGTTCTGGGGGCTGTACTTCTTCGTCCTGCTGATGGTGGAGAAGTTCCTCCTGCTCAAGCACCTGGAGAAGGCCCCCGCCATCGTTGGCCACGTGTACACCATGTTTTTCGTCATGGTGAGCTGGGCCATCTTCGCCATTGAGGACCTGGGCCACCTGGGAGGCTATCTCAAGGTCATGTTCGGCCTGGGGGGCGTGCCCCTGGCGGACCTGACATTTTTCTACTATTTCACCAGCTTTCTGCCCATCCTGTTTGTGGCCGCCCTGGCCTCCACCCCATTGGGCCGAACCGCCTACCGAAACTTGAGCACAAGGGAACAGCAAGTAATGTGCATCGTCTGGATTTCGGCGGGGCTGGTGGTGTGTACCGCCTATCTGGTGGCCGGCACCTACAACCCCTTCCTGTACTTTAACTTCTAAGGAGGCGCGGATATGTCTAAAAAATTCAACATTTTTCTCACCATCCTGTTCTGCGCCTTCATCGGCGGGATGGGGGTCATCAGCCTGCTGCTGCCCGACAAGGAGTTCTCCGAGCTGGAAAACCGCTACCTGCAAAAGCCCCCCAAGCTGTCCCTGGAGACCCTGAGCAGCGGCAAGTTTATGGAGGACGCCGAGGACTACGTCTCCGACCACATCCTGGGCCGGGACTTCTGGGTGGCCGCCAAGGCCTGGAGCGAGCGGCTGTCCGGCAAAAAGGAGAACGAGGGGGTCTACTTCGGGGCGAAGGACACCCTCATCAACCGGGTGGACTCCCCCGCCTGGGAGGATACCCCTGCTCAGCAGGGCGTTCCCGCTAAGCAGGGACTTCTGACCCGCCTGGGCTTTGTGGACGCCCTGGTGGGCAACGTGGACGTATCCGTCTACTTCGGCCTCATCCCCTCCGCCGCTGAGATATGGCGGGGCCGGCTCCCCGCCGGCGCCCCCACCGCCGACGAGAAGGCCATCATCGACCAGCTCTACTTCTCCACCGGGGCGGCCACCATCGACCTGTACGACGCCTTGAACGCCCACAGGGACGAGGACGTCTACTACCGTACCGACCACCACTGGACCAGCCTGGGGGCCTTCTACGGGGCTAACGCTATCTGTGATTCCCTGGGCCTGGAGCCCCTCGATCTGAGCAACTATCAAAAAACCACCGTCACCGACCAGTTTTACGGCACCAGCTTCTCCACCTCCGGGGTGCGCTGGCTGCCTCCCGACCACATCGACACCTATGTCCCGGACGAGGGGGTGACAGTGACCTCCTACTTCAACGGCAGCCCTGTGGAGGGCAGCCTGTATGTGGACAGCAAGCTGGAGGTCAAGGACAAGTACGCCTACTTCCTGGGGGGCAATCAGCCTCTGTGCGTCATCGAGAGCGAAAAGACCCCCGACGGCCCCAAGGTGCTCTTGATTCGGGACTCTTACTCTGACTCCCTGGCCCCCTTTCTCACAGAGCGTTTTTCGGAGATTCATCTCTTCGACCTGCGCTACAACCTGACCAGTATCCAGAGCTATGTGGAGGAACACGACATCGACACGGTGATTGTGCTATACAGCTTCGCCAACTTCACCACCGACGACAATCTCTTCCTCCTCGGGCGGTAACAAAAACAGCCTGTGCCCCACGGCACAGGCTGTTTTTTGTCTATCAGATTCAGCGCTTGGCGGCTTCCTTTCTGCCCTCCCATTTGGTGACGCAGACGGCGCAGGAGATGTCCCCCGTCACGTTCAGGCAGGTACGGCCCATGTCGAAGATCCGGTCCACTGCCACGATGAGACCGATGTAGGACACGGGGATGCCCAGGGTCTCCAGCACCATGGCCAGCATGATCATACCCGCGCCGGAGACACCGGCGGTGCCGATGGAGGCCAGGGTGGCGGTGAGCACAACAATGACCATCTGGCCCAGGGTCAGGTTGATGTTGGCGCAGGAGGCCAGGAACACGGTGGCCACGCACTGGTAGATGGCGGTGCCGTCCATGTTGATGGTGGAGCCCAGGGGCAGGACGAAGGAGGCGATGTCGTCCTCCGCGCCCATCTCGGCGGCGCACTCCTTGGCCACCGGCAGGGTGGCGGCGGAGGAGGCGGAGGTGAAGGCGAAGATCATAGCGGCAAAGGCGCCCTTGAAGAAGGCGATGGGGCTCATACCGGCAAAGACCTGAGCGGAGGCCGAGTACACCAGCACGGCGTGGACGACGTAGCCCAGGTAGGCGCAGATAATGACCAGCAACAGGGACAGCAAAATTTCAGAGCCCTGGGTAGCCACCACCCAGGCCATGTAGGTGAACACGCCGATGGGGGCCAGGCTGATGATAAAGCCCATCAGCTTCTCAATCACCGCGTAGGCCGAGGTGACAAAGTCCCGGCACAGCTGCGCCTTCTCCCCGGCGGCCAGGATAGACCCGCCCAGGAACAGGGAGATGACGATCACCTGGAGCATGTTGGCCTCGGTAAAGGACTTCCACATGTTGGTGGGGAAGATGGACACCAGGGTGGACATGAAGCCGCCGAACTCCTTGGCATCATACTCGGCGCTGTTGGGGTCCAGAATGGGGAATAGGCCCGCGGCCTTGAAGATGTTGGCGAACACCAGGCCGATGACGCAGGCGATGGCGGTAGTGACCATGAAGTAGGCCACCGTTTTGATGCCCACCGAGCCCACCTTCCGCATATCGTTCATGGAGATGATGCCGTCGATCATGGACAGCAGCACCACGGGGACCACGATGAACTTCATCAGGTTGACAAAGATGTCTCCGAAGGGCTTCAGGTAGGCGGTGGTGATGTCCTTGGTCCCGGTGAAGTAGCACACCAGGCCCACGGCGATGCCAGCTACAAGGGCGATCAGGATCTGTGCAGGCAGACTTAGTTTCTTGCTCATAGCTCTCTCCTTTCATACAACACAGCGGACGGAACTTGGCACTCTCTTTATAAAGTATAACAAAAATATATGCCAAAGGCAAGGAAATATTTCTCAATTTTGACAAACAGCCCTTACTCCTCTTTCGTGCCGCTCCGGAGCAGCGACCGGGCCTCTGGCCGTCGCCCCAGCTCCCGGTCCAGGCAGTCCAGAAAGTCCCGGGCGAGCCCCTCCTTCCGCCTGGGGCCCAGCAGGTAGTAGATGATCTCATCGGCTGGCCCCTCCTCCAGCTGCCGGAGGGTCAGCCCCAGCTTCCGGGACAGGGGGACAGCCACAATGGAGGGAGCAATGGCCCAGCTGTCCCTCCAGCTCCCCTGCCAGGAGAAGAACTCCTCCAGCAGTGACATCTGGTCCAGCACCGCCCGGGGGACAGCCGCCGCGCTGAACCAGAAGGAGTGCCACAGGTCGTACTCCGGGTTCCAGGGCAGGCGCAGCTCCTTGGCCGGGTCCAGCTGAGAGGGGTGGATGGTCTCTGGCCAGGGCAGGCCAGGGCCGGTGAGCAGCACCATGGCCGAGCGGAAGGCGGGAACGGTCTCCACCTGGGGGTGGTACATGTGGTCGGAGATCAGGGCAATATCCGCCAGCCCCTGGGCGACATAGTCGTAGGCCTCCCGGGAGTGGTAGTGGTGAAAGGTGAGGGTCCGTCCGGGGACGGCCAGAAACTCCCGGAACACCGGGGGCAGCAGGTAGGTGGACAGGCTGCCCACCGAGGCCACCCGGAGGGTCTGCGTCCGGTCCTGCCCGGCCACCTCCCGGGCCTCCTGCCACAGCAGCCGCCACTTCTCCGCCACCTGGACAAAATCCCGCCCCCGGTCGGTGAGCTCCGTCTGCCGCTTCCCCCGGCCCCGGCTGACCAGGGTGCAGCCCAGGGCCTCCTCCAGGGCCCGCAGGTGCCGGCTCACCGCCGGCTGGGTGATATACAGCGCCTGGGCGGCCGCCGAGACACTTCCCAGTCGCGCCACCGTCAGAAAGACCTCGATCTCCTGTTGAGTCATGCCGCTCCCTCCAAATATAATGGATAGATTATATTATAGCGGTATAATCAGCATTTTACAAGGGAAATCTGATGGGCTATACTGTTCACAGCGGGGCCGGCCCCGCAAGCCGTAAAGGGGGGCGCTGCCATGAATCAGCTCACCCAGGGAAACATCAGCCGCCAGTTGATCGCCCTGTCCGTTCCGCTGCTAGCGGGGAACATCCTCCAGCAGCTTTACAATACCATAGACGCGGTGATCGTGGGGAACTTTGTGGGGGACACCGCCTTTGCCGCCGTGGGGGTGGCCGGGTCGGTAATGAACCTCTTCCTGTTCCTCATCAGCGGAGGCTGTGATGGGGTGGGCACCCTCCTGTCCCAGTTCTACGGCGCCGAGGACGGCCCTGCCTTCCGCCGGGAGTTCTACCTGTCCGGCCTCTTCGGGGCTGGGGCCTGCGTAATGCTGACGGCTCTGGGGTTGGTCGTCCTGTCCCCGCTGCTGGACCTGCTCCAGACCCCCGCCAATGTGGCCGCCTGCGCCGAGGACTATCTGCGCATCATCTTCCTGGGCTTTCCCGCCGCCTTTGCCTACCATCTGGCCTCCGGGGTGCTGCGGGCGGTAGGCAACACCCGGGCCGCCCTGGGCTTTCTGGCTCTGTCCATGGGGGCCAATCTCATTCTGGACCTGGCCCTTGTGCCCTCCATGGGGACAGCCGGAGCCGCTCTGGCCACCGTGCTGGCCCAGGCCCTGGCCGCCGTGCTGTGCGTGGCCTACCTCCGCCTGCGCTTCCCCGCGCTGATGTTCCACCGGGAGGACATGGTGATGGACCTCCCCCTGCTCAAGCGTACCGCCCGGTTCAGCTTTGTCACCGCCCTGCACATGTGCAGCCTGTACATCGGCAAGCTGCTGGTCCAGGGGGCGGTCAACTCCCTGGGTGAGGAGGCCATTGTGGCCTTCACCGCCGCCACCCGCATCGAGGGCTTCGCCAACTCCTTCGGGGACAGCGGCGCGGCGGCGGTGGCCGTCTTTACCGGCCAGAACACTGGGGCCGGGAAAGATGGCCGGGTTCGGGAGGGCTTTGGCCGGGGACAGCGGCTGCTGTTCTTCTTCGGTATCTTCATGTCGCTGGTGATGATTTTGGGGGCGGAGCCCTGCCTCAGGCTGGTGCTGCCCGCCGGAGGAACGGCCGCCCTGACCCCCGCCATGGGCTACCTCCGGCTGGTGGCTTGCTTCTACCTGTTCAACTTTCTGGGCAGCGGCCAGGCCGGCTACTTCCGGGGCCGGGGCCTGGTCCACCTCCCGGTCATCGGGGCCACCGGTCATATCTCCCTGCGGGTGCTGCTCTCCTTCCTCCTAGTCCCCGTCATGGGCCTGCCCGCCGTGGCTCTGGCCACCGGTCTGGGCTGGATCGGGGTGGTGACCTTCTGGAGTATCCTGGTCCGCAGAGACCAGGCCCGGCTCTCCCCTGACGCATAAGGAAAAGCCCGGCGTTCTGCCGGGCCTTCTTGTCAGCTCAAACTTACAGGGGCAGCGTCCGCAGGGGACAGTCGGACAGGGACACCCGCTCCGCCAGCTTGTGCAGACCGTTGTCCCGGAGGTAGTCCTGAAACATACCCAGGGACTGGGTGGAGTCGGGCCCTATAATCATCTCAGTCACCAGGTCCTCGATCCCGATCCCGATTTTTCCACACATTTCGCTCAGGTCCAGGGGATAGTACTTCTTGATCCGCTCCTTGGTGATGTGATAGCAGGGCTGGATAGGAAGGGTATCCTTCTCAAAGGGGGAGACCACCAGACGCATCTCGTACTCCGAGCGGAAGGAGGGGTGCTTAAAGGAGACGGAGCAGGCCCAGGCGTCGCACATGGCCCTTTTCACCGCCGGGTTGTCCCCGGACAGCTCCTCCCCGTCCCGGATCAGCTGGCAGAACACCTCCACCATGGGGTGGCCGGCCATGCTGTTCTGGTAAAAGACCGCCTGGAGGGACAGGGGGCCCTGGGCGATCTTTTCCAGATGCTCCCGCTGAAAGGCGATGCAGATGCCCCGGCCTCGGTTGCCGTAGCGCTCCCACTGGGCGGCGTCATCCCGGTGGAAGGAGAAGCAGGCGGCGTAGGCGGAGTATTCTTTTTTCATCTCCGCCCGGAACAAGCTACGCACCTGTTCCGCGTGGCGGCCGTCTCCCTCCTGCTCCAGCCGGTCCAGAATGGCGCTGCACAGCCGGGTCATGAAGTGGCGCATCTCGGCGGAATCGTTCATCCGCAGCACGTTGTTCACCCGCAGCTGAGCCTGACGGAGGATACCGTCCACCGCCTGGAAATCGGTATAGTGATAGAGCACACTGCCGCCGTACTGATACATGCCTTCCGCCTTTCTTGAAACCTAAATCCATGTCTAAAGCTGCCGCAGGTTATTATCTCCCGATCCCCATATTTTTTACTCTCAGCCGGTTCAGCGCCCGGGCCAGGGTGGCCTGGGCAATCTGGTGCTCCTGCCGGCTCCGCTTCTGGAGGAGGGCCTCCCTCGCCTCGTCCGCCTCCCGCTGGGCCCGGACTACGTCGATGTCCTCGGGCCGCTCGGCGGAGTCCACCAGGACCAGAACGTCGTCCTTCTCCACCTTCACGATGCCCGGGGAGATGGCGGCCAGCCGGGGCTCCTCCCCTGGGATCTGGTAGCGCAGGGTGCCCGGCTTCACCGCGGCGATCATGGGGCTGTGGTGGGCTAAGATCCCCAGCTCCCCGTCGCTGGCGGGGATGGTCAGGCTGAGGCAGGGGCCCTCGTAAAAGGTCTGGTCGGCGGCCAGGATGTGGACCTGAAAAGTATCCATCACACCTCACCCGCCTCGATCTTTTTCGCCTTCTCTATCACGTCCCGCCAGGTGCCCACATTGTAGAAGGCCGCCTCTGGGTACTGGTCCAGCTGGCCGTCTATAATGGCTCCGAAGCTCTCCAAAGTGTCCTTCAAGGGTACATAGACCCCGGGCAGACCGGTGAACTTCTCGGCCACATGGGTAGGCTGGGCCAGGAAGCGCTGGAGCCGCCGGGCCCGGGCCACGGTTTGCCGGTCCTCCTCGCTCAGCTCGTCCATGCCCAGGATGGCGATGATGTCCTGGAGCTCCCGGTACTTCTGCAAGATCTCCTGGACCTTCCGGGCGATGTGGTAGTGCTTCTCGCCCACTACGTCCGCCTCCAGAATGCGGGAGGAGGAGGCCAGGGGGTCCACCGCCGGGTAGATGCCCTGCTCCGAGATGCGCCGGCTCAGCACGGTGGTGGCGTCCAGATGGGCGAAGGTGGTGGCGGTGGCCGGGTCGGTGAGGTCGTCGGCGGGGACGTACACCGCCTGTACCGAGGTGACCGAGCCGTCCTTGGTGGAGGTGATCCGCTCCTGGAGCTCCCCCATCTCATTGGCCAGGGTGGGCTGGTAGCCCACGGCGGAGGGCATCCGCCCCAACAGGGTGGACACCTCGCTGCCCGCCTGGACAAAGCGGAAGATGTTGTCGATAAACAGCAGCACGTCCTTGTGTTCCCGGTCCCGGAAGTGCTCTGCCATGGTCAGCCCGGACAGGGCCACCCGCATACGCACGCCGGGGGACTCGTTCATCTGGCCGAATACCAGGGCAGTCTTGCTAGACACGCCGCTCTCCCGCATCTCACGCCACAGGTCGTTGCCCTCCCGGGAGCGCTCGCCTACGCCGGTAAAGATGGAGTAGCCGCCGTGCTCCATGGCCACGTTATGGATCAGCTCCTGGATCAGCACCGTCTTGCCCACGCCGGCGCCGCCGAACAGGCCGATCTTGCCCCCTCTGGGGTAGGGCTCCAGCAGGTCGATGACCTTGATGCCCGTCTCCAGAATTTCAACTGCCGGGCTCTGCTCCTCAAAGCTGGGGGGCTTGCGGTAGATGCTCTGCACCGGGGTGTCCTCGGGCAGGGGGCCGCCGCCGTCAATGGGCTGGCCCAGGACATTGAACATTCGCCCCAGGGTGGCCGGCCCCACCGGAACCTGGATGGTGTGGCCGGGGACGTCCACGGCCAGTCCCCGGGCCAGGCCCTCGCTGGGGGAGAGCATGATGCAGCGCACGGTGCTGCGGCCCACATGCTGGGCCACCTCCATGACCCGGGTGATCCCGTCCTTCTCCACGGTCAGCTCCTCCCGCAGCTTGGGGAGGGGCCCCTCTTGGATCTCCACATCAATGACCGGACCGGATATCTGTGCGATAATTCCCCGTTCCAAATCCCTCAACTTCCTTTCTTTTGACGCTGGGCCTTGGCTCCGGCGGAGACCTCGGTGATCTCCTGGGTAATGGCCGCCTGCCGGACCCGGTTGAACTCCAGGGACAGCTCCCCCAACAGGTTCTCCGCGTTCTGGTTGGCGCTGTCCATAGCGGTCATGCGTGCGCTCTGCTCACAGCAGAAGCTGTCGATGAGGGCGCTGTAAATAAAGCCGGACACATAGCTGGGCATCATGCTGTCCAGCACCGCCGACACGTCGGGGAGAAACTCAAAGGGCTCTCTCACCTCCCGCTCCCCGGGCGCGGTGAGGAAAAAGCTGCGGTGGAAGGGCATCACCCGGGCGGTCCGGGCCTCATAGGACATGCTGTTGGCCATGTCGGTATAGATGACGTAAATTTCCTTCAGCTCGCCCCGGTCAAAGCGGTCCAGCAGCAGGGCGCTGATCTCCCGGGCCCGGGCCATGGTGGGATTCTGGGCGGTGTAGAGAAAGCTGTGCTCAATGGGGATATTGTGGGAGGCGAAAAACCGCCGGCCATACTCCCCTACCACAAACAGCTTGGTGTCCGGGTGCTCGTCCAGCAGCTTGAGGGCCTGCTTAATGGCGTTCTGGTTGTAGGCCCCCGCCAGCCCCTTGTCGGCGGTGATGACCAGGCAGCCGTAGGTCCCCTTCAGGGGGGAATCGTCCCCTACTGGGTAGAAGTAGGGGCTCTCCACGTCGCTCACCTTGCGGAAGATGCGCTTGATCTCCCGCTGCAGGGCATTAAAATAGGGCCGGGTGTTGTCCAGCTCCGCCCTCGCCCTGCGCAGCTTGGTGGAGGCAATGAGATACATGGCGTTGGTGATCTTCCGGGTCTCGCGGACGCTCTCGATATGGGTCTTGATCTCCTTTGTTCCGGCCATATCAGGCGCCTCTCTTCCCGCCCTCCCGGAAGGACGTCAGGAATTTCCGGGACAGGTCCAGTATCTCCTCCCGGTCCTCCGGGGTGAGCAGGCCAGTCATGTCGATCCGCCGGCACAGGTCCGGGGAGGTCTCCTCCACATAGGCCAGCAGGCCCGTGCGGAACGCTTCCACCTGCTCTGTCGTGAGGTCCTGCATTACATGGCCCAGGGCGGCCACCAGCATCACCACCTGCTGGTGCTGGGAGAAGGGGGCGTACTGGGGCTGGCGCAGCAGACGCATCAGCCCCTGGCCATAGGCCAGCTGGCGCTTGGTGGCCTCGTCCAAGTCGCTGGAGAACTGGGTGAACACCTCCATCTCCCGGTACTGGGCCAGCTCCAGGCGCAGGGTGCCCGCGGCCTTCTTCATGGCCTTGGTCTGGGCGTCGCCGCCTACACGGGACACCGACAGACCCACGTTGACAGCGGGCCGCTGGCCGGAGAAGAACAGGTCGCTCTCCAGGAAGATCTGTCCGTCGGTGATGGAGATAATATTGGTGGGGATATAGGCGGACACGTCCCCCGCCTGGGTCTCCACAATGGGCAGGGCGGTCATGCTGCCGCCCCCCAGCTCGTCGCTGAGGTGGGCCGCCCGCTCCAGCAGGCGGGAGTGGAGATAGAACACGTCGCCGGGATAGGCCTCACGGCCGGGGGAGCGCTCCAGCAGCAGGGACAGCGCCCGGTAGGCCACGGCGTGCTTGGACAGGTCGTCATAGATGATGAGCACATCCTGACCCCGGTACATAAAATATTCCCCCAGGGCACAGCCGGCGTAGGGCGCGATATACTGTAGCGCCGCCGACGCCCCCGCCGGGGCACTGACCACACAGGTGTAGCTCATGGCCCCCCGGCGGCTGAGGTTCTCCACCATCTGGGCCACCGAGCTGGTCTTCTGCCCGATGCACACATAGATGCAAACCACGTCCTTCCCCTTCTGGTTCAGGATGGTATCCAGGGCGATGGCGGTCTTGCCGGTCTGGCGGTCGCCGATGATGAGCTCCCGCTGGCCCCGGCCGATGGGGAACATGGAGTCGATGGTGAGCAGGCCGGTCTCCATGGGGGTGTTCACCGGCTGGCGGTCCAAAATCCCGGGGGCGGGGGACTCCACCGGGCGGTAGCTCTCCGCCTCAATGCGCCCCTTTCCGTCCATAGGGACGCCCAGGGCATCCACCACCCGACCTAAAAACTGCTCGCCCACCGGCATACCGGCGGTCTTCTTGGTGCGGCGGACAATGCTGCCCGCGCTGATCTCCTCGGCGTCTCCGAAGATGATGCAGCTCACCTTGCCCCGGCGCAGGTCCTGGACCATGCCCTTGACCCCCGAGGTAAACACCAGAATCTCCCCGTACTGGGCGTGCTCCAGGCCGTCCACCACGGCGATCTCGCTATCCACCGTCAGCACCGTGCCGATCTCCTCGGGCACCACGGCCAGGGACCAGTCCTCCACCGCCTGACGCATCAGGGGGAGCAGGTCCTCCTGACCGGACTCCAGCTGGTACAGATAGTCCTGGAACTGCCGGACCCGTCCATTCAGGCTCCAGTCGTAGATGTCGGAGCCCACCCGGAGCTGAAAGCCCGAGCGCAGGGTGTCGTCCTGCTCCCAACGCAGGGGGACCGCCCTGCCATAGGTGCGGGTGAGAAACAGGTTGAACCGTCTGGTCTGCTCCTCCGTCGGCTTCTTGGCGCTGCGCAGCTCCGCCGTCAGGCCGCTTCTGTTACTGCGCATAGTCGTCCTCCTCCTCCGCCAGGTCCAGGAACTGGTCGAAGGGATCGGCGTGGAAGGCCAGTTGTTTGGTGGCCTGGGCGGCCAGCTTCCGCAGCTCCCGCTGGGACTCCTTCAGCACCCGCTCCCGGCTGTTCTCCGCCTCCATCTGGGCGTGGGCCACGATCTGCCTGGCCTGGTCCTGGGCCTGAGCCAACTGCTCCTCGGCCGACTTCTGGACCGCCTGCTGACTCTTGGCCTTCATCTGCCGGATCTCCTCGTCGGCGCTGTCTAGCTTGGCCTGGCGCTCCTCTTTGATCCGCTCCGCCTCTGCCAGCTTGGCGGAGGCCTCCTCGTCCAGGCTGCGGTAGTGAGCCTCCCGCTTGGCCATAAAGTCCTTGACCGGCTTGTAGAGCAGGAAATACAGCCCGCCGGTGAGGATGGCCAGATTCATCCAGTGCAGCAAAATCTGCTGCCAATCAATATTCAGCGGCATGTCTTTCACCTGCCTTACAGTACGAAGATAATCAGGATGACCACCAGCAGCGCGTAGATGATGGCCGTCTCAATAAAGACCAGGCCCAGCATCAGCGTGGTGCGAACCTTGCCCTCCGCCTCGGGCTGACGGGCGATGCTCTCGGTGGATTTGGCGGTGGCCATACCCATACCCACCGCACCGCCAGCGGCGGCCACACCCACCGCGATACCGGCTGCAATGGCTTTCAGACCGAGGGTGTTATCCTCCTGGACCTGAGCGGCGGCCTCCTGGGAATCGGGCGCACCAGCGGCAAAGGCAGGCGCGGCCAGGGACAGGGCCAGCACCAGCACGCCGGCCAGGACTAAAACTTTCTTCATCAGCTGTTTCATGATAAAAACCCCCTATATTATGTCTTTGCAATTGCTTTTTTCTTTTTTTGCTTTGGCTCAGCCGGCTCGGACACCTCGCCGTAGTACATGGACACCAGCATGGTGAGCACGTAGGTCTGGATCAGGGCGTGGAGCAGGGTGAACAGCACCCCCACCACCACCGGAAGGACGAAGCTTAGGTTTACATAATAGTAAACCAGCTCAGTCACCAGCAGTCCGCTGAGCAGCGCCCCGAAGAGACGGAAGCTCATGGAGATGGGCAGGGAGAACTCCTTCAGCGTCCTGCCTACTCCCTTCACCCCGTTGGAGACCACGCCGCCGGAGAGGATCACCAGATAGGACAGGGTGCCCAGAGCGATGGCCGCGTTGACGTCGGACAGAGGGGCGGGCAGGGTAATGGGGTGTCCGTGGACCGTAATGGCCTGGAGTCCCAGCAGCTCAAAGAGGGTCCCCACAAAGATGAACGAACCGGCGGCAAAGATGTAGGCGCCCATAAAGCGGTTCCGGTGGGGGCTGCTGTTTCTGGCCATGCCGTCAAACAGGCCCACCGCCTCCTCCAGCACCATCTGGAATCTCCCCGGCATATACCGGAAGCGGGGGATCACCAGCAGGCGGATCAAAACGGCGGCCAGAAGCAGCACCGCCGTGATCAGGAAGGCGGAGATCAGGCCTGGGTTGACCGCCTTCAGCCCAAAGAGGCTGACCTGGTTCACGTCGTGGAGCACGGCGTCCCGCATGGTCTCCTGCACACTCTCCGACCGGCCCGGCGAACCAACCAGCAGTGCCCCTGCCAGCAGCGCCAGCACCACCGCGATCCACACAACCAGTCCCTTTTTTCTGTGTTTCATTCCCATATCCCTTCTTTTGCTTTGCTGCACACCCCTACGGGGTGTGCTGATTTCCAACACATTATAGCAATTTCAGCGCTGTTGTCAAGGCTGTGTCCCCCCGGAAAAAAATATCTGTACAGGATTTAAACATATCACAAACCGCTCTCCGTCATGGGACAGACCGGGTGGTACTGGTGGACCTCCTCCTCCCCCCGGAGGATGCGCAGGCCGCCCAGAGCCAGCGCCTCCATCTCGTTCTCCCCGGGGATGACCACCACCCGGCACAGGTTGTGCAGGTAGTCGATGACCTTACCGGTGAGCAGCTTGGAGTTTGCCAGCCCGCCGGTGAGAATCACCGCGTCGATGAGCCCGGTGAAGCAGGCCAGCATGGTGCCGATGCCTTTGGCGATCTGAAGGGCCTGGGCCTGGTAGACCAGGGCCGCCCACTCGTCCCCGGCGGCAATGCGCCGCTCCACCTCCTGGCAGTCGTGGGTACCCAGCAGGGCGGACATGCCCCCCTCCCCCCGGAGCTTCTTGGTCATCTCCGCCTTGGTGTACTTGCCGGAGTAGCACATGTCCAGCACATAGAGCATGTTTAGGCTGCCCCCTCTGTCAGGGGAAAAGGGCCCGGCGTCGTCGGACACCGAGTCGATGATCCGCCCGTGGCTGTGGGCGGACACTGAGATACCGCCCCCCAGATGGGCCACCACCAGATTCATGTCCTCATACTTCCGCCCCATGGCCTGGGCGTATTTGTGCCCTGTAGCCCGGGCGTTGAGGACATGGCAGAAGCTGGTGCGGGTGACCTCCTTGAAGCCGGTGACCCGGGCCTCGGGAAGGAGCTCGTCACTGGTGACGGCGTCGTAGATATAGGCGGGAATGCCCAGAGGCTGGGCAAACTCCCGGGCCATCAGTCCCCCCAGGTTGGAGGCGTGGTCGAACACCGTGTGGTGGAGCAGGCAGTCGGCCAGGGCCTCGTCCACCGGGTAGCCGCCGGAGACGATGTTAGGGATGATGCCTCCCCGGCCCACCACGGCGGACAGCTTGGACAGCTCGTAGCCCTCCAGCGCCAGCCAGCTGCGCACCATGCCCACCCGGTAGTCCAGCTGGTCGTTGAGGGTTGGATAGGGGGCCAGGTCCTGGTTGGTGTGGACCACGCTCCGGGTCATCAGAGGGCGCTCGTCCCGGTACACCGCCGCCTTGGTGCTGGTGGAGCCGGGGTTCAGCACTAAAATATCGTAGGACATTTCTACCCTCCTTATTTCATCGCCGCGCAGATGAGGATGGACCAGTATTTCTCCTCCGCCGTAGCTCCTCGGGAGTTGACGGTGATGGGCGCCTTCGCCCCCAGCACCACCCCGGCCATCTCCCCTCCGGCCAGGCCGTAGAGGGATTTGCCCAGCAGGTTGCCCGCCGCGATGGAGGGGGCCAGCAGGATGTCGGCATCTCCCGCCACCGGGCTGTGGTAGCCCTTCACCCGGGCGGCCTCGGCGTCGGTGGCCAGGTCCAGGGAGATGGGGCCCTCCACCAGACAGGGGCCGAAGTCCCCCCGCTCCCCCTCCGCCTTGAGGGCGGAAGCGTCCGCCGTCTCGGGCATGGCGGGGCTTACCGTCTCCACCGCACACAGGGCGGCCGCCTTGGGGCAGTTGTAGCCCAGAAAGCGGCAGAAGTCCAGAGCGTTGCGCAGGATGTGCCGCTTCTGCTCCAGGTCGGGGGCCACCACCATGCCGCCGTCGGTGACATAGAGCAGCTTGTGGTAGCTGGGCACGTCCAGAATGGCCACATGGGACATGACCTTGCTGGCCCGGATTCCCGTTTCCTTGTTCACTACCGCCTTTAAAAGGGTTCCCGTCTGGAGCATCCCCTTGATGAGCATGGCCCCCTCCCCGGAGCGGATGAGGGCCACCGACTTGGCGGCGCAGTCCGGGTCCTCCCCAGCATCCACCACCTGAGACGGGTCCAGCTCCTCTCCCAGCCTACGGGCCATGGACAGGATCTCCTCCCCGTGCCCCACCAGGATGGGGCGGATTAGACCGTCCCGCTGGGCGGCAAACACCGCCTGGAGGGTGTGCTCGTCGTGGGCCGCTGCCACCACCGCCACCTTGGGCGGCAGATCGCACAGCCTGTCTTTTAGCGCGGGAAATCCCGAGATGACCATAGGGCATCCTCTTTTCCTTTATTATTATGTATATTTTAACATTAACCACAAAAAAAGTATAGCGTAAAATTGCCCGCTTGCCTCTTGACGGATACTGCCTCCTCAGGTATAATAGTATCCGCTGTTTGCTAGTGTGGCTCAATGGCAGAGCACATCACTCGTAATGATGGGGTTGTGGGTTCGATTCCCACCACTAGCTCCACGTCGGAGCAAGCTTCATATCGCTTGCTCCGACTTTTTTCAAAAGTCAGAGCGCGCTCATTTCGCTGCTCCTCCTCTCCAAATCGGACCCGCTTCGCTGGGCTCCGATTTGGTTTTGGGTGCAAACCTGATGGCGAAATCGATTTTGCCGCCTTAGTCCACATTGTTACAGGACAAAACCCGCAGAGTTTCTGCGGGTTTTGTCCTGTTTTTATTTCCTAGCCATTTGAGGCCCATACCTCATGATGTGATTGGACTGTCAAAAGATACGCCGGACCTTTACTGATCCGACTTCTCCCGAGCTGCGCGGACGATATCGCCCACCCCCTCCAGGATCATAGACGGGCGGTAAGAGTAGGTCTTTAACGTCTCCTGTGTGGAGATCCCCGAGAGCACCAGTACTGTGGACATACCGCTCTCCAGGCCAGAGATCACGTCGGTATCCATCCGGTCCCCCACCATCACCGCATCCTCGGAGTGACACTTGAGCAGGCGCAGCCCGGTGCGCATCATCAGCGGGTTAGGTTTTCCGCAGAAGTAGGCCTTTGTCCCGGTGGCCATCTCGATAGGGGCCACTAGGGCGCCGCAGGCCGGCACTGTGCTGTTCTCGGCTGGGCTGGAGACGTCGGAGTTCGCCCCAATCAGCTTCGCCCCACCCAGTACCAGGTTAATCGCCTTGGTCACCGTCTCCAGCGAGTAGGACTTGCTCTCCCCCACCACAACATAATCCGGGTCCACATCGTTCATGATGATGCCCGCGTCATACAGCGCGTTGAGCAGGCCAGCCTCACCAATCACATAGGCGGAACAGCCCGGGGCCTGGGTCTTTAAGAAAGCCGCCGTAGCCAGCGCGCTGGTATAGAAGTGCTCCTCGGGCACGTCGAGGCCCATGCGGGCCAGCTTCTGCTGGAGCTCCCGGGGGGTGGAGCCGCTGTTGTTAGTTAGAAAGAGGTAGGACTTTCCCTCCTCATGCAGCCACCGGAGAAATTCCGGAACACCGGGCAAAATTTGATTGCCGTGGTAGATTACACCGTCCATATCACAAATAAAGCCCTTTTTCTTCTGAAAATCAATGGAGTACATATTTGTTTTCTCCTTTTCTTCTCCCGCTGTGTCCGGCGGTAGGATGTCTCACCCGCCCGGTGGACAGGGAGCTCTCCCCAACAGTATACCAAAACCGCCCGCGCCGTGCAAGGGCCCCATAAAACAGCGGCTCAACATATCGGAAGATTGCGGAGGCTCCCCCATAAGCCGCCAGAAATAGCTTGCTTTTTTCAAGACAGCATATATAATTAGGAACATCAAATATTGAGGAGGATCATCCATGAATCAGACTATTACCGCTCAGAACGCACCCGCCGCCGTAGGCCCCTACTGCCACGCCAAGCTGGCGGGCGACACCCTCTATACCTCCGGCCAGCTGGGTCTGATCCCCGCCACTGGCGAGCTGCCTCAGGGTGTGGAGGCCCAGGCCACCCAGGCGCTGGACAACCTGAAGGCAGTCCTTGCCGCCGCCGGCATGGGGGTAGAGGATGTGGTCAAGACCACAGTTTTTCTGGCCGATATGAACGATTTCGCCGCTATCAACGCCATCTATGCCAAATATTTCCCCGGCGAGGCTCCGGCCCGCTCCTGTGTCCAGGTGGCCGCCCTCCCCAAGGGGGCGCTGTTTGAGATCGAGGCGGTAGCCGTTCGCTGAAAAGCTGTACCGATTCCAATTCTAAGGGGGCTGATTGCTATCAACACTTCCATCCAATGGACCCTGAACAGGATGCCCAAAAGCGATGACAGATATCTGCGCCTGATGTCCCGGGAGGCCGTGGCGAAGGCCAGGCAGTTTCACCGCTCCTTCCCTCAGTACTCCCCCACACCCCTGGTCCGGCTGGACGGCATGGCCACCCGGCTGGGGCTAGGCGGGCTGTACGTGAAGGACGAGTCCTACCGTTTTGGCCTCAACGCCTTCAAGGTGCTGGGTGGCTCCTTCGCCATGGCCCGGTACATCGCTGGAGCCCTGGGAAAGGACGTGTCCGAGACGGACTACGCCTACCTGACCAGTGAACAGCTAAAAAAGGACTTCGGCCAGGCCGCCTTCTTCACCGCCACCGACGGCAACCACGGCCGTGGGGTGGCCTGGGCGGCCAACAAGCTGGGCCAAAAGGCTACCGTCCACATGCCCAAGGGCAGTGCCAAAAGCCGCTTTGACAACATCGCCAAGGAGGGCGCCCAGGTGACCATTGAGGAGGTCAACTACGACGACTGTGTCCGCATGGCCGCCGCCGAGGCGGCCCGGACCGAGCACGGCGTGGTGATCCAGGACACCGCCTGGGAGGGCTACGAGGAGATCCCCTCCTGGATCATGCAGGGCTACGGCACCATGGCCGCCGAGGCCGCCGAGCAGATGGCCGTCCGGCCCACCCATGTGTTCGTCCAGGCGGGGGTGGGCTCCCTGGCCGGGGCGGTGGCTGGCTTCTTTGCCAATCTGTTCCCTGACGACCCGCCCAGGTTCATCGTCATGGAGGCCCAAAACGCCGACTGCCACTACCGCAGCGCCCTGGCCGGGGACGGCGCGCCCCAGACGGTTGGGGGAGACCTCCGGACCATCATGGCAGGCCTGGCCTGCGGCGAGCCCAACCCCATCTCCTGGGACATCCTGCGCAATCACGCGGACGCCTTTGTTTCCTGCCCTGACTGGGTGAGCGCAAAGGGGATGCGGATGCTGGCCGCCCCGGTGAAGGGCGACCTGGCGGTGACCTCCGGCGAATCCGGAGCTGTAGGCATGGGGTTGGTCTCCGCCATCATGGAGGACAGCGAATACAAAGAGCTGCGCTCTGCCCTGGGTCTGGACCAAAACAGCCGGGTGCTCCTGTTCTCCACCGAGGGGGACACCGACCCCGGACACTACCGCAGCATCGTCTGGGATGGAGCGTACCCCGCGGTGTGAGCGTCCTCAAAACAGGCTGAGCTGGTCGGTCTCACAGCTCCGGCGTGAGGCCGCGATAATCTGCCCCATGGAGTACAGCACACCCCGGCGGACACACGCCTCCTGGAACACGTCCCAGAGCTCCCGGGCTTTGGGGCTGGTGCAGTAATACCGGGTGCCGTACCGCTTGCGGTACCGCTCCGCCAGGCCCTGCCCCGGGAATTGGCTCTCTAGCTGCTGATAATAATACTCCCGTTGGCCCGCCCGGCAGGTCATCCCTATGGCCGGGTAGATAAAACGGGCCCCCGCGTCGGCCGCCCGCTCCACAATGGTGCGAATGTTGCCCGGGCTGTCCTCCAGAAAGGGGAGCACCGGCATCATCAGCACCCCGGCAAACAGGCCCGCCCTACTCAGCTCCTCCAGCGCAGCCAGGCGCCGGCTGGGAGAGGGGGCCCGGGGCTCCACCCTGGCGGCCAGCTCGTCGTCGCAGGTGGTGACGGTCAGCTTGCAGATCACCGGCATGGTCCGGCTGATGGAGGTCAGGATGTCCATATCCCGGGTAATCAGGTCGCTCTTGGTGGCGATGGCCGCGCCGAAGCCGTAGGCCTCCAGTAGGGCCAGCCCGTTGCGGGTCAGGAGCAGCTCTTTCTCAAGGGGGTTGTAGGGATCGCTCATAGCGCCAGTGCCCACCACCCCGCGCTTCGCCTTCCGCTCCAGATCATCCCGGATGATACGCAGGGCATCCGCCTTGACTTTGACCTGGTCGAACCGGTCGTTGTGATAGCAGTCGCTTCGGCTGTCGCAGTAGATACAGCCGTGGGAACATCCCCGATAAATATTCATACTGTACTGCGTACCAAACCAGCTTGTATCCTTGGTACGCAGTACAATGGTTTTTGCGGGGATATATTCGACCCGCCCGCTCATCTCACACAGGCCGCAGTCAGCGGCGCATGCTCCGGGCCCTTTTTACGGTACTCTGAGGGGGTGCAGCCCTTCAGCTCCCGGAAGGTCTTTGTAAAGTAGCTGGCGTCGGGAAACCCGCACCGCGCGCCCACCTCTCCCACGCTCTCCCCGGAGGACAGGAGGAGCTCTGCCGCCTTTTGGATACGGAACTGCTTGAGGTACTGAATGGGCGCGACACCGATAGTACCCCGGAAGCACCGCAGGCACTCACTCTCGCTGATGGTCGCGCTGTCGGCGATGTCCGCGATGGTCAGCTGGCTGTCATAGTTTTCCTCGATAAACCGGAGCATCTGCTTGACGCGGGCCTCATTCCGCAGCACCTTCTCCGGCGGGGCCTCTGCTCTGGCAGATCGGTTCCGGGACAGCAGAAAGGCCAGCTGTGACAGTGCCTCCCTGACCTGGAGGTCGTGGCCCGGGCGCTCCTCCTCACAGCTGCGCCAGGCGGCTGCAATGGCCTCCACCGCCTGCCCGTGCCAGGGGGCTGCACCGTCGAAGCGGAGTCCCTGGCGGGCTTCGTCCGTAATCAGAGGCTGGACATAGTTCTGCCAAAATACGCTGTCCACGCTGCCCCCAATCAGCCTGGGGTGGAACACCGCCGAGCGGAGCAGACAGGGGGAGGCGTCCTGGCTCCGCAGGGCGTGCAGGACCTCAGAATTGATGAAGAACCCCTCCCCTGGCCCCAGGGTAAAGCGCTCTGTGCCGGCGCAGACGACGGCCCGCCCCCGGAGGATGACCCCAATCTCCAATTCATAGTGCCAGTGCCAGGGGACGGGCTCCTGGGACAGGTCCTCATGGTAGCAGGCGATGGGGAAGAGCCCTGTGCCGTGCTGTGCCAGCTCCATGCCCTGCCGGTTTATTCTTGTCTCGCACAATGTGATCGCCATAGCCATGTCTCCAATCCTGGCGGGATTTTTATAGGATGTTGGCGGAATTATTCTACACACTCTTCTCTCCCGCTGATATAATCATACCAGAGTTGAGGGAGGTATGCAAGGTGACCCATATACTTCTGGCGATCATTTATGTCTCATTTATCAGCCTGGGCCTGCCTGACGCCCTGCTGGGCTCAGCCTGGCCCTCCATGTATGTCCAGTTCGATGTCCCCGTCTCCTATTCGGGGATCATCTTCTTTATCATCGCCGCAGGGACGGTGATCTCCAGCCTCCAGAGCGACCGGCTCACCCGCTGGCTGGGCACCGGAAAGGTGACCGCCATCAGCGTAGGGCTCACGGCGGCAGCCATCTTCGGCTTTTCTGTCAGCCATTCCTTCTGGGCACTGTGCCTGTGGGCCGTCCCCTACGGCCTGGGAGCCGGGAGCGTGGACGCCGCGCTGAACAACTATGTGGCCCTCCACTACGCCAGCCGCCACATGAGCTGGCTCCACTGTATGTGGGGCGTCGGCGCCTCTGTAGGGCCCTACGTCATGGGCTATGCCCTCACCGGGGGCGCGGGGTGGAACATGGGCTACCGCTATATCGCCCTGCTCCAGATCGGGCTGACTGCGGTGCTCTTTCTTACCCTCCCCCTCTGGCGAACTCACGCCGGCACCGACGCTGCGGAGGAGGAGACCCCCGCCGGAAAGGCCCTGACCCTAATGCAGATCGTCCGGATCCCCGGTGTAAAATCGGTGATGGTGACCTTTTTCTGCTACTGCGCCCTGGAGCAGACCACTGGGCTGTGGGCCAGCAGCTACCTGGTGCTGTACAAGGGCGTCCCGTCGGAGACGGCGGCCGGCTTTGCCAGCCTGTTCTTCATCGGTATCACCGTCGGCCGGATGCTGGGCGGGTTTTTGACCCTGAAGCTCAGCGACAGGCAGATGATCCGACTGGGCCAGGGGATCATCGCCGCCGGTCTGGCCGCCTTCCTGCTGCCGCTGGGAGAGTACGCCGCCCCGGGGGGCCTGCTCCTCATCGGGCTGGGGTGCGCTCCCATCTACCCCAGCGTCATCCACTCCACACCGGAGCACTTCGGCGCGGACCGGTCCCAGGCGATCATCGGCGTCCAGATGGCCAGCGCCTACGCTGGCAACTGCCTGATGCCGCCCCTGTTCGGCCTCATCGCCAACCACATCCAGGTCTCCCTGCTCCCCTTCTACCTGTTCGTGATCCTGGTCCTTATGGTGGTCATGCACGAATCGCTGCTGAAAATCAGCGATGCCCGGGCAAAGGGCTAAAAAAGATGTGGCTGCCGGATTTGTGGTCAAACCGGCCGAAGGGCCCGCTTTTGCGCCGTAAATTCGGAGCGAAGCGGAGAATTGCGCAGGGGCGGCTTCGCCGCCCCGAGCATCAAAATCCCGAAGGGTGGAGGCGGCCTCTGGCCGCCGGAACCCAAAAAGAGAGACACGCGTAAGCGTGTCTCTCTTTTTGGAGGTGCCACCCAGATTTGAACTGGGGGTGGAGCTTTTGCAGAGCTCTGCCTTACCACTTGGCTATGGCACCGTCCTTACAGGATATGCAATTGCGGAAAAATTATGATTTGAGAAAACGGGGCAAAGACTCTTTGCCCCGCTCTGGAGCGAGTGACGAGGCTCGAACTCGCTACCTCCACCTTGGCAAGGTGGCGCTCTACCAGATGAGCTACACTCGCATTTGGGTCCCCCGCAGTTTGCGCTGCGGGGGATGGTGCCTCCGGTCGGAATCGAACCAACGACACGAGGATTTTCAGTCCTCTGCTCTACCAACTGAGCTACAGAGGCGGATGCGCAATGAAAAAAGTGGCGACGCGGAAGGGGCCTTTGCCTCATCCGACGGCGGGACAAGCACACCGTGCGGACGAAGAAAAAGTGGCGACGCGGAAGGGACTTGAACCCTCGACCTCCGGCGTGACAGGCCGGCGTTCTAACCAACTGAACTACCGCGCCAGGCAGTTCCGGGGGATACAGGGGGCCGAAATGGTGGGAACAACAGGGCTCGAACCTGTGACCCCATGCTTGTAAGGCATGTGCTCTACCAGCTGAGCTATGCTCCCCGGTCAGCCGCCCAATTCACAGCGGCTTGATTATTATACTTGACCGCACCCGACTTGTCAACAGGAAAATGAGATTTTTTGCCGGAAATTTTTCTGAGCGTGCCGAAGCCCCTTCTGTCCCCCAAAGTGGGGGCCGCCCCAGGAGGGGCGGCCCGGCTCTCGGTTCTTATGCGTTGCCGAACTCGCTGAAGAAGCGGTCGTGGATGGCCTGAACAGCCCGGTCGGCCTCCCGCTCGTCCACCAGGACAGACACCTTGATCTCACTGGTGGAGATCATATTGATGTTAATGCCCGCAGAGAACAGGGCCTCGAACATCTTGCAGGCCACGCCGGCGTTGTTGGCCATGCCGGCGCCCACGATGGACACCTTGGCCACCTCGGTGCTGACCTCGATGGACTTGCAGCCGATGACCTCTTTGTTCTCCTCCATCAGCTCCCCGGCCGCCTGAGCATCGCTCTCGGCCACGGTAAAGCTGATGTCCTTGCTGCCGTCCCGGCCGATGGACTGGAGAATAATGTCCACGTTGATGTTTTTCCTGGCCAGCAGGGAGAAAATTTTAAAGGCGATACCGGGCTGGTCCACCAGCCCGATCAAAGCGATACGTGCCACGTCCTTATCCTTGGCCACGCCGCTGACATGGGTCTTTTCCATACTCTTTACGACCTCCTTCACTTTTGTACCGGGCTTTCCGCTGAAGCTGGACAGCACCTCCAGATTGACGTTATACCGCTTGGCCATCTCCACCGAGCGGTTGTGGAGCACCTGAGCCCCCAGACTGGCCAGCTCCAGCATCTCGTCATAGGTGATCTCCTCCAGCTTCCGCGCCCCCGTCACGTGGCGGGGATCGGCGGTGTAGACGCCGTCCACGTCGGTGTAGATCTGACACAGGTCGGCGTGGAGGGCGGTGGCCAGGGCCACGGCGGAGGTGTCGGAGCCTCCCCGGCCCAGAGTGGTGACGTCGTCATACTTGTTGATGCCCTGGAAGCCGGCCACCAGTACGATCTTCTTCTTGTCCAGCTCCTTCTGGATGCGCTCGGTGCGCACCCGCTTGATGCGGGCGGCGGAGTAGGCCGAGTCGGTGAGCATCCCCGCCTGCCAGCCGGTGAGGGAGATGGCCTGGTAGCCCATGCGCTCAATAGCCATGGCGCACAGGGCGATGGAGATCTGTTCACCGGTGGACAGCAGCATATCCATCTCCCGCTTGGAGGCACCGGGGTGAATCTCCCGGGCCTTCTCGATCAGGTCGTCGGTGGTGTCCCCCTGGGCAGACAGCACCACCACCACGCTGTGCCCCTTGCGGTAGGTCTCGGTGACAATGCGGGCCACGTTGCGGATCTTGTCCGCATCGGCCACCGAGCTGCCGCCGAATTTTTGTACGATCAGTGCCATGTATGGTATTCCCCCTAAAGGTAAGAATCAGTTTTCGGAAGCCTTCCCCTTTAGGGGAAGCCTTTTTCTATTCTATGCGCCCGGTCTGTCTCAGGCCAGTACCCGGAACAGGGAGCCCGTCTCTAGGCCGGCCAGCTTCTCCCGGATCTCCGGCTCGGTCATGGGGGCCGTGAGGAAGGCCGCCTCGCCGGCGGGTGCGCCGCCCCGGGCCAACAGTTGAATCTCGCCAAACTTCTGACGGGCCTGGTCGGCCGACACCTGAGCCCGGACATACCAGGGGGAGACCAGACTGTCAGCGGACACCACCAGGTCGGGGGCGCCCTCCTCCCAGCCGTTGTGCCGGTCCTTTTTCAGGTCCTTGGCAATGTCGATGACGTCGGCCACCACGGCGGAGGCGGTGGGCAGCTTGCCCGCCCCCCGGCCGTAGAACATCACGTCGCCGATGGCGTTGCCAGTGACGGCAATGGCGTTGAACACGTCCTCCACCCCGGACAGAGGATTGTCTCCCGGTACCAGGTGGGGGGCCACAAAGGCGCACACCTTGCCCTCGGGCTGGCGGAGCGCCCGGCCCAGCAGCTTAACCTTGTAGTCCGCCGAGGCGGCGTAGTCTGCGTCCGCCAGGGTGACATTCCGGATGCCCTGAGTGGGTACCTGGTCGGGGTGGACATGGCGGCCAAAGGCCAGGGAGGCCAGGATGCAGATCTTCCGGCAGGCGTCGTGGCCGTCCACATCGGCGGTGGGGTCCTTCTCGGCGTAGCCGTTGGCCTGGGCCTCGCTCAAAGCCTGGTCGAAGGTGAGCCCCGCCCGGATCATCCGGGTGAGGATATAGTTGGTGGTGCCGTTGAGGATGCCGGTCACCTGCTCCAGCTCGTTGGCGGCCAGGCAGGAGGTCAGGGGCCGCAGAATGGGGATGCCCCCGCCCACGCTGGCCTCAAAGAGGTAGCTGCACCCGTTGGCCCGGGCCAGCTGGAGCAGCTCATAGCCGTGGGTGGCCACCAGCTCCTTGTTGGAGGTAACCACGCTCTTGCCCGCCTTCAGCGCCCGGGTGGTGAACTCCAGGGCGATCTTCGCTCCGCCGATGGTCTCCACCACGATGTCCAGCTCGGGGTCGTTCTCAATGACGGCAAAGTCCTTCACAAACAGGTCCGCATAGGGGCTGTCCGGGAAGTCCCGCACATCCAGGATATACTTCAACCGCACCAGGTCGTCTACTCGGTGGTCGATGAGGCCGCCGTTGGTGGTGAGCACCTCAGCTACGCCGGAGCCCACGGTGCCAAAACCCAAAATTGCTACGTTTACCATGTTCTTTTCCTCCAAATCTGTTATCCTGCCAGAATTTCACACTTGATGACCCCGGAGCCGGCGGCTAAACTGGCCAGTACCTCCTCCAGGGAGTCCTGAATGGCGGAGGTCTCCGCCGTCATGGTGACCACAGCGCAGCCGTTGGACGGGATGCTCTGGTTGATGGTAAGGATGTTCACCCCAGTGCCCGCCAGCACGTTCAGCGCCCCGGACAGTACCCCTGGCTCATCCTTGAGCAGCACCTGAAAGGTGACGATCCGCCCGTGGAGCATGTCGTTGAAGGGCCGGACCGCGTCCTTGTACTTATAGAAGGCGCTGCGGCTGATGCTCACCGCCTGGGCCGCACCGTTGACGGTTTTCTCCTCCCCTGTCTCCAGCAGGCGCTTGGCCTCGGCCACCTTCCGGAAGATCTCCGGCATGGCACTGGCCTCCACAATAAAATATTTTGCCGGGCCGCTCATAGGTTCCTCCTGTCCCCGCGGGACACCGTCCGCGTTATGTGGTCATTTGTTTTTGTACTGTGGTCTATTGTAGCATACCGCCCCATCCGCCGCAACCACAAATTTCTGCTCTGATAGAGAAAGTTTTCCCGGTTCAACCGGTAGATTTTTGTCAAATCTCACAGTTTCAGGCAAAAGGGCGCCGCGGGCAGACTGCCCGCGGCGCCACTGAATACAGCTTGTCCCGCTATCCGGCCAGGCCATCAAAGGGCGGCAGAGGATGGATGGGAACGTCCGGCTCCTCCGGGTTATCTGGGTCAGCCGGGTCGATGGGATTGCCGGGGTTTGTGGGGTCATAGGGGTTGTTGGGATCATAGGGATTATTGGGGTCGTAGGGGTTGTTGGGGTCCACGGGGTTCTCGGGGATGGGCGCCTCGGTGTGGACAGTGCACGTCCCATAGGCGACGGCCGCTTCATAGTCCCACTGGGAGTCCCCTGCCACGGCGGAGCCTATCTGCTCCCGGCCAAACCGGGGCAGGCAGATCTGCTTTTTGCTCTCCTCCGGGCAGAACTCCCCGGCTAGATGGTACAGGCCGGTGGGGGTGCCGTCCTCCTTGAGGACGGGGCACTCAGTACAGACAGTGACTACGTTCTCCTCCTTGTGCATTTCGCAGTACTGTCCCTCGGGATAGCTCTCCGGGAAGATGCTGCCCGAGGCCGACCGGCTGCCTCTGGGGTCCATGGCGCACCACTCGGTGGCCAGCAGGCCGGAGTCCTGGCAGTAGGTGACGGTCCGCCGTCCGCCGGGATCGGGGTAGTCCTTGTCGGGCAGGCCCTCGTGGAGCCCGGTCATCACCTTGTTCCACAGGCCGATGGCGGGGTTGCCCGTGGCGTTGATCTTGGCGTTGCGCTCGTAGCCCACCCACACGGCGGCGGTGTAATAGGGGGTGTAGCCCACGAACCAGCGGTCCTTGTTGTCGGAGGTGGTGCCCGTCTTGCCGGCGGCGTGCTGGCCCTTGATGCCCTGGCCCTTGGCGGTGCCGCCGTCCTCAAAGACCCGCTGGAGCATATTGTTCATATACCAGGCGGTGGTCTCCTTGATGACCGGCTCCTGCTCCAGGGTGTTGTCGATGAGCAGCTCCTCCCGGCCGTCCACGATCTGGGTCACCCGGGTGAAGGTGCGGGAGCCCTGATAGACCCCGTTGTTGGGGAATACGGAGTAGGCCTCGGCCATGTCCCGGGCGTTGACGCCGTCGGTGAGGCCGCCCATGGACAGGGAGTCCGTGATGTCGGTCTTCCACTCGCCGCCCACCATGCGGCCCTCCTCCAGGTCGATGTGGTACTTGTCCTGGACAAACTTGAAGCTCTCCTCCGGGGTGACGTAGTCGATCATCAGCCGGACGGCCACGGTGTTCAGCGACTGCTTCAGGGCGTCCCGCAGGGTAACGTGGCCCTGGTACCGCTCCCGGCCCGAGTTCTTGGGCCACGCCTTGCTGCCGTTCAGCCGGTAGGGGTAGTCGTCCAGCACCGAGTAGGGGTTGACCTTGTTGAACTCCAGGGCCGGGGAGTAGACGGCCAGGGGCTTGAAGGAGGAGCCGGGCTGCCGGTGGCCAGAGTTGGCGTAGTTGCTGCCCCGGTTCACCGTCTTGTCGCCGAACATACCGGCGATGGCCGCCACGCTGCCCGTCTGGTTGTCGATGACGCAGATGGCCGACTGCATCAGCTGGCCGTCCTTGGAGGTATAGTTCAGATTCTCCCGGTTGGTGTACACCTCGTCCACCACGGCCTGGAGGTCCGGGTCGTAGCAGGTATAGATGCGCAGGCCGCCCCGCTGCATGGCCAGGTCGATCTGCCGGTCGGACCAGTGGCACTGCTCGGCCAGCGCGTCCCGCACGTCGGAGATGACGGTCTCCTCATACCAGGTGTAGATCTGGTCGGAGGCCTCCGTCCCCTCGTCCCGGACAAAGACCAGCTCCTGGGCCACGGCCTCGTCGTACTCCTCCCGGCTGATCATTCCCTGCTCCAGCATCTGGTTGAGAATGACCTCCTGGCGGTACTTGTTCCACTGCCGGGCGTCCCAGATCTCGTCTGTGTTGAAGCCCTGGGACTTGGCGAAGGAGTAGGGGCCGTATTTGGATGGGTTGTTGGTGATGCCCACCAGGCTGGCGCACTCGGCCAGGGTGAGCTCCGACACCGGCTTGCCGAAGTACTCCCGGGCGCCCGCCCCCACCCCCTCGCAGCCGCTGCCCAGGGGGATGATGTTCAGGTAATACTCCAGGGTGTCCACCTTGGAGTTGTTCTGGGTGAACCGGAAGGCCCGGACGATCTCGGTGATCTTTCGCTTCACCGTGGTCTCGTTGTAGTTGGTCATGTTCTTGATGACCTGCTGGGTGATGGTGGAGCCGCCGGAGATCTCTCCGCCGGTGAACATCCGCAGCACCGCCTTGGCGGTGCCCCGCCAGTCCACGCCCGGGTGGGTCCAGAAGCGCCTGTCCTCGATGGCCACGGCGGCCTGCTTCAGGTACTCGGGCATCTCCTCGTAGTCCACCCACATGGACTTGGTCACGCTGAGCAGGGTGGTCATCTCCTTGTACTGCCCGGTCTCCTTGTCCATATAGTACATGATGCTGTTCTCCCCCAGGGGGAAGTCGTCCGGGCTCAGGTCGGCGATGGGGACAATCACCTCGTTGATGTACACCGCGGCAAAGCAGGCCAGCAGCGCCCCGGTACACAGGCCGATTAGGATCAGGGTGCCCAGCACCTTGAAGAAAATACCGATACCCCGCCGGACGGGGTGCTTCTTCTTTCTGCGCCTCCGGGGCGCCTCCCTCCCGGAGGAGGTCTGTCGGGCGCCCTCCGAGGACCGTGCCGGACCCGGCGCCTGACGGCGGGACGGGTAGTCGCTATTCTCGTAAAGGGAGTTATGATCGCTGTATTGTGACATGGTAAATACCTCCGTCCTATGTATTATACCAGATTTTCCTTGTTTGTCCACCCATAATCCCCTCGAACCCTGATTCTTCAAAGTTTCTTAAAATTTACCTTCTCTCCCCCCTTGCATTTTTCCCGCTGTCAGGGTAAAATAAAAGCAGAAAAAGACAGGAGGCGCTTTATGGAAGAGAACTTCGGCCCCGATTTTATTACCGTCACCGACGAGGAGGGCAATGACTTTGAGCTGGAGCTGGTGGACACCCTGGAGCACAAGGGGATCACCTACTACGCCATGTTCCCCGCCGTGGAGGAGGACGAGGCCACCGGCGAGCCCAAGGACGTGGACGCCGACGACGAGGAGTACGGCCTGGTCATCATGAAGGGCATCGAGGAGAACGGCGAGGAGCTGCTCTCCACCCTGGACTCCGACGAGGAGCTGGACGAGGTGTATGAGCTGTTCATGGAGCGCTTTTTTCAGGACGAGGAGGAAGAGGAGCACTCCTGATTTTCCGAACAAATTCCTGCTCGGTGCGTGATGGGTCCTTTTAAACCCACATTTTTAAAACGGGACGCCCACCTCACGGCGCGGCTTGCAGGCCTCCCGGCCCCCTTATGAGGTCAGCTGGACGTTGGAAGCAGTAAAGCGTCGTGGAGGCGACCCACCTGCCGTCTGTGCAGGTTTTAAACGGGTCCACACGGCCAGAGCGGGGTTAAAAAAACACAGTATCCAACGGCTGGACCGCGGCGAATTCGCCGCGGCCCTTTCTATTTTTTTAATAAAGTGTAAATCTCCCCGCTCCCTCTTGCAATTCAAGGCGGTTTTTAGTATAATGTCTCGGAAATGCCCGCAGGGTATTTCCCGACGGGCTGGCCAAAGGGCCGGCCCCTGCCTACTACCGAAATGAGAGGACTGAACAACTGTGAGTGCATCCCCTGAGAAAAAGAGCCAGTCCAAGGCTGAGCGCAGCGAGAAGCGCCGCCAGGAGGAACAAAAGGACCGCCGCTCCATGGCCATTTATACCGTAGTTGCCGTTGTGGTCGTGGTGGCCGCTGTGGCCCTGATGGTCTGGAACAGCGGCCTGCTCCAGCGCAACCTCACCGCCCTGGACGTCAACGGCGTCAAGTATTCCACTGCCGACGTGCAGTATTACTACAGCAGCGTCTACAGTGAACAGGCCCAGCAGTACCTGTTTAACTCCACCCAGTCGGTGAAGAAGCAGGTCTACGACCAGGCCACCGGCCAGAGCTGGTACGACCATCTGATGGACCTGGCTGTTGAGAGCCTGACCAACAGCACCGCCCTGGCCGCCAAGGCCCGCAGCGAGGGCTTTACCCTCACGGAGGAGAGCCAGTCCCAGCTGGACAGCTTCCTGTCCCAGCTGAACACCGCCTGGATCGGCCAGACCACCAGCCGGGAGGCCCTGATCCGCGCCAACTACGGCCCCTATATGACCTATGACCGTCTGGTGGAGCTGGTGAGCCAGAAGCTGCTGGCCAGCGATTACGCCCAGGCCAAGCTGGACGCCATCGACCACCCCGACGCCGACTATCAGGCCTACTACAAGGAGCACGCCGACGAGCTGGACACCGTGACCTATACCTACTTCCTCTTCCGGGCCTCCCTCCCCGCCACCGACGCCGACGGCAACTCCATCGAGCGCACCGACGAGGAGACCGCCGCCCAGATGGAGGACGCCAAGACGGAGCAGAAGGCCCTGGCCGAGGAGCTCAAGTCCAAGCTGGAGGGGGGCGCGGACCCGGAGGCCCTGGCCGAGGAGTATAAGGATCGGCTGTATAGCTCCTCTCTCTCCGCCCATTCCACCGGCTCCGGCCTCAGCTACTACCCCTATGGCGAGTGGCTGCTGGACAGCGCCCGCAAGGCCAGCGACGTGGACCTGTTCGAGCGGGACTACACCTCCTCCTACAACTACTATGTGATCGTCTACGAGGGCCGCGCTCTGGTGCAGGAGACCGCCCACGACGTGCGCCACATCCTGATTCAGGCCGGGAACGGCTCCGATCCCACCCAGGCGGAGTATGACGAGGCCGAGACAAAGGCCCAGTCCGTCCTGGACGAGTGGAAGGCCGGCGAGGCCACCGAGGACTCCTTCGCAGCCTTGGTCAACGCCAACACCAGCGACGCCGCCTCCGCCTCCAGCGGCGGCCTGTACTCCAACATTACGACCAGCTCCAACCATGAGCAGGCTTTCCTGGACTGGGCCACCGACCCCGCCCGCAAGGAGGGAGATACAGGACTGGTCAAGACCGGGTACGGCTGGCACATCATGTACTATGTGGCCTCCAAGGACCCCGTCTGGAAACAGACCACCGCCTCCGCCCTCCAGGATCAGGACTATGAGGCCCTGACGGCCAGCGCCTCTGAGGGCTGGACGATTTCCCGGGGCATGGGAATGAACTTCATCTCCGCATAACAGAAAAACATCCCGTCCGAATTGGACGGGATGTTTTTTATGCGTTGTACGCCGGCGCGCCTTACAGCGCGGCCTTCAGGGCGTCCACCCGGTCGGTCTTCTCCCAGGCCACCCCCAGCTCCTCCCGGCCGAAGTGACCGTAGGCGGCCAGCTGGCGGTAGATGGGCTTGCGCAGGTCCAGGTCCCGGATGATGGCGGCGGGGCGCAGGTCAAAGACCTTCTCCACTGCCTCCTCCAGCTTGGCATCGGAGACCGTCCCGGTGCCGAAGGTGTCCACCCGGACAGAGACGGGCTGGGCCACCCCGATGGCGTAGGCCAGCTGCACCTGGCAGCGGGAGGCCAGTCCGGCGGCCACCACGTTCTTGGCCACCCAGCGGGCGGCGTAAGCAGCGGAGCGGTCCACCTTGGTGGGGTCCTTGCCGGAGAAGGCGCCGCCGCCGTGGGGAGCGGAGCCGCCGTAGGTATCCACGATGATCTTCCGCCCGGTGAGGCCAGAGTCCCCCTGGGGCCCGCCGATGACGAACCGGCCGGTGGGATTGACGTAGATCTTGGTGTCCCCGTCCAGCAGATCAGCGGGGAGGATGGGCTTGATAACCAGCTCGATCATATCCTTGCGGATCTGGTCCAGCTCCACCTCGGGGCCGTGCTGGGTAGACACCACCACCGCGTCCACGCGGACGGGCTTGTTGTTCTCGTCGTACTCCACGGTCACTTGGGTTTTGCCGTCGGGCCGCAGGTAGTCCACCTTCCCCTCCTTGCGCACCCGGGTGAGCTGCATGGCCAGCTTCTGGGCCAGAGAGATAGGCAGGGGCATCAGCTCGGGGGTCTCGTCACAGGCGTAGCCGAACATCATGCCCTGGTCGCCGGCGCCGTTGTCCAGGCCGTCGTCCTGAGCGCCCTCCTTGGCCTCCAGGCACTTGTCCACCCCCATGGCAATGTCCCCAGACTGCTCGTCAATGGAGGTAATCACTGCACAGGTGTTGCAGTCAAAGCCGTACTTGGCCCGGTCGTAGCCGATTTCCTGCACCACCTGGCGGGCCACCTTGGGGATGTCCACGTAGCAGGAGGTTGTGATCTCCCCCATCACATGGATCAAGCCGGTGGTGGCTGTGGTCTCGCAGGCCACCCGGGCCTGGGGGTCCTTGGAAATGATGGCGTCCAGCACCGCGTCGGAGATCTGGTCGCAGATCTTGTCGGGATGCCCCTCAGTGACGGATTCGGATGTAAAAAGTCGCTTTGCCATAATTTTTTCTCCTTTCTTTTTCTTGGGGAGCGCAAAAAGCGCCCCGCCGGACGGCGGAGCGTTTGTCTATGGTCGCACCCTCATCTTTCGATACACTACCGCCGGATTTAGCACCTTGCGCTCTCCGCGCAGGTTGCCGGGCTTCATCGGGCCGTTCCCTCCACCGCTCTTGATAAGGCTATTCAGTTGTCTGGGGCTATTATAGCGCGGGACCCCCCGCTTTGTCAACAGGCCGGGAAAATTTTTCTCTTACCGAGCCAGGCTCTGGAAGTGGGTGAGGACGGGGTTGACGCCCGTCTTTTTGCCGTTCTCATAGGTGTAGAAGCCGGCGCCGCTCTTGCGGCCCAGGAAGCCGGACACCACCAGCTTGCGCAGCAGCAGGGAGGGGGCGTACTTGGCGCCGATCTCCTTCTCCATGGTGGTCATCACGTCCAGGAGGATATCCAGACCGATCATATCGGCCAGCTCCAGGGGGCCCATGGGGTGGTTGCAGCCCAGTTTCATGCCATTGTCCATCTCCTCCACCGAGCCGATGTAGGAGCCCACGATGACACAGGCCTCGTTGAGCATGGGCAGCAGAGCCCGGTTGACGATGAAGCCCGGCTTGTCGTCGGCCTGGATGAGGGTCTTGCCCATCTTCTCGCCCACTTCCTTGACGGCAGCCAGCACCTCCTGGGTGGTGAGCAGACCAAAGATGACCTCGCACAGCTTCATCCGGGGCACGGGGGAGAAGAAGTGCATTCCCACCACCTGAGAGGGCCGCTTGGTGGCGGCGGCCAGGGCGGTCAGCGAGATGGAGGAGGTATTGGAGGCAAAGATGGTGTGAGGGGGGCAGACCTCCTCCAGGGCGGAGAATACGGCCTGCTTGGCCTCCAGCACCTCGATGATGGCCTCAATGACCAGGTCGGCGTTCCTGGCCCCCTCCAGTGTGGCGTCGAAGGACAGGCGGGCCAGGGCAGCGTCCCGGTCCTCGGCCGTCATGCGGCCCTTTTCCACGTCCCGGGCCAGCGCCTTCTCAATGTTGACCTTGGCCCGGTCCAGGGCCTCCTGCCGCTGGTCGTTGATGGTAACGGTGTAGCCACTGGTGATGGCGTTCTGGGCAATGCCGCTGCCCATCAGGCCGGCACCCACCACAAAAATGTTCTGAATCGCCATAGTAATCGACTCCTTTTCTTCCCTTTTTCTAATTTTGTGCCGCCCTTCCAGCTGCGGCGCCCTGATGGGCCTATCTTAGCATATCAACCGCCGCAGGTCTCCGCGTAAATGAGCTTTAATGTTGCAAATATTGACATCCCTGCAAAATCCTCTCCCCTTGAGTGGCTTGTCTGGCCTGCTCTGTTCGTTATTTTAGATAAAACAACAATTGATATTTGACTTAACTGCCAAAAATGAAATTTATACTTTACAATTATCGGCACTTATGATATAAATATAACACATTATCAATGCATCATGCATGATGCATTATATGGGAGGGCATTTACATGGGCAACTACGTTGTGTCCAGCGAAGCACTGCGGGATTACTGTACTAAACTGATGATGACACAGCACGTACCAGAAGATGAGGCTAAGCTCATTGCGGACCATCTTGTGGAAGCGGAGATGTGCGGAGTAAGTTCCCACGGGGTAAGCCGGACGAGCATCTATCTGAAGCGTTTGGCCTCCAGCGTGGTCAATGCCAAATGGGACCACAAGGTGGAACGAGAATTCCCTGCTGCTGTGCAGTGGAACGCCTGCAATTCCATGGGAATGGTGACAGGTGTTCGAGCCATGGAGCGGTGGTGCGATGACCACTTTGCTGTCCCTGGGCATCCCTGGAGATAGCGTCACTGCAATCCTGCTGGGTGCCTTCATCGTCCATGGAATGCAGCCCGGTCCCACCCTATTTTCTGATAACCCAGCGATGGTCAGTGCCATCTTTATCGGCATGTTTATCATCAATATCCTCCTTCTGTTTATCGGACTGCTCGGTGCCCCCCAATTCGCCAAGTTCTTAAAAATTCCAAAGCGGATTCTCCATCCCTGTATTCTGATGCTTTGCGTTGTGGAAACCTATGGAGTTCAAGGCAGCACATTTGATGTAAAAATGATGTTTCTCTTCGGCGTCATCGGCTATCTGTTTGTAAAGCTAGACATTCCTAGAGCTCCAGTCGTATTGGCTCTGGTCCTGGGAAACACGCTGGAGAAAAACCTGCGGCGGACGATGTCCCTGGCCCGGGGAGATTTGTGGGGATTTTTCTGGAAACGCACCGGTGAGACCCCCATCGCGCTGATCGTTCTGGGCATTACACTGTTTCTCCTGTTTGGGCTTCCCCTCATTTCCGCAGTCAAGAAGTTCTGGATCAGGATGAAACAGAGTAAAAGCCGTTGATTGCAATTAAGAAAGTGAGGAAAACAAAAGTGAAGACAATTGGTTTTATTGGTTTAGGCAAAATGGGGCTGCCTATGGCACTGAATCTGTGCAAGGCCGGGTTTGAAGTCCTGATCCACTCCAGCAGTCCTTCCAGCGCCGCCGCGGTGGAACAGGCCGGCGGCCGGACTGTCCCCAGTTACCAGGCGTTGGCTCAGCAGGCCGACGTGGTCATCACCATTGTTCCGGCGGACAAAGAGATCAGGGAGCTCTACCTGTCCCCGGGGGGCATTCTGGACAGTATGCGTCCGGGCACAGCCTGTATTGACATGACCTCCGCCCTGGGTGAGACCATGCTGGAGTTGGCGGACTATGTGAAAAGCCGCAATCTGGATATCAAGCTGCTGGATGCACCCGTGAGCGGTGGAACGGCCGGGGCAGCCAGTGGAAAGCTGACCATCATGGTGGGTTGCGAGAGCCAGGCCCTGTGTGACCTGTACATGCCGGTTTTTCAGGCAATGGGCGAAAAAATATTCTATACTGGCGACCTTGGCAGCGCATCCAACATCAAAATGATTAACCAGATGATCAATGCGGCCAACACAGCCGTCGCGGCAGAAGCGATCTGTGTGGCACAGCAGCTTGGGGTGGATTTGAACATCCTCTGTCAAGTGGTGAATCAGAGCAGCGGAGGCAGCTATATCTTTGAGCGCAATGTTCCAAAATACATGCTCACCGGCGACCATACACCGGGCTTCCGGCTAAGCCTCATGAAGAAGGATGTGGGTCTGTTCATGGCCGCAGCCGAAAATATCCATGCCTTCGCTCCGGTATCCAAGCTGGTCCAGCAGATCTATCAGGCCACCGCCAATCAGGGTATGGAGGACAGGAACTACACCTGTATCCTGGAGTGGCTGAAGCAGAACCAGGGCAAATGAAAGGAGGGTACTGAACTATGCTGATTATGGACTGTACCCTGCGCGACGGCGCCAACGTCCTGGGCAAGGGCTTCGACGCCCAGCTCACTAAAATGATGATAGAGGGCCTGATCGGCGCCGGCATTACCATCATCGAGATGGGCAACTGCCTGGGCCTGGGCGCCTATGCGGCGGACGGCTCTATCGCTCCCTGTACGGATGTGGAGTATCTGGAGCTGATCCAGCCCTACCTGCCCCAGGCGGAAATCGGTATGTTCATGGGCTATAAAAATTCCACCCAGGAAAACATAGACCTGGCCGCCCGATACGGCTTGAAATTTCTGCGCATCGGGGCCAACGCGGGAGACGGCGCGGGGGCCTGCGAAGGGATTCGGCGGGTTAAAGCGGCCGGGCTGAAATGCCGCTATTCCCTCATGAAGGCCTACATCCTGCCGCCGGAGGAATTGGCGCAGGAGGCAAAAATGCTAGCCAGCTGCGGGCTGGATGAGATTACGATCATGGATTCTGCTGGCACAATGCTACCCCACCAGGTAACGGCGTATGCCAAAGCCCTGACTGCGGCACTGGACATCCCGGTCGCCTTCCATGGGCATAACAACCTGGGCCTGTCCGTGGCCAACGCGCTAGCTGCGGCAGAGGGCGGTGCCACCGTATTTGACAGCGGGCTGTTGGGCATGGCCCGCAGTGCCGGCAACTGCGCTACAGAGCTGTTGGCGGCGGCCTTTCAGCGAAACGGCCATATGCAAGAGGTGGATCTGTACAAACTGTTGGATTTCCTGGACGCTCAGCTGATCCCCGCCATGGAACAGCGCGGCTACCACACTGCAGTAAAGCCTTACGACCTGATCCTTGGGCTGTCCGGCTGCCATTCCAGCTTCACGCAGCGATTCCAGGCCATCGCCGAGGAGTGCCACGTGCCTCTCTATCCCCTGGTCGTGGAGGTATCTAAGCTGGATCAAAAGGCGCCCAGTGAAAAGCTGATCCGCCAGGTGGCGGCAACGCTGGTATAGCTGTCGCTCTATAGCGCAGACCATACTAAGGGGGAACATTGGAAATGATGCGGGAAAACTTGTTGAGGAAAAAAATAAGTCAGGACAGTCCCACCGTTGCGACCCGTATTTGGAGCACCAACCCGTTTATTACAGAGACCATCGGTAGCAGCGGAAATTTTGATTATGTGGAATTTGCGGCGGAATACGCCCCCTTTTCACAGACAGACCTGGAAAACATCTGCCGGGCTGCCGAGCTGTACAACATGGCGACCTTGATCAAGGTGGATTTTCAAAACCGGGGTTATGTGGCTCAGAAGGCCATGGCGGCAGGCTTTCAGGCCATCCTCTTCGCCGACCATGAGACGCCGGAGCAGGTAGAGGAGAGCATCCGCCTGACCATGCCCGCGACCCCTGACTGCGACGGGCGGTTTGGCTACCCTATGCGCCGCTTCATCGGCACGCAGTCCCATGTGACGCCGATGACGCACGCCCGGCGGGTCCAAGAGGTCGTCCGTTGCTTTATGATTGAAAAGGTATCCGCGATGGAACACCTGGAGGAGATATGTTCCATTCCCGGGGTGGACATGGTCCAATTCGGGTCGGGGGACTGGGGTATGAACCAGGGCTTTGACCGGACGGACCGCCCAGAGGAATGCAGGGAGGCGGAGCGCAGAATGATTGAGTGCGCCCTGCGGCACGGGGTACGGCCCCGCTGCGAGATCACCTCGCCGGAGGGGGCGGGGTACTATAAGCAGCTCGGAGTCAAGGACTTCTGCTTGAACGACGAGATGTCCGCACTGCGCCGCTTTTGGTTCCAGGATGGAAAGGAGCTGAGGAATCTGGCCCTGAACTGATCACGAGAACCACCATAAGTTTTTCTTGAAATGACAGGAAACTGTGTATTATAATAAACAAAAGAAATATATATGGTGGGATGTGTCTTATGTCAAATAATATGTCATCAAACCGGAACAGAGCAATTCAAAGCACCAGCGATTATGTCTATAATACAATCAGGCAGGCCATCTTGACCAAACAGCTTCCGGCGGGCACTCGTCTTGTGGAGTCCAAGACTTCTAAGGAGCTGAACGTCAGCATTACGCCGGTGCGGGAAGCGTTCACACGCCTTTCCAGTCAGGGACTGCTGACCGTCTTCCCCTATAAGGGGACCTATGTGACGATCATGTCAAAAAAGACGGTCAGTGATATCTTCTATATCCGGAAGCACTTAGAGGCCATGGCGGTAGAACAGGGTTTCTCCAAACTGACGGAGAAAGACGTTTCGTTTTATGAAGAGCTTTGCGTCCAGGCGGATCAGGCCTATGACCACGACGACCTCTATGAGTCCATACACTGCGATATTTTATTCCATGAGCACATGTTTACCATCAGCGGAAATATTCTGCTGCTGGAAATATGGAACATACTGAAATATCGGATTGAATCCATCCAGTCCTATACAAAGCCGGCGATGAATGCCCGTATGCTGGCGCGGCACCAGGAGATGATTGAGGCTGCACGCCGGAGAGATCAAGAGGGTTTTGTAATCGCACTGATGAAACACTTGAGCAGCAGTCAAGATGCTATGGTCTTTCCCGATGAAGACGAGATTCAGTATATTTGAGCAACGACTGATGGGGGACGCCCTGTGCCAGGGCGCCCCCCAATCACAATTTAAGGAGGAATATTCACAATGAAACTTGTGGTATTGGACGGCTATACAGAAAACCCAGGCGACCTGAGCTGGGGCGCGCTGGAGACGTTAGGAGAGCTCACCGTATACGACCGAAGCAGCCTCACCGACGAGCAGGAGATCATCGATCGGATTGGCGGTGCAGACATCGTCCTTACAAACAAAACTCCCATCACCGCCGCAGTCCTTAACGCCTGCCCCAAGCTAAAATTCATCTCGGTGCTGGCCACCGGCTACAACGTGGTGGACTGTGCCTGCGCACAGGAAAAGGGGATCCCCGTCTCCAATGTTCCCACCTATGGCACGGCATCTGTGGGACAGTTTGCTATTGCGCTGCTGCTGGAGATCTGCCACCATATCGGCCACCATAACCAGTCGGTCCACAAGGGCGATTGGGAAAAGTGCCAGGACTGGTGCTACTGGGACTACCCTCTGATCGAGCTGGAGGGCAAAACAATGGGGATCATCGGCTTTGGCCGTATCGGTCAGACCACGGGCAAAATTGCAAAAGCGCTGGGAATGGAAATTCTGGCCTATGATAATTTCCCCAACGATCCCGGCCGGTCCATTGCCTCCTATGTCACATTGGATGAGCTGCTGGCCCGGTCTGATGTCATTGCGGTCCACTGTCCTCTTTTCCCGGAGACGCAGGGGATAATTAACAAGGATACCATAGCCAAAATGAAGGACGGCGTGATACTGATCAACAACAGCCGGGGCCCTCTGGTGGTGGAGCAGGACTTGGCCGACGCGCTCAACTCCGGCAAGGTGGCCGCTGCCGGCCTGGATGTGGTCTCTACTGAACCGATTCTGGGTGACAATCCTTTACTCAGCGCACAAAACTGCATTATTACCCCCCACATCTCCTGGGCCCCCAGGGAGAGCCGTCAACGTATCATGGACTGCTCAGTGTCCAATGTAAAGGCCTTTTTAACCGGCAAGCCCATCAATGTGGTGAATGGCCTATGAGTCAATCCCACGAGAGATCTGCCCTTCAGCGGTCCATGCGAAGCGATGCAGAGCATATCATCCACCGTTCTATTCAGGCCGTTCTGCCCGATCAGGCAGTCTTACATGCCCTTCAGGGACATAAATTTCCCGGCCGAGTCTTTTTGGTCTCAGTGGGGAAAGCAGCCTGGCAGATGGCCGCAGCGGCCAGCCGTTGCCTGGGTGAAACCATCACAGCCGGAGCTGTCATAACCAAATACGGCCATGTACGGGCTCCCATCGCTAACATCGCCTGCTACGAGGCGGGGCATCCTGTTCCAGATGCCAACTCCTTTCAGGCTACGCGAGCCGCTCTGAAGTTGGTCCAGGGCTTGTCAGAGCAGGACACTGTGCTTTTTCTGCTCTCCGGCGGAGGAAGCGCCCTGTTTGAGCTCCCCCTAGTTCCAGCGGAGGAGCTGCAGCATATCACCAATCAGCTGCTGGCTAGCGGCGCTGACATTTTGGAGATCAACACCATCCGAAAACGTCTGTCTGGTGTAAAAGGAGGGCGTTTTGCCCAACACTGCGCTCCGGCCCGAATTTTTTCTGTCGTGCTCAGTGACATCCTGGGCGACCCTTTGGACATGATCGCCTCAGGCCCCGCCTACCCAGATCGCTCCACCTGTACGCAGGCACGGAGTATTGCTGAAAAATACCATCTATCTCTAAGCACCCAGGCGGCCAGCCTCCTCAAGCAGGAGACGCCAAAACTTCTACCACACGCCGAAACCTGTATTATAGGCAGTGTCCATGAACTGTGCCGCGCAGCGGCTGAAACCTGTCAGATCCTGGGCTATCAGCCGCTAATCTTAACGGATCGACTGTGCTGCCAGGCACGGGAGGCCGGCTCATTCCTGGCCTCCATTGCCCAGAGCCACGCCACCACCGACACCCCACTGGCCTTCCTGGCCGGCGGGGAAACCGTAGTACGGCTGACCGGTTCCGGGAAAGGAGGGCGAAACCAGGAGCTAGCTTTGGCCGCGGCCCATGGGATCGCAGGGTTGTCCAATGTATTTGTTTTTTCAGTTGGCTCCGATGGGACAGACGGTCCTACCGACGCCGCAGGCGGTATGGCAGACGGCATGACCGCCTGCCTACTGGCCGAACAGGGGTTCTCAATTCCAAAAGTATTAGAGGATAACGATGCTTACCACGCACTAAAAGAAGTAGACGGCCTGATTATGACTGGTCCTACTGGAACCAATGTAAATGATGTATCCGCTGTGTTAATCCGTCCGACATAGGTACTGGTCCAAAGGGCTGTCGTCTATCCAATGATAGGCACAGCCCCTTTTTTCCACAGGTATAGTCTGTGGTTGTTTTCCCTGCAACAGCAAAATTCGGCCGGCAGCGTTTTTTCTATACACTTTAGCGAATCACACCGTCCTGTACATGAATCACGCGGCTGCTGCTTTGTGCCGCTTCGGGGGAATGTGTTACCATGATGATGGTCTGTCCGCTGGCTTGGTTGATCTCCCGGAGCAGGGCCATGACCTCGGCTCCGGTTTTACTGTCCAGGCTTCCCGTAGGCTCGTCAGCAAAGAGGATTTCAGGATTGCCGATCAAGGCACGGGCGATGGCTACACGCTGCTGCTACCCGCCAGACAATTCACGGGGCGTATGCCTCCGGCGGTCAGATAGCCCTACGATTTCTAAAATCTGTTCCAACTGCTTTTGATATCCACCCATCTTTTTCCCGTCCAGCAGCAGGGGGAGCATGATGTTTTCCTCTACATTCAGGTTGGGAATGAGGTTGTAAAACTGAAAGACAAAGCCGATTTTCTGCCGCCGGATGCGGCTCATTTTTTCATCCCCAAAGCCGGAAATATCCGTGCCATTCAGCAGAACGTGGCCGCTGGTCGGCGTGTCCAAGCCGCCGAGGATATAGAGCAGCGTGCTTTTCCCGGAACCCGACGGCCCCATGATGGACACAAATTCCCCCTGCATGACCTGTAAGGAAATGTCCTTCAGAACCTTTGTCGGTGTATTGCCAATGCGGAAATTTTTGATGATATGCCGTCCCTCCACGGCAACTCCGCCTGTTGATCGCTTCATTTACACATCCTCCTTATTCAAACTTGATTTCTTCCACCAGCTTCATACTGCGGCTCTTGAAAATTGGTACAACCGAGCCCAGCAGCGTAACCAGAATCCCCATACCGCCAGCGGACAGGAATGTATTGGCGTTCAATTCCGGCACGGTTGAGATTTTTGGGCCAGCGACAAGAAATATCGTTTGAATCTCCATATAGGAAACGAAAACCGCAATCATAGCACCGGCCAAGCCGGAAGAAAAGCCCTCGACTAGCGTCATTTTCATGTTCTGACGGTTAGAAAGGCCAACGGATTTATACATTGCGATGCTCCGCCGCTTTTGCAGATAGTTAATCAGCAGATTATTGATAACACCAACTGCCGCAAGCAGCAAAATAAACCAGGTCATGCTGTGCATGGGCTGTAAGAAAGCGCCCACAACGGTAATGGCGATCACAGCGGAAATACTGATAAACAACAGCGTAATATTTTGCGTGATATTTTTGTTATCCCGCATATTCCGGGCGGCAAGCCGGCCTTCGTTTCCCAGGAATATGCTGTAAAGACGTTCCAGGCCCATAGAAAGCAGATTGGTCAGCAGCGGAACCATCAGGATGGTGGCCGCAATCAGATCAACCGTTTCATAGTAGCCGTTTTCATGGTAGAGCGCCGACCCCTCCAGTATTCCGACGCTGGTGCGGATGGAAGCGGAGTTTGGCAGAATGTCAGCGCGTATTGTCCCCTCTGCCGCTGTGATAGAGAGTGTTGCGCTGCCTGCCATGCCCCGCGCCATTTTTCGCTGGGCGCTTTCATAGGACGCGCCAATCGAAAATGAGACAAACAGCAAGGTTGTAGAGAGCAAAATAGATAACAGCATGACAGCGGTTCTCATTTTCCGCTCTTTGACGTTGGTGAAGATGTATTTCCAGATAATTTTCAAAATGCACCTACTTTCTATTGGAGGCAGCATCCTCCAATGCGTTCTCGATTGCTTTCAGTATGGTATCACTGGTAAGCGTAGCACCGGATACCGCATCGACCTCTAACGATTGTTCGGAGCAAACGGCCCTGGCGATCTGTTCCGCCTGTTCCATATAGGCGTCCTTATGCTCCACAACCTCAATGCCGGTAATTTCATGGTCTTGTACCTCAACCTTTACCACGGCAAAGAGAAGTTTATTTTTGCATACGCCGATATAGAAACCGTCCGCAGCGGCATCAAGATCAACCGAACCAATGTGCAGCGGCTGTGGACGGAGCAGCAGGGCCATAAAGAGAAAACAGACACAGATCGACCCGACTGCCGTCAGCAGGCAGGGAATAGTACTTTTCACCTTTTCTTTCATACGCTCACCTCCCGCATAAGAAAAAGGTTGGCAGCTATCACAAAAACCATGATAGACTACCAACCTTAATTCAATTTTTAGGCAACCTTAATTAACCTTAACTGCGTGGAAATTCAATATTAAAAACTGTCCCCCTGTTTGGCGCACTGGAGACTGAAATCGTACCCCCATGCAATTCAATGATGCTCTTGGCAATCGCTAGCCCCAGGCCGCTGCCCTCTGGCCGCTGCTGTGTGCTCGTCCCCCGGTAATAACGGTCAAAAAGATGCTCCGCCGCTTCCAGTTCTATGCCCTTTCCGTTATCCGCAACAGAAATATTCAGCGCAGGATCGGATGCTGATACATGCAGGGTAACTTCGGTATTCGCCTCCCCATGCACAAAGGCATTGATGATTAAATTCCGAAAGGCTCTTGTCAAAAGGGTTTGACCTCGTCAACAGCATTTACATTTTAAGGAAGAGTATGTGTAGCCGCCACAAAAATTGGGGCTCCTAAGGGCCGTTTGGGCATCGGCATCGACTACAACTTCAACGGGGGCAAAGCCGGGAGGTCGGTGCCAAACTTAAAAATCTTAAAATTAATAATTCTCAAACATTTCTGAAATAAAGCATAAATCTTCCTATGATATTCTTATCCCGCTTATGTGGATCAGGAGGGATACGCAATGGCCCGGTGGAAAGCCGTTTTCAAAAAATTGCTCTGGCCAGGCTGGCGCTGGGTGGTCCCGGCCGCGCTCCTGGGCGGCGCTTCGCTGTACCTCACCTTTGGCACCTGGCTAGGCGATACTCCCTTCGCCTATATATCCTATCTGCTGTCCGCCTATGGCCTGACTATCCTGATCGCCGCTATCGTGCCGCCCCTCCTATCGGTACGGAAGGTCCTTCACCGTGTTCCCCTAGCTCATCGGTATTTGTCGGACCGTTATTTTAAGGTTCGTTCCGCCCTGACGCTTTCGTTTTTCATCAATGTGTGCTATGCTGGCTTCAAGCTGGCCTGCGCTGTCTGGTACGTCTCCTTCTGGGACGGTGCGCTGGCACTCTACTACATCCTCCTGTGTGCGGTGCGGGTTTATCTTGTGCGCCGTGTCCCGGAAAATGAACAGAGCCGGAACATGGTACAGGAGCTGCGAAACTACCGCGCCACTGGGGTCTTCCTGTTTGCCCTGGACCTGGCCCTCAGCGTCATTGCCACGCAGATCGTCCGGGACGGCCGCAGCTACGCCTACCCCGGCACGCTCATCTATGTGGCGGCGCTCTACGCCTTCTACAGCCTGACCCTTGCCACCGTCAATATTTTCAAATACCGCAAATTCAACAGCCCAGTTTTGTCCGCAGCCAAGGCGGTCAACCTGACCACTGCCCTGGTATCTATCTTCAACCTGGAGACGGCAATGCTGGCCCAGTTCGGCGCTGACCAAGTGGAGCTCCGGCTGATCATGACATCCTGCACCGCCTTCGTGGTCTGCATCCTGGTGCTGGGGTCTGCAATTTACATGGTGATTTCCGCAAACAAAAAATTAGGGGGGCTTAATTCATGATCCACATTTTAGTGTTGGAGGACGATCCCAAGTTGAACCAGCTGGTATGTACTTACCTGAATGACTGTGGTTTTGAAACCAAGGGCTGCCTCAACGCCAAGGACGCCTACGATGAGATGTATAACAAGCTCTATGACCTAATTATCTCCGATATTATGATGCCCGAGGTGGACGGCTTTGAGTTCGCCCAGAGTGTCCGGCAGGTGAATAAGCATATCCCCATTCTGTTCATGTCCGCCCGGGACGATCTTCCCGCCAAGCAGAAGGGCTTCCAGCTGGGGATCGACGACTACATGGTCAAGCCTATCGAGCTGGACGAGCTGCTGCTGAGGGTGCGGGCGCTGCTGCGCCGGGCCAACATTGAGCTGGAGCGGAAGATCACCGTGGGCAATCTGGTGCTGGACGCCGACGCCATGGCTGCTGAGGTGGACGGGGAGGAGCTGCCTGTCACCACCCGGGAGTTCAATATTCTCTATAAGCTGCTGTCCTATCCGAAGAAGACCTTCTCCCGGGCCCAACTCATGGACGAATTTTGGGGTGTGGACAGCGACACCAGCTTGCGGGCGGTGGATGTCTACATCACCAAGCTGCGAGACAAATTTTCCGCCTGCGACGGCTTTGAGATCAAGACGGTTCGGGGGCTGGGCTACAAGGCGGTGCTGAAATGAGGCGGGAGGGACGCCGCCCCTGGGGGCCGGTTCGCTCCAGCCGGTTTCCCCCGCTGCTATTCAGCATTATTTTTGTCGGAACTCTGTTGGCCTCCGGGATACACATGGGACTTATCGTACTGATGAATACCCTGCACTGGAGCAGTCTGGTCCAGACAATCCTGCCCATGGTGTACTGGGCAGCGGTATCTGTCGGGCTGACACTGTTCTCCGTCCAAATTATAAAAAACACCTATGAGCGCCCTGTGCAGATGCTGGCGGAGGCGGCCCAGAAGGTGGCCAACGGAGACTTTTCCGTATTTGTTCCCGCCGTGCATTCCGCAGACAAGGTAGACTATTTGGACGCCATGATTCAAGATTTTAACAAAATGGTGGCGGAGTTGGGCAGTATTGAGACATTAAAAACTGATTTTTTCTCCAATGTCTCCCACGAGATCAAGACGCCCCTGGCTGTCATCCACAATTCCGCTGCTCTGCTGAACAGCAGCGATTTGACCCCAGAGCAGGCGGAGCACGCCCAGACCATCCTGCGCTCCACCCGGCGGCTGGCCGACTTGATCGGAAACATTTTAAGACTGAACAAACTGGAAAAGCAGACCATCCAACCTATACCGAAGCCGTATAATCTGTGTGAGCAGCTGGCGGAGTGCGCCCTGCTGTTTGAGAGCCGCTGGGAGGAAAAAGACATTGAGTTTGAGGCGGACATTGAGGACACAGCTGCGATTGAGGCGGATGCAAGCCTGCTGGAGCTGGTGTGGAATAACCTGCTGTCCAACGCCATCAAATTCACCGAGCCGGGCGGGGGCGTCACCCTGCGGCAGACCTCCACGGCGGAAGAAATCCAGGTGTCGGTCTCTGACACCGGCTGCGGCATGACCCAGGAGACCATCAACCACATCTTTGACAAATTCTATCAGGGGGACACCTCCCACGCTACCGAGGGCAACGGCCTGGGGCTGGCGCTGGTGCTGCGCATCCTGCGCATCTGCGGCGGCTCAATTTCTGTCGACAGCCAGCCGGGCCAGGGGAGCACATTTCTTGTGAAACTCCCAGTAAGGAGTGAGCCGCATGAGTAACATTCAAAAGGACAGCGCCGGATTTATTGGCTATGAGTACAAGGAGCTTGAAACAAAAGGGGAGCGGGCCTCCATGTACCTGGACTGCTACCCCAGCTTTGGCTGGGAGGTGGATGACCGCACCAAAAACGGGACAATCACCTTGAAGCGGGACAGGAAAATTGTCAACAGAATGGAGCTGACCCGTTTGCAGCGCCACTTTGAGGCGTGTATGGGTGAACTGGATCAGCTGGAGCAGTCTAAGACTACTGGTGCCACCATCGCCTCTATCCTCATTGGCCTGATCGGATGTGCGTTCATGGCCGGGTCTGTCTTCCTGGTCACACACGAGCCGCCGTTGTGGATTCCCTCTTTCATTCTGGCTGTTCCGGGCTTCATTGGCTGGATTCTGCCCTATTTTGTGTTCAAGAGACTGGCGGCAAAACGCTCCAGGGTGGTGGCCGAACTGATGGAGCAGAAGTACGATGAGATCTATGAGATCTGTGAACAGGGCAGCAGGTTGTTGATTTAATGCGACAAGTATTTCAGAAAAACCACACCCAAAAGGAGGCAGCAGCCATGCCGGATATGAAATTACCAAGCTATTTTTACGGCGACGAGGCGATGCAGTTTACCTACTTCCGCATCCCCTGCCAGCTTATCACCCACCCCCGCTATAAGCACCTGTCCACGGACTCCAAGCTGCTCTATGGGATGCTGCTTGACCGTATGAGCCTGTCCATCAAAAACGAGTGGTACGACGATACCGGGCGCGTCTACATTTACTACACCGTGGACGAGATATGTAGCAGCCTGAACTGCGGGCGGGACAAGGCCATGAAGCTGCTGGCCGAGCTGGACACCGGCAAGGGCGTCGGCCTGATTGAGCGGAAGAAGCAGGGCCAGGGCAAGCCCACCCGGATATATGTCAAGCGTTTCACTACGCAGGAGCTGCCGCCCCAGCCTGAGAATAAGCCAGAGCCTCCTGCGCCACCTCCAGCCGTCGATTATGACGACGTGCAGAAGTCGGATTTTACGACCCCAAGAGGTCGAGATTTTCAACGTGCAGAGGTCGAGGGAATCGACCCTAATCAAACTAAAAGAAATCAAATTGATTTTATCCAGCCT
>JAETQY010000030.1 GCA_021770445.1 Bacillota bacterium | reverse complement strand
TCACCAGGGACTTGACGCTTATCAGCGCCCCCAGGCGTTTGAGAATAATATCATTCATGGTTGTCCTCCTTTTTTGTCCCGGCCCCGCTCAGGACCGTCTTCAGGCACATCAGCAGCAGCTCCCCGCCGAAGAAGGCCAGGATGACCCCCAGCAGGGCGGCGGGGTCGTGGCCGGTGCGGGAGAGGATACGCATGGCATAGGCAGAGGCAACGGTGCCGCAGATGACGCACCAGATCACCATGGACTTGGCGAACAGGTGGGGGACGGCCCGGAGCTTGTCTATCACTCGTTTCGCACTGCGCACTTTCCGCACCCCACTTTATCTTCAAGGTCGCCGATTCTATGGTTTGCCACTTTGATTTTTTCCTCCTGGAGCTCTGTGCGCTCCTCCAGCTTGTACACCCGGTCGATCACCCCGTTGTGGACCTCCACCTTCTTCTCCAACTGCTCCAGCCGGTATTGGGTCAGCCGGGAGGACACCAGGATCCCCCCAAAGGCCCCGGCGCCTGAGCCCACCAGACCGATCAGGGCTACCATAACAGCGTCGCTCATGTCAGGACACCTCTGTTGTTGCACATAACTTCCGCCCCCTTACGCCCCGGGCCCTTTTGCGCTGCTGTAGGCGGCTTTGTTGCCGGTGTCTTCTATTGCAACAAATTTGCCGTCGCCATAGGTTATGTTGTGCCAGTATCCCGAGGAAGGAAGCGTTGTCGCTGTCCAATTGATGCCATCGGCGCTGTAAGCGGCTTTGTCGCCGCCGCTCGCCACAGCAACAAACTTTCCGTCGCCGTAGGCCACACTGTACCAGTTTGCCGAGGACGGTAACGTAGCCGCTGTCCAATTGATACCATCGGCGCTGTAGGCGGCTTTGTCGCCGCCGCTCGCCACAGCAACAAACTTTCCGTCGCCGTAGGTCACGTATTGCCAATGCGCATAGAAAGGTAAAGTAGCTGCTGTCCAAGTAATCCCGTCCGCGCTGTAGGTAACTTTATTACTGTTGCTGCCCGCCACCGCAACAAACTTTCCGTCGCCGTAGGTTACGCTGTACCAGTATCCCGAGGACGATAAAGTAGTTGCTGTCCAATTGATGCCATCGGCAGAATAGGCGGCTTTACCCTTGCTGCTGGACACCGCAACAAACTTTCCGTCGCCGTAGGTCACATCGGTCCAGTCCGTAGAGGAAGGTAAAGTAGCCGCTGTCCAGGTAATTCCGTCTGCGCTGTAGGCGGCTTTGCTGCTGCTGAAGGCTACTGCAACAAACTTTCCGTTGCCGTAGGTTACGCCGTACCAACTCGCAGAAGAAGGTAAAGTGGCCTCCGTCCAGGTGATTCCGTCCGCGCTGTAGGCGGCTCTCGTGGTTATTCCTGTTCCAGAGCCGCCAATAGCAACAAACTTTCCGCCGCCGTAGGTTACGCTGCTCCAAGGAGATGAAGGCGGAAGCGTTGTCTCCCACCAATCTACACCAGCGGTATACTGCGATGGCAGAAACGCCGCAATCAGCACTCTGTCGGCATTCACGGGGAACGCGAACAGCGGTTCTGCGCTGACAACAACCCCGTTTTCCTCCCACCCTCCGAACGTATAGTTATCTGTCTCGTTGGGCTGTGCGGTCACAGTAAGGGTCATCCCATCCGACGCCACCCCGCCGCCGGAGACGGCGCCGCCCTCGGGCGGGTCGGCGGCCAGCGCGATCCGGCGGACGGCCTCCCTGCTGCTTCCCATCACAGCAAACACTGGCTGTCCTTTGTATAACGCAGGCATCAGCTCACCCCCTGGTCAGCTGTCTTGGTGTATTCCACCGTGACAACAATGTCCGCAGACACATACACGTTCTCCCCCGCCTTGAGCTTCAGGACATTCCCCGCCGCATAGGTGCACACCCAGTCCAGGGGACATTCTATCACGGTCAGTCCATCCCCCATCTCATTGGGTGCCGTGACAATATTTGTAGTATTACAGGTCAGCGGATACTTTGACGTCCTATCGACATAGTACCCGTCCCACCGCTGTATGACGCACCCCTCCGGGAGAGTCACAAGGTTTTTCGCCGCTCCGGTGGAAATCGTCAGCTTCTGCGAAACGGTCTTTCGATACAGAGGACACCCATCGATCCACTGGCCAATCACCTGTTCCTCAGCGGAGTAAATCTCGCCGCCACTGGAGCTCCCGCTCCCAGAAGCGGAAATAGTGAGGATATTTCCCTCTTGCGACATAGAGATATTCGCACCTGCCTGGATGACTAAGGTGTTCACGCCATTGATGGTCGCATTTAACCCTGGATCACCTTTTTCGCCCCTTATCAGGTCCGTATCTCCTGTGATGATATACAGCGTCTCGCTGTCTTTCTCCGCATCTGTGAGCGCTTCATATTCCGCCTGAGTCACGGTTTTTGTCGGGATAGAGCGGGCTTTTATTTTCCCCCACAGGTAGGCCAGCCCCGTGCTGTCTAAAAACTTCATAAATACCTCCTGTTAATTTGGCCCCCGTCCCGTAAAGGGACGGGGGCCCTCGCCTTGTGGATCAGGCGGACAGAATGGTGTCGATCTCAGCGTTGGTGATGCTGTCGATGGAGAACATCTGGCCCAGGGGGTCCCAGGCGGTGCCGGTCCAGCCGTAGTTCATGTCGGTGGCCTCCACGTTCCACACATCGCCTTCCGTGTTCCCGGAGGCGGGCAGCTCCGCCACGGTGGCCACGCTGCCCTTGTACTTGTACACACTGGTCAGGTCGCTCTTCTTGGCAAAGGTGTCCGCATCGGCGGCGGGGATGGCACCCACCTCGGCGGCGGTGTAAGTAGGCTTGCTGGCCTCCTTGGCCCAGGCGGGGACGGTGGGGTCGGTCTCGGTGAAGCTCTGCAGGGCGCTGTCCGCCTTGGCCAGAGAGGCCTTGATCGCCGCGTCCAGATCGTCGGCGGCAATGCCGTCCTTGTAGGCCAGGGCGCCCAGGTCGGCGAAGTTCTTGGCCAGCTTGCCCATAATCACCGCCAGGGTGTCACCGCTGGCCGGTGCGGCCTTGGCCTCGGCGGGGTTGAAGCTCACCGTCACCTGGGAGCCGTCGCCGGTGGTGGACAGGCGGGAGGTGTCGGTAGGGTGGACATGGTCGCCCCGGGCGAAAGCGTTCTCACTGCCGGCGGCCGCCGTGCCGTCCATCTTGGGCACGGTGGTGGAGGCGGCTGCTCCCTCGGGGACGTCGGCGCCGGTGATAAAGCCGGCGTCATTGCTGAGCTGGCTCAGCTTGGTGGGCAGAGCGCTCACGTCTGCCTTCTGGGCCAGGCGCTCCTTCTGCTTGCTGTCATAATAGGCCAGGCCCGCTTCGTTCAGATACTTAGACATGTGTTCATTCCTCCATAATTTTAATAATATCGACAACGCTCATGGCGCTATCTTCGGTCAGTCGCTTGGAGAGCTCCCGCTCCAGCCCGGTAATGGCCCCAATGGGGTGCTGCTCTTCGGCGTCCCGGTTGGCCAGCTCCCGGTGGTCGGAGGTGCCGGGATCGTCAGGCTGGATTGGCACAGCGGAGAGCAACCGGTCTCCAGCATACAGCCCCAGTTCCCCGTCTGGAGTGTAGCCCAGCGTATCGCCCTTCCCCTGCATTACAACGTCTATCGGGCCGGGAGTAGGCGGTCTGGACAGACCCCCCATTTGTACGCCCTGCTGGATAAGCCCGCAGTCCGCCCAGACGGTGGGCAGGACCACTCCGGAGATATCCGAGCCATATACCCCAACAAACAGATGCCTACCAGAGTCGCCCAGATCAGTAACCTCCCACGGGATATCACACCGCCCGGTTTCGTCCAGCAGCACGGAGATGGTCTGCACCCCGGACTGGAAGCAGGCCGTCCGCGTCAGGCCGGCCCACTCCGGCGAGAACTCAAACCGCACCTGGTAGACCTTCACGCTCCCGCTGGTAAGAGGTTCTTTTTGATGAATAGTCAGTTGAGTCTTATTTGCATAAAGAACGAACAAAAAAACACCTCCATTTCGTCTGCTGACAAGACCTGATGACCACTAGGACGGCTTCTCATTCCATCGCCGCCACCTTATCCAGCAGCGCGTCCATCTCCTCCACGGAATACTTGCTGGTGGCGTAGCCGGACGGGCCGGTATCCTCACTCAGAGCCCGGACAGACAGCGCCGCTACTTGCTCCTGGAGCTTGGCCACCTGGGCCTGGAGCTCTTCCATTGTCATTGTGGCACCTCCTCACATGATGATCCGCCGCCCCAGACGGTCCAGGATTATGCGGTTCTGCTTGTCCACAAGCTGGCCGGCGGGGGATTTCTTCTGCACTCCATAGTAAAGGATTATGCAGCCGGGAGCGCCAGCGCCACCTGCGCCGCCATTCCCTGGATTGCCGGAATAACCGTTCCGGCCAGTCGCCCAAGCCTCAAATCTTACATACCTTTTCCAGACAGAGCCCGAACCATATGCATCTACATCACAGCTTGCCTGAACAGAGACAGAATTGCTGGCAACAGCGCCAGCGCCGCCGCCCCCTGCGCCACCTGACCCGGCTGAGCCTGGAGTGGCGCCGGAAACTCCGTTCGCGCCATTTCCGCCCGATCCGCTGGTACAGCGACCATTTTCCCCCATTGCGCGAGGATGGCCGCTATCAGTGGTTATGCGGAGAGAACCAGCAGCCTGGGTCCCGCTCGACCCGGGCTGTCCCGGCGTACTGCCGGAACTTCCTCCGGCTCCTCCGCCGCCAATGGCTGAAACCTGCGTGTTAAGCGTTGCTTTTATATTACGATAGTATGCTCCGCTATCGGAATAAACCGATCTTGTCGCGGTATGTGGGTCTGACCCTCCCCGGTAGCCGCGGCCGCCGGATACGCCGTTTACGCTCGCCCCATCTGTCCCCTCGCTGCCGCCGTCTCCGCCGTCGGTCCCGTTTACGCCCTGACATGCGTAGGTGATCCCGGTGACAGCATCGGTGTAACCGGTCTGAGAGACTGCCCCCTCCGCGGAGGAGTGATCCCCGAACGTCGTCTCCGTCCCGGCAGCGCCATTGGAGGCGCCGCCCTGGCCGCAGGAATACGGGATGCCCTCACCTGAGAGGTTCTTGATCTCCACTCTGAGTATTTTCCCGGGCGACCCAGCTCTCCCTCCCACGCCGCCTTTCCCATTGGTATAACCCGTCGCGGTTCGGGATGCGGAGGCGGAGAAGCTCGACGATGGCGAGCTCTCGGTCAATATTTTCTCAAGGTATTGTTTATCAGTTCTGTCCCCTAAGTTGCTGCCGCCACTTCCGATTGTACCGTTAGCACCGTTGGTTCCAGCCTGCCCACCGCCAATCAAGACGGCGATTACGCTTGTTGTGCCTTCAGGAGGACTCCATGAGCCGCTTCCCGTTAAAACCTCGTGGTTGTCGTATGTGATCATCTCTTCAAACTGAGGCGGCACGTACCCCACCAGCAGTTTCTCCTGGGCCTTCAGGGTGTTGGACAGGGTGATATCGGCGCTCTCCAGGCAAGCGGTTACACCGATTTTATCAAAGGGGTGCCAGGTAGCCAGCCTGTCGCCGGGATTCTCCCCCTGGTAGACCACTGGGGCGTCAATGAGCTCCCGACACTTGTAGTAATCGACCAGCCGCTGGGCGCAGACTTGGGAGTTGACCAGGGATACAAGGGTGATGTCCTCCACCGTCTTGACGTTGGGGGTGGACGCCGCCTGTACTGCCTTGCTGATCTGCCGGGTGTTGTGGAGGTAGGTCTTGCCAGTCAGCGTTCCGGAGCCGGCGGATACCCTTGCCCAGTTGGCCCCGCTGGCCTGGATGGTGAAGCCCTGGGCCGCTAGGCTGTGCATGGGCTCATCGAAGGTAATTACGTCTCCCTCTTGGGCGGTTCCCTCAAAAAGCTGCTTCTCCTCCGTCCAGGGGACATACTGATGCTCTGTGACGATGACCTGAGTGATCCGGGCGGAGTAGTCCACGTTGGCGTCGGTATACATATTGTCTTGGGGCACCTGCCCGGAGATACCGTCCCATAGTCCCTCAACACGCAGCACACCGTCCAGGTCGGTTTTCAGCGTAGCACCGATGGCAAAGAGCACCTGGGCAAAATTATCCCGGGGAGCAGCGATTGGAAGCCATCCATAGAGCTTGATTTTTTTCAGGACATTCTTGATCTCCACCGGGACTGTGCCGCAGATGTCCAGGATGACTTTCTCCGCCTCTTGGCCGGTGTAGATTCCTCCCATGTGCCGCCCCTCGGTGAGCAGGCCCAGGGTGCTGGTGGCGGATATCTCATAGCGGCTTGGCCCCGCACGCTTGATATTCTGCACCCGGAACACCATTGGGCGCCCCGGCTCTGCGTAGTACAGCAGCTTAGCGTTGCGCTGGAAGTCCAGGATAGACGGATCATCGCACTCCACCACCGGCGCAAAGCTATTGACCTCCAGGGAGGAGGCCAGCAGCGACGTGGCCAGATAGAGGTTGCCCTCTTTGATCTTGTCCGCGGGAAACGTCCAGCTCTCATATACAATGCTGTGGCTCATACCGTACCCTCCCCAGGCAGCCGGGCGGGCCTAATCCCTTCAAAGGTGACCTGGAGGCCCTTCCACCGGCGCACCCCCGCCAGCACACCATTACAGGTGTGGCTGACGGAGGATACCATGGCCTCATAAGTGACGGTGCTCTGCCCGTGTGGCATGGCGATGAAGTGGGAGGGCACGGGGGCGGATATGTCGTCGAAGAACTGGTCGTAGTCCTGGGGGTAGCGGGGGTCCGGTTCCACGGACAAGGTGTGATCGTAGTAGGTGCCCACCAGGTCCCGCTCCCGCCGGCCGGAGAGCATGTCCCCGGCGTTGGGCCCCTCCACCAGCCGGGCGGTCTCCTCCACCGAGGGGAAGATCACCCTCACCCGATAGGTTTTTCCATCCATCTGGATCCCGGCCATATCTCTGCCTCCTCACGGTGTCCAACTTGGACACATCTATTTTACATACTGCGGCCCCAGACGGTTTGTCTCCGCGACGATCTGCGGCTGGAGCATCCGCACCAGTTGGGCGGCGGAGCCGGTAAAGTTGACGGTCACCCGGATATTGCTGGCCTGGCCCCCACCGCTGCCCACCACGTTCCGGACCGCCTGCTCGATGGTGGACAGCGGGGAGACGATCTCCGGCTCCTGGGGGTTGTCCCCCACCACCGCCATAAAGGGGCTGTTGGGGCGGGTCACGGTTCCTTGGGCAAGGTATGGCAGGTCCTGGGCTGTGGCCGTACCCATAGAACGGAGGCGGCCTCCACCGGAGGGCATCGAGCTACTGTAGTCCGGCACATCCGGCATTTTCATGTTGTCCAGCTCTTTGCTGCGGCCCGTCAGGAAAGCGATGGCCGCCGCCAGGGCCAGAACTGCCGCAATTACAACGCCGATGATGATCACCCACTGACCAAGCGTAAATGATACTCCTGTACCAGCAATAGTAAACACATTACTTGCAACTCCCGCTGCCGCCAGAGCCCCAGTAATCGCAGAAATAATTCCAGCAATCGGGCTGATAACAGCAACCAAGGCCACAATACCCACGACCGCCGCCTGGACTCCCTCTGGCAGGCCGGTAAACCAGTCCATAAATGTGGATGCCATCTCCGTCAGTGATGTAAGGAACGGCTGGATCAGCTCCGCAAGCTGCGCCATGGACTGCTGAAACCCCAGCGTAGCCTCCCGGTTCTCCACAAGGGCCTGATTGTTCTGGACCCAGCCTTGGTACACTTCCGCCATCCCCTTGCTGGCCAGCGCACCTAAAGCATAGTTCTGACGATCTACTTCATCAGGAATTAGGGCCAACTGAGCAGAAAATTGCTCTGCTCCAATCCCAAGCCGGTCCAGGGCTTCCGCAAACTGGCCCGTGGCGGTGCCTGTGGCCAATGTTTCCTGGAGGCTGTCCGCCAACGATTCTATTTTCAGCGTATCCGGAAAGCTGAGATAAGCTCCGGCCAGATTCTCCACGGCCCTTTGAAGGTTACTCTCTGTAAAACCAGCCTGGAGCAGGTTAGAGGTCGCCTCTACACTGCTGTCCACCTCATTGGATACCACTGCAAATTGCTCAAAGGCCTGCCGGGTGGCGTCAATCCCTACTCCGGCCATTCGGGCATTGTTTTCCAACATGGAAAGGTCCGACCGAAATTCCTCTGTCGCTGGCACTGTTGCCACTGCCGCCGCTCCGATGCCAAGAATTGCTTTTGTTACAGGGGCAAAAGTATTAGATACTGCCCCTGCCTTGTTGGAAATGTCAGAAAGCACCGGTCCCATTTTCCCTAATGTTGAATTGAAAGATTCTGCCTTTTTTTCAGCATCTTCGACCTCGTGAGCCGTCGCTGCCATTTCTCTTTGGAGGTCATCCCACTGTTCAATGCTAATAGGCCGTCCCAATTCTACATAGGTATCTGTAACCTTCTGTTGGAGTTCTCCCAGCTTTTTTCGGAGGTTTTCTGCCTTCCCCTGGACCTCTCTCATGGGCTCGCTGTCAAGGGCAAAGCCCAGCTCCTCCAGCTTTTTCCCCTCTTTTTCCAGCTTAGTAATCTCATTGGAGGTCTTGGTGATCTGGCCCTGAAGAGAAGTAAAGGCTTCCTGCCACTGCTTATACTTCACATTGCTGACAGTAGACTCCTCGGCCACTTTTTTTAGCGTCTTAAACCTGTCTGCTGTAAGTTCTGCGGACTGAGCCAGGAGCCGTTGCTTTTGGTCCAGCAGTTCCACGTTTTTTGGATCCAGTTTTAACTGTCGATCCACATCTTTTAAATTCTTCTGGATCTTCGTTAGACTGTCATCTGTTCCTTTCAGGGCTTTATCTAATTTTGAGGTATCGCCGCCGATTTCGATGGTGATACCCTTTATTCGATTGTTTCCCATAGGCTCACCTCACAGCATCCGGTCCATGTCCTCCTGGGTGGCCATCACCGGCCAGTCCAGGGTGTCATTTTCTGCTTCAGCGTACATATCCTCCAGCATTCCGACGCTCAGGAGCTCTAAATCCCGGAGGGGGACTCCGAGCTGGACGGCGCGGAGGAGAAGGAGGGCTGTTGTAACCTCCCGATCGACAGCTCCGCTTTTTTTTTAGCCTCCTCCAGCCGCTCCAAGTTGCCCTCCCACAGGGCCTGGATTACCGGGAACACCGCATAGATGGACATGGTGGAAAAGCCATCCAGCCACTCCTCCGGGCTGCCCGCCTCCATCGCGGGGTCTGCGTGTTTCGCCATGATATAGGCCATACACTCAAACATAGTCAGCGCATGGAGAGGAAGATTTTCCCCAGTAGCCTCTTTCCCCGTCATAGCCGACGCTACGGACTGGATATCCTGAACCAGGTCCCGGTTAAACTTCCGCCGGTACAACAACGGCACCGCCGCCGTGGCCTTGAAGCGCACGTCCTTGCCGTCGATCTTGACAGTCGCCTCCATGGCTTACACCCCCGGCGCCGCAGCGGGCCGCCACACCGACTGATACCAGCCGTTAAACACCGCGGCTGTGGTATTCTCCTGTGTCCTGGCCCGGGTCAGCCCGCCAGCCAGGGGGACAGCGGTCAGGCTCATAGTATCCGTCTGGGGCGTCTTGGTCTTGCCGGTGGTGGAGGCGTTCTCCCCGGGGCGGCTCACCGTGCAGTAATACAGAACCCGGCGGGTGGCTTTCTGGTCTCCGTTGATCTCATACAGCAGCGCGAAGGGCTTGGCCTCGGCGGAGGCGTACTCCATGAGCACGTGAGAAGCCTCATCCTCCACATCCCCCAAAACATCCTTGCGGAAATCGTCGGTAATGTTGGCGATTTCCAGGTTGCCCTTGTAGCCCGTGTTGGAGTAGGAGGAGTAGTAGATCACGTCGTCCGCCTCAAACTCCACCTCTTCGCCCTGCACGTCCAGTGTCAGGCTGACGGCCCCAGGGAGCGGCTTGGGCGTGGCATAGACAGGCTCCCCGTCTTCGTCGAAGGTGATGGTGGAGTAGTGGACGTTTTTCAGCCCGAATTTCACTTTGTTTGCCATTCTTACACCTCAATTTCATAAGAAATTTGATAAAACCGTTCCGAGTCTATGTAGGTGGCGTCCTTGTCCCAGTACAACTCTGCCGCCGTGAGGATGTCCTCCAGGCGGCCCTCCAGGTCCGGGTCCCGCTGCCGCACATAGAGCTCAATGTTAAAGTTGCGGATCACAGCATAGGCGATATCGTCCGCCTCGAAGTTGCTTGTGTGATTGTCAAAATACACCCCGTAGGGCATGGCGGGCGGTTGCTCCCAGTGGTGGAAGGTGAAGAGGATCTCCAGCGGGGCAAGCAGCTGCTCTATTTCCTGATAGGTCACTTCTCCCCCGCCTCCTCAATGGCCTGGGCTGTCAACTCCGGGAGCAGGCGCTCCGCCTCCTCATAGGCGGGCCGGACGTGGGGAATTCCCTCCACCCGGCCGCCGCTGGACTTCTGATGGCCGTTTTCCAGCAGATGGACCAGGGGGCCGTCTGTGGCGTTGTAAACGGTGACATGGGCCTGCTTGCCGAAGACGCCGCTGCGCTCCTTTTTCATCCGCCAGCCTTTCTTATAGCGGCCGCCGCCCTTCCCTTTGCGGACCGGAGACTTGGCCTTGACTGTTTTCAGGGCCTTTTTCCCGGTTTCCTCCACCGCCTGGGCTACCGCCTCCTGGACGTCCTCCGCATAATCCTCCAGGATTTGTCCAAGAGCCAAAGAAAAATCGTTTACTCTAATCGACATACTGTCCCTCCCAGGCGCTGCCGTCGGTCTCCTCCAGGGTCAGGCGGGTGACCAGCAGGCCGTCATCGTCGGCGGTTGGGACCACCTGCTGGATCAGGTAAAAGCGCTTCCCGATCCTGCACAGGTCCCTGGTGTCAATACGGTCATCCCGCCACAGCTCGATCCGGCGGCTGACCGTCTTTCCGGCGGCCGCCGCGGAGTAGAACCGGGTCACACCCACTGTCATCTCCCCGAAGGCCTGCCTGGTTTTTTCCTTCAGTTCGGAGGAAACTGGGGGCGGCCCTGTCCCCGCCTCTACCTGGTAGATCACGGCGATCCCCGCGTCATGGAGCATGTCAGTCCCTCCTCGCCCGTTTGTCTGCGATCAGGTCCAGCCTCATCCGCCGCAGATACTTGGGCTCCGCCTCACCGGTGATCCGCTTCCGGTACATCCAGGCGGCGGTGGCGATCACGGCTTGGTACCAGTCATCGCTGTCTTCAGAGTAAGCCCCCTGCCGCTCCAGGCTGGCCCGGGCCGCCTGGAGCAGATGGAACAGGTAGGTATCCTCCCCGGGGAGGGGAGCTGGGCTAGTCCGTTGTAAATCCTGCCGCAGCAGCATCAGCATGGATTTTTCATCCACGGGTTACACCCCCGTCTTTGTCACCTTGACGGTGTAGGTCTGCTGGGCCGCCCCGTTCTCCACCTTGATGGTCACCGTATTTTCTCCGGCGCTCCAGGTGGCCGCGCTCCCGTTTTCCACGGGGGCCGTCCCGTTCAGGATAGATATCTCCGCGGCTTCATCCTCCGGCGTGGCCGTGATGGTGTTCGTCGCGTTGGTGGTTGTGGCTGTATACTCCGTTACGGCCCCGCTAAAGGCCGGCGTGAGAGTTAGCGCGCCAATCGTCAGCCCCGAAAGGCGCGCACTCAAGGGTCCTGCGTGTTGGCCTTGTCGGGCGGGAAGGTTGCGAAGGTGGTGGGGGCCTTGCCGTCGATGTTCATGATGCCAAAGGCCTCCCCAAACACCGGCATACCGTCGTACCGGGCAGTACCCTTGAACACAGTCTGATCCTCGATAAAGCGGACATGCTCACTCTGGGAGATCTGGGCTCCCGCCCGCTCCGCCAGCAGATACAGGTCCAGGTAGCCAAAGGCAATGTCGCCGTCGGCCATAAAGTCCAGGGTGACGATATCGCCCCCCACCACCGGCATGGTGTTGTTCAGGCCGGAGACAATGGCGCCGGCGGCGTTGATGGACAACCCCTCGGCGGTAAGGTTAGCCTTGGTGGTCTCATTCATGATCCAGACCTTGCTCTCCCGGGCGTAGGTGCTTTTGACCTTGCCGGACGCGCGAATCATCTCCTTGTAGAGGTCAACGCCGGTCTTGCCGGTGATGGTGATGATGTTGCTGGTGTGTAGGTCCTTCCAGGCGGGGCCGTTGGTATTCCAGCTGGAGGGCTTGGCCGTCTGGGCCAGCCGGGTGACAAAGCCCAGGGGCATCTTGGTGCCGGTCCCGTAGACAGTGGCCTTGTCCAGGGCGTAGCCGATGGCCTGACCCAGGGCCTCCATGATCTCGCTGGCCAGGTTCAGGTCGCTGTCCTCCAGAGTGGCGTTGCAGATGGCGATAAAACCGCCCACCTTGTATCCGTCCACCTCCACCTGGCTGAAGGCAAGGTCCAGCTCATTCAGGGTGGCGCAGGCCTCCGTCCAGACGGCCTCGGGGATGGCGCCCATGATGTTCTGCCGGGCCTTGCCGGGGACGGAGCGCAGCCGGACATAGCCGATCAGCTTGCTGTACTTGGAGATATTCTCCCGGATCAGATCCAGCACCACGGTGGGGATAGTCAGCTCCGCGCCGGTGACGGCCCGCTTCTCCTTGCCCAGGGTGCGCACCCGCTGGAGGAAGTCCTTCACGTCCTCCCGGGCCAGGAAGGCGTCCCGCTGCTGAATGTTCAGGCCGAAAAAGCCTCTGCGCTTCATGCTCATAATGTTCTCATCCTTTCTCTCCCCGCCGCTTGCGGGGGCGTTGTCGGGCGCGGGGGTGGGATCGGCCGGGGGCGTCTGCTTGGCCTCCTCTGCAGCCAAGTACTGCTCCAGCTGCTCCACCTCGCCGGCCAGCTTGGTCTTGTTCTCCTCATGGGCCTGCTTGTCCTGCTCAAACTCGTTGACCAGGCCCTCCACGGCGGCCTTGTCCTCCTCGGACTCCGCCTCGCCAATGGCAGTCTCCAGCTCGGCCTCCCGGGTCTGAAACTCCTGGTCCTTGGCCCGCAGGTCCTCCAGGGCCTTCTTCTTGTCGTCCAGCTGCTTTCTCAGCAGCAGCGCTTTTAACGCCATTATGTTGCACTTCCTTTCAAACGATTTTTCATGGTCTCCTTCCAGGCCTGACCGGCCCGGCGCTTGATCTGCTCCGCCTGGGCGCTGCGGGCGGCCACGGCAGTCTCCTCATAGGCCGGGAAGGTGGCCACCGTAACCTCGTACAATTCAACCTTCCGAATGGTAAAGTGAACAGAACCATTTTCACGGTCCTCCACGTCTTCCTCGAGGATGAGGAAGCCAAAGGAACACTGGTCCACATCCCCCCGCTGTACCCGGTGGTACAGGTTCATGGCGTCGCCGTCCTCCCGGTTGATCCGCACCCGGCCCCAGAGGCCGTGACCGTCCTCCCGGAGCTCCAGGGTACCCGCCTTGGTGCGGCCCAGGACCAGGGTGGTGTCGTGGTTGGTCAGGGCCCGGATATCACCGCCCAGCGTATCGGCAAAAGCCCCGGGGGAAATGCTCTCCGTCAGCCCAGGGGCAATCTCATAGACACTGTTGAACACCGCAAAATAGCCCTCGATGTACAGCTCCCCGTTGTCCTCCGCCGCCCGGTACTGGGTCGGGCGGCAGACCATTGTCCGCCTATCCATCATTCTCACCTCCCAACCCGTCCAATTTTTCCTGGTTTTTCTTCTGCTGGTTCAGCTTCAGCTGGTCCCCGATCATGCTAGCCGGAATGAAGTTCTCCAGAATGACCAGCTCATCCAGACCGGCCATGGGTCCCTGTCCAATCCAGTCCCGGACCTCGTTTCCGGTCATGATCCCCCGGACATACAGCTCGCTGCCGATAGAGGCTAGGTTCTGCACGTCGTAGGCGTACAGCGCCCAGGGATTCATCCGGAAGAACAGGTCCTCGCTGATGAGCAGCTTCCGGGTCAGCTCCTGCTCCAGCCCCTTGACCAGGGGCAGGACTGTATTGTTGACGAAGGAGTTCCACTCCTCCCGGTTGAAAGCCCCCACCCCCACCACGTAAGGAGGTACCCCCAGGATGGCCGCCACCGTCCGCTTGTCCAGGGAGACGGAATCATTGATAGCCAAATCATTGAGGGTCAGGGGCTTGACCTGGATGACCTCCATCCCGTCGGCGGGGATGACAATGGGCTGTCCGGGCTTGTCCGTGGAAAACCGCCTCATGTAGTTTTCCTGGCCCTCCGGAGTTTGCAGGGCTTCCGCCCAGGAGTCCACCTTGATGATGACGCTGGGCTTCCACTTGTCCTCCAGAAAGCCCTTCTTGGTGGCCGCCGCCTGTTTCAGGTTGGCGGTTACGTCCTTCAGGGCCACCCGCAGCCCCATGCCCCGCCAGGGCTGGGCCGGGTCCGGGTTGAGGACAAAGTGGAGCAGCTGCCCGGGGTCCTGCTCCCGGCCGTCTATCAGGATACGGTAGCCGTAGCCGCCGTCCGGGACAAAGGACACCCGGGAAGGCGGAATGGGAACCAGGTCCTCCAAATAGCCCCCGCTGGTCCTGGGGAGCACCACCGCGTTGCCGTCGCCGTACAGCAGCAGCGCCCGCACGATCCAGGACATGAGGGTCATCCGGGTCATGTACCGGTTGGGCTCAATGTCCAGCTTTCGGGACAGGGCATTTTTGATCCGGATGGCTCCGCCCTCGGAATTGCTCATCAGGTGGATGGTCATGGAGCCGATCAGCCCGGCCAGCTTGTTCACCGCCATTAGTACCTCGGGGTTTTCGCTGAGCCGGGTGTAGCCGGAGACGCACAGGGTATCATAGGCGGCGTCGGTCAGCAGCCAGGCGGCGGAGCGCCGGTCAGCGTCCCGGATCTGGTTGCCGCGGTTCTTTCGTTTTCTGCTCATCTGTAGCCTCCACGCAGAAACCGCAGCCAGGACCTGGATGCAAATTTTTGCATAGCATTCACTGCGGAACGGTGGAATTTCTCACTTCGATAAGAGCGCTTCTTGTGATTAACTGCACTTGCCATTCTTAGCTCCATCCTTTCGATTTTTCTTTTCGCTCCATGTCCTCCAGCATCCGCACCGCAGCAAAAACGGCAGCATCAAAGACGTCAATGCGGGTGTTATCCTCTATCTTCTCGTACTGGACCATATCGTCGGTCTTTTCAATGGCGTGGACGTTCTGGACACAATACTCAAAGGCGTCCGAGTGGAGGTAGTACAGGCACCCGGCTTTGGCCTTCTGCTCGATCCGGCGGAAGCCCTGGGACTTCTTCCAAAAATACTGGGGCTGGTCCACCACCTTGAATTGGGCCTTTTTCATCCCCACAACATACTCTGCGCAGAATTTCCGGTCGTGGCCCACCTCTTTGACCTTGAATCCGCTGTGGCGCTTGTCCTTGAACCAGTTGACCACGTCCATATAGTTGACTACCGGGGAGTTGCACATATCCAGCCAGCCGTCCTCTTCCCAGCCGAACAGGGGGATGTTGTCCTCATCCGCCTTGATGTGGGCGGCCACCACGGGGAACCAGGCATGGGGGATGATAATATCCACGTCCACCACCTCGCCGTCCTCCCGCCGGTAGCCCTCCAAGGTACCGTACAGGGCCGCCGCTGTCAGATCATGGAGCTTGGACAGATCAGCGCCGCCGTACCAGCGGATGGGCAGCTTCTTTAGCTCCTCCAGCGTCCAGTTATACTGCTTGTCGCTGGCCCGGAATTCCTCGATCTTGAAGTAAGCCTTCATGGCTGCAATGTAGATATTCAGCTTTTTGGCGAAGAACTCCTTGCGCATTTGGGGGTCATTCTGTGCCTGCAACGCCTGGGCTAAAATATCAGCCGGACGGATGGTTACTCCATATCCGGGATTGGCCATCTCCAGGACCGCCGGGTTAGTGTAATCTACGTCCCCGGTCTCCGGGTCCTGGGGGGCGCAGGCCATGAAGATAAACAGCTGTTCGTCCTGGTTTGTCCTGTCCAGTATCTGCCGGCAGTACTTCAGCCGCCGGTAAAAATAGCTGTTCATCCGATCGCCGGCGGTAGAAATGGCGATCATGAGATGATTGGAGTAGGCGGCCATAGCGTCCTTAATGATTTGATACTGTTTAGGGGACTTGTATTCGTGTACCTCATCGGCAATTCCAAGATTGCAGTTGAGAGAATCATGGGCGTCCGGGTTGGCCGCCAATGCCTGGATAAAGATACTGCCGTCCCCGATGGTACCGGATATGCTGTGCTCCTGGTTGTTGTCTATCACCCGAAAGTTCTGCTTCTCCCCCATCTCCTCCAGGTTGAAATTGATGAAGTTGAAGCTCTCCAGAGCCTGTTTCAGGGCAGCGCCTACGATGTAGCACTTGCTGCCGCTGCGGCGCCGGAGTAGGGACAGGGACCAGGCCAGGGCGGCGGCAAAGGTGGTCTTTACGTTTTTCCGGGGAATGTAAATGACCGCCTCATGGAACCGGCATATTTTGGTGCCAGCATTGAAAAACCCCACCAGGTTGTAGATGATGAACTTGTGGAAGGGCTGGAGCAGGAATGGCTTGCCCCGCATGGGCGTGCCGTCCAGGGCCTCCCCTTGAGAGTGGACGAAAGTCTTCTCGATGATCCGGATACAGAACTCCGCATCTGTGGGGTCGAAATCCCACCGGGGATCCTCCAGGTCCCGAAGGAACCGCTCACAGGCCTGTTTCGTCTCCTTGCAGGCCAGCTTACGCCCCGCCACGATGGAGCTGACATATTCCATCACCTCCGCCTGGTTCTGAAACCTGGGCTGGGCGGTCTTTTTACGGCCCACCGCGCAGCGCCTCCTCCAGCTTGGACCGCTTGCCCGGCGGCGGGAGCTTTCCCTCCCGCTCCGCCTTGGGGTTGAGGCACAGCCGGTCGGAGTAGGCCAGGATATCCCGGCGGACGGCCTCAATGGTGTTGACCAGGGGGGATTTCTTTTCCCCACCGTCGCTGGTGGGGACGGCATACTCGTAGCCCTTGCCGGTGTCATATGCCTTCATCAGCCGGTGGTACTGCTCCCACAGCCCGGCGTAGATGTCGATGAGCCGGTCGTATTCCGGGCGATAAACCCCCAGTTTTTTCATGTCTTGCACGGTCTGACTTTTTATCGTCGCCTTAGTAGTAGCCGGAGCCGCCATTTTGCCTCTCACCTCCCTGCCAAAAAAGTTTCCAGCCCTCGCTCTATTGGAAAGACTTGCCCCCACCGGTCCCAGGAGGGTACTAAAGTACCCCCCTGAGGGTGGGGGGGATGGTCCTTCGGCGCCAACCCTCACCCAGTTCCGTTAGTTGATTTGTCTCCCGGTCATGCATAGCGTTGTGCGCCGCAGAGCTCAACGCGATCAAATTCCACTCACACCAGGCGTACTCGGGATACAGCTCCGCCGGCCAGATGTGATGAACTGTGGTTGCCTCCACCCTGCGGCCGTACCGGGCGTTCTCCCGGCACCGGTATTTATCCCGCCTCAGCACCCGCTCCCGCAAACGCCGCCACCGCGCCGATTTGTAATCCATGGCAGTTTCCTCCGCTCCGGCCCAGGCCTTGTCTCGCTCACGGGCTATCACCTCCGGGCAAAACAAAACCAAGGCCAATGACCACACGTTTCCCGTGTTAGTCACTGGCCTTGGCTCTCAAAGCACGCGCCCTTGTTGACGTCGATCAGTATTTCGTTTTTGCAGACCCGGCAGTAGGCAATCAGCCTGCTGCCCTGGG
>JAETQY010000006.1 GCA_021770445.1 Bacillota bacterium | reverse complement strand
CGCAGCACCGTCGCCCGCACGCTCTGGAGTTCCACCTTGGTCAGGTCCAGGTCCATCAGGTCCTCCGACCCGCACAGCAGATCCACCCCGGGGAAATTACTGGTCTGGATGCAGGCTGCGGCGAATGGGCCGCCGTCCCCATCATGACGGAGCGCATCTGCCAGACTGCCTTTGACCGGGTCGCCGCCAAAGAACTCGGTGGCGTTGCACTGGCTGTCGGCATCCACCAGGAGCACTGCTTTCTTGTACTCACTGGCCAGGATGGCCGCCAGGTTGACAGCGGTGGCCGTCTTCGCCACTCCGCCCTTCAAGTTGAGTATCACGCTTGTCCTCATTGTACTCGTCCTCTCGTTTTAATTTTTCGGCGCTGCGCCGATGTGGTCGTATTCGTCCTCCCAGGGCAGCGGCTCACTGCCAGGGAGCTCATAGAATGATTGCTGCTTGTATTCTGGCTCCGCTCTCTTTGCCACTGGCCGGTCTGATTGCAGCTCCGGAAGAAATTTTTGAGTGGCGCCGTCAAAGATGATCCCCCACTGACCCAACAGGCCCAGCTTGTTTTTAGCCAAAGTGAGGTGCCGGGGCGATTTACTGCTGGTTTCATCCTCCCGCCAGACGAACAGGATCACGTTGGCGTCCTGCTCAATCTGGCCGCTCTCCTTTAGGTCGGCCATGAGAGGAGATTCCCGCTTGCCTTTCTGAGGCGGCCGTGACAGCTGGGCCAGGGCCACGACCACGATCCCACTGTGACGGGCCATATCCGCCAGGGCCCGGGAGATGTCCGCCACCTCGTCCTGTCGGGTCCCCCGGCCTCGAATGGACGGGCGGACCATCTGGAGATAGTCCACAAAGACCACGTCAAATTTATCCGCGTGGGTCCGGGTGATGATGTCATTGACCGTCATGCCAGCGGCGTCGATGATGGTGAGTCGGCGCTTGATGATCTCGTCGTTGGCGTCGGCCAGCAGCTGGTAATCCCGCTCATTCAGGCTCCGGCGCAGGATGTTCCGCAGAGGCACCCCAGAGACGGAGGAGATCAGCCGGGAAAACAGAGTGTTTCGGTCGTCCTCCAGGGTGAAATAGCCCACGTTTTTTTGCTCCGCCTGTGCATAGGCCATGTGGAGGGCCAGGGCGGTCTTTCCGTCCGAGGGGCGGCCTCCCAGCACCACAAACATGCCTGGCGCAACATCCAGGTTGTCGTCCAGCAGTGGGAAGCCCCAGGGGAGGTAGTCCGGCTTGCGATCCAGGAAGTTTTGGAACTCCAGAATGGCCTTGGCCATGTCCGCCTCGTCGTCCCGACCCCGGTCGGACAGCAGGTCCAAACCCTGCTGGAACAGACGGCCCATTTCCTCCGAGGTCAGGCTGGCCGCGATTTCCTGGCCGATGCTGCGGCCCTTGGTCGTCCTGGCAGTCTCCTTGACCAACTCAATGTACTCCGCCACGTTGGCGGCGGTGGGGGTCGTATCCATGAGCTGGAGGATATAACCCCGGAAGTTTCCGTCCCCAGGAGCCACGTCCTCGCAGATCATCACCGGGTCCATTGGCTGGTTCTTGGCAAAACGGGCTTGATACGCCAGGAATATCCGCCGGTCTGCATCCAGTAGGAAGTCCCCCTCGGTGAGGCTGGCCATCACCAGCCCCACGCACCGGACGTCAATGAGCATGGAGCCGATGACCGACTGCTCCGCCCATGCGCCATCGGCTTGGGGTCTGCTATCAGCGGAAGCCATAGTCAAGACCTCCCTCCCGAGCCGGCGCAGGCAGGGCCGCCCGATCCGGCTGGTCCTCATCCTCCCAACGCCGGCCGTTGATCCAGGTGGCGGGGTAGGGAATGCCCTGGCCGCCCTCCTCCCGAATCTTCCGCTGCCACTCCGGGCTGGCCAGCTGCCGCTGGAGGGCATGTCCCATCGCCGCCAGCAGCCTGTCGTCCGGATGCAGTGAGTCCCAGGCGCGTATCGCCGCCTGTTTGGACTTCTTCAGCGGATACATCCGCCAGAAGCCCTCAAACCGCTCCGGCTTCCAATCGGGCGCCGCCTTTGGAACCCGACCCCTGCGCTGTTTTTTCGCTGACGCACCCCCCGCTGGGGGGCTTTGGGGGGATTCTTGTTCAGGGCGTTTCCATTGTTCAGGAGAACGTTTCTTTTGTGGCGACTTTTCCGGCGCCGGTTTTTCCGTGTCCGGTAAAGTAGAACACGGCGAGTCGGTTTCGCTGTCCGTGTCCGAAAAATTAGGACACGGTTCCTCGTCGCCAAAATCTCCCGGCGTGTCGGTAATGATGTACTGCGTACTGCCGAAGCGGCCACCCTCTCCGCAGGTCTGGCGGCGGCGGAGATACCCGGCCTCCTCCAGCTCCTTGATGTACTTACTCATGGTGTCCTTTGACACCTTGAGCATCGTGGCCATCCCCCGTACAGAGTAGTCCCAGGTGTCCGGCAGACTGAGCATGGCGATGAGCGAGAACCTGGCCGCTGTGCTGATGCCCTCATCCCAGATGATGCTGTTCTGGATACGGGTATCTTTTTGCCGCACCCGGCGGATGATGATTTGCCGCTGCGCCATTATCTCACCTTCTCAATCTTAGCCCCACAGTTTGGACAGTAGCTTTCAAACCTAGAACAGAGCCTTTTCCTGCATATAGGGCAGTAATCAGTCGGGTTATCTATGTAGGTCTTTATCCTCTTTTCATATACTGTCACTCCATTGAGCAGTCCGCATTCTTCGTACCATTCGTGGACATATGGTCTGTTTTTGATTATAGGATGACCATGTACCCCCGCAGTAGCACTAAAGTCCTCCGCATCTATGAGGCGCTGGAGCATTTCAGCAACTCTAATGGTAGAAAATCCAAGTTCATACATTTCGGACAGCCAATCAATTAACGGCTGTGCAGCAATCAGTTTCATTGTCTCACCGCCTATCACCTATGGCCTACACATACTGGATCAGCTCAACCCCGTCCATAGTAATCCGCTTACTCAGGTGGAGGCCAGAGTCAATGACCTTGTGAGGCTCGACGCCCAGCGAGGCCGCAACCGAGTCCAGGCCCTCATGAATCAGGATGTGTCCTTGTCCTACCGGTCTTACGACGGCCATAGCTTGGATGACCTTAACGTCATCTGGCATTGCGTCTAAGATATCGATTATTTCAAGGAGCCGGTCTTTCAAATCCTTCGGCGTCATTTTTTCACTTCCCCCTTGTCAAATCCGGCACACTGTGTTATTATAAGCATGTCCTTATTGTGCTCTCTGAGCACGTATCCCGTGTGGCTGCGCTCACAGCCATGCGGGATTTTTTTATTTCTCCTCGTACAGGCCAAACTGGATCACCTCCGCCATAGTGAGGTCGATCCACGTCTTATCAACCTGCAGGACTGGCCGACCGCCCGCTCCGGTGTAGTACGCTGAGTGAGGGACTTTCTGTTTGTCCACCCATCGCAGCCAGAAAGTGTACCGCACCCGCTCAAATGTTGCCTGATAGATAGAGGGCACATCATAGCCCTTAGATCGGATCAGCTTCACCAGGCTGGACTTGGTGGCCTTGGGCAGGATTTTCTTTTCCATCTATTTCACCTCCGGATCCGGAATAATCTGAACCAGTGTGACTCCATCTAACACGGCCGTCCGCTGGATGTTACAGGAATCCTCATACTCAAACCGCCGCTCTTTGATCTCCAGAGCATAGGCAGCCGCGACCTCATCCAGGCCTCTGTTCAAAAGAACATCGGCGGCGCCATTCCACTCGGCGCTTGCACGATTGATGTCGGCCTCCGCGGGCAGCTTGTCCAGCAGGGCCACCAGCTTCAGCAGGCCCTCTTTGCAGAGTCTTGTCGTTGCGTTCATTACACGGTCCTCCCTAAGTACGCGGTCAGTGCCAACAGAATAATCGCCATCAGCACACCACTTCCTGTTCCTTGATGGTAACAGAGCCGTCATCCTCCACAGTGGCGTAGGCCAAACCTCCGTCAGTAAGCCGGGCCCGGAAGGTGTCCGACTCCACCGGCTCCAGGCTGTCCACCTGGCCCCGGCCGTACCACTCCCGAAGGCGCTCCCGCACCTTGCGCTCAGTCGTCTGTTGATACATGATCGAGCCTCCTATCTCAAATACACCGCCAGGGCCAGCAGGAATGCCGCCGCCGACAGGGCCAGTACCCCCCACTCCATGGCCTCATACAGCCAGGGGCGGGACTTCTTCAGCTTGTTCCACATATAGGACCCTCCTCAAAGGCACGCAACTCGCATCCCGGGCTTGTCCACCGGCCGGCTAGCCGGGGCTCCGTTGCCATCCAGCGTCTTTTCCACCAGCCCCACCCCAAGCCGCAGCGCCGCAAGAGCCGCAAGGCATCGCTTGTCTGTCCAGCTTAGGGGCGGTATGTTCTCATCCTGCCTGCTAGGACGCTTCTTTTGTATCGCCCACATTTTGGCCACCTCCTTTTGTTTTCCACTCGCACCGGCAGCCATAAATACGTTCCACGGCCTGTCTGATCCGCTCCCGGCCGGCCGCCCGCTCCTCCGGTGTATAGGGAACCTCAGGGGCGCGCTCCGTCATCACAGACACCCCCACTTTCGGGCCGGCGTCACAGACCATGGAACCCAGAGACTTCTGCTCCGGCTGGTCCCCGTACTTGGTGAGGTGCAGCCCGGTCCAGCGGACGCAGCGGGTGGGGTAGTCCTTGTGGCGGTAAGGCGTGGTCCGCTGTTTCTCCTCTACCTCTACGGACTGATCCTCCAGCTCCCAGCGGGTAAAATAGATCTGCTGCCTCTCGTCAATGCAATAAACCTCTTTGCGCCCCATGTGGCTGCACCTCCTTTCTGCCAAAGTATGGAGTTGGGGTTGTCCTTTATGTTAGAAGACCTATGCCTTCATTGCCGTTCCCGACGATTCCCTTGCATTTCTCCCAGCTCTTCCTAATTCAGCCGTTTCATTTGAATTACGAGACAAATTCAAAAAACTGCCGAATTTCGCTATAAATAGTTGATTTTTCAGTAGGTTTTGCTATAATCAGCCCTACACTCCTGCTCACCCCTTCCCTTTTGCAGTTTAAAGGCATCCCCCCTCATGCGCTGTCCTGCTCCGCCTTGTCCCCTCCCGCCGCCAGTGCTATCAATGATAGTGAAAGGAGAGAATTATCAAATGCAAGAGACATTACAGCAAAGAGAAACCGCTATGCGTGCTGTTCTGCATAAGATACAGAATAAAATTGACTTTGGCGCCTTCACACTTGAAGAACAACGAATCGCCAAGGAATGCTATGACGCCGGGTTTTTCGAGGGCATTGTCATACAGGAAATGATCAGTGGCCGTATCGTAGCAGAATACCGCCATGAGCCCAGACTTACATACAAAGGAATACAATTTATATCCTCCGAGCCAAAGACGGAAACAGGCTCCACCCAAAACCATAATCAAAACGATGAGCTATCCTGTCATATTTTCAAAACGGTTAAGTTTGGCTGGAATATCCTCTGGTGGATTCTCGGGGCCATTGCTACAATTCTTACAATTATTGGCGGGTGGAGCCACATAAAAACGGCGGTTTCCCTTGTCATCTCATTGCTTTCTTCTTGAAAACTCACTTTCTGCTATGCAAAACAACAATTTCGCTTTCAGTTTCGCACCTGTCTGACCTATCTTCCCCCCTCCTTCCTGCTCCGCCTTGTTCCTCTCCGCCGTCCGTGCTATAATGGCGACAAAAGGAGGTGTTTTTCATGAAACTGCCACCGTTCAGCGAATTTGCCAAGAGCTTTAATTTTGAAAAAATGGGATATGATATACAATGCTTTTCACCGCCAGCGCTGAAAAATTCAAGTTCTCTGTTTACACAGGAACAGTACACTTTTATGTGTGAGACTATGATGACGATGAATCTTGCGATGCTCCAGCAGTATCACCAATGGCTTGCCGAACAGCTTGCGCTATAGTTTCTATGGGTGATTTAACCTCAGATTTAACCGACTGCCGCTCTTGTGTTGCCCGCACAAGGGCGGCGATTTCTTCAGGTGTCCCTCTGATGGTAACCTTCACTCTCTCACCCCCTCACGCTGAATCCTGCTCCCCCGCCTCGGCCTCGTCGTAGAACCGAGTCCAGTCGAAGCCCAGTACGGCGGCGATCTTCTTGGCGACGGGGACGGACGGGGTCCGTTTCCCGTTTTCGATGTTGGAATAGGATGCCTGCGTAATATCTACAGCTTTCGAGATTTCCTCCTGGGACAGATTTTTACTTTCTCTTATAGCTTTAAGCCATACCATTTTGCTCTTCACCTCCCAAATATGCCTTATAGCTATCTTATATCACAGGCCGGTTCGTTTGTCAATAGCTATAAGGCATATTTTTTCGCTTGCTTTATATGTCTAAAAGCTATATTATAAAATAGGGGGGTGAAATCAATGGTACGAGTACGAGAACTGCGTGAGGCTAAAGGAATGCAACAAAAAGAACTCGCAATTGATTTGCACGTTTCGCAACCTACAATTAGTGACTGGGAATCTGGTCGTAAAATCCCTTCTGCTCGTAGCACCCAAAAACTAGCAGATTATTTTGGAGTATCCATTGATTATCTCTTAGGCCGAGAAGAGACAGAAAAAAATACGCCCGCTCCGAAGAGCGGACGTATCAGTCCGGGCGGGGTATGGATACCTGTCCTCGGTTCCGTTCCCGCCGGAATCCCCATAGAGGCCGTGGAGGACATTTTGGATTGGGAGGAGATTCCAGCCTCCATGTGCAGCGGCGACAGAGACTATTTTGCCCTTCAAGTGCAAGGCGATAGCATGTGGCCCGATTATCTCACTGGTGATGTGGTCATCATCAGGAAAACGCCCAGCTGCGAATCTGGAGAGGACTGTGTGGTGTACGTCAACGGCTACGACGCCACCCTGAAGCAAGTCAAGCTGGGCGAAGATGGCTCCCTGTCCATTGTCCCCCGAAACCCCAACTACCCCCCTAAAACTTACACTGCTGAAGAAGTCCGTAATCTCCCTGTTTCCATTGCCGGCGTGGTCGTGGAGCTCCGCCGCAAGGTCGGGCGGGGATAAGAAACGTTTTACCGTATCTGATAGAATATACCAGCTTTGGACAGAGAAGTAGAGAGGAGAGAACAGTATGTGGAGAAAAGGAGACATACATACCAAATCAGCTGGCAATATGAGGGGTAAAGTCTTTATAGCAATCCTAGTTGCTTCGCTTTGTTTTTTATCTTCTTGTTCCTCTGCAGAAAAAGAGGGCAACAAGGCAAACAGTAACCAAGTGCCAGATTTGCCCGTATCTAGTTCCAGTAACACAACAGTAATAACAGATACAACTGATCCTAAACCGGATACAAGCCAAAAAGATGCGGCTTCTGCATGTGTGACTGAATTTTTTGATGCTGATACAATTTCATCTTTGACAGTTACAGAGCAAAAAATAGAAGTAAAAATTTCATATCCTGGCACTTCCGGAGAGGCTGTGCCAGATGATTGGAGTGCAGTATGTGAAAATTTTTCCGCTGCATCAAATTCATTGTCTGAGGATTTCAGCGAAAGCGGTATAAAAAATATTATTTTACAGCTAGTTGATTCAGAAGACACCATTATGCTAACCGTTTTAAATGGGAAAACAAGCTATAGCAAATACGAAACTTTTGACTATTCTGATAACCCCCCAACGATATCTCTTGAGGAGTTCAATGCAATTCAAACGGGAATGAACCTACAGGAGGTCACAGATATCGTAGGAAGCCCAGGAACTATGATATCTGAGGTTGATCTTGGTATGGGTTATGAGTACAGAACTGTAATGTTTCAGTGGGACGGTGAGGGATCACTCGGTGCAAATGCAAATGTAACATTTCAGGGTGGAGAAGTTATATCAAAAGCCCAGTTTGGACTGGAGTAGAATGTGTCTGGCTCGGACACCAGCAAAACCACCCCGGCGTTGAGCTGCAAATAATGATAGCGTGTCCAACTTGGACACCCAGAAAAGAGGAACGGCCATGGAAACTCGCACCCTATTTATGATTGGAAACGGGTTTGATCTGGCACACGGGCTCCGGACTAGTTATATGGATTTTTTCAACTATTTAAGGGAATTGTCTCAATCTTTACTATCGGGGTCTAATTATAGTTTTACTCGCTATATAAATTGCAGTCCTGATGAAATCCAAAAAATTTTAGAACACCCCGTTTCTATAGGAATCTTGTCTATCCTAAATTTAGCGGACACGTCAAAAATGAATGTTTGGTATACCTACTTTGAACATGTTATCAGTGAAAAACAGAGCATTGACACATGGATTGACTTTGAGAAAGAACTACAGGCTGCTATTCAAAAAATAGATGAAGATTCTCATCCTGAAGGTAAATACGGTGTAGACGCTATTACTATTTTTAAAGCCTACTTGAACTGTTGTGAAGATTTTAATAACTATCCCAAAAACATAGATAGGCTGTTTTCTCAGCTAAAATCTAATCGAACCCCTCACCCAAGGCTTTTTTATTCAAATACTACTTTAGAGGAATTATTACGTAAAGAAGCTGCTCTTTTTTTGTATGATGAATTGCGTCGTTATACATTTTGCTTTGAGTTATATCTTGCCTGTATTTTGCCAATACTCCCACCAACATTTAGGCAGAATACAAACAAACCGTTGCAGCTACTTTTTGAGACAAATTCTTCTAAAAATTTCTTACTTTCTTTTAATTACACAACCACTGCACAAAATAGATATAGCAAAAATATGACAGCACAATATATTCATGGAAAACTCAGAGATCCAGATGAGCTGGAAAAATATATGTTAGACCCGGCTTTTCAATTATTAACCCCTCTTATTCTTGGCTTTCACTCGAATGATTCAAAATCTGACACCAATCCAACCCCTTTTTTGTTTTTTGAGAAATTTTTTCAGCGTATACTGCACGGAACTAAGGATGATGTATACCGGTGGACGAAATCGGCTCCATATAATTGTAACCTTGAAACTATTATATATGGCCACTCCTTAGACATTACCGATGAAGACATCATCAGATATATTTTTGAAAAATCTTATTCTATAAAAGTTTATTATCACAAACAAAGTGCTTTGCCTTCTCTCATCACCAATTTAGTCTCTATTTTCGGACGTGAAGAGGTAAATCGCATTCATTCGCAGGGAAAACTGTCTTTTATACCCGCTGAGCTTCTCAATGTACCAGCGCAGGAGGTCGACTACGCCTTCACATAATCAAGAACTGTTCGGATCTCCCCGTTTCCATAGCAGGTGTGGTGGTAGAGCTCCGCCAGAAGATCAGGCGGGGGTAGAAAAAAGGAAATGTGTGTCCAACTTGGACACCGGAAAGGAGCAGTCGGAATTTGTCACAAAGTTTCAGTTCAGATTATATAATAATTTGACCATCAGCTCAGTTAAAATCTGTTTTTATAAATTTAGAGAGAAAGCAGGTTGGAGCATATGCGACTTTTTGAATCAAGTATTATCAATACAATTATTGTCATTGTTTTTGAGGGTATAATTTTTTACTTCGGCCGGATCTCCAGCCGAAAAATAATTAGCTTAACATATCAGCTTACATCTACACGTTTAATTAAAGATGACGAAAGTAATATTCCTGGGTTAAAAGTAACAATCTATGATGAATCAGTCAAAAACCTGATCGTTACAAAACTCAGGTTTATTAACACTGGGAATCAAAACATTGAATTAAAGGATTTTTTAGATCAAAATCCTCTCCAGATTATCAGTAACGAAAAAATTTACAGTGTCTCAATAATGAAAGAAACCAACACCGAAAGAAAAAATATTTATGCTTGCGAAAAACGTATAGATAGTTCAACATATCAAATACAATTCTCTTTACTAAAACCCAAGTGGTCTTTTACTGTAATAGTAACTCATACCGGAGCAATAGCTTTAGATGGATGTTTAAAAAATGGATTCATAAAGCCAGCTAAAATTAAAAAGAAACTTTGAAATAAAAGGAGTGCTCCATGCCTACAAATAACCCTCTCCAACTCACCAATTTAGATGCTGGCCTCTACCTCCGTAAGTCCCGCATGGAGGAGGGCCTTGACACCGACGAGGTACTGGCCCGACACCAGAAAGCCCTTCTGGACTACGCCAAGGAGCATGGAATACACATTATTGAGACCTATCCCGAGGTAGTCAGCGGCGAATCCCTCTACGCCCGGCCACAGATGCTCCGCCTGCTCCAGGACGTAGAGGACGGCCGCTATGACTGTGTCCTGTGCATGGACCTGGACCGTCTCTCCCGCGGCCGGATGAAGGACCAGGGTATCATCCTGGACGCTTTCAAGGACTCCGACACACTGATTGTGACCCCCGAGAAAGTCTATAACCTGGCAGACGAGATTGATGAGGAGTACGCGGAGCTGAAGACCTTCATGTCCCGTCGGGAATACAAAATCATCAACAAGCGTCTGCGCCGGGGGCTACAGCAGTCCATTGAGGACGGCTGCTATGTGGCTAATGCCCCCTACGGATATAAGAAGATCACCATTGATCGCAAGCCCACCCTGGAGATTTACGAGCCCGAGGCCAAATTCGTCCGTATGATGTTTCAGCTCTATACCCAAGGTTATGGCTGCACCTCCATTGCCCGGTACATCAACGCCTTAGGTGCCCGCCCCCATCGCTCCGCTGAATTCAACCGGAGCAGCGTGTCCAGAATTCTGCATAGCCCTGTTTATGTGGGTAAAATCGTCTGGAACCAGAAAAAGCATATTAAGAAGGGTGTTAAAGGCAACAGTAAAAACATTGTTATCTATCAGCCCAAAGAGAAGTGGACAATCACCGATGGCCGCCACCCTCCTATTATTGACAAGGAGCTCTTTGACCAAGTACAGGCCATACTGGACAAGCGGTACATCCCCTCAAAGAACGATGGGACCATCAAGAGTCCGCTGGCCGGGTTGGTGAAGTGCGCCAATTGTGGGATGAATATGCAGAGACTTGTCATGAAGGGAGAGCCTTACCTCCTCTGCAACCGGCCAGGTTGCTGTGCTTCCACTCGGCTCTCTCTGGTAGAAGAACGGATCCTGGAATACCTGGCACGGACCCTGGAGGAACTTACCCTTTCCCCTACCGGTACTCTAGATAATCGAGATACCTCTGTTCTGGAAACTACATTGGAAGCGATTCAGAAAGAATTGTCGGCCACTCAACGTCAGAAGGCCCGGCTGTATGAGCTGCTGGAGTTGGGAGAGTACGACATCCCTACCTTCCGCGAGCGGATGGACGCAGTACGGAACAAACAGGCAGCCTTGGAACGCAAGGAGGCCGACATCCTACGCACCATTCAGGACTCTAAAACCGCCAACACAGCTACGTTGGCAGAGAAGATCCGCTATGTGCTGGACAACTACTCCACCTCTGATGCGGCCCAGCGTAATGCCTTGCTCCATTCTGTGGTCCAAACTGTCTTTTACCACAAAGAGAAAAAGACTAAACCAACCGCTTTTTACCTGGATTTTGTTCTGTCTCCTAGCTAGTTTTTATTCTGCTCAAAAGTATATAAGATGCCATATCTTCCTCGCGGCATGAGTCAAAGATCTTTTTCGTGTGTATGCACACGGCCTCCCGGATACTGCGATCGTCACAGACGGGGCCGGGCACGACCTTTTCTGGCATAGAATTCCCTCCTAGATTTGGATGGTCAGGGCGTCTGACGCCCGGTAAGGGTTTTGCTTACAACACATCTTATGTACCAGGTGGGTTTTGGTGCGAACCGGGCAGTTTTTCTCTTGCCCTTTTCCCCCTCCGGGGCTATAATAGAGGCACGACCTGTAAGGAAGGAGCTCCATCATGCCCCCTATTGGATTTATCCAGGACGACCTGGACTTAAAACTGTTGGTTCTCTACATTATGGACCGGGCCGCCGGCCCCATCACCTTTATACAGCTGTTTGAGCTGGCCCTGTGCGACGCGGGGGTGGACTACTTCTCCCTCACCCAGGCGGTGGACCACATGGTGGCCACCGGCCAGCTGACCCGGGAGGGCGACCGCTACGCCATCACCGAAAAGGGCCGGCGCAACAGTCAGATCTGTGAGAGCAGCCTGCCCCCCTCGGTGCGCCGGCACTGTGACGACAATCTGCTCCAGGTGAACGAGGCCCTGCGGCGGGAGTCCCAGGTCCGCACCCAGATCATAGACCGGGACGACGGCACCGCTACCCTGTGCCTCACCCTGGAGGACAACACCTCTCCCCTGCTCCATGTCGCCCTGCTGACCTCCGGTCGGGAGCAGGCGGAGGGCTGGGCGGCCGCCTTTGACCGGGACCCTTCCGCCCTCTACCTGGGCATCACCCGCCTGTTGGACGGGCAGTCAGAAATAAAGGAGGAAGACAAATGAGAAGAAGTGACCGCGCCCAGGGCCGGGAGTTCTCCCTGGCCCTCATCGACCGCTGCACCCACGGAGTGATGGCCCTATCCACCGGAGAGGCTGTCCCCTACTGCCTGCCCCTGTCCTTTGTTCGGGTGGGGGACGACCTCTACTTCCACTGCGCCCGTCAGGGGCGGAAGGTGGACCTGATGCGCCGCTTCCCCCAGGTGTGCGTCACCTTTGTGGGGGACGACCGGCCCGCCTTCGTGGCCCCGGCCGAGTACACCACTTACTTCCAATCCGCCATCGTCACCGGGACGGCCAGCGAGGTAAATGACCCGGTTGAAAAAACAGAGGCCCTCCGGGCCCTGTGCCAGAAGGTCACCCCAGAGTATATGGTCGGCTTTGAGGCCGCCATCGAGAAAAGCCTGGCCGTCACAGCCGTGTGGAAGGTCCATATGGAGGACATCTCCGGCAAGGCAAAACTGGAAAAGAAGTGAGAAAATGCCCGCCCCAATGAAGGGGCGGGCATTTCACGTTTTATCGGGCCATCGGCCCGGTCTTTCCCATGTACTCCTCCGTCTCCACAGGCAGGTTCCGGGCGCGCAGGCCGTGGGCCACCGTCCGGCTGACCACGCTGTAGATCATAGCAAAGACGGGCACCCCCAGTACCATCCCGGCAAAGCCGAACAGCCCGCCGAACAGCAGGATGGAGAACAGCACCCAGAAGGAGGCCAGGCCGGTGGTCTCGCCCAAAATCTTGGGCCCCAGGATGTTGCCGTCGAACTGCTGGAGCACCAGAATGAAGATGGCGAAGTAGACCGCCTGGAGGGGGTTGACCAGGAAGATCAGCAGCCCGCAGGGCACCGCCCCGATAAAGGGCCCGAAGAAGGGGATGATGTTGGTCACCCCCACAATGGTGGCCACCAGGGCCGGGTAGGGGAACTTGAACAGGCTGCAGCAGATAAAGCAGATCACGCCGATGATCAGGGAGTCCACCAGCTTGCCGTTGATGAAGCCGCTCATGATCTTGTAGGCGTTGCGGACCTCGTCCACCAGCAGGTCGGCGATATCCGTCCGGAAGAGGCTGTAAACGATCTTCTTGCTCTGGGCGGCAAAGACGTCCTTACGGGCCAGGAGGTAGACCGACACGATGACGGCGATAAGCAGGTCCTTTACCAGCACCAGAAAGCCCATCACCACGCCAGACACCCCGGCCATCACACCGGTGAAGTTGGGCCAGATGGTGGTGCGCACCCATTGGAAGGTGGTGGACACCGACTCCAGATTGGGCAGGATGTCGGAGTTCAGCCACTGCTCCAGGGAGGCGGTGGAGGAGTTGTAGACGGACATGACCGCGGACTGGATATCCGGGTTATCCTCAAAGAAGGTCTGGAGCCAGCCCTGGACCACCTCAATATAGTCGGGAATGGACTGAACCAGGCCCACAATGCTCTCATAGACCTGGGGGAACACCATGGCCATCAGCAGATAGATGAGGAATACCGCCAGCAGCAGACTGAGGATGATGGCAACAAAGTTGAGAAATGCCACGTTGCGGTGGTCAGCCTTCCGCTTGTCGGTGGTCATGGCCATGAGGAACCTCAAAATCCCCCGGTGGACAGGCAACAGCAGGAAGGCGATCACCGCCCCCATAAAGATGGGACGCAGGATCACGCCCAGCGTGCCCAGGAAGCCGGTAACCTCCTTCATATGGAACAGCAGGAAAAACAGCAGCAGTGACGCCGCAATCACCGCGAAGGCGGTCAGTCCCATCGCCAGATAAGGACCCCGGTTCTCTCGTTTCATGGTACTTCTCCTATCCTTTCTTACACCTTCAGCTCAGTGTCTCCCCGGTCCAGCGCCCCGGCGTACTTCTTCAGCACGGGGTCGATCTCCCGGGACAGGAACTCCTCCACCTGTTCCGGACAGCGGCCGATATAGGCGGCCGGGTCCAGGTGGGCGGACAGCTCCTCCTTTGTCATGCCGAAGGCCGGGTCGGCGGCCATCCGGTCGATGAGGTCGTTGGGCTTTCCCAGCTCCTTCACCTGGTACCCCGCCTCCTGGGACAGCACCCGGATACGCTCGTGGAGCGCCTGCCGGTCGCCCCCCCGCTTGACGGCGTCCATCATAATGTTCTCGCTGGCCATGAAGGGCAGTTCCTCCAGCACGTGCTTCTCGATGACCTTGGGGTGGACCACCAGTCCGGAGGCCACGTTGGCCCAGATATTGAGAATGGCGTCCACCGCCAAAAAGGCCTCGGGGACGCTGAGCCGCTTGTTGGCCGAGTCGTCCAGGGTGCGCTCGAACCACTGTGTGGCGGCGGTGATGGCCGGGTTGCCCGCGTCCACCATCACATACCGGGCCAGGGCGCAGATGCGCTCGCACCGCATGGGGTTGCGCTTGTAGGGCATGGCCGAGGAGCCGATCTGATCCTTTTCAAAGGGCTCCTCCACCTCCTTGAGGTGGCACAGCAGCCGCAGGTCGGTGGCGAATTTGCTGGCGGACTGGGCCACCCCGGCCAGGGTGGACACCACGTTATAGTCCATCTTCCGGGAGTAGGTCTGGCCGCTCACCGGGACGACGGCGGTAAAGCCCATCTCCCGGGCGATTTTCTCCTCCAGCAGGCGTACCTTCTCGTGGTCCCCCTCGAAGAGCTCCAGAAAGGAGGCCTGGGTGCCAGTGGTCCCCTTGGAGCCCAGCAGAGCCAGGGTGGAGATGCGGTGGTCGATCTCCTCCAGGTCCATGAGCAGCTCGTTCATCCACAGGGTAGCCCGCTTGCCCACCGTGACCAGCTGGGCGGCCTGGAAGTGGGTGAAGCCCAGGGTGGGCAGGGCCTTGTACCTGTCCGCAAAGTCCCGGAGGTGGGCCAGCACCCGGACCACTTTCTCCCGGACCAGCTCCAGCCCCTCACGCATGAGGATCACGTCGGTGTTGTCCCCCACGTAGCAGCTGGTGGCCCCCAGGTGAATAATGGGCATGGCCTTGGGGCACGCCTCGCCGTAGGTGTGGACGTGGGCCATCACGTCGTGGCGCAGCTTTTTCTCCCACTGGGCGGCCTTTTCGTAGTCGATATCGGTAATGTGGGCCTCCAGCTCGTCCACCTGCTCCTGGGTGACGGGCAGGCCCAGCTCCATCTCCGCCCGGGCCAGCGCCACCCACAGGCGCCGCCAGGTGGAAAACTTCTTGTCCGGGGAGAAAATGTACTGCATCTCGTCGCTGGCATAGCGGGAGGAGAGAGGGCTCTCATAGCGGTTAGTTGACATAATATTGGCCTCTTTTTCTTTTGAGTTTCTGACGCTTCATTATACCGCATTTTCCAGACGTTTGCCACCCTTGGGAAAAATTTTCACAGAACTTTAAGCAAACATTAAAAACCGGAGGCAGCTTGCCTCCGGTTTTTGATCTTTACAGCTTGGCGCGGATCAGCTCGCCCATTTTCAGGGTGCCGATCACTTCCTCACCGGGCTTGGCAATGTCGGCGGTGCGCCAGCCCTCGTTGAGGACGGCGTCCACCGCGTCCTCGATGGCCTTGGCCTCGGTGGGCAGGTCGAAGGAGTAGCGGAACATCATAGCCACCGACAGGATGGTGGCGATGGGATTGGCCTTGTCCTGACCGGCGATATCGGGGGCGGAGCCGTGAATGGGCTCATACAGCCCCGGGGCGGTATCCCCGATGGAGGCGGAGGGCAGCAGGCCGATGGAACCGGTAATCATGGAGGCCTCGTCAGAGAGGATATCTCCGAACATATTCTCGGTGACCACCACGTCAAACTGCCCCGGGTCCTTCACCAGCTGCATAGCAGCGTTGTCCACTAGCACGTCCTCGTACTGCACGTCGGGATACTCCGACCCCAGCTTGTGCATGATCTGCCGCCACAGCCGGGAGGTCTCCAGCACGTTGGCCTTGTCCACGCTGACCAGCTTCTTCCCCCGCAGGCGGGCCAGCTCAAAGCCCCGGCGGCCGATGCGCTCGATCTCCTTTTCTGAGTAGGCCATCAGGTCGCTGGCCTCCTCTCCCCGGTCCTCGGTGGTGTACCGGTCCTTCTTGCCAAAGTACACCCCGCCGGTGAGCTCCCGGACAATCATCAGGTCGATGCCTTTGTCGTTTTTCAGGGGGCAGGACTCCGCCAGGGCGGGCCGCAGGGCGGCGGGGCGCAGGTTGGCATACAGCCCCAGGTCCTTGCGGATGGACAGCAGAGCGGTCTCCGGCCGCTTGTCCGGGTCGGTGGAGTGGCCCCACTTGGGTCCGCCTACCGCCCCCAGCAGAACGGCGTCACAGGCCTTGCACTTCTCGGCGGTGCCGTCCGGGTAGCTCTTGCCTACCTCGTCGATGGCCCGGCCTCCCATGAGAATGTCGGTATATTCAAAGGTGTGGCCGAACTTCTCGCCGATGGCATCCATCACCTTGACGGCCTCCCCTACCACCTCGGGGCCGATGCCGTCACCCTTGATGAGGGCAATTTTATAGTTCATTTCGCCACCCCCCGCGCTTTCAGGGAGTTGAGCAGTCCGCCGCTCTGGATGATGCCGTCGATGAACTCGGGGAAGGGGGTGGCCTGCCAGGTCTTGCCCTGGGTCACATCGGTGATGACGCCGGAGGCAAAGTCCACCTCCACCTGGTCCCCGGCCTGGATCTCCTCGGCGGCCTGGGGGCACTCCACAATGGGGAAGCCGATGTTGATGGCGTTGCGGTAGAAGATGCGGGCGAAGGAGGGGGCGATCACGCACTTCACCCCGCAGGACTTGATGGCCAGGGGGGCGTGCTCCCGGCTGGAGCCGCAGCCGAAGTTGGGCCCGGCCACGATGATGTCCCCTTCCTCCACGGTGGAGGCGAAGCTGGCGTCGATGTCCTCCATGCAGTGGCTGGCCAGAGCCGCCGGGGAGGGGTCGTTCAGGTGCCGCGCCGGGATGATGACGTCGGTGTCCACATTGGCGCCGTATTTATAAACTTTCATGGTATCAGTTCCTTTCGTCGATTTTCCGTAGGGGCCGCCGCCTTCGGCGGCCCGTGGGCGGCCCAGGGGGGCCGCCCCTACATTACGCTCTGGGGTCGGCCACGCAGCCAGCGATGGCGGAGGCGGCGGCCACGGCGGGGGAGGCTAGAATGATCTCGGAGGTGGTGTGGCCCATGCGGCCCACGAAGTTGCGGTTGGTGGTGGAGACGGTGCGCTCCCCCTCGGCCATCACGCCCATGTGGCCGCCCAGGCAGGGGCCGCAGGTGGGGGTGGACACGGCGGCGCCCGCCTCGATGAAGGTCTGGATCAGCCCCTCGGCCATAGCCTGGAGGGTGATCTCCTGGGTGGCGGGGATGACCACGCAGCGCACGTTGGGGGCCACCTTTTTGCCCTTCATGATAGCGGCGGCGATGCGCAGGTCGCCGATGCGGCCGTTGGTGCAGGAGCCAATCACTACCTGGTTGATGGGGGTGCCGGCCACCTCGCTGACCGTCTTGGTGTTCTCGGGCAGGTGGGGCAGGGCCACGGTGGGCTCCAGCTTGTCCAGGTCGATGACCACCTCCCGGTCATAGACGGCGTCCGGGTCGGCGGAAAAGGCCTCACAGGGGCGGGACACCCGGCCGTTGATGTACTCCATGGTCTTTTCGTCCACGGGGAAGATGCCGTTCTTGCCGCCCGCCTCAATGGCCATGTTGGAGATGGTAAACCGGTCATCCATGGTCAGGGAGGCCACCCCCTCCCCGGCGAACTCCAGAGACTGGTACAGGGCGCCGTCCACGCCGATTTCCCCAATGAGGTGGAGGATCACATCCTTGCCGGACACATGGGGCTGGAGTTTGCCCTTCAAGGTGACCTTGATGGCGGAGGGCACCTTGAACCACAGCAGGCCGGTGGCCATGCCGGCGGCCATGTCAGTGGAGCCCACGCCGGTGGAGAAGGCCCCCAGGGCGCCGTAGGTGCAGGTATGGGAGTCGGCCCCGATAATCACTTCTCCGGGGGCGGCCAGGCCCTTCTCGGGCAGGAGGGCGTGCTCCACACCCATCTGGCCCACGTCGAAGAAGTTGGTGATCTGGTGCTTGTGGGCAAACTCCCGGGCCTGCTTGCACAGCTGGGCGGACTTGATGTCCTTGCAGGGGGTGTAGTGGTCCAGGACGATGGCGATCTTGTCCTTGTCGAACACCTGGGTGAAGCCCGCCTTCTCGAACTCGGTGATGGCCACGGGGGTGGTGATGTCGTTGCCCAGCACCAGGTCCAGCTTGGCCTCGATGAGCTGGCCGGGCTCCACCTTGTCCAGCCCGGCGGCCTTGGCTAAAATTTTCTGCGTCATTGTCATTCCCATAGAAAAAAACCTCCTTATACGGTTTATTGAGGGTATCCTACCACAGGGCTTGCCAAAAGAATGTAAAGTATGTTACAATGGCAAAAACTTTTCAGTGAGGTGAGCCTGTTGGGACATTTCGGTTTTTCCTATGTGGGCCTATTTTACCTGGTCCTGCTCTTCCTTCCCAACATGATTTGGGCTAAAAATAAGCCGGAGGGCTATGACCCGTCCGGCGAAAATCCCGTCCTGCTGCTGTTGGAGCGGGTGGGCGAGGTCTGCGTCACCTGCTGCGCGGTGATATTCTCCGACTTCAACCTGCGGCCCTGGTCACCCTGGAGCCTGTGGCTGGCGGGGTCTTTACTGCTTATGGCCCTGTATGAGGTGTGGTGGGTGCGCTATTTCCGTTCCCCCAAGACACAGCAGGATTTTTACAGCGGTCTGCTGGGAATCCCGGTCGCCGGGGCCACTCTGCCGGTGCTGGCGTTTCTGCTGCTTGGAATCTACGGCAGAGTGGTTTGGATGCTGCTGGCAGCGGCCATTCTGGGAATCGGCCATATCGGCATCCACCTCCAGCACCGCCGCCGGCTGGAGGGAACTCTATGAACCACGAGCTGGATTTCCCCGCCGGCATCTGGGAGGCATTTGCTCGGAGCCGGCCTCCGGTGCGGTGTTCGGTGGGCTATCTCATCTACCTCCAGAACACCGAAGCCACCTGCTTCTACTTCCTCAAATCCGGCAAGGTGAGGAGCTTCATCCAGTCGGAGGACGGAGCCGAGCGGGTACTCAACGTCTACTCCGCCGGTACCCTCTTCGGGGAGGCCTCCTTCTTTGACGAGTTGCCCCGGGTGTCCTCGGCGGTGGCGCTGACCTCCTGTGAAATCGTCCCCATCGACCGGGAGCTGGTGGCCCAGGAATTTGCCAAAAAACCGGAGCTGGCCCTGGCCATGGTGAAGTACCTGGCCCGGACGGTGCGGCTGCTGTCGGGTCAGGTGGACCAGATGGCCTTCCGCCCCGCCCGGTGGCGGGTGGCAAACTACCTGCTCACCCTGGCCGGCCGGGACGGGGTGGTCTCCTGCACCCAGGAGGACATCGCCGCCGCCGTCTCCGTCAGCCGGGTGACAGTGAGCCGTGTACTGGGCGAGTTTGCCCAGGCGGGTTTGGTTGCGCCGGGCTATCGGACCGTCTCCCTCCTGGCGCCGGAAAGGTTAAAGGAAATTATGTAAGCTATAAAAGACCCCTCCGGGCTCACCCGGAGGGGTCCACTTACACCTTTAATTCCACAGCCCGGTCCAGGGCGGCGTCAATGTTGGGGACAAAGCTGTCCGCCCCCACCAGGTCGTACAGGCCGGATTTCTGGAACACCGACATGGGCTGCTCGTTCACATGGGAGAACAGCACCCGGATTCCCTTGTCCTGGCACTCCACATAGAGCCGGCGCAGGCTGTTCAGGGCGGTGATGTCCATGGCGGGGACAGAGCGCATCCGCAGAATCAGCACGTCCTTCCCAGTGTTCCGCTCAATGTGTGGAACCTTGTCCGCCGCACCGAAAAACAGAGGCCCGGTGAACTCGTAGACCATCACATGGGAGGGGACGGGTTTCAGCCGGCCCTGGTCATCCCCGGTGTCCTCCACATAGTCCCACTCCTTCACGTCGGACACCTCGGCCATCCGCTTCATAAACAGCAGGCAGGCCAGGGACAGACCCACGGCGATGGCCACCACCAGGTCGAAGATCACAGTGAGCAGGAAGGTAGTCACCAGCACAGCCACGTCGCTCTTGGGGGAGTGCTTCACCACATTGACCACGGTGCGCCAGCCGCTCATGTTGTAGGCCACCTGAAACAGGATGGCGGCGATACAGGGCATGGGGATGAGGGCGGCGTAGGGCATGAGGAGCACCAGCACCAGCAGCAACACCACGGCGTGGACCATGCCCGCCACCGGGGAGCGGCCGCCGTTTTTGATGTTGGCCGCCGTCCGAGCGATGGCCCCAGTGGCCGGGATGCCCCCGAAGAGGGCGGAGGCGGCGTTACCCACCCCCTGGGCCACCAGCTCCATGTTGGAGTTGTGCCGGGCGCCGATCATCTCGTCGGCCACTACGGCGGACAGCAGCGACTCGATGGCCGCCAGCACAGCGATGGTGAAGGCGTCAGGCAGCACCGCCGCTACCGTGTCGTAGGACATCGCTGGCAGACTGAACCGGGGCAGGTCGCTGGAGATGGTATACAGGTCGCCGATGGTGTTCACCGGCAAAGAAAACAGCTTCACCGCCCCCGCCGTGACGATGACAGCAATAAGGGAGGCTGGAATTTTTTTGAAGAACCTGGGCCAGACAATGAGGATGGTCAGGGCCAGGACGCCCACCCCCACAGCGGTCCAGTTGGCGGTGTGGAAGGTGCGGGCCACCTCCTCCACCTTCTCCATGGTCTCCACCGGGGAGTGGGTAAAGGTGAGGCCGAAGAAGTCCTTCAGCTGGCCGATGAGGATGGTTACCGCGATGCCGGCGGTAAATCCGGTGGTGATGGTGTAGGGGATAAATTTGATCATGCTGCCCATGCGCAGCACCCCCATCAGCACCAGCAGGATGCCCGCCAGGATGGTGGCCACCGCCAGACCCTCCATGCCGTTCTTGGCCACGATGCCCGCCACGATGGTTGCGAAGGCCGCCGTAGGCCCGGCAATCTGCACCTTACTCCCGCCCAGGGCGGAGATCAGGAAGCCGGCCACAATGGCGGTATACAGGCCCTGCTCCGGGGCCACTCCCGAGGCCAGGGCCAGGGCGATGGACAGAGGCAGGGCGATGATGGCTACGATCACGCCGGCAATCAGGTCTTTGGTAAAGTCCTCTTTGGAATAGTGCTTGAGGGAATGCACAAGCTGGGGTGTTAGCTCTCTCATGGGGTCTCTCTCCTTCCGTTTTGGAACCGTACGCTCTATCATAACCAAAGGCGGAAGAATTTTCAAGCCCATTTTTGTCCCTGAAAAAGAGGCGCGGAGCTTGCTCCACACCTCTAATTTGCTATTTTACCCAGCAGAGCACCGCATCCCGGAGAAATTGGGCGCAGCCCGGCCGCCCCCGGTCGTAGTAGGCTGTAAAGCGTTCATCCTGGACATACAGCTCGGCCAGGCACCGCTGACGCTGGGCGTCGCACCTGCTCCCGGTGGCGGTGAGCCAGCGGCGGTGGAGGTCCGCGACCTCCTTCCCCGCCTCCCCCGCCGGGTCGGCTCCGGCGGCTACCGCGGCGGCAAGCTTTTCCAGGATCTTCTCGTTCAGTCCTTCTATCTCGGAATATTGCTCCTGGGTCATGCTCATCAGCCGGTTATTGAACTCGTCCGCCTCGGCGTCGCCGTACTTCTCCCGGACCTCCGCGCCGTAGCGCTTTTCATTTTCCTCCACAGCATGGCGCTTGAAGGCCTCAAATTTCTTTTCGTCAGACATGATTTCATCCCTTTCTTGTACTCGGATCGTCTCCTGTACGGAGTCGATCAGTCCTTGAATGCGTTCCCGCTCCCTCTCCAGGGCGGACAGGTGGCCCCGGAGGACAGCCAGGCGGTCGTAGGAGGGGTCGTCCAGAATTTCCTTCACCCGGGCCAGCTCCACCCCGAGGGCCCGGTAGTACAGGATGTCCTGGAGCCGGTCCACCTCCAACCGGCCATATAGGCGGTATCCGCCCTCCGTCCGGCCGGAGGGCGTCAGCAGACCGAGCTTGTCGTACCAGCGCAGAGCGCGGGTGGTCACCCCGGACAGGCGCGACAGCTGTTGAATGGTGTACTCCATTCCCTTCACCTCCTCAAACAGGATACTATCACTTGACGTTACGTCAAAGTCAAGGGGATTCTCAAAAAAATTTGGGGCGGCTTTTGGGCCGCCCCCGTCAGTCACTCTGTCTTGTTGTCAGGTCCGTTCTGCTTCCGCAGCTTTTTCAGCTCCCGCTTTCCAATGATCATGGCCACGACCGCCACAGCGGCCAGGATCACCACCAGAAAGACGTTATAGGACAGCCAGATCAGGAAATTCTGGCAGCCCTGGCCCAGGCCGCGGAGACTGGACTGGAAGCCGGCGGCCATCCGCTGGCCCAGGGGGGCGGTCCCCCCCACCTCCTGGGTGACCCGGTTCACCTCGTTGAGGTAGACATTGAAGATGGAGAACCCGATAAGGGCGTCGTAGCGGTTGAGCTCGGAGGAATACTGCTCGATCTGGTACTCCACATCGCTGAGGGCGCTCTCCAGGGCGATGATGTCCTCCATGGTCTCCGCCTTCTCCAGCAGGGCCAGCAGCCGCTCCTGCTTGGTGCGCTGGGTCTTGAGCCGGGCCTCGGTGTCGTAGTACCGCTCCCCTATGTCCTCGCTGTTCTCGTTCTTATTGGTCACATAGCCCAGCTCCCCGGTCTGAGACAGAAACTGGTCGTACTTCTCCGCCGGCACTCGGACAGTGTACTCCCCCCGGCGGCTGGCGTTGACATCCCGCCGGCTGCCACCGTATTCGCTGGAGTTCTCAAAGTAGCCTTCGCAGCTTGCCACCAGCGTGTTCAGCGCCTCCCGGCTCTCGTCGAACTGCTCCGTCTGGATGGACAGCTCCGCCCGGCGGATCAGCTTGGCCCTGGGGTTTTGATAGACGGAGCTGGTCTGGGCTCCACTTTCCGGCACATCAGGCTCCGGCATGGGCTCGCCGGGAGCGGCCTCGGCGCTGTCCATGCTCCAGCCATTTTCGTAGTCGGGCAGGTAGTTTCCTCCGCTGGGCGCACTGGAGGAGGGCGTTCCCCCCACCGCCCCGTTGGCGGCCTTTCCGCCTCCGCCACACCCCGCCAGCAGCAGCACCGCCGCCATGGTGATTGCAAAGAGCTTTCTTTTCATAAAAACCCTCCCTTTCTTTTTTTGCTTCTGATAATATAGACGCAGACAACGGGAAAAGGTTTCACACTTTCTCAAAAAAATTCATAGGATGGGGAAAATCGGGAGGTGCATTGCTATGCCCATTATTTATTTGTCCCCAAGTACACAGGACTGGAATTATTATGTAAATGGCGGCACGGAGGAGGAGTGGATGAATCTCCTGGCCGACAAGATGGTGCCCATGCTGGACGCCTCCGGCATCCGGTACAGCCGGAACACCCCGGATATGACTGCCGCCTCCTCCATCGCCGCCTCCAACGCGGGGAACTACGACTTTCATCTCGCCCTCCACTCCAACGCCGCCGCCGGGGACCAGGCGGGGAAGGCCCGAGGTTCCATCGTCTTCTACTACCCCGGCAGCGCCGACGGCAAGCGGGCGGCGGAGCTCATCGCCGACGGCCTGAAGACCATCTACCCCGACCCCAACAAGGTGCGCACCGAGGCCACCACCACCCTGGGTGAGGTGGCCCGGGTACGTGCCCCCGCCGTTCTCATCGAGCTGGCCTTCCACGACAACGTGGAGGACGCCAACTGGATCAAGGCCAACCTGGACAACGCCGCCCGGGTGATCGTGCTGGCCCTGACCGAATACTTCGGCATCCCCTTCTTTGAGACAGAGCACCGCCGCCCGGGGGTGGTGGACGTGGAGTGGGGCAACCTCAACATCCGCGCCCGGCCCAATACCTCCGCCGCCATCGTCGCCCAGGCCCCCGACGGGGCCCCCCTCACCATTATCAATACCGCCAACGGCTGGCACCTGGTGAATTACAACGGCACCATCGGCTACGCCAACAGCCAGTTTGTGACGGTGGTGTGAAAGGAGGTATTTTTATGGACATCCATGTCGTTCAGCCCGGCGACACCATGTACCGGCTGGCCCAGCAGTACGGCGTCCCCATGGAGCGGCTCATCCAGGACAATCAGCTCCCCGACCCCTCCCAGCTGGTGGTGGGTCAGACCATCGTAGTCCAGTACCCCGAGCTGACCCACACCGTCCGGGCGGGGGACTCGCTGTGGTCCATCGCCCAGATGCACAACACCACCGCTGCCCAGCTGCTGCGCAACAACCCCGCCCTCCAGGGCCGGGACCTGATCTACCCCGGGCAGGTGATCGTAGTCAAGTACGCCTCCAAGCCCAGAGGCAGTCTCACGGCAAATGCCTACGCCTACCCCTCCATCGACCGGGACCTGCTCCGGGCCACCCTGCCCTATCTGTCTCAGCTCACCCCCTTCACCTACCGCTTTGACGAGGGGGAATTGATCCCCCTCCGGGACGAAGCCCTGGTAAGCGCCGCCCTCCAGAGCCGGGTGGCCCCCATCCTCCACCTGTCCAATCTGGACGAGGACGAGCGCTTCTCCGCCCAGCTGGCCCACGACCTGCTGGAGGACGAGGAGGACCAGCGGGATCTGATCCAAAATATCCTGCGCACCGTGGACCGCGAGGGCTACCAGGGGGTGGACGTGGATTTCGAGTACATCCGGGGGGAGGACGCTGAAAGCTACGCCGCCTTCCTGGCCCGGCTGCGCCAGGGGCTCATCCCCCGGGGCCTGCCTCTTATCGCTGCCCTGGCTCCCAAAACCTCAGCCAACCAGCCGGGGCGGCTGTACGAGGGCATCGACTACCACCTCATCGCCCAGTCGGTGGATTTTGCTCTGCTGATGACCTACGAGTGGGGCAACGTGGCCAGTCCGCCCATGGCGGTGGCCCCCCTACCCCAGGTGCGGGAGGTGGTGGAGTATGCCCTCACTGAATTCCACCCCAGCCAGCTCTACCTAGGCGTCCCCAACTATGGCTACGACTGGTCCCTGCCCTATCGACCAGGCAGTCGGGCCAAGTCGCTGAACAACGTGGAGGCTGTCCGTCTGGCCTGGGACCGGCACTCCGCCATCCGGTACGATGAGCAGGCGCAGGCCCCCTGGTTCCGGTATGTGGACGACCGGGGCACGGAGCACGAGGTCTGGTTTGAGGACGCCCGGTCTATCCAGGCCAAGCTGGACCTGGCCTTCGACTACAATCTCTACGGCGTGGGCTACTGGAATCTGGACCGGCCCTTCCCCCAGAACTGGGCAGTGCTCAACGCCATGGCGGATATCCGCAGCGAGATGTAGATTTTTCCGTTCCTCTGTGCTATAATCAGTCCACCAAAGATAAGGAGGATATATATGTCTGTTACAGTCGGCTTGAAGGGCCGGGCGGAGGCCGTCGTCAACGACGCCAACACCGCCCAGGCGGCCTGTTCCGGGGCGCTGCCCGTGTTCGGCACCCCGTTCATGTGCGCCCTGATGGAGGAGGCCTCCTGGAAGTCCATCGCCCCCCATCTGGAGGAGGGCCAGAGCACCGTGGGCACCAGACTGGAGGTCTCCCACGACAGCGCCACCCCCGTGGGGATGAAGGTCTGGGCGGAGAGCGAGGTTACCCAGGTGGACGGCAAGCGCATTGTCCTCAAGGTGGCCGCCTACGACGAGCGGGGCCCCATCGGCCAGGGCGTCCACGAGCGGTTTATCGTCACCGACGACCGGTTTTTGGCCAAGGCCGCCAAGAAACTGGAGGGCTGAGGAGATGTCTATTGAAAAAGTCCGGGACTACTTCCGCCCCCTGGGCCGGGAGGGGGACATTCTGGAGTTCCCCGTCTCCAGCGCCACGGTGGAGCTGGCCGCCCAGGCGGTGGGGGTCATCCCCGCCCGCATCGCCAAAACCCTGTCCTTCCTGGTGGAGGAGGGATGCGTCCTCATTGTCACCGCCGGGGACGCCAAGATCGACAACAGCAAGTACAAGGCTATGTTCCACACCAAGGCCAAGATGCTTACCCCGGAGCAGGCCCAGGAGATGACCGGCCACGCCGTGGGCGGCGTGTGCCCTTTCGGCAACCCGGAGGGGGTGCGCACCTATCTGGACGTCTCCCTCCAGCGCTTCGACACCGTATTCCCCGCCGCCGGCAGCTCCAACTCCGCCATCCAGCTCACCTGTGACGAGCTGGCGGAGTACTCCCACAGTCTGGAGTGGATCGACGTGTGCAAGGGCTGGCAAGAGAACGCCTTTTAATGTAACTTTAATGCTCCTTCCCTTGACCCGCCTCGGGGTGCCGCCCTATAATGGTGCCATAAATTGACACAGGAGGGGTCATCATGAGCATTTCCGCCATTCAGAACAGCGGCGTTTACCAGTCTCCGGAGACCCAGAAGGCCCAGCCCGCCCCCGCCGCCCCGCCGGCGGAGGAAGCTCCCTCCAGAGACGACCGGATCGTCCCCGAGGAGCGGGCCTTCGACCGCTACGAGCCGGAGGACAGGGCAGAGGTCACCGTCTGCGACACCGGCAAGGTGGACCGGGAGCTAGAAAACCTGCGCAAGCGGCAGGAGGAGCTGACACAGCAGCTCCGCACCGCCGCCCCGGAGCAGGCGGAGACCATTCAGCGGAAGCTGGACCAAGTAAACCGGGAGCTGGCTCAGAAGGACAACGATTCCTACCGCCGCCAGCACGCGGTTTTTTCGTAAGGCAAGCCCGCCGGGTGACCGGCGGGCTTTTTCACAGCTCAATGACCTGGGTGGCGATCTTCTCCCGAAAGACCCGGTCGTGCTCCACAAAGAGCAGGGTGGGCCGGTACCGGAGGAGCAGCTCCTCCAGCTGCATCCGGGAGAACAGGTCGATATAGTTCAGCGGCTCGTCCCACACATACAGGTGAGCGCTCTGGCACAGGCTGGCCGCCAGCAGCACCTTCTTCTGCTGTCCCGCGCTGTACTCCCCCATGTCCCGCTCAAAGAGGGTCCGGGAGAAGTCCAGCTTGCACAGGATGGTGAGGAACAAGGTCACGTCTACGCCCTGCTCCTCCGCCCAGGCAATGGGACTTCCCCGCAGGTGGTCCGCCCTCTGGGAGACGTAGGAGATGACCAGCCCCGAGGCCCGGAACAGCTCCCCGGTGTGGGGGGCAGTCTCCCCCAGGACCAGGCGCAGGAGGCTGGTCTTGCCCGAACCGTTGCCCCCGTCCAGGCAGAGGCGGTCCCCCTGCCTCAGGGTGAAGCTCACCGGCCTGCCCTCCATCCCCGGGTAGGAGATGGCCAGCTCCCGGCCCTCCAGCAGCCGGTCGCTGTGGTAGGTCAGCGGGGACAATTTCAGGCTGTCCGCCCGCTCAATGTCCTTGAGCAGGGCGGATTTTTCCTGGATGGCCCGCTGCTGGCGGTCCTCGATGTTTTTGGCCCGCTGCATCATCTTGGCCGACTTGTGGCCGATGAAGCCCCGGTCGGGCCGCAGACCGGAGTTTTTGGAGCCGTATTTGGTCTGCTCCACCTTGTCCGACCAGCTGGAGGTCCGCTTGGCCGCCTGCTCCAGACGGCGAATCTCCCCCTTCAGCTTCTCATTCCGGGCCACCTCTCCCCGGTCCCGGTCCTCCTTGTCCCGGAACCAGCTGGAGAAAGTGCCCCGCACCAGCTCGGGAGCGGTGGGATTCAGGGCCAAAATGTGGTCTACACAGCCGTCCAGAAAGGCCCGGTCGTGGGACACCAACAGAAAACCCCGGTCTAGGTTTTTGAGATAGCCGGCCACCATCGCCCGGCCCGGGCCGTCCAGGTGGTTGGTGGGCTCGTCGATCATGGGGTAGGCCCCCTCATCCAGAAACAGGGCGGCCAGCAGGGCCCGGGTCTGCTCCCCGCCGCTGAGGGTGGAAAAGGGCCGGTCTAAAATTCCCTCTGACAGTCCCAGCAGGGACAGCTCCCGATAAATTTTCCACTCGTCCGACCGGGCCACCCCCTCCAGCAGGATGTCCAGCGTCCGCCGGGATGGGTCGGCCACCGGTTTGGGCCAGCGCAGGCAGCTCTGGCGGAGAGAGATGGTCCCCCTTCCCTCCAGCTCCCCCGCCAGCAGGCGGAGGAGTGTGGTCTTGCCCCGGCCGTTCCGGCCCACCAGCCCCAGCTTCCAGCCGGTGTCCAGTTGGAGGTTCAGTCCCTCAAAGACGGGAATATGATCCCCTTCGTAGGTGAAATGCAGGTCTTGTATGATGATTTGCGACATATCGTTCCCTCCTGTCCTGGGCGCGAAAAAACCGCAAGAGGGACCTTCCTCTCGCGGCGGCAGAAGGGCGCGACACGCCCATATGAGCCGAAAGGGGAAGACTGCGCCTTTCCTCCTGCGGACCCATGACAGAACCGGGCTGTTTCCACAGCCCCGCATCATTTCCTGTCACGGAATCAGCAAGTGGTCTTGCGCATCTTCCCGCCTCCAATCTGTTTGTTGGGATAAGCATACCATGCAGCTCTTGATTTGTCAAGCGCCCGGTCCTGTTGGACCGGGCGCCGTCATGCGTTTTATTTCGTGCCGAAAATGCGGTCGCCGGCGTCGCCCAGGCCGGGGACGATATAGGCGTGCTCGTTGAGCTTCTCGTCCACGCCCGCCACGTAGATCTCCACGTCGGGGTGGTCCCTCATGATGCACTCGATGCCCTCGGGGGCGGCCAGAATGTTCATCAGTTTGATGTGCTTGCAGCCGTAGCCCTTGATGAAGGTAATGGCGGCGGAGGCGGAGCCGCCGGTGGCCAGCATGGGGTCCAGGACGATGACGTCCCGCTCGGCGATGTCGGCGGGCATTTTGCAGTAGTACTCCACCGGCTTGTGGGTCTCCGGGTCCCGGTACAGGCCGATGTGGCCCACCTTGGCGGAGGGGATCATGTTGATGATGCCGTCCACCATGCCCAGGCCGGCCCGGAGGATGGGGACGATGGCCAGCTTCTTGCCCGCCAGGGTCTTAAAGGTCCCGGTGGCGATGGGGGTCTTGACCTCAATGTCCTCCAGGGGCAGATCCCGGGTGGCCTCGTAGCACTCCAGGGCGGCAATCTCGGAGACGATCTCCCGGAACTCCTTCACGCCGGTGGTCTCGTCCCGGAGGATGGTCAGCTTGTGCTGAAGCAGCGGGTGGTCCAGGATGTGTACCTTTTCATTATACATGTCTTTGCTCCCCTTCTATCGTAAATTTTGTTCGCGTTCCAGTCGCTCCCGCTCCGCCTGGGACAGACGGTGGTAGACGGGGGCCAGGTCGGCCGCGGCTACTAGGCCACCGGCAGCGATCAGCCCCTCCGCCGCCCGGGCGACCCCCCAGGCGCTCTGCATCTTCAGGTGGTCAGGGGCCAGGGACAGGCCGGAAACTTCCTCTCTCAGGGTATTATAACACAGCTGGGCCCCGTCGCCAACGACTATTTTCATTTTTTGGTATTTTTTCAGCTCCTCCCCTAGCTCGGCCAGGGAAATAGCCCGATCGGGGGTGAGCCGCTCCAGAGAATCCCCCCGGGCCAGGAACAGGGCGTTGTACACCTGTTTGCGCCGGGCGTCCATGGCGCAGACGAGAAGGCTGTCCTCCAGATGGGACAGGGGCCAGGCCATGGACTCCAGGGTGGAGCAGGGGGCGCAGGGCTTGTCCCCGGCCCAGGCCAGTCCCTTGGCGGTGGCCACCCCGATGCGCAGGCCGGTAAAGGACCCGGGCCCGGCGGCCACGGCGATCACGTCCACGCCCTCCAGCGTCTCCCCGCAGTTTTTCAGCAGATCGTTCACCATGGGCAGCAGGGTCCGGCTGTGGGTCAGTCCGCTGCACTGGAAGGACTGGGCCAGCAGCACCCCGTCCCGGCACAGGGCGGCGGAGCAGGCTGTGGCTGACGACTCTAGGGCTAAGATATTCACAGCTCCACCCCCTCGACAGTAATGACGCGCTGGCTTTCGGCCGTTCCCCGGAGAATTTCCACCGAAATGGTCCCCTCCTCCAGGGCGTCGGCTATATTCTCGCTCCACTCCACAGCGCACACGCCTCCCCGGGCCAGGTAGTCCTCCCAGCCGATGTCAAACAGCTCGTCGGAGGAGGCAACCCGATACATATCAAAGTGGAACAGGGGGAGCCTCCCCCCCTCGTACTCGTTGACGATGGTAAAGGTAGGGCTGGTGATTCGCTCCGAAATTCCCAGTCCCCGGGCCAGGCCTCGGGTAAAGGCGGTCTTGCCCGCCCCCAGGTCACCGGTGAAGGCGATCACCGCTCCCGGCTCCAGCCTTCCCGCCAGCCGGGCGCCCAGCTCCTCCGTCTCACGCTCGCTGTTGGTGACAAACTCCACGCCGCTCCCCCGTTCACAGAAAATTTTCACGTTCTTAAATATTATAGCACAGATAGGGTTTGCCTTTCCACCAAAATGTGATAAAATATATGGGTGATTTTTGCGGGAGGTGAAGTCTTGTCCGTTCTGTTCTCCCCCATCAAGGATTTTTTCAAAAAGGGCGACGTCATCCTGCTGCTGCTGTGCCTGGCCGCCAGCGGCTTTGGCCTGGTCCTGATCTTTTCCGCCACCCAATACCTGGGCGAGATGCGCTGGCTCCGCTTTGTGTCTGTCCAGTTTATCGCCATCGTGCTGGGGGTGGTGGCCTATATCCTGCTCACCTTCGTGGACTTCCAGCTCTTTGTGGAGAAACGCTGGAAGCTGCTGCTGGTGTTCAATGTGGGCTTCCTGCTCCTCCTCCTCACCCCCCTGGGGGAGGACTACGACTCCGGCAACCTGAACTGGCTGGTCATCTCCCGGATCATCCCCAAGTTCCCCATGGACGTACAGCCCAACGAGATCGTCAAGGTCTCCTTCATTCTGCTGCTGGCCCTGCAAATCGTGAAAATACAGGACCGGGAAATGGATATCAGCTCCATCCCCTCCATCCTCCAGATCGGCGGGCACACCATATTCATGCTGGGCCTCATCGCCGCTATCTGCGGCGACTTCGGCATGTGCGTCATCTACATGATGATCTTCGTCTCCATGGCCTGGGCCTCGGGGGTGAAGCTGCGGTGGTTCGTGCTGGTGGGGGGCGGGGTCGTCCTGGCGGCGGTCATCCTGTGGCTGTTCTTCCTGCCCGAGACCCGCTGGTGGAACGACTACCGGGTCATGCGCTTCCGGGTGGTCTTTGACCACGACCTGGACCCGCAGGGCATGGGCTGGCAGCAGCGCCGGTCCGTTCTGGCCATCGGCTCAGGCAAGCTGTTCGGTCAGGGCTACTGCAAGGGCCTCCAGACCCAGTCTCTCAGCAGCCAATCCCTCCCCGCTCGACACACCGACTTCATCTACGCCGTATGCGGCGAGGAGCTGGGCCTGGTGGGCTGCATGGCTCTGCTGCTGCTTCTGTCCTGCATCGTCCTGCGGTGCGTGTGGGTGGGGCGGCACGCCAGCTCCCCTTTTAACGCCTACGTGTGCATGGGTATGGCGGGGATGCTGCTGGCTCAGATCACCTTCAATGTGGGCATGTGCCTGTTTATCCTGCCCGTCATGGGCCTGACCCTCCCCTTCATCAGCTACGGCGGGTCGTCCGTCATCACCCTGTTCGCCGCCATGGGCATCGTCTCCAGCGTGAAGGCCCGGCCCATGCCCAGCTGGCTGCGGGACCGAAGCCCGGTTTGACAGACTAAGATCCCGGCCGCAAGGCCGGGATCTTACATTATACCAGCTCCCACTGGAAGTTCTCCAGCTTCAGCCGGCTGCCCAGGGCGGTCCCCTCGGGCAGCAGGAACATGGTAATGGAGTGCTCACCGCCCTCGTCGGTCACCAGGTCGGCGTAGTCGCCGTTGATGGAACGGACGGTATAAAAAATCGGGTCCATTGAATTTTCCTCCCCTCTGCCGCTCAGTCCAAATGCTTGACATATGCGCCGTTTTCCTTGGTAAAGCCCATTTTCGTCAAATAGGCGGCGTGGGCCTTGGACCCCTCCCCCTCAAAGACCAGGGTATGGACCCCCTTCGAGGGCAGCTTCCCGTACAGATATGCCCCGATGGAGCAGTCACGGTAGGTGGGCGTAGAGTAGTCCAGTCTCACGTTCAGCGTACCCTGCCCGCTGTCCGTCCCCAGCAGCAGTCCCGCCGGGTCGCCGCCGCAGAAGACCACATAGGCCCGGTCCCCCTCTTCCGCCCCGGTAAAACCCGGGAAATAGGTCAGGATGTCCGCCCGATAGTGGTCCAACAGGTAGCCCAGGAGGCCGTCCCCGGTTGCCGCCTGCGTCAGATCATAGGCCCGGTCTTTTTGATTCAGCCGCACCAGGTTGTAGACGTTGATGCCCACCAGGCAGGCGTTCATCAGCGCCGTGGGGTAGGAGTGGATCATCAGGGCGTAGGCCGCGAAAATCCCGCTGCCTATGGTGTTGATGACCCGCAGCTTCACCACGGACGACATCAGCATGGACACGACCACCAGGATAGAGCCCAGATATCCGATCATTTCTACCATCGTTTTCGCCTCCCTTGCCCTGATTATACCCCCTTCCCGCAAAATACGCAACCGGCAAAGGCGCCTTGAGCCGTTCATTCCTCCTCATTTAATCGCCCGGAAGGGGTATTCCAGATACCAGCCCTCCCCCCAGCGGAGCACGACGGAGTAGAAATACCCTGCCTCCAGCTCAAACTTGTAAGCGACGGGATTGCTCCCCGGCCGCCATCCCTCCGGCCGCCAGACGCTGTCTGTTTCCAGTTCCAGCAGCTCCACCCGCTCCGCCTCCTCCAGGGTGACCTGGGTCCCGACGGCACTCTCCGGCCAGCGGACCAGCTCCACCTCCAGCCCCGGCTTGTCAAAGTTCAGGCCCAGGACCGCCCTTGTGATCTCCAGCTCCTCCGGCCGGATACAGGGTATAATTCGGATGGTCGTGCTCTCCGGCGGAAACCAGATCCTCAGGTCGGCGTCACTCATGGAGCAGTCACTGTTCAGGGGCGCGTGGTGTCCACCCCGGAGGGGATAAAACTCACCATTCGTACGGGCGCCGCGGAAGGCGATACACACCCTGGGCACCACATTGTCCTGGGCGTAGTAACGCTGCTGCTGATGATAGTCCTCCCACATGGGCCTTCCGATCAGCACACCGGCGGCGGCCAGCAGGGCCAGCAGGACCAGAATCACCCGCCAATACCGCTTCTTCCCCCGCTCCTGTGCTCCGGCCAGGGCCACCGCCTCGTCCACTGCCTGTTCTAAAACGGGAACGCTGGCCTCCGCCCGCTCTCCCCGCAGCAGCTCTGTGACGGTGATCCCCAATGCCTGGCACAGCGGCTCGAACAGAGCGGCCTCGGGCAGGTTCAGGCCCCGCTCCCACTTACTTACCGCTCGGTCGGACACATGCAGCCGCTTCGCCAGCTCCCGCTGGGTCAGCCCCCGCTCCTTCCGTGCCTGAGCGATCAGCCGCCCGGTCTTTTGCACATCCATTGCGTTCCCTCCTCGTATCCAGCATACTCCGTCTGCGTTTTTTGTCAACAAACCTGTGGTCGAGTTAATAGAAAAGTCCGGTTTATGGGACTGTTCCTCTTGTATACTGTGGTCACAATACCGAGGAAGGAGCAAGACGCTATGGATTACAACATCGTATGGGTGAGAGGACATGTAGAGGTCTACGACTGGGCGGGGCGCTTTTGCTTCTCTGCCGACAACGAGCGGGAGGCCCGTGAGGAGCTGGCCGCCACCGCCGCTTAATTAGAAAAAGCCCGGAGCTTGCGCTCCGGGCTTTAAATGTTTTAATACATACCCATGTCGGGGGCGGGGGCGGCGGGAGGTGCGGGAGGCTGGGGCTTGTCGGCCACCAGGGACTCGGTGGTCAGCAGGACGGAGGCGATGGAGGCGGCGTTCTCCAGGGCGGAGCGGGTGACCTTAGTGGGATCGACAATCCCGGCGGGGATCATGTCGCAGTACTCCTCCTTGTAGGCGTCGAAGCCGTAGCCGGTCTTGCCGGACTCCTGAATCTTAGCCAGCACCACGGCGCCGTCGATGCCGGCGTTGGCGGCGATCTGCTTCACGGGGGCGGTCAGGGCCCGGGCGATGATCTGCACGCCGGTCTTCTCGTCGCCCTCGGTCTCAGAGAGCAGCTTTTCCACGGCGGGGATGGCGTTCAGGTAGGCGGTGCCTCCGCCGGCCACAATGCCCTCTTCCACAGCGGCGCGGGTGGCGTTCAGGGCGTCCTCGATGCGCAGCTTCTTCTCCTTCATCTCCACCTCGGTGGCGGCGCCCACCTTGATGACGGCCACGCCGCCGGCCAGCTTAGCCAGCCGCTCCTGGAGCTTCTCCTTGTCGTAGTCGGAGGTGGTGACCTCAATCTGGCTCTTGATCTGGCCGATGCGGGCCTTGATCTCCTCAGTGGAGCCGGCGCCGTTGACGATGGTGGTGTTCTCCTTGGTGACCTTGATCTGGCGAGCGGAGCCCAGCATGTTCATCTGAGCCTCCTTCAGCTCCAGACCCACGTCGGAGGAGATCACTTCGCCGCCAGTGAGGATGGCGATATCCTGGAGCATCTCCTTGCGACGGTCGCCGAAGCCGGGGGCTTTTACGCACACAACATTCAAAGTGCCACGCAATCTGTTTACAATAAGGGTGGACAGGGCGTCGCCCTCCACGTCCTCGGCAATAATGAGAAGCTTCTTGCCGGCCTGGACCACCTGCTCCAGAATGGGCAGCAGCTCCTGGATGTTGGAGATCTTCTTGTCGGTGATGAGGATGAGGGCGTCGTCCAGCTCGGCCACCATCTTCTCGGTGTCGGTGACCATATAGGGGGTGATATAGCCCCGGTCGAACTCCATGCCCTCGACGACCTCGGAGGAGGTCTCGGCAGTCTTGGACTCCTCGATGGTGATGACGCCGTCGTGGCCCACCTTCTCCATGGCCTCGGCGATCAGCTTGCCGATGGCCTCGTCACTGGAGGAGACCGCGCCCACCCGGGCGATGTCGTTGGAATCCTTCACCTTCTGGCTGTTGGCCTTCATGGCCTCGATAGCGGCAGCGGTGGCCTTGGCGATGCCCTTCTTCATGATCATGGGGTTGGCACCGGCGGCCAGGTTCTTCAGGCCCTCGTGGACAATGGCCTGAGCCAGCAGAGTGGCGGTGGTGGTGCCGTCGCCGGCCACGTCGTTGGTCTTGGTGGAGACCTCCTTCACCAGCTGGGCGCCCATGTTCTCAAAGGGGTCCTCCAGCTCGATCTCCTTGGCGATAGTGACGCCGTCGTTGGTAATCAGGGGAGCGCCGAACTTCTTGTCCAGCACCACGTTGCGGCCCTTGGGGCCCAGGGTGATCTTCACGGTATCGGCCAACTGGTCAACGCCCTTCTCCAGAGCCTTGCGGGCCTCCTCGCCGTAGCAAATAATTTTAGCCATAAAGCATTACCTCCATAATTTCATTTTTATGGCTTCCCCTTTAGGGGAAGCTGGCACCGCCGCAGGCGGTGACTGATGAGGTATAATTACCTCATCCGCCCCCTTCGGGGGCACCTTCCCCTGAAGGGGAAGGCTGCTTTTACTCTACGATGGCCAGGATGTCGTTCTGGCGGACGATGGTGACTTCCTCGCCGTCCAGCTTGACCTGGGTGCCGGAGTACTTGCTGGTGATGACCTTGTCGCCCACCTTCACGGTCATGACGACCTCCTTGCCGTCCACCGTGCCGCCGGGGCCAACGGCGATAACCTCAGCCACTTCGGGCTTCTCCTTGGCGGCGCCGGTGAGGATAATGCCACCCTTGGTGGTCTCCTCTGCCTCCACCAGTTTCACAATGACACGGTCAGCCAGGGGTTTGAGTTTCATAATGGGTTCCTCCTTATATGATTTAATTTTTGGATCAACAGGTTTGGATTTAGCACTTAATTTATTCGAGTGCTAAGTACAGTTATGATAATAACCGCTTCCGGCAAAAAAATCAACCCCTAATTTCAAAAAATCAGGAGCTAATTTGAAAGGATTTACATTTCGTTCACAAACAGGTGGCCGGAGTGCTAAATTAGTGCGGCTTGCACGGCCCTCTGAACTATGCTATACTACCGTTAAGCAAGAGAGGCGGGGCCAATCCTCGGCAAGACCCAGGAGGTGAGGCCAGTGAGCGCAGGCGATATTATAGCATTACATCTGCTCATCATTGCGGCAATCACTTTAGGAATCACCATTGGACGGCACCTAAAGAAGTAGCCGCCCCCCGATAACAGCAAAGGAAGCGGCATTTTCTCAAGCTATAAACTTGTCTGAAGATTGACCGCCAACCGGCTGCAACCCGGCTGACCGCCCTCTTGCCTTTATTATAATCGCTCTCTACCTTTTTGTCAAGCCGTCCCGTCCGGGGCGGTTTTGTTCATTTCCCGGCAGTCTGTCCGGCCCAAGAGGTAATCCACACTGACATTGAAATAGTCTGCCAGGAAAACCAGTCCTTCAAAGTCCGGGCAGCTGGTAGCATATTCGTAGCATTGATAGCCACGCAGTTTTAGCCCGCAGATTTCCGCCATCTCCCGCTGCTTTAGTCCGTGTTCTTGTCGCAGTTCCTTCAAGCGTTCTGAAAATTTTGTCATAATTACCTCCAGGCCCTTGACATGCACTATCTTTACATATATAATAGACGCACAATCTTTACATAAAAGGAGCTGTGTATATGAACACTATACTCAATACCATATTTCTCGACAACCCCTATCTTCCCGAACAGGTCTGTGCCTACTGCAACACTCTCCCGGAGTTCCGAGAGGCGGAGCTGGAATACCGGGCGGCGGAGCAGGAATTGGAAAATCAACTGGGATATCAAGCATTCAATCGCTTTGACGAGGTCCAGTCCCGCTACATGGCCCGGCTGGTCCAGGCCTATTATCTCTTCGGCTTAGGGCTTCGTCAAGAGCTTTTATCGGCGCTGGAGACCTGATACCCAGCCCCGGCGGGGTAGAAGAAGTTCACCTTCTTCTCCGACAGCCGGACAGTAAAGGCGGTGTCTCGCATAACCTCGCCGTCCACCACCACGGTGATTGGTTCCTTCGCAGAGAAAGAGGCCGCGTCCCCGTGAAAGTCCTGAATCAGCTCCGGATACTGCTTATACAGTCCCTTGGCGTACTTCCCCACCAGCCGCAAGAAGGTAAACAGTCCAACCTTCCGTACCAGCAGCATATCCAGCACGCCGTCATCGGGCATGGCGTCCCCCACGGGCATAAAGCCACCGCCGTAGTGCCGGCCGTTGCACACGCACAGCAGGGAGGCGGGCCGGTCCTCCCAGCGGATTTCCCCCATATGTACCGTCATGGGCCGGGCAATGCTCTTGAGAAAAATATTTTCCAGCAGGGCCAGGATATAGGCCCCGATGCCGGAGACAAACCACCAGTCCTTGTACCGGTGGACGTCGGCGGCGATACGGGCGTCCACCCCGGCACACACCACGTCGATGCCCAGCTTGCCGTTGCAGTCCACCAGGTCGATGGCCGTCTGAGGCCCCACCGCCAGGGCCTCTAGGTCGTAGAACAGTGTGCGGTAGTCCGGCCCAAAGATCTTCAAAAAGTCGTTCCCCGTCCCCTTGGGAACGTTGGTGATGGCCACGTGGCCGTGGCCCGCCGCCCCGTTGACCACCTCGTTGAGGGTACCGTCGCCCCCGCAGGCATAGATGCGCACCGGCTCCCCCGTCCGGGCCGCCTCCTGGGCGAACCGCTGGGCGTCCCCCTCCCCGGTGGTATAGACCACCTCATGGGGGAAGGACAGCTTTTCCAGCAGGGCCTCCAGCTGAGCTGTGGTGTTTTTCTTCCCGGCGACGGGGTTGATAATAAACAAATGTCTCATAGACAGTCCCTCTCTCCTTTGGACTGTTTCTCCTACAGATACATAAAGAGGTCACATTTCAGCATTCCGTTGTACAGCTTGCGCTTTTTGTCCGCCTTTTTGCCGAAGGTGCGCTCAAACTCGGTGTGGGAGGACAGCAGGTAGAGCTTCCAGCCCTCGGGGAGCTTGCCCCATGCCCTGCCGAAAGAGCGGTACAGCTCCTCCGCCTCCTTCCGCTCCATCACCCGCTCGCCGTAGGGCGGGTTGGTCACCACCCGGCCATAGAGGCCGCCCCAGTGGAACCGGGTGGCGTCGTCCACCTCGAAGCGGACGATGTCCTCCACCTCGGCCAGTTGGGCGTTGTGCTTTGCCAGCTCCACAGCGTCCGGGTCGATGTCCCCGCCCCAGATTTCATAGTCTCCGCTGAACTCCTTGTCCATGGCCTCGTCGGCGGCGGTCATCCAGTGCTTTTTGTCCAGCCAGGACCACTTCTGGGCGGAGAAGGACCGGTTCAGGCCGGGGGCCCGGTTGCGGGCGACAAGGGCCGCCTCGATGGGGATGGTCCCCGACCCGCAGAAGGGGTCGCACAGGGGGTCACGTCCCCGGTAGCGGGACAGCAGCACCAGCCCGGCGGCCAGGGTCTCCCGCAGGGGAGCGGCCACCCCCTGGGCCCGGTAGCCCCGCTTGTGGAGGCCGGGGCCGGAGGTGTCCAGCATCAGCGTCGCCTCGTCCCCCATGATGGCAAACTGTACCTGATACAGCGCCCCTGTCTCCGGGAGGGTGTTCAGGCCGTACTTGCTCCCCAGTCGGGCGGCGACAGCCTTCTTCACAATGGACTGGCAGGCGGGCACGGAGTGAAGGGCGGAGTTGAGGCAGTGGCCCTTCACCGGGAACTGCCCCTCCCGGGGGACAAACCGCTCCCAGGGCAGGGCCCGCGTCCCCTCAAAGAGGGCGTCGAAGTCCCGGGCGGGGAAGGCCCCCAGGACCAGCAGTACCCGCTCTCCGGTGCGCACATTCAGGTTGAGCCTGGCCAGGTCGGCCTCTGTCCCGGCGCACAGCACCCGGCCGTTCTCTGCCCGGACCTCTGGGAGCTCCAGCCGGCGGACCTCGTCGGCGCACACTCCCTCCAACCCGAAAAGGGTGGGGATGGCAAACTGTAAGCTGTCTATAAAAAACACTTCCTATCTGTTTCCAGGCGGTTCCCGCTCCAATCAGGACACGCGGGACACTCCGCCGGTGACGGTGTCGATCTGGTAGGTGCCGGTATCGGTGGTCACGCGCCAGACCGGGGTGAGGACCGTAGGGCCGGACAGAGAGGCGGCGGTGATATACCCCGGCTCAATACTGTCGATCCGGTTGCACACGTCCCCCAGGGCGCTCACTCCGTTGATAAAGTCAATGACCACAGTGGACACCGACAGGGTGCTCCGGCCGGGGTCCTCCTGGGGTCTGCCGATCAGCTGGCGGCCCGCGGTGATGGAGGTCAACCCCTTCTCCCCGCAGGTCAGCGTCACCTGCTGGGTAAACAGGGGGCTACCCCGCCAGCTCTGGCGGAAAATCAGCTCGTTCTCTGTCTCCTCCAGGATGGTCCCCTCACAGCCCATGCGCCCCATCAGGGCAAGGCAGGCCTCCCTGCGGTCCGTCCCCAGGGGGAAGGCCTCTGGCTTAAACCGGGCGGACACGGTGCCGTCACTATGAAACTGCACAGAGCCGTTCTCGTTGACGTAGCGGTACACTCCGCCTCCTCTGGCCTGAACGGACGCCGGTCCACCCAGCAGGGCAGCGGCGGCCCGGGCCTCCTCCTCCAGGTCCCGCTCCAGCACCTGGGGCGTCAGCTCCATAGATTGGGGGATCACATCCTCCTCCACCTGCATACCCCGGTTTTGGAGAAAGTGGATGGCCTCCTCCCGGGCCTGGCTGAGCTGGCGCTTGCTCTGGATGGCGGGCCCTGCCACCAGGGACAGCAGACACACATTGGTCAGCACTAAGATGGCCAGGATAATATTTTTTAGCTTAGTCCACGGCATAACGTCAGTCCCTCCGGTCGCTGCGGGCCGACCAGCCGGCGCTCAGCGTGTCGCCGCCGCTGTCGGCGTAGGTGAGCAGCAGCTCCTCCCCCTCCAGCCCCCGGGCCAGAAGGGCGGCCGTCCCCTGTCTGGGGGGCAGGACCAGACTGGACTCGTCGCTGGCGGTATAATTTCTCAGACAGACGGAGAACTGGACCACCTGGTCCCCCTCCACCAGGAAGCGGGCGGCACGGCCCCAGTCCAGCAGGACGGGCACCCCGTTGAGGCTGTAGCCGAAGTCGATCTCCAGCCCGTCCGCCCGCTCCGTCACGGACATCAGATACAGCCTGGCCTCGCCACACCGGCTGCCCATGGCGGACAGGGCGATCTGGCGGCAGGTCTCCACCTGATCGAAGAGGACGCTCCCCTCCCCCTGGCGCAGAACGGGAAAGAGTCCCTCTCCAGCCCGGCCCTCATATTGATACTGGGCCACCCCTCGGCTGGACAGGCGGACACTGTCGTCCCCGCTGCGGGCCACCTGCTCATCGGTGGAGTAGAAGCTGGTGGAGTTGAGGGAGAAGCCCAGGTCCTGGACCAGGGCCTCCAGGGCGCTCTGGCCGGCATTCATGGGGTTGGCGGCGGTGTACACCGCCGGAGAGGGGGCGTCGGGCAGCAGCAGGGTGTCGGGGGCCAGGCCGGCGTACAGCTCCGACTCAAAGGCAAAAAAGGCCCCGTTGTCGGTCAGCCCGGACAGGGCCTCCACCAGAGCAAAGGAGTCAGCCACCTCGGAGCGGCAGCGGTAGAAGCCCCCGTCCCCCTCGTCCAGGTAGTACACGTCGGTCCCCCCCTCCCACTGGGTGAGGACCAGACGGCGGACAGTGGCGGTCAGCCCGGTCTCGCTTCCTGACAGCCAGCCCACCAGCACAGGCAGGGGAATCTGCCCCTGAAAGTCCATATAGACCCCCAGCCGGGTGGTCAGCGCCGCCTCCCACTCCTCCCGGTCCACCGCCTGGGGCACACCGGAGCTGGACAGGGTCTCGGCCAGGGAGCCCGCCACCTTTTGAAACAGCTCCTGACAGCCGGCCTGGTCGTAGCACACCCCGTAGCGCGCCCCCTCGGCGCCCTCGGGCAGGTCCACTCCTCCCGGCACATTGACTGCCATAGCCATAGGCAGCGCCCCGGAGTCCCGGAGCCCCACCTGGTTCTGGCCCTGGATCACCTGGGGGCCCTCCTCCCGGAACAGGTCCCACAAAGGGGCGGCCAGGGGGGTGCGGGCGGCCAGCCACAGGGCCGAGCAGCTGAGCAGTACGATCAGCGCGTCCTTTGTCAGCTCGATCATCCGGCGTTTTTTATCCATTGCCCGGTCCCTCGATGTTCAGCTCCAGCCGGACCAGCAGGCCCGGCGTATCCTTATCCAGCAGGGCGATGCGGCCCCGGTGCCGCTCCACGATCTCCTTGGCGATGGACAGACCCAGGCCGGTGCCTCCCGACTGGCGGGAACGGGCCTTGTCCACCCGGTAGAACCGCTCAAAGATGCGGGGCCGGTCCTCCTCCGGGATGCCGATACCGTCGTCGTCCACCTCCATCCACACCTTGCTCCCCGCCCGGCCAGCCCGAATTGCGATATGGCCCCCGTCTGGGGTGTACTTGATGGAGTTGGACACAATATTCATCATCACCTGGATCACTCGCTCTCGGTCGGCCATAATCTCGGGCAGACCGGGCTCCAGAGCCAGGGTCAGGGCGTGGTCGTGCTTTTGGGCCTCCATATAGACGGCGTTATAGATGTCCTTCACCGCCTCCCCGAAGGGGAAGCGGGACAGCTTCAGCTCACTGTGCTCCGAGTCGAAACGGGACAGAGTAAGCAGGTCCTGGACAATATGGGTCATCCGGTCGCTCTCCCCCAAAATGACCCCTAGGAACTTCTTCTCCATATCCGGGGGCATCTCCCCGGTATTGTCGATCAGCGTCTCGGCGTAGGAGCGGATATTGGTCAGGGGGGTGCGCAGCTCGTGGGACACATTGGCCACAAACTCCCGGCGCATCTCCTCATTCTTCCGCTGCTCGGTGACGTCGTGGAGCACCACCAGGGCGCCACCCCCCGCTCGTCCCCGGTCGAAGGGCGCCATGAGCAGCTGGAGGTAGCGCTCCCGCACCTGAAGCTCCCCCTCCAGGTGGTCGTCGGCGGACAACACCTGCTCCAGGGAGGCCAGGGAGCCGAAGAGCTCCTCGTAGGCGGTGTCCGGACCGATGGTCCGCCGCAGCATCCGAGCGGCGGCTGGGTTGGAGTGGATCACCTCTCCGGCCCGGGAGAAGGCCACCACACCGTCGGTCATGTGCAGGAAGAGGGTGTCCAGCTTGTTGCGTTCGTTCTCCACCTGGCGCAGGGTGTCCTGGAGCTGCCCGGCCATGTCGTTGAAGGTGTCGGTGAGCACACCGATCTCGTCCTGAGACAGCACGTCGATCTTTCGGGAGAAGTCCCCCTCCGCCACCCGCATGGCCCCCTCAGTCAACCGCTGAATGGGGGTCACCATGGTCTTGGACAGCAGGAAGGACAGCAGGATGGAGATGACCAGGCCGAAACCCAGGGCCTCGATGATGAGCACCAGCATCTGGTCGGTGAGGTCGTTGGAGGTGGCCTTGTTGTCCAAAATGTAGATGACATAGCTCTCCCCGCCCCGGTGGATGGGGATGGCCACGTCCATATAGTCCAGGGAGAGGTTGCTTGCGTCCCCGGCCTGGTTGGTCTCCAGGCCGGTGTTCAGGGCGAACACCAGATTTTCCGTGTACTCCAGCCGCCCCTCCTCCCCGTCAGGGGAGACCAGGGGTACGCCGCTGCCGTCCAGGATGTACAGCTTCCGGTTGCGGTTGTCCACCCCCAGCTCGCCGGCGTAGGCCTCCAGCACCCGGGAGAGCTGCTCCGCCCCGTTCTCCTCCTCGTCGGAGGGGGTGGTCAGGTCGTGGTGGAGCAGGGGGTCCTGGAACACGTCGGCCATCTGGCTGTAGAAGTCCTCCAGATAGAAGGCGGTCACCGAGTTGATGAGGAAGGCCCCCACCACCATCATCAGCGACAGAATCAGCAGCACCAGGATCATCACTAGCTTCATGTGTAAGCTGCGCAGCATGGGGATTCCCTCCTCTCTCTTTCGTTGGCGCGCCAAAGCCTTCCCCTTTAGGGGAAGGTGCCCCAGTGCGCACACTGGGGCGGATGAGGTCGTTTTTTTCCTCATCAGTCACGGCTTCGCCGTGCCAGCTTCCCCTAAAGGGGAAGCCTTTTCCGCCTGCGGGCGGGACGGGGGTTATTGCCGCTCCCGCACATCAGAACGCCCCACCAGATAGTCCAGACTGACATCGAAAAAGTCAGCTATGGCAATCAGGCCGGGGAATTCCGGATACCGGGTCGCGTATTCGTAGCACTGATAGGAACTCATGGCAAGCCCAAGCTGTTCAGCCATTTCCCGCTGCTTTAAGCCGCGCTCATTGCGCAGCATTTTCAGGCGTTCACAAAATTTCGCCATAATTTCCTCCAAAAGGCTTGACACATGCTTTACGCATGTATATAATAAGACATGCTTAAAGCATACATAAGGAGTGATGAAAATGCAAGACCTGCTTTCTGAACTGTTGTGGCAAAACGAAGAAATTGACGAGGCGGCGGCCCGGCTGTGCGCCTCTCTTCCCGGCTTCTCTGAGGCGGAACAGCAGTACAGCGACATTTCCCGCCAGGTCCGGAACATCATCGGGTCTGAGCTGCACGACCAGCTTTACTGTCAATTCATGCGTTACACCAATTATGAGGTCCGGGCCTACTACTCTCTGGGGCTGGGCCTGCGAGGAGAGCTGGCCCGGGCATTGGGGCTTTACTCCCCGAAGTAGTACCCCATGCCCCGCTTGGTCTTGATGAACACGGGGGAGCCGGGGTCGTCCTCGATCTTCTCACGCAGGCGGCGGACGGCCACGTCCACAGCCCGCACGTCGCCCACATAGCCCTCATAGTTCCACACGTGCTCCATCAGGGCCTCCCGGGAGAACACCTTCCCCGGCCGGGCGGCCAGGAAGCGGATCAGGTCGTACTCCCGCTGGGTCAGGTCCAGGGCGACGCCGTCCTTGAAGATAGCGGCCCGGTCCTCGTCAATGTGCATCCGTTCCCCCAGGGGCAGCTCAGCCACCGGGGCCGCCGCTGGCGGCGGGGGAGCCACCATGGACACCCGGCGGATGTTGGCCTTCACCCGGGCGATGAGCTCCCGGTTCTTGAAGGGCTTGGTGATATAGTCGTCCGCGCCCAGCTCCAGGCCCCGGACCTTGTCGTCCTCCTCCTCCCGGGCGGTGAGCATGACAATGGGGGTGGTGGAGCCCGCCGCCCGGATCTTCTCGCAGACCTCAAAGCCGCTCATGCCAGGCAGCATCAGATCCAGCAGCACCAGGTCCGGGTTCTGCTCCAGAGCCAGCTGCAGCCCGGTGGGGCCGTCCAACGCCTCCAGGGTGTCGTACCCCTCCTTCACCAGAATGAAGGACAGGATATCCACAATGCTCTGTTCATCCTCTACGATCAGGATGGTCTTTCCCATAAGTCCTCCTATTCTCTCACAGGCCCAGCAGGACCTTCACCTTCAGCGTGGTGGACACCGTCTTGCCGTCGGTGATAGTTCCGTCCATCACCTGCTCCACCAGCTGGTCGAAGGGCATGGTTACCACGTCCAGGAACTCGTCCTCGTCCAGGTGCTGCTTTCTCCGGGTCAGGCCCCGGGCCAGATACATGTGCAGGGCCTCGTCACAGAAGCCGGGGGAGGCCAGAGAATAGCCCAGATAGGTCCACTCCGACGCCTCCAGGCCGGTCTCCTCGCTCAGCTCCCGCTTGGCCCCCAGAAGGATATCCTCCTCCGCCCCGTGGTCCAGCTTGCCGGCGGGCAGCTCCAGCAGTAGCTGCTGGATGGGGTAGCGGAACTGCTTCACCAGATAGACCGTATTGTCAGCGTCCAGGGCCAGCACCGCCACCCCGCCAGGGTGGTACACCACCTCTCGGGAGGCCAAGGAGCCGTCCGGGAGCCGGGCCTGGTCCAGGGTCACCTTGATGATCTTCCCCTCAAAAATCGTCTGGCTGCTTACCGTTTTTTCTGTCAGGTCCATAGCTGCTCCTCCTTGCGGAATTTTCGCTCAGTTATAGTTAGTATACCACAAACAGGAAGGCGGGTAAAGACCGGATTTCGCGGAAAAACCCGCCGGGAGCACCTTGCGGCGGCGGGAAAAATAGGCTATAATGGCTCTGCCGGGGCCGCAAGGCCCGGAGCCCACCCTTTCAGGAGGCCACCAGTATGAAATTTAAGCCCGAAATTCCCGATTCCCCACTGTCCGCCGCGCTGCTGGAGCCGGACTACGCCCAGGCCAAAAATATGGGCAAGATACATCTGGGGGAACAGTGCCTGTACTTCCGCAAATTTTCCGGGACCTCCTACCTCCCCTATGGCCAGATTGTCAGGGCCTGGCTGCGCCAGGAGGAGGTCAAGGCCCGGATGTGCTGTGCCACCGCCAACTTCGACCAGTTCTTTGTGGTGATGGCCTGCGCCGACGGCCAGGAGCGCCGGGGCCAGGTGATCGACAAGGAGACGGGCCAGCGCTGTCTGGACCACATCGCCGCCAAAAACCCGGACGTCAAGCTCGGATACGTTAAGCCCACGGAATAGATGCAAAAGGCCGCCCCGAATGGGGCGGCCTTTTTGATGTGTACCAGCTCAGGCGTTCTGCTGACGGCCCTTCATCACGAAGAGGAAGCCGATCATCAGCACCAGGCCGATGGGCAGAGAGATGATACCAGGTGCACCCGCCGTCACCAGAATGCCGGCGATCAGGTAGGTGATCCCGGCCACCACCGCACAGGAGATGGCGTAGGGCAGCTGGGTGGACACATGGTTCACGTGGTCGCACTGGGCGCCGGCGGAGGCCATGATGGTGGTGTCGGAGATGGGGGAGCAGTGGTCGCCGCAGACGGCGCCGGCCATGCAGGCGGAGATACAGATGATGGCCATGGGGTTGCTCATATCAAACACGCTCTGGACAATGGGGATGAGGATGCCGAAGGTGCCCCAGGAGGTGCCGGTGGCGAAGGCCAGCAGGCAGCCCACCACAAAGACGATCACAGGCAGGAACACCTGGAGCCCGGAGGCGGTGCGGACGAAGTCACGAACAAAATACTTGGCGCCCAGGGAGTCGGTCATGCCCTTCAGAGACCAGGCGAAGGTGAGGATGAGGATGGCGGGCACCATGGCCTTGAAGCCCTCGGGGATACAGCCCATCATCTCCTTGAAGGACATGGACTTGCGGATGAAGTAGTAGAGGAAGGCAAAGACCAGGCCAAAGGCGGAGCCCAGCATCAGGCCCACCGAGGCGTCGGAGTTGGAGAAGGCGTCCACAAAGCTCTCGCCGGAGAAGAAGCCGCCGGAGTAGATCATGCCGATGACGCAGGCCACCACCAGCACCAGAATGGGCAGCACCAGGTCCAGCACGCTGCCCTTGGACTCGTCCACATCCTCGTCCAGCATGGCGTAGGGGTTGGAGCCGGAGAACAGGTCGCCGTTCTCCCGGGCGTTCTTCTCAAATTTGGCCATGGAGCCGAACTCTACGTTCATCAGCACCATGCCCACCATCATCACGATGGTGAACAGGGCGTAGAAGTTGTAGGGGATGGCCTTGATGAACAGATTCAGGCCCTGGCCGTCCTCGGCGAAGGAGGCCACGGCGGCCGCCCAGGAGGAGATGGGGGCGATGATGCAGATGGGGGCGGCGGTGGCGTCGATGAGGTAGGCCAGCTTGGCCCGGGACACGTTCTGCTTGTCGGTGACAGGGCGCATGACGCTACCCACGGTGAGGCAGTTGAAATAGTCGTCGATGAAAATGAGGCAGCCCAGCACGATGGTGGCCAGCTGGACCCCGGCCCGGGACTTGATGTTCTTCTTCGCCCAGCGGCCAAAGGCGGCGGAGCCCCCCGCCTTGTTCATCAGACACACCATGATGCCCAGAATCACCAGGAAGACCAGGATGCCCACGTTGTAGCTGTCGGACAGGGAGGCCACGATGCCGTCGTTGAAGGCGTGGAGCACCGTCCCCTCAAAGGAGAAGTTGGAGTAGAGCAGGCCGCCCACCAGGATGCCGATGAACAGGGAGGAGTAGACCTCCTTGGTGATCAGGGCCAGGGCAATGGCAATCACAGGGGGCAACAGGGACATGGGGGTGTTGAAGAAATTGCTGGGGGACTTGATATAGCCCACATAGCCACTGTCGGAGCAGGTGTCACAGGGGACGGCCTCGCCGTCCTCGGACAGCACCACGCCCAGGGTGCCGCAGTCGGGGCACTCGATGTACTTGGTGCCGCTGAGCTCGGTGGGGTCCTCCCCCGCAGCGAAGGCGGTACACACCATGGCCAGCAGCAGCATCGCAAGAATAACAGCCCGCCAGCCGAAGGATCTTCTGGTTCTCATAAAAATTCCCTCCTAAAAAAATCCCGCTCTATCCTCATCTTCCCCACCGGGGGAGAAATCGGGATAGAGCGGGTGTCAATTTGGGGGCACACACTCCCCCATTTCGCGCAAAACAAAACCGCGGTGCGCGGTAGCGCGCCCCACGGCAAAACCGGACGCCCCCAGCCTTAGACCGGGGACCTCTGGATAGCGCTCCACTTTCGTGACAGTCCGCGGGATCTTCTCCCGACAGCCCAGGAAAAACAGCGCAGGCAAGCTGTCCCTCCTTCGGCGGCGCACCCTCTCCCGTGGGACGGCTGCCTGGCCTTGTCCCGCGGTACGCATGAGCGCCGCGCCTCTATCCTCTTATGAAATTGCAATTATGGTATCATGGTCATGCCATAATGTCAAGGCCGGATCATTGGCATATTCTTCAATTTTTTCCGTTTTTTTGCCGTAAAAAAGGTGAATTTGCCGGTGAGCTGCGGCCGTGCTGCCCTCTGGTTGCGGTTTTCCTTCCGGAACATAGAATGAAGTGGTCCCTCCTACACATTTTCTCTGTCAAAGGAGTCTTACATCATGGAATTGAAAGTTGACCGTCCCGCCCTGGCCGGGCAGGACATTGATCCCAATACCTTCCAGAGGGTCTGGAACCGGGTCATGCCCGAGCAGACCACCCTCCCCGACAACGCCGTCCCCGCCGTGCCCACCGTCCCCCCTGCGACCCAGCCGGAGCTGCCCCCGGTCCCTGAGTGTCCCGCTCAGGAGCTGCCCCCAGTCCCCGACTGTCCCGCCCAGGAGTTGCCTCCCGTCCCCGACTGTCCCGTCCAGGAGCTACCCCCGGTCCCCGACTGTCCCGCTCAGGAGCTACCCTCCGTCCCTGACTGTCCCGTTCAGGAGCTGCCCCCTGTTCCCGACTGTCCCGGCTGCCCCTCCCGGCCCTCCGTTCCCGGCTGCCCCTCCTGCCCGACGCGGCCCTGTCTGGGGGAGGCGGCAAAGGGGGATGTAGACCGGCTGAGGGAGCTGATGACCCTGGCCAAGACCGGGGCCATGGCCGGCCGCGCCCTGGCCCGCCGCTCCAACGGTCCCACCGCCAAGGCCATGTCCGTCCTGGCCCAGGACCACCGGTCCGCCTTCCGTCGGCTGTCCGCAGCCTACTTCCTCATCACCGGAAAACGGTACACGCCCCAGTGCGTCGCCCCCGTCCTGCCCGCCTCCCTGCCCCTGGCCCTGCGGCAGCAGTTCGTCTGGGAGCAGCAGTGGGAGCTGAAAAACAACCAGGCCGCCCAGGACACCGCCGACCCCTGCCTGCGGGCCCTCTACCAGGAGCTGGCCCAGGAGGGAGCCTACCACGCCGGGGTCATCCGGTCGATTTTGGAACAGATGGGTTGACTGCGCCCGATTTTTGCAGTAAACTATCCTTAATTTGTAGGGACCGGCACCCTCGCCGGCCCACCGTACCCCACATTCGGGCGGCCGAGGGCGGCCGCCCCTACAGAAGAAACGAGGCGTGTTATGATCCAGACCTTCGACCTCTCCTACCCCTCCTGCGACGGCGTCCACACCGTCCACGCCCGGGAGTGGACCCCCGAGGGCAGCCCCCGGGGGGTGGTGCAGCTCGTCCACGGCGTGGCAGAGCACATCGGCCGGTATGACCCCGTGGCCCGGTTCCTGGCCGCCCACGGATACGTGGTCTGTGGCGAGGACCATCTGGGCCACGGCCTGACCGCCGGAGGCAAGTTCGGCTACTTCGGCCCCAAAAACGGCTGGGACCTGGTGTCCCGGGACGTCTACCGTCTGCGGGAGCTGGAGGGAGAAAAGCATCCCAAACTGCCCTATGTGATCCTGGGCCACTCCATGGGCTCCTTCCTCACCCGGACCTACCTCATCCGCTGGCCGGGCACAGTAAATGCCGCCGTCCTGTCGGGCACCGGCCAGGAGTCCGCGGCGGCCGTGGCTTTCGGCAAGGCTCTGTCCTCCGCCCTATGCAAAACCAGGGGGCCGGACTACGTGAGCAAAACGGTCAACGACCTGTCTCTGGGGGCCTACAATAAGGCTTTTAAGCCCAACCGCACCTCCTCCGACTGGATCTCTCGGGACGAGGCGGCGGTGGACGCCTATCTGGCCGACCCGATGTGTACCTTTATCCCCACGGTGGGTATGTTCCGGGACATGATGGGCGGTTTGCAGTTCATCGCGGACCCGGCTAACCTGGCCAAAATGGATAAAGACACCCCCGTCTATTTCCTCTCCGGCGACCGGGACCCGGTGGGCACTATGGGCAAGGGGGTGCGCAAGGTGGAGGGGATGTTCCGCTCCGCCGGGTGCAAGGACGTGACGGTACGCCTCTACCCCGGCGGCCGCCACGAGATGTTCAACGAGACAAACCGCCAGGAGGTCTTCGACGACCTGCTGGCCTGGCTGGAAAGTAAGCTGACATGAAAAAAGCCGCTCTCACGAGCGGCTTTTTCTTACACATATCCGTACATCCCCCGGACGGACACCTCTCCGGCGGAGATGGTCTCCCGCTTGCCGTTGTAGTGCTCCACCACCAGGTTGAAGTCGTCGTCGATCTCCAGGGCGAAGGCCTGGCGGCGGGCGGTGGGGGTGATGAGCTGAACCTGGCGACCGGTAGTGATACAGTCGGCCCGGTATTTTTTCAGGTACTCCGCCCGGTCCTCCGGGTAGCCGGCGTACATCCGGTCCAGGGCCAGGATGATCTGAGCGGCCAGGTCGGCCCGGCGCACCGGGTGGCCCAGGGCCTGGGACAGGGAGGTGGCCATCTCCCGGACCTCCTGGGAGAAGTCCTCCGGCTCCTGGTTCACATTGACGCCGATGCCGGTGACCAGGTAGTCCAGGGTGTTGGTCTCGCTGACTAGGCTCAGCTCGGTGAGGATGCCCACCAGCTTTTTGCCGTTTAGAATAATATCATTGGTCCACTTGATCTGGGGCCGGACCCCGCAGCAGGCCTCGATGCCGTCGCACACCGCCACCGCCACCCAGGCGGTGAAGTCGGACACCCGCCCCGGCTCCATATCGGGGCGGAACAGGGCGGACAGGTAGAGCCCCTTCCCCCTGGGGGACTGGAAGCCCCTCCCCCGCCGGCCCCGGCCGCCGGTCTGCTCCTCGGCGGTGACCACCAGCCCCTCCGGGGCTCCGGTCATGGCCCGGCGCTTACACTCGGTGTTGGTGGAGTCTATCACATCCAGACACACCAGCTCAGAGCCGATTCTTGCGTCGGACAGCAGGCCGAACAGCTCCCCTACCCGCAGCCGGTCGGGGGAGTTCTCCAGCCGGTAGCCCCGGTTGGGGGCGGAGGCCACCACATAGCCCTCCTGGCGCAGGCCCTCAATGGCCTTCCACACGCCCGCCCGGCTGATGCCCAGGGTGCGGCTCATGGCCTCCCCGGACAGATATTCCCCCGGCCGCTCCCGCAGCAGGGCCAGCACCCGATCACGGCTCATGGTCCATCTCCCCTTCTGTTAAGGGCCGGGCTTTCGCCCGGCCCTCTGTGTTACTGTTCGTCCTCGATCAGGCCGTAGTCCCCGTCGTTGCGGCGGTAGACCACCGCGAAGGACCCGTCCGCCTCCTCATCCCGGAAGGCGAAGAAGCTGTGGCCCACCAGGTTCATCTGGAGGATGGCCTCGTCCCGGGTCATGGGCTTGATGGGGAAGGTCTTGCTGCGCACGATGCGGTACTCGCCCTCCTCCGGCTCGTCGGGGGCGAAGGTGGACACCTCGGCGTCCACCGCCCGCTCGAAGGCGCCCTGGCGCAGGCGCTTCTCCAGGCGGGTCTTGTTTTTTCTGATCTGGCGCTCCAGGGTGGTGACGGCGGCGTCGATGGAGGCGTGCATGTCGGAGGTGCTCTCCGACACCCGGAAGATGGTGCCGCTGGAGCGGATGGTGATCTCCACCTTGTTGTTCCGCTCCTTCTCCACGCTGAACGTGATGGCGGCGGTGGCGTCCTCCTTAAAGAAACGGTCCAGCTTTCCCACCTTTTTCTCCGCGTACTTGTGCACGGAGTCGGGCAGGGTCACCTTTTTGTCCGTAAATACGAATTTCATCGCAGTCGCTCCTTTCGCCCAGAGGGCTGGTATAGATCGGGGACGGTCCCCGGTTATCCTTATTATACCACATAGAACGAAAAAAGCCAGAGGTTTTTGTTAAATATTTCTAAACTATTCGCCGGCCGCCCATGAGAACGGCCCGGACGCTGCCCAGCAGCTCCAGGGGGTGGCGGTCGGTGACGACCACGTCCGCCTCCTTGCCTGGGGTGAGAGAGCCCAGGGCGCCGTCCAGTCCGGCAATCCTGGCGGCGTTGACGGTGATGGCGGCCAGGGCCTCCTCCGGGTCCATCCCCCCCCTGACCGCCAGGGCGGCACACAGGGGTAGGTACTGGATGGGCACCTCCGGGTGGTCGGTGCAGATGGCCACCTCCACCCCCGCGTTTCGGAGGATCAGCGGATTTTCCAGGGTCATGTTGGCCAGCTCCGGCTTGGAGCGGTCCCCCAGGGCGGGGCCGGTGATGACCGGAACGTGCTCCCCGGCCAGCAGCTCGGGGATGAGGTGGCCCTCTGTGCCGTGGACAATCACACAGTTCAGCTTAAATTCTTTGGCGATCCGAATACCCGTGGCGATGTCGTCCGCCCGGTGGGCGTGGATGTGGACGGGCAGCTCCCCCCGGACCACGGGCAGGAGGGCCTCCAGCTTGGCGTCGTAGTCAGGTGGGTCGGTGTCCTCGTCAGTGATCGCCTTGTCCAGCTTCTCCCCGTACTCCACCGCCTTGCGCAGGTTCTCCCGGATGATGGCGGCGGTGGCCATACGGGTCACCGGGGTCTCGTCCCGGTCGTGGTACACCTGCTTGGGGTTCTCCCCCAGGGCCAGCTTCATGGATATCGGGGCCTTTACAATCATGGCGTCCACCCAGCGGCCGCTGGTCTTGAGGGCGGCGAACTGCCCCGAAACCGGGTTGGCCGACCCCGGCCCGGTGAGGACGGTGGTCACCCCGGCGGCCCGGGCCTCGGAGAAGCACCGGTCCAGGGGGTTCACCCCGTCGATGGCCCGGAGCTGGGGGGTACAGGGGTCGGTCTCCTCGTTGCCGTCCTCGCTCTCAAAGCCCAGAGAGTCCCCGAACATCCCCAGGTGGCAGTGGGCGTCGATGAAGCCGGGGCAGACGTGCCCCCCCTGGGCGTCGAAGGTCTCCCCCTCCCACCGGGCGGGGCACTCAGACATGGGGCCCACTCCGGCAATCTTTCTCCCCTTAACGGCCACATAGCCGTTTTCCATGACAGGTCCGTCCATGGTGTGAATGATTCCATTGATAATAAGCATGAAGTTTCCTCCGCTGACAAAATCCGACAAAGGTTCCCATTGACTTATTTGGGAAATTATGGTAAGCTTGTCCCAGCTCAACCAATATGCTATCTCCCCGCATGTGGGCGCCCTCCAGAGCAGAGGGCGCCTTTTTTATGAAAAAGGGGCCGTCGGCAGACGGCCCCCTCAATATGCAGGCTTACCGGCGTCCGCCGCCGCCCCGGCGGTTTCCGCCCTTCTTCTCAATGTACCGCAGCTCGGACAGCTTGCTGTCAGAGGACTGCATGAACTGCTTGAGCCGGTCCTCGAAGTCGGTGGGCTCCTTGGGGGGCTGGTGGACAAAGCCCATGGGCCGCTGGCCGCCGCCGCTCTGACGGGGAGGCCGTCCTCCGGCTCCCGGACGGGGGGCGCTCCCCTGTCTGGGGGCGCGCTGAGGCGGGGGCTCCACCTGCTTGATGGACAGATTGATCCGCTTGGCCTGGTCGATGCCGATGATCTTTACCTTGACCTCCTGCCCCTCATGGAGGTGGTCGCTCACCTCATTTACATAGGAATAAGCGATCTCCGAGATATGGACCAGCCCGGACTTCCCCTCAGGCAGGGCCACGAAGGCCCCAAATTTTGTGATTCCCGTCACTTTGCCATCTACGATGGCCCCTACACCTAACTCCATTGACGCGCCAAATCCTCCCTTGTAAAATTAGAACCTTTTACACACAACACACTGGCAGTCTGCCGCTCAATTGGCCACGTCGATAAACAGCGTCTCGTCCTTCTCCACATAGCCCCTGTCCCGGGCTACCTGCTCCTGCATCTCAGGGTCGTCGCTGTTTGCGATGGCGTCGGCCAGCTTTTGGTTTTCCAGCCGCTGATCGGTCACCTGCCGGGACAGATCGTCCCGCTGGGTCTGGACGCCCTGAATTTTCCCTCTGATGTCGATCAAAGAGAGCGCCATGTAGATCAGCAGGACCAGGACCACGATCTTGGTCAAAAATCCGGCTCTTTTGAAGGTCATAACCGCTCTCTCCTCTCTCCCGAAGGGTACGCCGCCGGGCCGCGGCGTCCAGCTGCCCGGCTGTGTCCTTCATTCTATACCATTTCGCCCCGGAAAGGAAGATGTTTTTTATAATTTTTCTGATTTTTTTCATAACCCCCCGGACCAGCCCCAGCGGAAAGGTCAAAATACCCAAAAAAGCGGCCGCCAGATCGGCCCCCAGGTAGCCCAGCCGCAGCAGCCAGGGGCTGATTGCCCAGAAATAGAGGGCTCCTCCGACCAGACAGAACACCGCCCCATACAGCCGGACCGGGCCGCCCCAGGCGCCCTGGGACCAGGCAAACAGGGCCGCCGTGGCCCCCAGCCAGAACAGCAGGTCTAGCAGCGGACCCAGCAGGGGCAGGCGTACCCGCACCCGCAGGATGCGGAACAGGTCATACATTACCCCCATGGCGCCCCCCAGCAGCAGGGCCTGACACAGCGCCCGGCCCTGCTGGGCCACATCCACCGTCATCCGCCCAGCAGCCGGGAGAACAGGCCGCCCCGGGAGCGGTGTTCCTCCCCGTAGAGCAGGGCGTTTACCCGGCCCTCCACCTTCAGGTCACCCCCGTCCAGGGACAGCTTCTCGATGTGCAGCCCCTCCCCCTGGATCTCCAGCGGCCCCTGGGCGGTGGTGAGGTAGATGGCGCTCTCGTCAAAGCTCTCCACCTCCTCCACGCCGGAGATGACCAGCTGCTCCCGCTCCTCCAGGATGATGTGGTGGCTCAGTTCAGGACGGGCCCGGTCGTCCACAAATGCCATAAAAATTCCCCCTTTCTCTCTATCCTATGGATTGCCCAGGGGGCTTTATGCCAAAATCGTCCAAATCGCACATGGAAACCCGGACCTTTTTGCGGTAGAATAGTGGTGAAAATCCCAGTCAGGAGGAAACATATATGATTAAGGCTGTCTTTTTCGATATTGACGGGACGCTGGTCAGCTTCCAAACTCACCGCGTCTCCCCAGGGGTGCTGGACGGACTGCACCAGCTCCAGGCAAGGGGCGTCAAGCTGTTCATCGCCACCGGCCGCCACCGACAGTCCATCGGCCTGGCCGCCGACGTCTTCCCCTTTGACGGCTTCATCACCGTCAACGGCCAGTTCTGCTTCGCCGGAGACCAGGTGCTGCGGAGCAACCCCATCCCCCGGCCGGTGGTAGAGCGGCAGGTGTCGCTGCTGGAGGCCACCAAGGCCCCCTGCCTCTTTTTGGGGGAACAGGGCACCCTGCTGGTCAACCAGGACCCCCGCACCGAGATTTTCCCCAGCCAGCTGAACCTGTCCCTGCCCGATCCCGTCCCGTCCCGGCGGGTGCTGGAGCAGGAGATCTATCAGATGACCGCCTTCTTTACCAAGGAGGAGGAGCTGGCCGCCGGGGACGCCTTTTTCCCCGGCCTGGAGGTCATGCGCTGGCACCCCGCCTTTGTGGACGTAATCGCCCCTGGTGGCGGCAAGGACCGGGGGATCGACGCTGTGATCGACCACTTTGGCTTTGACCTGTCGGAGACCATGGCCTTCGGTGACGGGGAGAACGACCTGCCTATGATCCGCCACGCCCACATCGGGGTGGCTATGGGCAACGCCGATGAATTTGTGAAAAAACAGGCCGACTACGTCACCGATTCGGTGGATGAGGACGGTATCCTCACCGCCCTGAAGCATTTCGAGCTGATTTAAGCGCCCCATTTTACACAATATTCACAAACAGGTATAGCTTTTTCCCCGAAACTGGTGTACAATAAGGACAAGTACCTGTATTGTACACAAAGGAGGCTGTCCCATGAAACTGACATTTTTCGGCGCCGCCCACGCGGTCACCGGCAGCTGCCACTGTCTGGAGGTCAACGGCAAGAAGATCCTCATCGACTGCGGCCTGCAGCAGGGCCAGGACGAACACGATGACAACAAGCTGGATTTCGCCCCCAACTACATCGACTATGTGCTCATCACCCACGCCCACATTGACCACTCCGGCCGGCTGCCCCTGCTGGTGAAGGAGGGCTTCAACGGCCGCATCCTCACCACCGGCCTGACCGCCCAGCTCATGTCCGTCATGCTCCGGGACTCCGCCCACATCCAGGAGGGGGACGCCCAGTGGCACAACCAGAAGGGCAAGCGGGCCGGTCTGCCCCCGGTGGAGCCCCTGTACACCCTGATGGACGCCGAGGAGGCCATCCACATGCTGGAGTCGGTGGAGTACGGCTGGCTCTTTGACCTGTGCGAGGGAGTCAAGGTCCGCTTCACCGATGCGGGCCACCTGCTTGGCTCCTCCATTTTGGAGATCTGGGCCACCGAGAACGGCGTCACTAAGAAGATCGTCTTCTCCGGCGACCTGGGCAATGAGGCCCAGCCCATTATCCGGGACCCCTCCTTTGTGGATGGCGCCGACTATGTGGTCATGGAATCCACCTACGGCGACCGGAACCACGAGCCCCCGGAGAGTTACGCCGGAGCGCTGGCCGAGCTCATTGACGAGGTGTTCTCCAAGGGGGGCAACATCATCATCCCCTCCTTCGCCGTGGGGCGCACCCAGGAGCTGCTGTACTATCTGCGGGAGATCAAGCGGGACGGGCTGGTGAAGTCCCTGCCCTCCTTCAAGGTCTACGTGGACTCCCCCCTGGCCACCGAGGCCACCAAGATCTACTCGGGCAACCTGAAGGGCTACCTGGACGACGACGCCATCGCCGTCATCCAGGGGGGCGAGAACCTGTTCACCTTCCCCGGCCTCACCCTCACCCAGTCCACCGAGGAGTCCCGGGCCCTCAACGACGACAAGACTCCCAAGATCATCATTTCCGCCTCCGGCATGTGCGACGCCGGCCGCATCCGCCACCACCTGAAGCACAACCTCTGGCGTCCCGAGTGCGCCGTGGTCTTTGTGGGCTACCAGGGGGCGGGCACCCTGGGCCGCCGCCTGCTGGACGGGGCCCGGTCGGTGAAGCTCTTCGGCGAGGACATCTCCGTGCGGGCCAGAATCGTCAACTTTAAGGGCCTCAGCTCCCACGCCGACCGGGACCACCTGCTGGAGTGGATCGAGCACTTCTCCCCCCGGCCCCAGCAGGTCTTTGTGGTCCACGGGGACAACGAGGTCACCGAGCTGTTTGCCGGCGACCTGAACCAGCGGGGCATCCCCGCCCATGCCCCCCTCTATGAGGAGGTCTACGATCTGTCCACCAACTGTATGCTGGCCAAGGGCGTGGTGCTGGAGGTCAAGAAGACCGCCGGCTCCGCTGCCGCCCCCTCCGCCGCCTACCTGCGCCTCCAGGACGTGTCCAAGGATCTGGCCGACCTGGTCAGCCGCAGCCGGGGCCGCTCCAACAAGGACCTGGCCAAGCTGGCCGACCAGCTCAAGCAGATTATGGAAAAGTGGGAATAACAGAAGCGCCGAATCCCCGAGCACACCCGCCCGCAGGAGGGCGTTTCGGAGGCCAACCGCCGCGAAGCGGCGGCTCTTGGGCCGGAGATGGGGAGCTTGGACCGGAGCAAGGAATGCAAACCAAGCGCCGCGCAGCGGGGCTGTTTGTGTTCCGAGACGGAGGGGAAGCGACCCGGCCGCGAGGGGACCGAGGCGTGACAAGAAGCGGCGAATATCACACACCGATTGGAGAATCACCTCATGGAAATCGACCGCAGAGAACTCAAACGGCAGGCCCGGGAACGCATGGCCCTCACCGACCCCAAATTCTGGGTGGTGGCCCTGGCCTACATTGCTCTGACCACCGGGGTGTCCTGGCTGTTTAGCTTTGTCCCCATCCCCCACACCCAGACCTCGATGATCTTCTTTAACCTGCTGCTGACCCTGTACTCCACCGTGGTCCAGTTTGGTCTGTGTCTGTGGGCCCTGTGGACCTACCGCCAGCTGGACCCGGGGATCAACTCTCTGATACAGGGCTTCTCGGTGGCGGGGCGGGTGCTGCTCATGGAGCTGGGCGTCTTTGTGCGCACCATGGGGTGGTACTTCCTGGCCGCGATGGGGCTGTCCGTTCCCTTTTTCATCCTGCTCTTCACCGTTTCCAGTGAGGGGAGCCTGCTTCTGGGCTGGCTGCTGTTCGTGGCCGCCCTCGTCGCCGTCCTCATCACCGTCTCCCTGCGGTACGCCCTGGCCCCCTATCTGCTGGCCGACCGGCCGGACGACGGTGCCTCCCTCCCCATCTACCGCAGCGTCGCCCTGATGCGGGGCTGGAAATGGGAGCTGTTCAAGCTGGAGTTCTCCTTCATCGGCTGGGAGCTCATCAATTTTGTGCTATCCGCCGGAGTGACCCTCTTTTATCTCCAGCAGGCCGGACTGCTGGCCTCCACCGCTATTGGCACCATGGCTTGGGCCAACGCCTGTATGGACGTGATCTACTCCATGCCGGTGGTCATTCTCAGCTCCCTGGTCACGGTGCCGGTGTCCCTGTGGCTCATCCCCTACCGCTCGGTGGCCAGAGCCGGGTTCTATGACGCTCGGCTGGTGACCTCCCAGGGGACGCTGCCCGAGATGCCGCCGCTGTAAGGAGGATTTTATGGAACACAGAGCTCAGTGGCTGGAGTGGGTCGTGGAGCTCCAGGCCCTGGCCCAGGCCGGGCTGGAGTACGGCCGCGACAAATACGACCTGGAGCGCTACCAGCGTATCCGGGAGATCACCGCTGAAATGCTGGCCCAGCAGACCGATCTACCCACGGAAAAGGTGAAGGACCTGTTCTGTAATGAGACCGGCTACCAGACTCCCAAGCTGGACACCCGGGCCGCCATCTTCCAGGGGGAGCGCATCCTCCTGGTCCAGGAGAGCGACGGCCGCTGGTCCCTCCCCGGGGGGTGGGTGGACGTGAACGTGTCGGTGGGGGAAAATGCCGTCAAGGAGGTCAAGGAGGAGGCGGGGCTGGATGTCACTGCCGAGCTGGTCATCGCCCTCCAGGACCGGAACCGGCACAACGCGCCCCCCTCTGTCTACGGCATCTGCAAGGTGTTCGTGCTTTGCTCCCTGCTGGGCGGCTCCTTCCAGCCCAACCTGGAGACGCTGGACAGCGGCTGGTTCCCTCTGGACGGCCTGCCTGAGCTGGCTACGGAAAAGACCACGGCAGAGCAGATTGGCATGTGCTTCGACGCCTACCACGCCGACCGCTGGACCACGCTGCTGGATTGACAGGCCGGGATGCCCCCTCCGGGCGTCCCGGTTTTTTCAGATTTTAGTGAAACATTTGTTTGACAGCCTGAAAAATCTGTGCTATAATTTCACCATCGAATGGTATACCCGCCGCCCCGCCGAAAGGAGTTCTTCTTATGGCCAAGCTGACCCGGAAACAGCAGGAGATCTACGACTACATCCTCTCCTTCACCAACGAACACGGCTATCCCCCCTCCGTCCGGGAGATCGGCGCCGCGGTGGGCCTGAAGTCCCCCTCCACCGTCCACTTCCATATGAAGGGCCTGGAGGAGGCGGGGGTCATCGTCAAGGCCGAGGGCAAGACCAGGGCCATCTCTCTGCCCGGCGTCCCTCTGGGCCCGGTGGCCGAGGAGACCGACCCCCACGCCAACCAAATTCCCATCGTGGGCAATGTGGCCGCCGGCTCCCCTATCTTAGCCCAGGAGTGCATCGAGGACTACCTCACCTTCGACACCCAGGGCCTGTCCGGCGAACACTTCGCCCTCACCGTCCGGGGGGAGTCCATGCTGGGCGCCGGCATCCTGCCCGGTGATCTGGTGGTGGTCCACCGCCAGCAGGCCGCCCGCAACGGCGAGATTGTGGTGGCCCTCTTCGAGGACGAGGCCACCGTCAAGACCTACCGCTATAAGGACGGCCAGGTCTGGCTCATGCCCGAAAACCCGGAGTATCAGCCCATCGATGGCACCTACGCCGAGATCATCGGCAAGGTGGTGGCCGTGGTACGGCGGTATTAAAAACCAACAGCGCCCCGCTTATGCGGGGCGCTGTGCTATAGTATCATATCTTTTTTGGGCAGCCTTTCCCAGGAGAAGAGAGGGAGCAGTTCCCTGGGCGTGACGGCCTCGGGGCGGTCGATGAGCCCGGCGGCACAGGCCAGCTTCCCCACAAGCTCGGGAGCGGTAAATTCTTCCTGAAGCCGGCCCAGCTCCAGGTCCCGGTCCCGCTTGGCCAGTCGGCGGCCGTCGGGGGCCAGGAGCAGGGGCAGATGTCCGTACTCCGGGTGGGGCAGTCCCAGACGGTCCTGAAGCCAGAGCTGCCGGGGGGCGGAGGACAGCAGGTCACTCCCCCGCACCACCTGGGTGACCCCCATGGCGGCGTCGTCCACCACCACGGCCAGCTGGTAGGCGTACACCCCGTCGGACCGGCGGAGGATGAAGTCGCCGCAGTCTCGCTTTAATTCCTCCGTGTAATTTCCCTGCAACAGATCACAAAATGTGATCGTCTCCTCCGGAATCCGCACCCGCCAGGCGGGACGCCGGGTCTTGGACAGTTCCTCCCGCTCCTCCGCTGTCAGCCGGCCGCAGCGGCCGTCGTAGACGGACGCGCCGTCGGAACGGTGGGGGGCGGAGGCGGCCAGCCGCTCCGCCCGTGTGCAGAAGCAGGGGTAGATCAGCCCCTGCCGCTCCAGCTCCCGGAAGGCCGCGGCGTAGAGCTCCGTCCGCTTGGACTGGTACACCGGTTCATTGTCCCAGTCCAGGCCCAGCCACTCCAGGTCCCGCATCACCTGGTCGCAGTACTCCTGCCGGCACCGGTCCGGGTCCAGGTCCTCCAGCCGGAGCACCATCCCGCCGCCGGCGCTACGGGCGGCCAGCCAGGCCAGCAGGCAGGACCACAGATTGCCCAGGTGCATCCGCCCGCTGGGGCTGGGGGCGAATCGTCCGACCACGTCCTCACAAACTCCGCTCCGCTCCACCCGGCTCTCGCCGGGTATCCGCTCCGCTTCGTTGCTCGTCCTTTCCAAATGGGACCCGCTTCGCTGGGCTCCCATTTGGGAGCCGCCTTCGGCGGCTTCAAATTTACCCGTCCTCATACTCCACCACGACCCGCCTGCACCCGGCGCAGTGCCACGCCGGCGCCCGCGGCGTGCTCCAGAGGTGCTTTGTCAGTTTGACGTCCCCCTCCCTCAGAGCCAAAACGAACCCCTCTTTGACCTCCTCAGAAAAAATCACTCCTCTGGAGCTTTGAAGGAAGCCCTCCTTCATCTCCTGATCACACCATGGACACAGCATTAGAAATCCTCCTCTCCGTACTCCGCCAGCGCCTCCCGGAGAAATTCCAGGTCCTTGTCGTCCAGGGCGTGAAGGCCGGCAGTCTCCTCCAGGTGGTGGGTAAACTCATGGGCCACAGTGGCAAATATCTCATCCTTCCAGCCCTCCTCGTCCTCCTCCTCCAGAAGGGCGGCGAAGGAGCCGTAGTACAGCAGAATATACCGGCCCAGGTTATCGTGGACGTACTCCCCCATGATGTACATCTCTCCCGGGGGGAAGTCCGGGTCGGGGAGGGCCTCCTCCTCCAGCTGAATGCCCCCGTCCAGGTCCTCAAAGAAGGCCTCGGGAAACTCCTGGGCGATTTCCTCCAGCCAGTCGCCCATCTGATTATAGCTCGGCACCATATTTTCCCCTCCTGGAAGCAAAACGAAGTTTTGCGCGAAAGTTCTTTCGGTTCCTTTCTTTCAAGAAAGGAACGCCCCGCCGACAAGGCGCGGGGTTTGGGGCAGAGCCCCAACCGTCACGGCGACAGGTCAGCCTTCCGCCGCAGCAGTGACAGGGGCGGGACGGAGCTCGGAAGCTTCATCCGGAACACCATCTGGGGGTGGCGGACCTCCTCCAGATGGGCGCCGTCCCCGTCCCAGAGGGCGTCCACCGTGAGAGCCCGGGGCCGGACGTCGGGGCCCACCAGCTCCAGCTCATCCCCCACAGCAAACTTGTTGTTCAGCGTGAGGACAGCATTCCCCTCCCCGTCACAGGACTGGACCTTGGCCACAATCTGCCAGTCCCGGACATACCGGGCATCCTCCGTAAACTGCCCCGGCTGGCCGTAGAAGAAGCCGGTGGAGTAGTGCCGGTGGCTGATGTGCTCCACCTCGTCCCGCCACACCGGGTCCAGGAGGACCCCGGCCGCCGCCGCGTCGATGGCGTGGCGGTAGGCCCCGGTGACGATGGCAGCGTAGTAGGCCGACTTGGCCCGCCCCTCCAGCTTGACCGAGTCCACCCCCGCTTCCATCAGGTCGTGGACGTGGTCGATCATACACATGTCCCGGGAGTTCATGATGTAGGTCTCCCCGTTCTCCTCGTAGACGGGGAAATATTCCCCGGGTCGCTTCTCCTCCATCAGGGCGTACTGGTAGCGGCAGGGCTGAGCACAGGCCCCCCGGTTGGAGTCCCGGCCGGTCATGTAGTTGGACAGCAGGCACCGCCCGGAGTAGCTGACGCACATGGCCCCGTGGGCGAACACCTCGATCTCCAGCTCGGGGGGCGTCTTGGCCCGAATCTCCCGGATCTCCTCCAGGGACAGCTCCCGGGCCAGAATCACTCGGCTGGCCCCCAGGTCGTGCCAGGCCCGGGCGGACTGGTAGTTGACGATGCTGGCCTGGGTGGAGATGTGGGGCTGGACATGGGGGGCGTACTTTTTGGCCAGGGCCAGCACCCCCACATCGGCCAGAATCACCGCGTCCACCCGAAGCTCCTCCAGGTACTCCAGCCACTCCGGCAGGCGGGCCACCTCCCCGTTCCGGGGCATGGTGTTGCAGGTGACGTGGAGGCGCACCCCGTGGGCTCGGCACAGCGCCACAGCCTCTTTCAGCTCCTCCGGGGAAAAATTGCCGGCGAAGGAGCGCATCCCGAAGGTGTTCCCCGCCAGATAGACGGCATCTGCCCCGTAGGCCACCGCCATCTCCAGCCGCTCCATGTCCCCCGCCGGTGAAAGCAGTTCGATCTTGTTCATTGCTGTATCTCTCCTTAAAAATATCCACCGGCGGCGCCGGTGGATATTTTTTACTTATACCGCTCCTGGCTGTTGATAAACTTCTGCAGCTGGTCGTAGGTGCGGAAGAAGTGGTGGACATCGTCGTCCCCCAGGGCGTAGTAGTAGTTATTGCTGTCGGCGGGGTTCAGGGCGGCCACAATGGACTCCATGCCCGGATTGGCGATAGGTCCGGGTGGCAGGCCCTTGTACTTGTAGGTGTTATAGGGGGAGTCGATCTCCCGGTCGGCGGCGGTGGGCTCCTTGCCGCCGTTGATATAGAACAGGGTGGCGTCGATCTGGAGGAAGCCCTGGGTGCCGCCGTCCTGGTTTTTCAGACGGTTGTGGATGACGGCGGAGACCTCCGTCCGATCCTCGCTGGTGGCCTCGCGCTCGATGAGGGAGGCGATGGTGAGGATCTCCCGCAGGGTGTAGCCCGACTGCTCCACCTGGGCCCGGAGGCTGTCGCCCACCTGGCTGTCGAAGTAGACCAGCAGTTTATTCAGGGCCAACACCGGGTCGTGGGGGGTGTAGAAGGTGTAGGTGTCCGGCATCAGGTAGCCCTCCAGCCGGCGGTAGTCCCCCAGGGGGATATCCTGGAGGAAGGAGAAGGCGTAGTCGTGGTCGGCCGCCGCCTCCCGCAGCTCCTCCACCGTGGCCACCCCCTTCTCCGAGAGCAGCGTGAATATCTGGTCGATATTATAGCCCTCTGGTATGGCGATCTTCACCTGGGAGCGGTTGGCCGAGTTGGACTGCATCCCGGCCAACAGAGCCCGGTAGTCCATGTCGGTGTTCAGGGTATAGGTGCCCGGGGACAGCTTGTCCTTCTTGTGGGTCACGGAGGCGAAAAGATTGAAGAGAGACTTGTATTCAATCATCCCCTCGTCCTTCAACCGGTCCGCTATATCGTCAAACTTCTCCTCCGGCGTGATGGTGAAGGTAATCTCCTTATAATCCTTGTTCAGCGCCAGCACATCCCCCGCGGCGATCCAGCCCACGCAGGCCAGCAGCACGGACAGGCCGATCACCACGGTCACGTACAGCAGGACCAGGGCGGCGGTACGTCCGGCGGAGCGCCGTTTCTTTTTTCTGGAGCGCCGGGGGGGCTCCTGTCCCTCCCGGCGAGGGGGACGGGCCTCCCGCTCACCGTGGGAGGACCGGCGTTCTCTGGGCTCGTAATAATCCTGAGGCATAGGGTCAGCTCCTAACAAATTTTTCCTGTCACCAGGGACAAGAGGGTGCCATAGAATGGTACAGAACGCGGGGACAGCGTCCCGGCGCGATTTTAAGAGAGGTGAAGTATCATGTGGAACAACGGTTGGGGCGGCAACAGCGCGCTGTGGATCATCATTCTGATCATCATTCTGTTTGGCTGGGGCGGCAACGGCTGCGGCTGTGGAAACAACTGCGGCTGTAACAACAACTGCGGCTGTAACAACAACGACTGCGGCTGCGGCTGCGACAACGACTGCGGCTGCTGAGGCTACACAGGGTCAGGGGCGGGGGAGGAATCTCCCGCTTCTTTCCCGCTTCTCACAGGGACAGGCTCTCCCTCTCCGTGAGCAAAAGATCCACTTTGGCATCGTGGGCCTCGGTGGGCACCGTCTCCCGGAGGACCGCCTCCCGGCACAGGCCAACCGTCACACCGGAGAAGCCCTCCAGCCAGCGGTCATAGTACCCGCCGCCGAAGCCCAGGCGATAGCCCCGCCGGTCATAGCACACAGCGGGCACAAGCACCAGGTCGATGTTCTCCCGGTCCAGCAGGGGGCAGTCCTCCCCCGGCTCGGAGATGCCAAAGGACACCTTTACCAGCGGCCTGTCCGCCTCAAAGCGGCGCACCTCCATCCGGTGCTCAGGCAGCATCCGGGGCAGGCCCACCGTCTTGCCCCTTCTGACCAGCTCTCCGATCAGCCGGGAGGTGTCCGGCTCCTTGCCGGGGATGCCCCAGAAGGCAAAGATGGTTTTGGCCGCCTCCACCTGGGGCAGGGCCAGAAACCGGGCAAAGAGGGCGTCGTCACTGCGGACAAGCTCCGACCGGCTCAGGGCGGACAGCTCCTCCCGTACCCGGCGGCGCAGCTCCTTCTTCTCCAGGTCAATAGTAGATGCCATTGCGCACCTTGTCGGCCTCCGCCTTGCCGGCCAGGGCCTCCACCAGGGCCAGCCCGAAGTCGAAGGCGGAGCCGGCGGCCCGGCCGGTGATGATCTTGCCGTCCACCACAAAGCCCCGGTCCATTTGGGCCTTGGCGCCGGTGAGCCCCTCCTCCATGCCGGGGTAGCAGACGGCGTCCTTCCCGGTGAGCAGGCCCCACTTGCCTAGCAGGGTGGGAGCGGCGCAGATGGCGGCCACCCACAGGCCCTTTTCGGCGGCCTCCTTGACCAGCCGCTCCACCCGGGGGTCGGCCCCCAGGTTCTTGTAGCCCGGTCCGCCCCCGGGCAGGACCACCATGTCCGCCTTGGACAGGTCCACGTCCTCCAAGGTAACGTCCGCCGTCACGGTGACGTTGTGGCTGCCGGGGACGGGCTCCCCGGTGATGGATACGGTCGCCGTCTCAATATTGGCCCGGCGGAGCAGGTCCACAGGGACCAGGGCCTCCGCCTCCTCAAAGCCGGGGGCTAACAGAATGTATACCATACTCGTTTCCTCCTTATTTTTTCAGCCGCTTTCCCGCGGCCTTCACCAGCACCAGGGGGAGCTTGGCCATACGGCCCGCCCGCTGGGGCTCTTTTTTCAGCCGGTAGGCCCACTCCAGGCCCAGCTTCTGCCAGGACTCGGGGGCCCGCTCCACCTTGCCGGCAAAGACGTCCAGCGCTCCCCCCAGGCCGATGGCCAGCCGGGCGCCGGTGTGCTTGCCCCACCTGGCCATCCACTTCTCCTGCTTGGGAGCCCCCAGGCAGACAAAGAGCAGATCGGGCCGGGCGGCGGCCACCTTGAGCAGCGCCGCCTCCTCGTCCTTGAAATACCCGTCCTGGGTGCCGCACAGGGTGATATTGGGGTGCCGCTCCAGGATGCGGCGGCCGGCCTCCTCGGCCACGCCGGGCTTGGCTCCCAGCAGATAGAGCCGCCCACCCCGCTCGTCGAGGCAGGTGAGCATGTCGGCGGCAAACTCAATGCCGGGGACCCGCTCCTTCAGCGGTGTGCCCTGTATCTTCGCCGAGTAGACCACCCCGATGCCGTCGGCCAGCACCAGGTCGGCCCCGTTGAGCACCTGGAGGAACTCCTGGTCCTTCTCCGCCGCCAGAATGAACTCCGGATTGGGTGTGACCACATAGTGGAACTTGTCCTCCGCCAGAAGGGCGGCCCCCGCCTGGGCGGCCTCCTCCCGGGTGAGGTCGTCAAAGTAGACGCCTAATACCTCTTTTTTCAATCAAACCTCCACGCGCCTGTGGGCGCTCTTTCCCCCGCGCCCTGTTTTGTCCGTCAGGGTGATGTTTCCCCTTTGGACAGTCGCTCAAACAGGGGCAGGTATACTTTTCCTTATACTTCCTGTTATTTTACCATGTCCCGGTGAAAATGTCTATGAAAATTCCGTGAAGTATTTTTTAAGATAGGTCGGAAAATTGTGATTTTTGTAACTGTAATGTAACTTGACCTCTATCGACTACAAGTGTAGTATGATTATCAACTACAATTGAAGTGGATGTGATCTTATGAAACGCCTACCCGACACCGAGCTTGAAGTGATGAAAGCCCTGTGGGCCACCGGTCCAGACACCCCCCGGGCTCTTTTAGAGGAGCGACTCGCCCCCTTCGGCTGGGCCGCCAATACCATCAACACCTACCTGGCCCGCCTGGCGGACAAGGGCTTTGTGGCCGTCCGCCGGGAGGGCAAGAGCAACCTGTACACCCCCCTGGTGGACTGCGAGGAGTATCAGGCCTTCGACAGCCGGGCGGTGCTGGAGCGGCTCTACGGCTCCCCCCGGAACTTTGTGGCCGCCCTGGCCCGGGACGGGATGGGCCGGGACGAGCTGGAGGAGCTGCGCGCCCTTCTGGACCAGCTGAACGGAGGGCAGGGCCGATGAATTTGATCTTGCTCACCCTGGGGACGCTGACCCTGGGCGGCTCCGCCGCCATTCTGCTGCTGGCCTTCGCCGGCCGCTCCACCCGGGGGCGGTACGGGGCCAAATGGCGGTGCTGGGGCTGGCTGCTGCTGTGCCTGCGGCTGGCCATTCCCCTCCCCCTGCTGCCCCACGGCCAGACCGGCGCCCCCATCCGGGTGGACGTCCCCAATCCCCCCGCCGTCACCCGCCCCTCCACTGTCCCCAATACTCCCAACATCCCCAATGGGCCCGGGACCGGAAACACCTCCGCTTCTCAGGGAGAGGCCCAGGGAACGCCCAACCAACCCGCCCCCTCGGGAAGCACTCCCACCCCCCAGACAACCCAGCGGGAGTTCGACCCGGTGCGGCTCGTCCTGGGCCTGTGGCTGCTGGGGGCCTGCGCGGTGCTGGTCTGGAATGGGATCGCCCATTTCCGGTTCCTGTCCTACCTGCGTCGCTGGTCCGCCCCTGTCACCGACAGGGACGCTATAGCCGCCTTCAACCGCCTGGGAGACCAGCTGGGTCTGGACCGGCGGCCCCGGCTGTTGGTGTGCCAGGGCCTGAAGGTACCCATGCTGGCCGGGATTTTCCGCCCCGCCATCCTCCTGCCCCAGGGGAATATCTCTGGGGAGGAGCTGGGCTTCTCCTTGCTCCACGAGCTCACCCACTACCGGCGCAGGGATATCTGGCTGAAGCTGCTGGCCATGTGGGTCAACGCCCTGTACTGGTTTAACCCGCTGGCGTGGTATATGCTCCGCCTGGTGGAGCGGGACACCGAGCTGGCCTGCGACGAGGCCGCCCTGAGCCGGCTGTCCCGGTCGGACTACTCCGGTTACGGACAGACCATCCTGGCCGCCGTGGCCAGATTGCAGAACAGAGAAAAGGAAGGAAATCAGGATGAAGAATAAAATGCCACGCACGCCCCTCTCCACTCACCTGTCCCGGTCGGCCAGGGAGACGGAAATACGCATCCGTAATATCTTCTCCGGGCCCAAGAAGCGCCCGCCTCTGCCCTTTTTGATTTTGATGTTCTCCATCTGTATCTTCTGCGGCAATATCGTATCCTGCCAGATGGCCGAACCGGCGGACGTCTCCGAGCCGGCCAGCTCCTCCCAGGAGGACCTCCCCGCCCCCCCGGAGCAGAAGCCGGAGGCGGAAGTCCGGGAATACTCGGAAACGCTGGAAAATATCGTCGATCTGGACGGGGACGGTCTGATGGATACCGCCACGGCTGTCGTCCGCTACGATCCCCAGGATGGAAACGGCAGTACGATCACCGTCACCGCAGTCCTGGGCCGGGGCGAAACGGTGGAGCGTCAATGGACGGAGGAGGAATACTATCTGAGTATCGACTCCTTCTCCGCCGGAAATATCACCAGCCCGGACCGGGACGCCATGACCCTGGAGCTGGATGTGTTCGGCAGCACCTACGGCGCCACCAATGTTTACATTCTAGAGCTGGACGGCGGCGAGCTGACCGAGTGCTACCGTAGCGAGGACAACTCCATCACGGGCACATACCACGAAGCCCGGGAGGGCTCCCCCCTCTGCGATGTCCGTATCCCTGTCCTGGTGGACAAGTGGCACAACCCGGAGTATTACACCCTGAGCTGGAACGGGACCGGCTGGGACCTTGTGGGGGACGGCTACTTTACCGACGCTGAGACGATAACCGTCACCGGCGGGCGGGTGCTGACCCTGGCGCTGCGGGGCCGTGTCACCGATGAGCAGTTCGGTCCCCACCTGATCTACGACCAGATTCAGGTATTCGACGGGGATATGATGTTCAACCCGAATAAGCTGCTCCAGACCATCACCCCGGAGGATATCCCGGCGGACGACCGCTTCCCGGACCCATACTTTTCCGCCGATGGGCATACGACCTTCAAAACCCAAGTCCAAATTCAGGACGTCAACTTCGACGGCGCGGAGGACTTCGCCGTCCTCTGTGACAGCACCAAAAACCAGGGCTGCCGCTGGTTCCGCTGGAACCAGGGGAAGGAGCAGTTTGAATACGGCTTCTCCCTGGCCGGGGAGCTTGAGACCGTCCCTCAGGGGCAGAAGCTCATTGAGACCTGCTACGCCGAGGACTTCGACACCCTCGTTTATAACGTATACGGCTTCAACAACCGGGGCTGGCTTATCCTGGAAGGCAGCTGGGATACCTTGGCCGCGGCGCAAGACGCATGCAAGGAGGACTTTTAACCATGAATAAATCTGTTCCCCGCACGCCCCTCTCCACCCACCTGTCCCGGTCGGCCAGGGAGACGGAAATACGCATCCGCAACATCTTCTCCGGGCCCAAGAAGCGCCCGCCCATCCCGCTGATGATCCTGGTGGCTGCCTTGTGTATCTTCTGCGGCAATATCGTATCCTGCCAGATGGCCGAACCGGAACCGGCGGACATTTCCGAACCGGCCGGCTCCTCCCAGGGAGACCGCTCCGACGCGGACCGGGACGAGCGGCTCAATGAGCTGCTTCTGGACTACCTCCGGACGGAATACGGCACCCCCGCATACCTGGACACTCCGGAACAGCCCCAGGAGCGGGATATCCGTCTGGATTCTGCTGTCCTCCTTGGGGAAACCGACCTGGACGGAACACGTTTGGGGCTGTATCAGGTCCTGCGCAGTGAATACGGCCAGCGCATGGGTGAGCTGGAATGGCAGCAGTATTCCCCCTTCCATCTTGTTTTCCGCATGGACGAGGACGGCTCTCCGGCTGAGGTTCTGGCCCTCGCTCAATACTACACGGAGGACATGTCCACGGAAGACGCCATCCGCCAGGCGGTATGGGGGCTGGATGATCTGGAGGTCTGCCTGTACCGGGACGGCTTCACCACTCCCGTCGGCCCGGGCAACTGGGTGGAGTCCATGTTCCAGGAGTTTGAGGCGGAGGTGGAGACTTTCGAGGACGGCGAGCCCATCTACCAGCCCGGAGACTACTGGGACAACTGGTCTATAGGCGGCGGCGGTGAAGAAGGAGGGGTCTCCGCTCATCGGTATTACAGCGCGGAGCCGGGCAGCTGGTCTGTCTATCGCCTGGAGACGGGCCGCGCCGATATGTACACCCCCAGAGGCATCCGGGTGGGGTCCACCCGGGAGGAGGTGCTGGCCGCCTACCCCGGCCTGCTCTCCGACGAGAAAAACTGGCAGTGGGCCTACCCCGACGATTACCTGTGGTACTGCTCCAACGAAAGCGGCATCGGCCCGCACCTGTACTTCTTCTTTGACGAGAACGACGTCGTCTGGTTGATCCAGATGATAGATATGTTTAACTGACTTGCTTCAACTGACCGCAGAAAGGAGCTCCCGATGAACGAAAAAATGCCCCGCACCCCCTTCTCCACCCAGCTGTCCGGGTCGGCCAGGGAGACGGAAATCCGCCTTCGCAATATCTTCTCCGGGCCCAAAAAGCGCCCGCCGGTGCTGTTTCTGGTCCTGATGTTCTCCGTGTGCATCTTCTGCGGCAATCTGGTCTCCTGCCAGGTGAAGGAGGTCGAGCCCGACCGGCCCGACATTTCGGCAGACGGGGAAAATCTGGCCCCGCCCGACCTATCCATGGCCCAGGTGGACTGGGATGACCTGCCCGAGCTGGAACCCACTTACACCGGGAAGGGCCCCAGCATTGATATCGAGGGGCTGGAGGGCGCTCACGCAACGTGGAACCGCTCCTCCGTATACGACCCCAGGTCTTCCGGGAATACCCTCTATTTTGTCGGCGACCCGGCCTTCTGCTGCCCCAGCCTGGCGGGCAGGGCGGCGGATGGCAGCGCCCAGTGGCAGGACGAGCCCGGCGGGGCCGTCTCAGTGTCCATCAGTGTCGGCGACGACCGGCTGGAGAGCGGAAGCATCGACGGCTATCACCTCCAGTTCACGGCGGACTGGGGAGAGCAGACCGTTTCAGAGACCTCCTTCACCTCCGAGGTGGGGGACGGGGTCCTGGAGCTGTCCGAGAAGGAGATGCTCCACGCCGGCCAGGTCCTGTCCAGACTGATGATTGAGGCTGAATGGGCCGCGACCGCCGATCTCTCCATTTTCCCCCAGCACCCGGACCTGAACCGCAACGGCGTCCCGGAGGATCTCTGGCTGTCTGTGCCCGCCCCCTGGGGCACCGGACAGTGGCTGGAGATCTGGGAGGACGGCCAGTGCATCTATCAGGCCGATGGGGATTGGCCCCATGCGGGCTGGAACGCGGTGTTCCTGTGTACCCTGGAGGGTGAGGACTACCTCCTGCAATACAACCCCACCATGTACACGGGCGGCGCCACCTATTCCTATGAGCTGTTCACGCTGGAGGGCGGCGAAAAGCAGACGGTACAGGAAAAGCATGTCGCTTTTGAGACCAGTCCCGGCTGGTTCACCTACGAGGCGGTGGACCCGGACGATCTCTTCGACCCGGACGCCGTCGCCGATTTTATGAACGAGGTCAACGAGCTGCTCTCCCACAGCGTTCAGCTGCTGAACACCGACCAGGAGCTGCTGGAGACCTTCCAGCAGGAGGGCCGTCTGGTGGATACACTGAGCACGCTTTTTGACTATGACCACGGAAAATCCATGTTGGAAAACCTGCGGGATTACCGCAGCTCCATCCTCCAGCAGGCCAGCCAGCTTCCGCCGGCCGGCCCCGGCTGACAGACCCCAAATCAGAAAGGAAAACCGCTATGAACGAAAAAATGCCCCGCACCCCCTTCTCCACTCCCCTGTCCGGGTCGGCGAAGGAGACGGAAATTCGCATCCGCAATATCATGTCCGGGCCCAAAAAGCGCCCCCCGGTGCTGTTTTTGGTCCTGATGTTCTCCGTGTGCATCTTCTGCGGCAATCTGGTGTCTTGCCAGGTGAAGGAAGCGGAGGGCCCGGAGGCCGAGGTGTGGGTGGACTACTTCGACACCGAGGAAATGCCCTGGGACGAGAGCGCCGAGCTCCGGTTGGAGGAATATCCCGGCGTCACCTTCCGCTGGACGGCGGGCGGCGTCACCGCCAGGGACGAGACCGGCGAGACCGCCCTGATCGGCGGGATGCCCGTCTGGAACGTGTTCCTCTGCGACCTCAACGGCGACGGCAAGCGGGAGCTGTGCGCCACGGTCAGCTTCGGCTCCGGGGTCGTTGACAACCACATCGAGGTCTACGACTACGCCGCCGGGCAGTGGTATATCCTCTGGGACCGGATGGAGTATGATTACGCCCTGTCCCTGGAAGACGGACAGCTCCGGGTCAGCCAGTGGGAGTACCAGGGCGGGCCGCCCTGCCAGGGTGAACCGCTCTCGACGGGCGGTCTGGCCCTCAGCTCGGACAGTACCAGGGAGGGCGAGTGGTTTATCGCTCAGCCCGCGGCGCCCTTCTGGGTGGGCGACCCAGACAGCATGCCCTTTGACCAGCCCCTGGAGATGATTTTCCTCAGCGGAGCGGGAGCCTGGTGCACCGGTCTTACTCTAAACCCGGACGGCGCCTTTACCGGAGACTATCACGACTCCGACGGCCCTATCCAGTATGTCTGCCAGTTCCACGGGAAGCTGGGAGGCTTCGTCCAGCTCACCGAGCACTCCTGGTCCCTGACCCTGGAGGAGCTGGTGTTGGACACCGGTCATCCCGTGGGGGAGGAGTGGATTGAGGACGGGGTCCGGTATGTCTCCAGCGAGCCCTACGGCTTCAACAACCAGGATAGTAAGGCGCTGGAGCCCGGCGCGCAGTTCATGCTCTACTCCCCGGAGGCCAAAGGTTACGCCCCCACCGACGATCTGTACGGGATGAACGGGGAGGACGAAAACTCCCCGCTGTATGAGTTCTGGACCTGGTGGCCCAACCGTCACGGCTGGGACCCCGACACCACCCTGGACTGCTGGGGGCTGCACAATCTGGCCTCCGGACAGGGATTTTTCTCATAAAGACAGAAAGGAAACGTTATGAACGAAAAAATACCCCGTACCCCCTTCTCCACCCCCCTGTCCGGTTCGGCGAAGGAGACTGAAATACGCATCCGCAATATCATGTCCGGGCCCAAGAAGCGCCCGCCGGTGGAGGGGGATGTCCGCTACGGCATAGCGCCGCCCGACGGCCCCGAGGGGGCCTTCAGCGAGTACGAGGCCTACTGGGACGACCGCTTGGCCGTCATGGCCCCCGGCGGAGTGGACATCTACACCGTCAACCCGGAGTTCGCGTGGGGCCAGGACGAGCCCTGGTCCATGTGGCAGCTGGAATACGGCGAGACCTTCTACGCCGACCCCAGCAGCTCCGACGAGCTGCCTATGCCCGTCTACTTCCAGTCCCTGAACTGGCTGAACGAGCACACCAACGCCCCCGGCGGCTGGCAAATCGTCTCCCTGGTCCTCAACGAGGAGAAATGCGACACCGGAAAGCGGGTGGACTGCTACACCCTCCGGGCGCGGTCCTGGGACGGCGCGGAGGACCTCACCGCCGACCTGTTTTTCCCCTACGAGCAGACAGGCAGCCGGCGCAGCTATGACATCCTGGACCACGGGGAGGCTGCTGGCGAGACAGACTAAGACACAAAAATGAGAGGCTTTGCAGATGCAAGGCCTCTCATTTTAACTGTTCACAAAGCGACAGCAGCTCCTTCAGCCTGGCCGCAATACGCCTCTGCTCCTCCAGGGGCGGGAGGGGAAAGGGACACATCGGCAGGTAGTCCTTGTGGATACGCTGCTGGCCCGCCGTCCCGGAAAAGGATTTGACCCCATTCCCGATAAAATAAGCCGATTTGAAAAAGTAGAGTAAATACTCCCTTGACAGCAGGTCGCCGATCACGCGGACAACTGACAATTCTGTCGTCCCCGCTCCGTGCCCATGCAGAAGCCCTGAGAAAATCACAGATTTCCGATTCTGGAAGCAGGGAGTGATCTTCGCGATTCCAATATCGCCCTCCGAGAAATGGGTAAATCCTCTTTTGACCTCTTTCCACTGGCGAATTTCCCATGAGTGGCGGTTCTGAAAGCCATCCGAAATCAGCGCCATCGGTACGAACGAAACTTCCGTGTTGTCCTCCAGATCGTTTTTGGGCTTGAACTGGACAATATCGCCCAGCCGCACCCACTTCCAGCTCTTCGGGATCGCAAATGGCACCTCGTCCTCCCCAATTTTCGGCAGGGCCCTCCTCTTTTTGAGCTTGCCCTCCCGGATCAGGCGTTTTTTCTCCCCCTGGATCTGACGGTACAGCTCCTCTGCCGTGCCCTCCTCTGGCCGCTGCCCGGCCACCTTCCCCTGAAGGGCCTCCTGCAAAACGGCCTTTTGCAGATCGGTCGGGAAGTTTTTGTTCAGCTCCTCCAAACGGTCCCAGGCCTGCTCATAGCGGTCAACCCAGGGCAGCAGTGCCTCCAGCCTGTCGACAATCCGTTTTTGCTCAGCCAGCGGGGGGAGGGCCACCGCTGCGCGGTACAGCCTATCGTCACTAATGGCCGGGTAGGCAACCCCCTTCGCATTCTCACGTGAATTGGCATAGCGGTCAAATGTAGGCGACAACAGGTAGTAAAAGAGATACTTGTTATAAATCCCTGCGCAGCAGGTCATTACGGCAAAGCCTGTACTTGCAATGGGCTGATAGGTGAAGTCCCGGTCAATGATACACATATTGTGCAGATACGGCCGGACTGTCGCGTACAGGATGTCGCCGCGCTCCACGATCTTCCTGGCCCGTGAGGGAGCCTCGCCTGCTGAAATAAATGTCTCCTCCCTGTTGAGCCGCTGCCTTCTGTTGTCAATTGAGCCTATGTCTATATAGGAAAACGTGTCAGACGGAACCACCTGCTTCCGGTTATAGACAATCACCCTCAGACGCACCCACTTCCAGCTCTTCGGAATATGAAAGGGCACCTCTCCCTCCGTCAGTTCCGGAACAGGCTTTTCCTTTTTGATCTTACCCTCCTGAATAAGCCGCCGTTTTTCCGCCCTGGCCTGGCGGCACAGCCCTTCGGCTGTCCCCTCCTCCGGCCGCTGCTCCACCAGCTTGCCCTGAATCGCCAGCTGTAAGATGCTGTTCTTTAGCTCTTGCGGGGTCATTGCGTCTCCCCTCCCAGCATGGCGGTGATCCGGTCCAGCACCTGGTCGATTTCAGCGTTCAGGGCGGTCCGCTGCTCCTCGTACCGGTGAATCAGGTCCATGGGGTCCAGGATCTCCTCCTCCTCGTGGGGGTAGCCGCACTGGTCCAGGTTGTACTTCAGCTCCTTTGTCAGCTGCCGGACCGTAAACCGCTTTGCCTTGTCAAAGCCGTCAACACTCAGCTCCTGCCGGTCGTCCCACCAGGCGGCGGCTGGGGCAAAATGCTCCAGCCTCATGGGCCGGCTCTTGTTGAAATGCCTGTACCCCTCCGGCATGTCCAGCCGGTAGAACCAGGTCTCCTTGGTGGGGCCTGTCCGGTCGAAGAACAGGATGTTGGTGGTTATCCCGGTGTAGGGGGAGAATACGCTGCTTGGCATCCGGATCACTGTATGCAGATTAAACTCCCCCAGCAGCTTCTTCTTGATGTTCACCTTCGTATTGTCCGTGCCGAACAGAAAGCCGTCGGGCAGGATCACGGCGGCCCGGCCGCCCTTTTTCAGGCGGTACATGATAACGGACATAAACAGGTCCGCCGTCTCGCCACTGGCCAGGTCGGCCGGGAAGTGGTTTTTCACGTCGGCCTTTTCGTTGCCGCCGTAGGGCGGGTTCATCAGGACCACCTCCACCTGGTCCTCCTCCGTATAATCCAGCACATCTCTCAGAAGGGAGTTCTCGTGGTACACCCGCGGGTCATCCAGGTCGTGCAGCAGCAAATTGGTGACACAGAGCATATAGGGGAACTGCTTCTTTTCAACCCCGCAGACAGAGGCCCTGTACTCCTGCTCGTCCTGGGTGGTCTTGACCTGCTTTTTCAGCTCCTTCAGCCAGCTGGTCATAAAGCCGCCCGTGCCGCAGGCAAGGTCTGCCATGCGCTCACCGATGCGCGGCCGGATCATCTGGGCCATAAAATCGGTCACGGGGCGGGGGGTATAGAACTCGCCGGCGGCTCCGGCGCTTTGCAGCTCCTTCAAAATGGACTCGTAGATCTTGCTGAAGGCGTGGCTCTCCTGATAATCGCTCAGGTCCGGCTCGTCGATCACGTTGATAACCTGCCGGAGCAGGACGCCGTCCTTCATATAATTGTTGGCGTCGGCGAAGGTGGTCTGCACCACGGCCTTCCTGATGGGGGTATCGGCGTTCACAGGCAGAGTTTTCAGGGTGGGAAACAGGGTGTTGTTGACAAAATCCAACAGCGTGTCGCCGGTCATGGCGGTCCCGGACCTGTCATCCGCCGCCCAGTTTCTCCAGCGGCACGGCTGGGGGATGATGGACTGATAGGCCTCATCCTCCCACTCCCAGTCCCGCTCCTTCCCGTCGTAGACCTTCAAAAAGAGGATCCAGACAATCTGCTCAATACGCTGGGCATCGCCGTTGATGCCCGCGTCGTTGCGCATGATATTCCGCAGGCGCTTTACAAATCCCGTTAAATTACTCATCCGCTTCCCCCGCTTCGTCCGTGTACAGCGCCCGCTCCAGCTCTCTGAGCGCCTCCAAATAGCCGGCCTTTCCTCCGAAATATGCCGCGATTCTGGCGGGCTTCCCCCATCTGATGAAGGGGTCTAGCCTCAGTATCTCTATTTTTTCCATCTCATAGACCCCGTTGTCTACATACTGATCCAGCAGGGCCTGCAATATCTCCCGTGAGGTACCGCTGTATTTGTCCAAAAAGCCCCGCTTCTGGACCCGGTCGGCGCGCTCCCTGCGGGTCAGCGGCTTCTTGTAAAAGCCCACATGGAGGATGAGGTCGAAATCATCTACATCTGTCATGTTCCGCTCCACCCTCATCCCATTCAGGTCGATCCCCCGTTCCAGCAGCGTGCTCCGGATGGTGTCCTTTTTCTCCTCTGCCATCCACTGGCGGACAAAGCCGTCCAGAGAGTCATACTTGCTCAAAATATTCTCTCTGGTATAGTCCACAATGCTCTCTCGCCGGAGGAGCTTCCCGCTGAGGTCGTAGATAGAGACCATTTTCTCAACAATCTCCACCTTACAGCCGTCGCTGTCCACCACCAGCTTCTCCGGGGGGATGGCCGGCGGGTCCCCGCGCCTGGGCGCCGCGGTTTTCATGCCGCCGCCCCCCGGCTCATAGCCCTCCGTCTGTTCCACCGGGCCATTCCACTCCGGGTCGTCAAACAGCCGGGTCACATTTCGGAAGTCCATCACAACAAAGTGGGTCTTCCCGTTTTTTTCACGCACACGGGTCCCCCGGCCTATTGTGGGGAGACACGCAAAACGTAATTGAAGAATCTTGAAAGACACGGTTTTATCTGCAATTAAACGATGTTTAAATGGGAATAACTGAAAGCAAATCGAATAAGTATGCACAGCGGCCACCTCCTTCATTTATGGAGATGGGCCGCTGCTGTGCTTTATTCAAGGTCTGCACTGGCTATTCGGGTACGGGCCTGATTGAGCACGTCCCTCAACTGTGCGGCCAAATCCGGGTACTGTCGAACCTGGGCCAGCAAGTCCGCCTCCATCTGGTCAAAGGCAAGTTGCGCTTTTCGTTTGGTGGCGTAGTCCGTCCTTTTGCGGTCAGCCTCAGCCTTGGCCAACTGGACGAACAGCCGCCCCGCCTTTTCAATAGGCATATTGTTGAATTCTTCCTCAGCGGATGAAATCTTCTGCAACAGCCCGCTTTTAAGAATGGCGCTGGTAGCCTCGGTGGTGTCCAGGTCGGGGTTTCTGCCGATAACATCAATGATGTACTTTGTCTTTTCCAGGTCATCGGCGACACGCTGTGCCGATTCAAACACCTTGAAGGCGTAGCGGGATAGGGATGACTGGCTGACTTTGTAGCCTTGTTCTGCAAGCCATGCAACGATATCCGCATAGCTCATATTGTAGTTCACCAACCGCTCGTTGACACCATCCAAGACAGCTCTAGGGAGCTGGTATATCTTTGCGTCCGAGCGCGGTTTCCTAGCCTTCCCCATCACAGATCAATCCCCGATTTCGGGTCGCCGCCGCCCTCAATGAAGTGGACACCCTTCGTGGTCAGCCGCGCCACGCCGTCTTGCCTATAGGCGGTGTCCGGGGTAATTTTCTTGTTGGTGAACTCAATGAAGCCCATATCATAGAGGTACTTCAACGGCTCCCAAATATCCGGATCGGACACCAGCCCATCCTGGACGAGACTGTTAGAGATGCGGTGGACGGCCAAAGCGTTGTGATAGCCCTTTACCAGCATACGGAGGATATACCCCCGGACGGCGGCATTATGTCCGCCGATTTTCTCAAAATCCATAGTCAAGCCCTCCCTTAGATATTCCCATACTTTGCGACATCCTCAGCAGACAGCCCCATCAACTCATGCGCCCTGGAACGATGGTGCGGCATCTGGGGAAGCCTCTCGGCACAAACCTCACCCATGGGCACAACCTGGGGAGCAGTCTTAAGCCAAAGCGTGAAGCTATCCAGATCATTTATAGCGGATTGGAACGCCCAATCACGCTGGAAGGGCAGCACCTTCCCTTCTTTCAGCGCTTCTAGTACCACGCCGTCCGCTTTCATCCGGGCAACCTCGAATTGGCAAGCCTCTGCTTTGAGTTTCAGGGCTTCCCGCCCTTCCAGCAGTGCGGCGATGGCCTGATAGATATCTTCCATGGTGGCAGACGGATCAAGCTGTAACAGCTCCGCCAGTGCCTCCATACCCCTGCCGCTGCTGTCCGCCTCACTCTGATCCGCGCCGCTCTCACCCTCGCTGGGTTTCTCGCTACAGGCAACGGGTGTCATGGCGTCAATGGCGGGGGTGTTGGTGAGGGCGGCGGAGTGGAGCGCAACCACCCGCCGCTCCTTCCCCTGGGTCAGGACAACCGGGGACAGGTAGCGGTACTCCTTATTTTTCAAATATTCTGCTGCCCGCTCCGTCCAGTCCACAGCGCCATAGATACCATCGCTTCTCAGTATGATATCCTTGATCCAGCCCGCTGCTGGGGCCTGCATATCCTTCAAGGTCTGGTGCTCATAGTCAATGGGAATTTGGAGTTGCCGCTCCGTAAACTTACAGCGGATAGCCTGGAAGGATTCGTTGTCCACCAAGAAATCCCCTTTTGTGCTGTGAACCAGCCCCAAGGGGAGAAGTTTTACCATCTTGTAGGGCGTTTGGGCGCTGTAGCTGCTTTCCTCAAAAGGAAGGGAATTGCTCAGGATAATGTAATTGATATCCATAGCGCCCTCCTTATGCCTTAGCGGGCATATCCGCCTCACCGGTGGAACCAAAGGCCAACTGCCACAGGCCATACCCGGCGTTACAGCGGGCGTCCACGCCGTAGATAAATTCCTTCTTCATAAAAACATTGTCATCGGAGGGTCTGTCTTTCGCGACAAGCTGGGCCTTGCGGCGGTTCTGGAAGATGAAGGGCTTGACCGGGCGCTTGGTACACAACAGGAACCACTGCTCCGGGTTGGGGGCCAGCTCCGGCACCACCAGCAGCTCGGCGGTGTCCTTGTAGATGTTGACTTCCTGGTGGATCTCACTTGCCATGAGGATGGTACGGGCAATGGCCTCTTTCTGAGGGGCTACCACCAGCAAGTCGGGCACGATGTTCATAACCTCGCCCTGGTCGTTTACCAGACACATCATCTGAGTGCGGGCCGCGCCGTAGCTGTCGGGCGTAAGCTTATACGTCCCCTTGTTACTCTGAGGCTTAACCTTCCTTCCCTCAATAGCTGGGGTGTGGTTGTCGCTGATGAAGGGCTTGCCATCGAAGCACAGCTCAGTAAAGGAGCGGGGAAACAGGCCGAACACCAGCTTGTCCGGGTGTTTCCGGGCGCTGTAGGCCAAATCCTGGAACATGGGCTTGTAGACGCCGATGCAGTCATCCTCCAGATCGTTCCGGGGGACGGACACGGTGGCCTCAAAGTCCTTGTTGCGGATGGTGTAGCCGTAGGCGGTCAGGCTCTTGATCTCCCTGTCTCCAATCCACTCCCGCATGGAGGGGACGGCCCCCAGCCATGCGTAGCTCTCATCCCGCGTCTCACTGGGAACCTCCATAGCTACGCGAGGGTACTGCGCCTCCATTTCCTGGAACGCCTTGTTGAATACAGTGTTGAAGCTCTGAAACGCTTCCCGGATTGTGCCGCTGTTGATAATCATTTTCATGTACCTCCTATTTGCTTTATGTGCGTTTTTTTGCGCTGCGCTTTACAATCTGATACACCCACCGCTGGCTAACGCCATATTTCCGAGCAAGTTCTTTTGTGTTGCACCCGTTAAATTCCTCTTGGATTTTCTGATTCCGCAATGGGCGCAATATGCTTTCTTGGCGTGGTACGTAGAAATCCCCGCCGCCTACCAACCGCGAAAGCTTTAGAAAATTGTGCATACCAATTTCTGTAGCGATTTCTCTATGCAGTTCGTCTGATAGCATTGCGGGAACCAGTTCATCTACCCATTTTTCAAGCACACTATGCACCACCTTCCTTGTAGCAGACTGCTATTGTACAGTAGCATTACTTTCTGGAACTCTCTACACGAACAATTCTTAGAATTGCTTCTAAGCAAAATTTAAATTTGGCAATGACGCCTGTTGTTTGCCACTCGTTCAAATTGCCGTTTAAAGGGCGTATAAGCGGTCTTTGCTCGCAGATAGCAAACAATACACCCAAACGCTTAAACCCCCGTTATCACGCGAGATAACGGGGGTAGAAACAAGGTTATTCTTTAAGTTCCTGATACACCTTCAAAATCTGTTCCGGCAACCTGGAATCGGAGATATACCGCTCCACATCGGCCCCGGTTTTGAGGCCGATATAGAAGCCCAGCAGGGACGAAGCGGAGACAATGCCCGTGATGGCGTCATCGACTTCAACTTCCAACCGCCTGTCATTGGGGGCCATGCTGCCGATCAGCGCGAAAGCGTCGGCTTTCACGCGCTGTATGTAGCCGTCCCTCTCACTCAGCTCGCCGAACTCCTCATGGAATTGCTCACGTAAAGCGTCCAAAACTTTTTTGCTCAACATTTTGTAGTTCCTCCTTATTTCATGCCTTCCAGCATCAGCCGCATAGCAACTTTGAATCCGCAGACAAAGCGCCGCCGCTCCGCTAAAACCAGTTCATCAGAGACCATTTCCTGGTAAGCCTCGAACCATTTCTTTTGCTTGGGATTGAGACTATCCATTAAGGCATCGACACTATCACGGTATTTTTCAGCAATGTCTATGTCCTCCTGACAGTGAACCGAGGTATACTGCCAAAGGACTTCCCCCAGCTCCGCGATGGTCTCATTGTTCACTCTGCTGATATCCAGGTTGTCAAAGTTAAACTCTGCCACAAAAAACACTCCTTTCAAACAATGGGCCTGTCCTATCTTGAAAAACTGAGAAACAGATGGTATACTGTAGGGGACTTCTGACAGGAAGTTGCCCCAGCGCCTGGGCGGCTGTTATTTGCGGTAGCAGCCGTCCTTTTCTCATTTATCCTGTCCGCTATTGTGTGGGCATTCATGTGCAAACCTCCCCTAACAGCTGCCGGTGGGTATCACGAAGGTGCTTCACCGTAAGGGTGCCCCCCTGAGCGGCGGCAAATTCCGCTGCCACGTTATACAGCTTTTTGGCGGTGCGTAGGCTCTCGCCGTGGGCCAGTTTCAGCAGGTAGCCGATACAGCTTTCACTCAGACCGGGGAATATGGCTTCCATTTCCTCGATTTTGTAATCGTTATATATCTTTTTGCGGATGACGATCCGGGTACGGAGTTGGTCAAACTCATAGCTCCGGCGTCCGGCTTTCATCTGACGGTAAATCTTATCGTTGCCGGATAGGACGATACCCACCCCGGCCAGATCATTGAGATTGCGTACAGCCTGGAGTGCGTCCAGCGACAGGTGGTCAGCCTCGTCAATGATAATCAGGCGGTTTGTCCCAGCCAGCTGCTCCACCAGCGTATTCATGAGCGCCGCTTTCCGGCCCGGAACCTGACGCCCCACCTGCTGACAAATCAGGCCCAGTACGGCGGTAGCCGATGTGGTACAGGCATTGGCCGTGATGAAGATAACCCCGGTATTCGTTTCGGCGTAGTAGCGAAGGGCGGTTGTTTTCCCCGCTCCCGCGTCACCGCTCACTAAGGTAATATCGTTGTGCTGGTGGGCATAGAGACAGGTAAAAAGAACCTCCCGCGTGTTGTAGAGTTCCGGGTAAAAAGGCGTCTTTGAAACAGTGTTTAAACGCTCTTCACCGATGGTTAGATACTGGTTGATGGATTTGGCAACTTCCTCATTGTCCCCCGCATAGCAGCCATTCAGGAACTGCGAGATAACGGATGTGGAAAGCCCCGTTTCGCGGGATATCTGCCGCTGAGATTTGCCGCTGCGCTCCATAAAATCGGCAAGGGCGGCTCTGGTTTCAGAAAGCATTTCATTCCCTCCTTTATGCTTGCTTTTGGTAGAAATCTAACAGTGTGGCGCTTACACTATCCTCCTCTCGAATGCGCCGGGCGGTTTCGGCGCGGTCTGTGGCTTTGAGGGTAGCAGCGTTCCGAGCTGCCTGGGGTGTTATATGCTCTACGATATCCGGCTCTCCAGATTCGCTGAACACCTTCTCCATGAGTTGATTTCTGGCAATGATTTCATGGATGTCTACATCACGGGTGGGCTTGTACCTCTGAACCATAGCCCGCGCTTTCTTCTTTTCTTTTGCAGCCCGGATGTAATCTTCCTCACTGGTATGGCGGAACGGGGTGCGGATTTTAGCCTCTGCCATACAGATAGCGCGATTTTCCATATCAAAAACAGCTATTTTATCAATGTTATCCGGGTCATAGACCACAATGACACGTTCGCCCTGATGGTAAAGGAGTGCATCGTTGTAATAGTTGTTGTTCTTAATGGAAATCCCGTTTTTGTGGACGACACGCTCCTCCGAGTTGCCACAGAGAAGGCGTAGGGCATTCAGATCACTGACAACCCGCTTTACTGCCAGATTTTCAGCGTATACTTGGTCTGGGCACTTTCCGTCCATATCTACACCACCGTTAGCCGTCTGGTTGTACTCCGCTATGTAGGCAGACAGCAACTTGATAAACTCATCCAGCGTGGGGGCCTGTGCCACAATCTCTTTATTGGATATCTGCATACACTCGGGCCTGATTTTGGCGTTACAGCCCGTATAAGTGTCGAACCGACGGCTGAAACGGTTGGTAAGTGTACCAAAAAATCGCTCCACAGTTTTAGCCTGACCATGGTAGGGCGTTGCGTATATTTGACCTATACCAAGTTGGTTTACCAAAGACATAGGATAGTCCTTGCTGAAGCTTTTGGACCTATAATCCTTGCCGTTGTCAAAATAAACCTCGTTAGGTACTCCGTTCTGCTCTACGCCAAGGCGGAAGCACTTCTTTACGGCTGTTGCGTTAGGGTCGGCATCCCGGACCAGGAACGATACTACACGGTTGGACCTGGCATCAAAGAACACCGTCAGCCATGGCCGGATTGCCCTGGCTCCGTCTGCACTCTTGACGAACACATCCACAAGATGATGGTCTGAGAACCAGATATCATTTGATGCAATGTCGAGCTTGCTACGCTCCATGGAGGGAAGGGCGTCATTGAATGCTTTCGGACCGTCCCGGTAGTACAGAACCGCATAATAGGGAATGGTTTTGACCTTGCGCTCAAATGCCTTGCAAGAGGGGATATCCGGGTATTCCATCCTGGTAACATCATAGCAGAGCTTGACGCCGCGCTTCTGTTGAGTCATATAGAGCGAATAGAACAGCTCCCACGCTTCCTCGGGAATGGTATCCTTTCCCCGGTTGTGTCCGCCGCGCTGGTCGATCAGTGCCGCAACATCTCTTTCTTGATACTTTCTCTGCCAGCGGAACAGTTTGCTTTTGGTGATAGCGTCCTCGGCCGGATTATGGGAATTGAACCAAGATACAAAATCATCCGGGGATAGTCCCTTTTGCTGGTACTGCTCCACAACCCACGCCTTGGCGTTGGCCTCATCTCGCTGCTTTCCTGTAAATTGCAGAATATCCACAGGAGGAGGTACTTCCCCGCGATATCGGGCCTGTGCATACTCTGGAAGTGATTCTAAGGCGATGCGCAGTTGCTTGCCGCCTCGCCCCTTGCCGTTGACATAGCGGTACTGATATTTATTTTGTTGAACAGCTTTTTTGACGGCGCTATCTGTAACTCTGCATAGAGTAGCCACGTCTGGTACTGTTAACCATGTCAAAGGGCATCACCTCCTGTCGAACTAAACTTATACTATGTAAACAGGAAAATTTTCATTGGCCAAATCCGAATCCCTAGGATTCCTTGCCAAATAAGGCCGCAACCAAATCAAAAGGGTCAAGGCCCAACGGTTTGGCGATCTGTTTGAGTGCTGCCAACGTTGGGATAGCACGGCCATTCATGATAGCACACAGATATGTTTTTGATATCCGGGCCTCCTGTGCCAACCACTTTTGCTGTTGGTTTATTTCTTTTAGGCGCTTGCCTATCATGGTCCCCAATGGCGGCTTGTTGGTAAGGTTTGTTGTTCTCGACATAACTTCACCCCCTTGAAATCCTTAGCGGTTTCCGATATAATTAGTTGTCTGCTTCTATTATAATAGCGGATACCGATATTGTCAACAAGAATTTATGGGATTCCGATAAGGAGGAGTATCATGCCAACGGTAAATGAGCGATTTAGGGATATCCGGAAAGAATTGGGCTTTAATCAGCAACAATTTGCTTATGAGTTAGGTATTTCCCAAACCCACATCTCAGGTATCGAAAACGGAAGGGATAATCCTTCAAAGAGTTTACTCAAATTCCTATGTGCGAAATTCTCAGTTAGTGAGGAATGGATGCTAGAGGGTACTGGAACTCCATTGCCTGAATGGGATATAACAACAGATAAGGGGGCCATAGCAAAGTATAATGCTTTAAGAGTTTCTTTTGAAAAAATGCTCCTTGCTGCCACTGGAGATGATCTTGCCTGCATGGTACAAGCATTTTGTTACCTTGTCGGCGCTTTGGGTGCTCAAAAGCTAGACTTGCAGGAGACCATAAAATACAGAAAGGCTCTCTGCTCCACTGTAGATGAGTTAGAAAAGCTTAGCACGATGGTATCATCTACTGTGTTGCCCTCAAAGACTGATGCAATGGGATGGGTAGACTTCAAGAATTCCTGCTCAGCTGCAACAAACCGCATCAATCAATCGGTCAAAGATGCAATCAATGTTTATCTCGAAAAGTACGGAGAAGAAATGAAGTTATAACTTGAATATTAATTCATTGAATGTGAATTTTTATCCAGTTGCGTTTTGTGTGTCCTTTTTCCCTTAGTCAATTCCCTTTATCAACGCGCACAAAACCCCGCAAGCCCTGTGATATCAGGCACTTGCGGGGTTTTCGTGTTTTAGGGGAAATTCCCTTAGTCGTGTGTTCAGTTGCGTTTTGCGTGTCCTTTTTCCCTTAGTCAAAACGGGCATTTCTCCTACAGCTACAACGGTTTCAGGCGTTTTTGCGACTAAGGGAAAAATAGCGCTTTGCGCGGGCGGCTACACCTATGATCTGCTTAAACTCTGTCATGGAGCCGATTATTTGGTCCAGAACGATCAGCTTGACCAGCTTGCAGTCGGCCCCCGTGGAGAGCAGCTTGGAGGTGGTGGCGATCACCGGCCCCTCCCGGGAGGCAGAGATGAAGTACTTCAGCTTGCTCTTGCCGTAGGGGTCACTGCCAGTGATGCGGACAACATAGTCCGGGTTCTCCCTCATCATATCCGAATTCAGCCTGGCCAGCGCGTCCCGCATCCGCAGGGCCGCCTCCTCGGTGGCACAGAATACGATCGTCTTGGCCATCCGGTCGGTATTTTTCAGATAGCGGGTGATCTCGGCGGCCACCTGTTGAATGCGGTCCTCAATGGTAATCTTGTAATCAAAGTCGCTGTTGGTATAGACCCGGTCCGGGATCTTCACACCGTTGGCATCCCGCTGTCCCTTGGCCGGCCGCCAGCCGTCGCTGATATCGGTCTTGATGTGGATGACCTTAAAGGGGGCCAGGAAGCCGTCCTCGATCCCCTCCCGGAGGCTGTATGTATAGACGGGCTCGCCAAAGTAGTCAACATTGGAGACATACTTGGTCTCCTTCGGTGTGGCCGTCATTCCGATCTGAACGGCGGAGGAGAAATAGTCCAGAATCTTGCGCCAGCTGCTGTCCTTCTTCGCCGAGCCGCGGTGGCACTCGTCCACAATGACAAGGTCGAAGAAGTCCTTTTGGAACAGGGCGGCAAAACGGGCGGTCGGATCGTCCTCAACGACCTCTTCTTCCGTATCATCATTCCCGGCCAGCTGCTGGTAGAGGGAGAAATACACCTCATGGGAGGTAATGGTCACAGGATCGTCCTTTGCGAAGTTGATCTTATGCGTGATTTTCTCCAGAGGCGCAAAGTCCTGCTGGATGGACTGATCGACCAGGATATTCCGGTCCGCCAGGTACAGTACCTTCCGCTTTAAGCCGCTTTTCAGCAGACGGTATACAATCTGGAAGGCAGTATAGGTCTTTCCGGTACCGGTCGCCATGACAAGCAACAGCCGCTGCTGCCCTCTGGCAATTCGATCAATTGTCCGGTTGATCGCCACCCGCTGGTAGTATCGGGGGATATGGGTGGTCTGGCTGCTGTAGTAGGGCTGGTTCATTGCCATCTCCTCGGCGGGTGCCAGTCCCTTCCCCTGGTTTATCTCCCGCTTGCAGCGGTCGATCAGCTCCGCTTCCGTCGGAAACTCATCCAAGGGGAACTCTCGCTCCTCCCCGGTGAGGAAATCGTGCTCCATAAAGCCGTCCCCGTTGGAGCTGTAGGCAAAGGGGAGGTCCATCATCCTGGCATACTCCATGGCCTGCTGTAGTCCATGGGATATGCTGTAGGTGTTGTCCTTCGCCTCCACCACCGCGATCGGCTGTCCGACACTCAGGTACAAGAGATAGTCCGCGCGCTTTGGCTTCTCCCGGACGGGAAGGCCGTCCACTACGCTGATCTTGCCGTCTGTGATCTTAGCCTCCATCGTGATCTTTCCGACATCCCACTTCGACTTTATCGCGGGAGTGATATATTGCAGCTTGATATCCTCCTCGGTCATGCTCTTCTTATCCAGGATTGTACTCATCACACACCTCTTTCTCCCGCGCCACGGCCGCCGGCTTTACGCTTTTTCCATCAGTATATCATATTGGCCGCCAGTTCTCAAGAAAGTCTTGCCTCTCGATGGAATTATACTTGCCCTATCTCTGATACAGGCAGTTGCGAAGGCCGGAAAATAATGGTATACTACACCAAATGCCTGTGTGCAGCGGCCGCTGCGCCGGCCCACAGGCGGCCGTAAATTCACCGGGAGGGTGTGACAAGTATGAAAAAGGCAGTTGTTATTTTGCTTGTGTCTCTGGGGGTGCTGCTGGGATTGACCGCCTGCGGAAAACAGCCGGCGCCCGCCGACCAGTCTGGGCCCGTCAGACAGACGGTGGAGCTCACCGTTTGGGGGGCGGCGGAGGATACAGCCCTGCTTCAGGAGCTGATTGCCTCTTTCCAGACCCACTATGCCGCCGAGGCCGATTTCAACATCACCTACCAGTCTCAGAGCGAGGCCAACTGCAAGGACGCCCTGTTGGGCGATCTGGAAGCGGGGGCGGATGTGTTTACCTTTGCAGACGACCAAGTGGCCGCTCTGGCCGCCGCCGGCGCTCTGGACCCCATCGCCGACGCCGGAACCATCCGGGAAACGAACCTCTCCGCGGCGGTGGAGGCGGCCAGCGTAAACGGGACGCTCTACGCCTACCCCCTGACCGCGGACAACGGCTATTTTCTCTATTACAACAAGGCCTATTTCTCTGAGGAGGACATCCAGAGCTTGGATCGGCTCCTGGAGACGGCAGGGGCTGCCGGACGGTTGTTCACTATGGACTGGAGCTCCGCCTGGTATGTCTACGCCTTTTTTGGCAACACCGGCCTGACGGTAGGGCTGAACGACGACGGTCTGACAAATTACTGCACCTGGAACAGCACCGATGGTCCTATCACTGGTGTAGATGTGGCCCAGGCCATGCTGGATATTGCCGCCAACCCCGGCTTTTCCAATCAGACGGATGAGGCATTTATGGCCGGGGTCAGGGACGGCTCTGTCATTGCCGGCGTCAGCGGCGTGTGGAATGCTGTAGCCATTCAGCAGGCCTGGGGAGAAAATGCCGGGGCGTCCAAGCTGCCCACCTTCACCTGCGCTGGGCAGCAGGTGCAGATGGCCTCCTTCTCGGGCTGCAAGCTCATCGGTGTGAACGCCTATTCCAAATATCCGGAGTGGTCCGCCCGCCTGGCCGAGTGGCTCACCAGTGAGAACAGCCAGCGCCTCCGCTTTGAGCAGCGGGGGCAGGGTCCCTCTAACAGCGCGGCGGCAGACTCCCAGGAGGTACAGCAGTCGGCGGCCATCGCAGCCCTGCTGGCCCAGTCGGAGTTTTCCCACCTCCAGCGGGTAGGGGGAAACATCTGGACTCCAGTAGCAGAATTTGCAGCCAGCATGGCCCAGGGAAATCCCTCCGGCGCTCCCCTCCAGGCCCAGCTGGACCGTATGGTGGAGGGCGTAACCGCACGTTGATCCCTCTGACAGAAATTCTAAACATATGGAGGCAAACATATGAAAGGGAAACTCACTCTACAGCAGCGCCTGATTTTGCCCATTGTTCTGCTGGGGCTGGTGACACTGCTGTCCAACCTCCTGGCGGTGTTCAGTATCAACAATGTTCACTCCAACGCGGGCACCATCGTGAATGAGTACATGGTCAGCGAGGCCAAGCTGGAACAGATCCGCCGCTCTATGACGGATATCCATCTTCTCGCCCTGTCCCACATTGTCGCCGCAGACCACAGCACCATGATCCGGCTGGTACAGGAGATCAAGGCGGAGGAGGCCGGGCTGGATGAGCAGCTGGCCGCCTATAAAGTCTTTGTGGCGGCGGACGACGAGGTGGCCTACCTCAGCCTGCTGGAGGATTACAGCGCTTTCAAGCACGCACTGGTCCGCCTGGTCTGTGCCAGTGCCGACAGCAAGTCTCAGGAGGCCTACGCCATGGCCAACGGAGATGTGGCCGCTTACAGCACCGCTGTGGAGTCCGGGATCGACATCCTCTCCGCCTCCGTCAACGACCAGGCCAGCAGCGCTCAGCGCCATCTCTTTGTGGTCTACGTCGTCTCCCTGGTCACCAGCGCCGCGGTGCTGGTAATCGGCGTGCTCCTGGTATGGGCGGCCCTGCGGATCATCCGCACCTATGTCATCACGCCCATCCAGGGCGCGATGGGCACCCTTCAGGGCAACTCCGAGCGGCTCAGCAATGTGGTCAGAGAGACCCGCGGGCGCATCAAAACCTCCAGCGGCAGCGCCCAGAAGCTCTCCGGCCTGACGGAGCAGCTGTCGGACGCCCTGGAGAAGATCTCCCAAAACACCGCCGCCATTACCGCAAGCGCCTCCAGCACCCAGGACGACGCCATGCAGATGGCAGACGCCTGCGCCGCCCTCAACAGCTACTCGGTGGAGATGCGGAGCCGTGCGGAGGAGATGGAGCAGTCCACCCGGCAGGAGATGGAAGTGGTGCACAGCAGGACGGGGGAGATCATGTCCGTTCTGAACGAGGCCATCAGGCAAAGCCAAAACGTGGACAGGATCAATATTTTGACCCAGGACATCCTGTCCATCTCTTCCTCCACGGATCTCATCGCGATCAATGCCTCCATCGAGGCGGCCCGGGCCGGGGCGGCCGGAAAGGGGTTCGCTGTGGTGGCCCAGGAGGTCCGCCGTCTGGCCGACGCCTGTGCCGAGGCCGCCGGCCATATCCAGGAGGTCAGCGGGATCGTGACCGGCGCGGTAAAATACCTCTCCAGCAGCGCCCAGGAGCTGGCCGGTTATCTGGGGCAGACCGTCGAAACTCAGTTGACCCGGTCCGTCCAGTCGAGCCAGCAATACCGAGAGGACGCCGCCTATATCCAGCGGTCCATCGAGACATTCAATCACCAGGCTGACGGCCTCCAGTCGGCTATGGAGGAGGTCACCGAATCCATCTCCTCCATCTCCGGCGCGGTAGCCGGCGCTGTTACCGGAATCACCGGCGTCGCAGGCAGCACCCACGTCCTGGTGGACGACCTGTCCAGTATCGTCGGTGAGATGGACATCAATCAGGAAATTGCAGGGGAGCTGCAGCAGCAGGTGGAGGTCTTTGCAAATCTCTAAGCGGCCTGCGCTCCCCCTGTCGCCAGCCTTATACGGCCCTCCGTGCCGTCATAGTGCCCTTGAAGGCTTCAGTAAAATAAGCATGGCCTGTATACGTACAGCCCGAAGCTGGCCACGTAGGCCAGCAGCACATGCAGCCAGCCGGTGAGCGGGAGTACATAACGGATACCACACCCACCTCAATGGTCTCGGTCTTGGCCTCAGCAAGTCCCAGGCCCACAGGGATGAAGTCGCAGGCACCCTGACAGTTGATGGCGAACAGGGCGATCTCCTCCTCATTTCGCGGTCTTGAACGTACGGCTCAGAGTGACACCCTGCTGCTTCTCCACCATTTTTGTGGTAAACTCGGTGGCCCAGCCGGAAATAAAGTTGGCCACTAGGCCCACCAGGAGATATTGTCGGGCTGGTGCGACTAACCACATCATCTTCTAGTCAGAGTGTATGTGGTCAAAGAGCAGGCGGCAAGCTGTCGTAGGTTGTAGAGTCTGGATTCAAATAAACTTTTTCAAGGATATCGCAGAAAATTATCTTGACTTTTCAGCTCCAAATCTGCTATATTCTAAACGCAACGTGTAGCGTCACCGCGTAAATCCGGTTGATCGCTGCACGTTGTTTTTATTTGCCCCAAAAGTCAATATCAGAAAGCGCGCGGCCAGAAGGCATAAGTCCAGCTCTTCTCGCCGGGCGCTTTCTCATGCTCAGAGGAGGAATCAGTCTATGGAACAAAAAGCGAATTCTTTTTTGGAAACAGAGCGGCTGGGCAGGTTGATGGCGAAGTATGCCGTCCCCTGCGTCATCTCTCTGCTGGTGGCCGCACTCTACAACATCGTGGACCAGATCTTCATTGCCAACGCCGACTATCTGGGCTCCTACGGCAACGCCGCCAATACGGTGGTCTTCCCGCTGACGGTGGTGGCCCTGTCCATCGCAGTGATGATCGGAGACGGCTGCTGCGCCTTTGTCAGCATCAACCTGGGGGCCGGGAACAGGGACGCCGCCCACAAGAGCATCGGTAGCGCGGTGCTGCTGTGCGTCATCTCCGGCCTGGTTTTGACGGCCCTCTATCTGGCCTTTCAGGAGCCCATCCTGACCCTCTTCGGCGGCCGGGTCAATGAGGAGACCTTTCACCACGCCAAGGAATACTTCTTCTGGATCACCCTGGGGGTCCCCTTCTATATGTTCGGGCAGGCCCTCAACCCCATCATCCGCTCCGACGGCAGCCCCAAGTTCGCCATGGCCTCCACGCTGGCGGGGGCGCTGGCCAACATCATTCTGGACCCCATTTTCATCTTTGTATTCCGGTGGGGCATGATGGGCGCGGCGGTGGCCACCGTGCTGGGGCAAATCTTGACCGCCGCTCTGGCCATCTGGTATCTGTGCCACATGAAGGCCGTCCGTCTGGAGCGGGGGAGCTTCCGGCTCCACGGCAATCTGGCGAAGAAATACCTGCCCCTGGGTATTTGCAGCTTTCTGTCCCAGATTTCCCTGGTCATGGCCATGGCGGCCATTCAAAACATGACGCTGAAATACAGCGCCATGGACCCCATCTTCGGACAGGCGCAGTACACCCAGATCCCCATGGCGGTGCTGGGGATTGTAATGAAGTTCTTCCAGATCGTCATTTCCATCTCCGTAGGCCTTGCGGCGGGGTGCATCCCGGTGGTGGGCTACAACATCGGAGCGGGCCGCCGGGATCGGGCCAGGTCTCTGTTCACCCGCCTGCTGGCGGCAGAGGCCATTGTGGGTGCGGCGGCGCTGCTGATTGTGGAGCTGTTCCCCCATCAGCTTATCGGCATCTTCGGCGCTTCCAACGAGAGCGTCTACTATACCCAGTACGCAGTGAAGTGCTTCCGGGTCTACCTGTGCATGATGGTGCTGGCCACGGTGAACAAGGGCACCTTCATCTATTTGCAGGCTCTAGGCAGGGCCTTCACCTCCACCGCCATCTCCATGGTGCGGGAGGTGCTGTTTGGTGTGGGCTTCGCCCTGCTGCTCCCCCTGTGGTTCGGATTGGACGGGGTGCTGTACTCTATGCCGGTCTCCGATTTGCTGACTTTTGTAATCTGTGTGATCGTCATCCGGTGCACGTACCAGGCGCTGGATTTTGACAGTACAGAGGATTTGAAACTTTGTGAAAATTGACCTTTGCATCCCCAAAAAACTTCTGCTAAACTAAATGCCGTCAATTCAATACGGACATTCAACGACACACGCAGTGCATTGCACGTAAGCCTGATCACGGTACGGTAATGCTCTGGGTGTGTCGTTCTGCTTTGGAGGGCACACGCAGATGCGTGTGCCTTTTTGTCCGCAAATCACAACGGAGGTATCCTGATCATGCAAACATCCAACTATCTTGGGACGGAAAAGACCGGAAAACTGCTGCTGAAATTTGCGGTCCCCTGCATCTTTTCCCTCATCATCTCCTGCCTGTATAACATCGTGGACCAGATTTTCGTGGGCAACGGCGTGGGCTATCTGGGCAACGCCGCCACCGGAGTGATCTTCCCCATCACGGTGATCGGCTGGGGCGTGTCGCTGTTCTTCGGGGACGGCGCGGCGGCGTCCCTCAGCGTATCCCTGGGGAAAAATGAGACGGAGAACATCCACCGCAGCGTGGGCAACAGCATCCTGTTCTCCTTTCTGGGCGGGCTGGTGATTATCCTCATCAGCTACGTCTGGGGGGACGGCCTTCTGCGGCTCATCGGGGCCACGGACGCCAACCTGTCCCTGGCCCACGACTACGGTTTCATCATCTACGCCATGATGCCTCTGGCTCTGGTACAGAACACCCTGGCTTCCATCATCCGGGCGGACGGCAGTCCCAAGTATGCCATGGGGGCCATGCTGGTGGGGGCGGTGTTGAATATCATCGGCGACCCGGTGGCCATTTTCCTGCTGGATATGGGCATCCAGGGCGCGGCCTACGCCACCATCCTGGGGCAGTTTGTCAGCTTCTGCATCTGCGCCGCCTATCTGACCCGGAGCAAGTCCTTCCGGATTTCCCTGGCCAGCTTCCGCCCCGCCCCGGCCCTTCTCAAGCAGGTTATGGCCCTGGGGGCGTCCAGCTTCCTCACCCAGCTGTCCATTGTGGTAATCACCATCGTGAACAACATCCTGCTGGTGAAGTACGGCGCCCTGTCTCCCTACGGCGAGGACATCCCCCTGGCCGCCTTCGTGGTCATTATGAAGCTGTTCCAGATCGTGCTGAACATCGCCATCGGCATCGCCGCGGGGGCCCAGCCCATCGTGGGCTACAACTACGGGGCGAAGAAGCTGAGTCGGGTGCGGGAGCTGCTGAAGCTGATGATCAAATGGACTGTGATTGTCTGCCTGATCTGCACGGTGCTGTTTCAGGCCTTCCCCCAGGCCTTTATCCGAATGTTCGGCGCGGCGGGCACACAGGGGGCGGCCGCCATGGATCCCGAGCTGTATCTTAATTTCGCGGTGCCCTGCCTGCGGATTTATCTGTCCCTGATCCTGTTCACCTGCGTACAGAAGGTGTGCGCCATCTTCCTGCAGTCCATCGGCCACGCCAAGGCAGCGGTGCCGCTGTCCTTCCTGCGTGATGTGCTGCTGATTGTGTTCTCTGTGGTCGTTCCAATGTTTGCAGGCGTCACCGGTATTTTCTGGGGCGCGCCCATTGCCGATGTGCTGGCCCTTGCGGTGACGGCAGTTGTGATGCTCCGCCTCTGGAACCAGCTGAAGGTGGAGGACGGCCAGCCCTCGGAGAGCAGGCCCATTCTTCAAAAGTCCCGTCCTGGCGTCATCATCACCATCGCCCGGGAGCACGGCACCGCCGGGAAGCGTGTGGGCCAGCTGGTGGCCGAAAAGCTGGGCGTTCCCTGCTACTACAAGGAGATGACTGCCCTGGCCGCTCAGGAGAGCGGGCTGGCCAAGGAGTTTATCTCCGGCATCAACTCCGATGAAAACGCCGTCATGCGGGAGCTGTACCTCAGCACCAGCGCCGTCCAGCAGGCGGTGATCGCCCAGGATAAGGCCATCAACATGATTGCCGATTCGGGCTCCTGTGTGATCGTGGGCCGGGCGGCGGACTACGTCCTGCGGAACCGGGAGAACGTGGTGCGGATCTTCATCCACGCGCCCAAAGAGTACCGTGTAAAAAAAGTGATGGAGATGTACGGCGATACCGAGCAGGAGGGCAGGAAGAGCATTGCCCACTCCGACAGCGCCAGAGGTTCCTATTACAAGAGCATTTCCGGTCATACCTGGGGCGATCCCCATCAATATGAGCTGAGTGTGGACAGCTCCATCGGGCCGGAGAAGACGGCGGAGCTGATTTGCGGCTACGTCAGTCATATGTAAATAACAAAGAAACGGCAGGGAGCTTACAGCTCCCTGCCGAACATTTTGCGTTATTTTGTTTTAAGCGGTAGCCCTGCGCCGCATGACAGAGTGCAGACGCTCTTGGATCGAATCGGGCGTAGTGTTCAATGCAACGGCAAATTCTTCGCAGATCAATTTTTCTGCCAGCTTCAAATATTGAGTGTCCACCTGCCCCGGCCTTTTCTTTTGCCGGGCCATCTCCCTCTGCTTCACATAGATCTCTTTGATCAAAAGCAGGCAGTCCTCCACCTTGCGGGAGGCAAGCAGGCTGCGGTAGTGGGCGGTCAGGTCCATTGGTTTGCTGGAACGGAACGTATTGGGCTCCAGCTGGGCGAACAGCTCCAGATAATTGACCGCCTCACCACTACTGATGAGGGGGCGCATAGACGAGGCTTCGTCTACCGGGGTGTAGATGATCTCATTGCTGCTGGAAAATACGGCGCACAGCTTGTAATAATCACCGGCAGCCCCCCGGACCGGCGGTACTCCCACACTATCGACTTTGTAAACGCCTCTCTTGTCGTACAGGACCAGCGTTCCAACCTCATACATAGCGCTCAGTTCAGGTAGTCGCCCACGGGCTGGGTGTTGTTCTGCTTTTTGATTTTGATAATCAGAGAGCCGTCAGTCTGTTCAGTCTCTTCAACGATCTTGTACTGCGTCCTGTGTCGGTCCATCTGCATCTTGTAGGCCTCATATTCCTGCCGGACCTGCTGCTTGGCCAGCTCCGGGGAAACTCCATCCTTCAGCTGGAAGTGAATGGTCTGCTCCAGACATGCTGCTTTAATGCGTTTCATAATAAATGACCCTCCATTTCTTTATATGAAATTATTTTACTATGAATTTGCACATTTTTCAAAGGACTTTATTCACAAAATTGTGTGTTCCGTACATAGGGCATTTTCCACAAAGGGAGGTACCACATCCCAAGGACAGGCAGCAGGAGTAGCGTCAGAAGGCTGCTGGAGGCCAGGGCACAGATCGAATATGGCTTAGTCCGGTTGATATCCTAAAAATTGCAGCATCGAAACACAAGAGGGCCGCCCAGGGCGGCCCTCTGTCGTTTATTTCAGCTCAGTGGTGGGGATGACGTCCATGTCGTCAAAGGCCTGGTTCTCCCCGCCCATAGCCCAGATAAAGGTGTAGCTGGCGGTGCCCGCCCCGGCGTGGATGGACCAGGAGGGGGAGATCACAGCCTGCTCGTTGCGCATGACAATGTGCCTGGTCTCCTGGCCCTGGCCCATCATGTGGAAGACCACCTGGTCCTCCGGCACCTCGAAGTACATATACACCTCCATCCGACGCTCGTGGGTGTGGGCGGGCATGGTGTTCCACACGCTGCCCTCCTCCAGCACCGTCATGCCCATGGACAGCTGGCAGGTTTTCAGCACGTCGGGATGGATGAACTGGTTGATGACCCGCTTGTTGGAGGTA
>JAETQY010000029.1 GCA_021770445.1 Bacillota bacterium | reverse complement strand
CCGCTGTGCATACTTATTCGATTTGCTTTCAGTTATTCCCATTTAAACATTGTTTAATTGCAGATAAAACCGCGTCTTTCAATGTTCTTCAATTATGTTTTGCGTGTCTCCCCACAGGTTAGAGCGCAGCCAGGTCAAAAAATGTTTGGAGAGATTCCGCTGTAGGCAGAGAAAGCAGGCGGCGGGAATACAGCCGAAGCCCAAAGGCCGTCCCCGCAAGGATGGCCAGCCGCCGCATCAAAGCGAAGCCGCAGAGCTTAAGAGGCTGCGGATGGAGAACCAGTTGCTGCGGGATTTTCTGAAACTTTCCGAAAGGGGGTGCGTGCGAGAGTAAAGTATCATGTGATCTATCTTCACCGGAAAGACTATCCCATAACAGTCATGTGTCAGTTTTTCGGGGTATCACGGAGTGGGTACTACGATTTTGTCCGCTGCCTGGGGCGGCCAGAGCGGGATGCAGAGCTGGGGCAGGTTCTTCGGGAGCAGCAGGCTCACGTCCGGCAGACGTATGGTTACAGACGGATGTGGCTGTGGCTGGAGAGTCAGGGCATCCACCGAAACCCCAAGACTGTGCTGCGGGTAATGAAGAAATATGAGGTGCTGGCGGAGATTCGCAGGCCGAGGAAATGGCAGCAGATGGGGCAGCAGGTCCGCAAATATGAAAACCTGCTTAACCGGGAGTTTCACGCAGACAAGCCCAATAGCAAGTGGGTGACGGACATCTCCTACATCCAAACCAGGGAAGGCATCTTGTATCTGTCTATGATCCGGGACCTCTACGATAACAGCATTGTGGCCTACAAAACTGCCACACGCCAGACTGTAGCTTTGGTGCTGGATACTGTTCGCCTTGCCGTACAAAAGGAGAAAAAGAGAGTCGCTGCGGAGTTGCAGCTCCACAGCGACCAGGGTGGTCAGTATACGTCCCAAGAGTATTTTGACCTGACTAAAAGATACGGCATCACGCCCTCCATGTCAAGATGTGGGAATTGTTATGACAATGCGATGGCAGAAAATTTCTTCTCCATCCTCAAGACAGAGTGTATCTACCGACAGACAATTGCCACGTTCCGGCAAGCCAGGGCGTTAATTGATGATTTCATCTATTTTTACAATCATGAGCGTATCCAGATAAAGACTGGAGTGGCGCCGCTTTCGTTGCGCCACTCCGCCTAAATCCTTATTTTTCCTTCCTGTGGTCCCTTTTTTGTACTGTCCGAACAATTTGGGGCGGTTCACCCGTATGGGCGGCCCTTTTGTTTTTCGGTTTTCTGTCTGCGTCACGCCTGCTGTAAGCCTATGGAAACAGCAGATCATCCATTGTGTAGATACCGTTTGCCAGTCCGGCGAGCCGGTGCGCCATGTGGATGGCGCCCAGGAGAAAAATGCGGGGAGAGGCGGCGCGGTGCGTCATTTCAAATTCCTCGTCTGTCCCGAAAAAGTGGGTGGTGTAGATGCTGGCGGTATTGCCGCCCCGCAGGGAGTGCACGCCGATCTCCTTTTTCGGCCGGTGCAGTCCGGTGCCCTCCCGGCCGTAAACCCTGGCATACTGAACGTCGGGGTCTATGGCGTCCAGCAGCAGCTGCATGGTGTCGCTGGGCGCGTAGGTCTTTTGCCGGTAGAGGGATTCGGTCAGTTCAATGTCGAAATTGGGCTTCAGCGAGTCGGAGACGGTTTGCAGCGCCTTGCGGAACACAGCAATCCCGATGGAAAAGTTGGCGCTCCACAGCATGGGGACATGTTCTGCGGCTGAGAACAGCAGCGCCTGCTCCTCCGGCGTATACTGCGTGGTGCCGGAGACGAGGGGCGTTTTGGTGCGGCAGACATATTCTGTGAGACAGGGCAGGGAGGAGGGGGAGGAAAAGTCGATCACCGCGTCCGCAATTTTACCGGTGTGCTTCAGCTGGTCTATGTTTTTGCGGGTGTAGACCGCCACGATCTCATCACCGGTCTCTTCCACGGCCGAAGGCGCGCATTTTCCCACCCGTCCCTGGCCGACAAAAATGAGCCTCATAAAATCTCCCCGCCCTTCAGAGCTGATCGTATGTGCGCCGATGCTCCCGGATGCTGAGTATCTGGCCGCCGGCACCGTTTTCCTGTCTGGAGAGCACCTGCTTCAGCGCCTCGCTGGCGTCCTCCTCGTGACAGCCGCCGCCGGAGCGGCTGGAAAAACGGGCGAGGACCAGGGCTGCAAGCCGCCACAGCCCGGCCAGCGCGATACAGGCGGCCAATATGCCAAAGGGGGTGAAGAGACCGGTTTTCAGGACGGTGAACCAGCACAGCTGGAGGGCCAGATAGAAGATGATGGGGGCGGGGCCACCGTTGTGCTTCTTCACACAGTCAGGACAGAGGTGCTCAATCCGCCTGACAGGGGGAGCCCCGGGCGCCTTCAGATAGACGGCGGCGGTGTGGGACGTCTCCTGGCCGCAGCACACGCACTTTTCCATGGTAACAGCTCCTTTCGATTATTTGGAACCTACCTGACGCATCAGCTCCTTGTTGCTGCGGTACAGCTGTTCAAAGATGGGCTTTTGGGCGGAGTACACCCTGTGGGCGGCCTCGTTGGGCTGAATGACCAGATCGGGCTGGATGACCTTCTCCAGGTCGGCCCAGCTTTTGTAGGCGCCGCCGGCCAGCGCGGCCATGATGGCGTCGCCGTAGGCCGCGCCGAAGGTCACCTTCGCGGTGCAGACCGGCCGGCCGAGTATGTCCGCTACGATCTGGAGCCACACCGGATTCTTGGTCCCGCCGCCGACCACCATCACCTTTTTGACCAGGAGGCCATTTTCCTCCAGGATGTCGAAGTGCTGGGCGATGGTGTAGCCGATGCCCTCCAGGGCGGCCTTGTACAGGTGGGCGCGGGTGTGGTGCAGGTCGAGCCCGAAAAACATGCCCTTGGCGAAGGGGTCGTTCAGCGGGGTGCGCTCCCCGGCGAAGTAGGGCAGACAGATCAGGCCGTCGCTGCCGGCGGGGATGTCTGCGGCGGCGGCCGCCATGGCGGCATAGGCGTTTTCGCCGCCTGCGGCCTCCGCGGCGGCCAGGTCTCCGTAGAGCTCATCCCGGAGCCACCGGGTCAGGGTGCCCGCGGTGTTGGTCCCGGCGCAGATGGAGTAGACGTCCGGGATGATGAAGGTCCCGGGCCAGAGGCGGTTCTCCTCCACGAGACGGTCGGTGAGGTAGACAAAGAAGCAGCTGGAGCCCAGCTGGACCATGATGTCCCCCGGCTGGAACACGCCGGTGGACACCGCCTCCGCGCCGGAGTCTCCGGTGCCCACCAGGACGGGGGTGCCGGCCCGCAGGCCCGTCTCCGCCGCAGCGCGGGCCGTCACCTGGCCGGCAACGTCGGTGGCGCTGCGTACCTGGGCCAACTGGTCCGGGCGGCAGAACAGGGTGCAGTGCTCGGTGTCAACGGCGCGGCGTTTCAGGTCGTACAGAGGCAGAAAGTCCTCGGCCAGGTACTGGTCGATGGTGTATTCACCGGTGAGCTTGGCGCACAGATAGGAGGAGCCGGTCAAAAATTTGGCGGTTTTCGCATAGATATCGGGCAGGTGGTTCTTGATCCACAAAATTTTGGGGGCGATGTCGGAGGAGCAGATGGGGTGGCCGAACAGCTTCTCCGCCTGGTCGCCGAAGTGGTCGTTCAGCCAGGCGATCTCCTCGTGACTGCGGGAGTCCACCCCGTAGAGGATGGCGTTGCACAGGGCGGTGCAGTTCTCGTCCACCGGGACGCAGTCGCAGCCCAGGGCGGAGAGGCCGACGCAGCCGATCTGCGCCGGGTTGACGCCGCTGTCGGCCAGCACCTGCCTGGACAGACGGCAGAAGTTGCCCCACCAGTCCTCCTCCGCGTCGTGCTCGAACCAGCCGGGCTGGGGGTTCATCAGGGGGTGGGGCTCGCTGGCGAAGGAGACGAGCCGGCACTGCTCGTCAATCAGCGCCGCCTTGCTCTCGTTGGTGCCCACGTCGATGCCAAGAAAATACATATTCTCAGTCCTTTCTGATTTCCTTCACGCGGTCCATAAACTGCCTGACCCGGACGGCGTCGATGGCGTTCTCGAATTTACCGTCCTTTTTGAAGGTGGTGCCCACGAAGGCGCCGTCTCCGGCGGCCAGGATATCGGCCACATTGTCCAGCCGGCAGCCGGTCCCGCACACGACGGGAGTCTGGCCCGCCGCCTGCTTGACCGTCCGGACCAGCTCCGGGCCGGGGTTCTGGCCCGGGGCGGAGCCCCCCACCACCAGGCAGTCGGGCCGGCAGTTGAACAGCAGGGTCTTGGCGATGTCCACGGTGGGCCGGTCGTTCAGAAAGACCTCGCCCTCGCTGGTGACAAAGTAGAACAGGCGCAGCTTGTCCAGGCCCAGGCTGCGCTTGAGGCGGAGGGTGCGGGACACATCCCGGTCGATCAGCCCCAGGTCGCCGGCCCAGGCGCCGGTGAACAGGCAGCGGGTGAAGCTGGCCCCGGTGGCGGCGCACAGCTCGATGGTGGCGTCCCCGTCGTAGATGGCCTCCGCGCCGAAGGGGACGGTGAACAGGGGGGACAGGGCCCCGATCACCATGCCCATGGAGGCGGTGGTGACGGCGGAGACCTTTTTCTCATAGGGGAGGCTGAATTCATTGGTGATCAGCACGCCGTCCACGCCGCCCTCCTGGAGGGCGAGGAGGTCGGCGCGGGCGGCCTCGATCACGCCCTGGATGGTGTCGTCAGGGCCGAAAAAGGGGTCGCCGGGCAGGGGACGCAGGTGAAGCAGGCCGATGATGGGCTTCTCTGTGGCGAATAAATTGTGTAACCAGGACATATAAAGACTCCTTTTGCAAAATATAACGATACAAAACGAATTATGACGTTATGATATGTAGGATATCACAATCGCACGGGAAAAGGCAAGGGGTGCTGCATATTTTGTAGAGTTATACAATTCCAATTTTTCATTTTTAGAATAAATGTACATCAGCCCGGGAAAATGCCATAATACTTGCAAAAAATTTTTGTCTCTGATATAATTCAATTATAAATATGATTGATTTTCAGGAGGCGGTCCACTTGCGTCTGAACGAAGAGTCTTTGACCCCGCTCTACCAACAGCTGATGGAGGACATCAAGTGCTCCATTGAGGAGGGCAAATATCAGCCGGAGGAGAAGATTCCCTCTGAGCCGGAGCTGAGCGAGCTGTACAGCGTGAGCCGCATTACAGTGCGCCGGGCGGTGGATGAGCTGTGTGTCCAGGGCTATCTGGTAAAAAAACAGGGCAAGGGCACCTTTGTGGGCCGGGCCAAGCTCCAGCGCAAGCTTCCGGGCAACAACACCATGAGCTTTACCGATGTGTGCCGCCTCAACGGGCAGGTCCACTCCGTCAAGGTGCTGACCTGCCAGGAGGTCCCCGCCCGGCAGGACGAGATCAAGTTTTTGAACCTGGAGCCCGGGGCCAAGCTGCTGTACATCCAGCGGCTGCACATGGCAGACGGGGTCCCCATCCAGCTGGAGAACAATTTCTATCCTCTGGACCGCTTCGATTTTCTCAGACAGGAGGACCTGGAGCGCAACTCCCTGTTTCACATCCTCCGGGAGCGGCACGGTATCAACACCTGCGATACCTCAGATACCACGGTGGAGATCGTCCGGGCCTCGCCGGAGCACGCCCAGCTCATGGACGTCCCCGTGGGGGAGCCGATGTTCTATATGAATATCTATTTTCTGGATCAAAATTGCCAGCCCCTGTTTGTGGGACGGCAGTATATTGTGGGAAAGCGCTATGTGCTCCATATCTAAAAACTGAACAATAACGGTTATTTCAGGGCCGCGCAGTCATCTTGACTGCGCGGCCTTTGTCTTTTATCCACAAAAAACCAAGTATAATTTTATGTATATATACAAAACATCATAGGACATCTTGACATTCTCCGTGAAAGTGTTTATTATCACATATAACGATACAAGACGATATATGATGTCTTAAAAAAGCCCCAGGTTCTTTTCCATTCTGTGCCCAAAGGGGTGGGAGCCCCTAAAAAATTTCTACATTTGTAGGGAGGAAACATGTATGTCAGAGACCAAGCAAAAGAAGAAATTTGAGCTGCCCCACGTGTACACAATCGCCTTTATGCTGATTATCCTCTTCGCCGTTCTGACCTGGGTTGTCCCCAGCGGCCAGTTTGAGCGGCAGACCATCTCCACGGCGGCCGGCGAGCGCGACGTGGCCGTGGCCGGTACCTACGCGGAGGTCCCCAAGGTGGATGAGGAGGGCAACGACCTGCGCCAGGGCATCGACGCGGTGCTGATGGCCCCCACCCGGGGCATCCAGGCCGCCGGCGACGTGGTGGCCTTCGTCCTGCTGATCGGCGGCACCTTCGCCATCATCACCAAGACCAATGCCATCAACGCCGGTATGAGCCGGGTCATCCGTCGGCTGAAGAACAAGGACATCCTCATTATTCCCATTGTGATGCTGCTGCTGTCCATCGGCGGCACGACCTTCGGCATGTCGGAGGAGGCCCTGCCCTTCTACGCCATCTTTATGCCCATCATGATGGGCCTGGGCTACGACTCCATGACGGCCTTCATGATCTGCTTCATGGGTCCCCAGGTGGGCTACTGCGCCTCCACCGTGAACCCCTTCAACGTGCTGATCGCCCAGGGCATCGCCGGCATCGAGGGCAATCCCCAGCTGTGGTTCCGCTTTATCCAGTGGGGCATCTTCACGGTGCTGGGCATCGCCTGGGTCATGCTGTATGCCCGCAGGGTCAAGAAGGCTCCCGAGAGCTCCATCACCTATCAGGACGACCTGATCAAGCGCCAGGAGTTCTCTGTGAACGACAGTGACATCGACGTCCCCTTTACCACCCGTCAGAAGCTGGCGCTGCTCATCTTTGCCGCGGGCATGGGCCTGATCGTGTGGGGCCTGGTGACCAACGGCTGGTACATGGACGAGATCAGCATGGTGTTCCTGGGCATCGGCCTGCTGGCCGGTATCGTCGGCGGCCTGAGCGAGAAGGAAATGGCCGAGTCCTTTGTGACCGGTATGCAGGACTTCGCCTATGCGGCGGTCATCATCGGCATCGCCCGGGGCATCCTGGTTGTGGCTGAGGGCGGCATGATTATCGACACCATCCTCAACAGCATGGTCAACCTGCTGGCCGGCGTGCCCACCGCGGTGTTTACCTCCATGATGTATGTGGTCCAGTCCCTGCTGACCATTCTGATTCCCTCCTCCTCCGGTCTGGCCGCGCTGACCATCCCCGTGATGGCTCCCCTGACCGAGCTGATGGGCGTCAACCCCGAGGCCTCCGTCACCTGCCTGACCTTCGCCAACCAGATCATGAACACCGTCAGCCCCACCGCCGGCATGACCGTGGCCGGCCTGGCTGTGTGCAAGATTTCCTTCCCCCAGTGGTGGAAAACTTGTTGGAAGTTCGTGCTGGTGCTCACTGTGCTGGGCCTAGTCTTTACCGCGATCTCCGGTATGCTTCCGGTCTGATTTTGAAGGGAACGAGGTTGAACTGTTATGGCAAATACCAGAGAAACCAAGCTTGTCCTGCTCTCCAGGAATATTTTCCCCGCCACCGGCGCGGAGCCCTTTGACGGCTTTGTGGCCGTAGAGGGCAGCAAGATCGCTGCGGTGGGCCCCCAGGCCGAGGCCGCCCCCTGGATGGAGGGGGCCAGGGTGCTGGACCTGGGCGACAGGGTGGTCACCCCGGGCTTTACCGATGTGCACACCTTCTTCAGCGGCTGGGTGCTGCGCAGCCTGGGCGTGGACTTTACCGATGTACATTCCGACCGGGAGGGCGTGGAGAAGCTCCGCGCCTGGCGGGAGGGCCGTCCGGCGGACGCCCCCCTCTTCGGCCACTGCTGGCAGCCCGATCAGTTTGAGATTACCCGGGAGGGCCTGCTGGATGAGGCCTTCCCCGACGTCCCCGTGGTGGTGTTCACCTTCGACCGGGACAACTGCTGGATGAACCAGGCGGCAAAAGACCGCTACGGCTTTACCCCGGAGGCCTGCTACGCGGAGAAAATCTGGAGGATGATGCCCGAGTATCTCTCCCAGCCCGAGATGGCGGAGAAGTATCAGGAGTACGCCCGGATGCTCAACGAGCGGGGGGTCACCACCATCAAGGAGATGACCTTTGACGACTACTACGGCTTTATGGACGTGATGGAGCGGCTGGAGCGGGAGGACGCGCTCACCGTCCGGGTGTCTATGATGAGCCAGCCCGTGGGCCGGGGCATCGACATCCCCCACGGCATCGCCATGCGGGAGCGCTTCCAGGGGGATTTCCTCCGGTTTACCGGTTACAACCGGATGACTGACCGGGGCATCCCCAGCTTCCTGGGCGAGCTGAACGAGCCCTACAAGTCCCGGCCGGACATCAAGGTCCTGGTGCCGGTGGAGTGGGAGCTCATTGAGGCGGAGACCCTGGAGGCGGACAAGAACGGCTTCCGCTACTCCCTCCACTGCCAGGGGGACGGCGCCGTGCGCCACACGGTGGACCTGTTCGACCGGTGTGAGAAGGTAGACGGCAGGCTGAAAAACCGCCACGCCATCACCGACCTGGAGTACACCTCCCCCGACGACCTGGAGCGCTTCGGCGCCATGGGGGGCATCACCGAGGTGTACGCCCAGATTCAGTCCCTGGACAGGAAGCAGGATGTGCTGGACATGATCGACCGCCAGCTGGGCGGCGACCGGGGCAAGAACTACTGGAACCGCCGGAAGATGTGGGACAGCGGCATCTGCGTCTCCTGCGGCACCGACCTGCCCCTGCTGATCCCCGACATCCCCGAGGCCATCACCTGCGGCTGTGGCGGCTTCTTTGCCGACGGGGAATCCTACAACGAGCAGAACATGCTCACCGTGGCGGAGATGCTCACCGCCTGGACCCGCAACGGGCAGTACAACTGCTACAACGAGGACCGGCTGGGCACCTTGGAGGCGGGCAAGCTGGCAGATATCGCCGTGCTGGACCGGAACGTCTTTGCCATGCCGCTAAAGGACGTCAAACAGGCCAAGGTCTGTCTGACCATCTCGGACGGACGCGTTGTCTACGAAAATCTGTAATGCAGGAGGTGCGCTATGGCACGGCTGAGACGGGAACAATTGGCGGGAATCGGCATCCACTACATCTACTACCCGCTGGACTACATGCTGGACGCCCAGCAGCGGGCCGGGTATAAGACCATCGAGCTGCTGGGCATGGCGCCCCACTACCTCATCGACTACAAGGGCTATCAGGACCCGGCGGAGATGCGGAAGAAGGTGGAGGACCGGGGCATGACCATCGGCTGCTTTACCCCGGAGTGCGCCAGCTACCACTACACCATGTGCGGCGCGGACCCGGGCTTCCATCAGCGAAGCATAGACTACTTCAAACGGGGCCTGGAGGCGGCCGAACAGCTGGGCGCCACAAAGCTGCTGACCAACTGCATCGGCGGCACCTGGGACGAGGAGTATGACCGGGTCTACGACCGGGCGGTGGAGAGCCTGCGGGAGCTGGCCCCGGTGGCGGCGGACCACGGGATCACCATCGCGGTGGAGACGGTGCGGCCGGAGGAGAGCCGGGTGGTAATCACCCTGCCCGAGCTCCAGCGGCTGCTCCGGGACGTGGATCACCCCAACGTGAAGGCGGGGCTGGACACGGTGGCCATGGGCGTGGCAGGGGAGACCCCCCGCCAGTGGTTCGAGGCGCTGGGGAAGGACATCGTCCACACCCACTTCATCGACGGCCGCCCCTACGCCCATCTGGTCTGGGGGGACGGGCTGTTCCCCCTGGAGCGCTACCTGGACGTACTCAACGAATTCGGCTATGAGGGCCTGCTGGGCCAGGAGATCACCGACGGCCGCTATTTCGACGACCCCGCCGAGGCGGACCGGCGCAATGTGGCCGCCTTCGAGCCGTACTTTGTGGATTAAAGGAGGGAGCGCTATGGCAACACCGACCATCCGCCGCGAACAGGTGGCGGGGATGAACATCCATTATATCAACTATTCCCTGGACTATTTCCTGGACGCCCAGCAGCGGGCGGGCTTCAAGACCATCGAGCTGTGGTGCGCCGCCCCCCACGTATGGCTGGACCACCTGGCCTATTTTGACGCCAAAGAGATCGCCAAAAAGATCCGCGCCCGGGACCTGACCGTTCAGGTGCTTACCCCGGAAAACTGCACGTATCCTTACCAGTTTGCCGCCAAGGAGCCCGAACATGTGGAGCGCAGCTTCGGCTATTTCTCCAACGGCATCCGCTTGGCCCAGGAGCTGGGCTGCCGGTACATGGAGGTCAACTCCGGCTGGGGCTACTGGAACGAGGACCGGGAGGAGGCCTGGAAGCGCAGCCGGGATATGCTTGCCCGCCTGGCCGAGTTCGGCCGGGAGCACGGAATCACGCTGGTGATGGAGTCCATCCGTCCGGAGGAGAGCCAGCTGGTCATTACCGTGAAGGACGCCAGGCGGATGCTGGACGAGGTGGACCACCCCAACCTGAAGGTGATGGTGGACACCTGCGCCATGGGTGTGGCGGGGGAGACCCTGGAGGACTGGTTCCAGGCCTTCGGCGAGGATGTGCGCCACATGCACTTTATCGACGGCGAGCCCTACGGCCACCTGATCTGGGGCGACGGCAGACACCATCTGGGCCAGTTTATCGAGACCCTGAACAAGTACCACTACGAGGGCTTCCTGGGTCAGGAGATCACCGACGGGCGGTATTACGAGGACCCCGCCAGGCACGACCTGCGCAACATGCGGAATTTTGAGCGCTATATGGACAATTGACATACAACAAAAATTTGGAAAGGAAGTATGAAACATGAACGCCAAAACTGTTATCGAGGAGATCCTGAAGGAGAAGGGCAGCATCAAGCAGGTCTACTGGGTTGCCTGCGGCGGTTCCCTCATTGATCTCTATCCCGCTCATTTCATGCTCAACGCTGAGAGCGCCACCATCGAGTCCGGCTGGTACACCAGTAAGGAATTTATCCTTTCCACCCCCAAGAAGCTGGGTAAGAACAGCCTGGTGGTGATGTGCAGTCACTCCGGCAACACCCAGGAGTCTGTGGACGCCGCCGTTCTGGCCAAGGAGGCCGGAGCCAGCGTCATCGCCCTCACCGACGGCAAGGGCTCCAAGAGCGACGATCCCCGCTTCATCGCCTGGGTCTATCCCTGGGGCGACGGTGTGCCCACCGCCGAGGTGCCCAGCGGCATCACCCTGCTGCTGGCCGCCGAGCTCATCAAGGCCCAGGAGGGCTTTGACAAGTACGACGCCCTGTGCGACGGCATCAAGAAGATGGACGGCATTGTGGCCGCCGCCAAGACCAAGGTCAACGCCGAGCTGGGCGACGCCTTCGCCAAGGCCTGCCAGGAGAACAACTTCTTCTATATCCTGGGCAGCGGCGCCAACTTCAGCCAGACCTACGGCTTCGCCATCTGCTCCCTGATGGAGATGCAGTGGCAGAACTGCTCCTATATCCACAGCGGCGAGTATTTCCACGGCCCCTTCGAGGTCACCGAGAACGGCGTGTTCTACTTCCTCCAGATGGGTAGCGGCAAGTGCCGTCCCATGGACGAGCGGGCTCTGACCTTCCTCAAGACCCACACCGACCGGCTGATGGTGCTGGACACCCTGGAGTACGGCATGGACGCCGTGGACCTGTCTGTCCGTGACTATCTGGACAGCGTGTTGCTCTACGCCATGAACGTGGAGCTGCGTGCCGCCCGGGGCAAGGTGTTTGACCACAGCCCCGACATCCGCCGCTATATGGGCATTGAGAAGTATTAAGGAGGGGAAGGCACTATGGGAAGCTATCAGGTCAGTGTTCTGGGCTTTGGCGACAACGTAGTCGATAAATATGAGCATATCAAGACCATGTACCCCGGCGGCAACGCGGTGAATTTCGCGGTGTTCGCCAAGCAGCTGGGCGCCCAGCGCAGCGCCTATATGGGCATCTTCGGCTCCGACCAGGAGGCCGAGCATGTGATCGCTTCCCTCCAGGAGGAGGGCGTGGAGCTGGCCAAGTGCAAGCAGGTCATAGGCCCCAACGGCGCCGCCCGGGTGACCGTGGAGGAGGGCACCGGCGACCGGATCTTCCTGGGCTCCAACGAGGGCGGCATCCGGGGCGACATGCTCTTTGTGCTGGACCGCTTTACCCTGGAGTATGTGAAGGAGTTTGACCTGGTTCACTCCGGCAACTACTGCTTCACCGAGCGGGAGCTGCCCAAGATCAAGGAAGCGGGCGTGCCCATCAGCTTTGACTTCTCCGACGACTCCACCGACGAGTACTATGAGCGCATCGCCCCCCTGGTGGACTACGCCTTTATGTCCTGCGGCGAGATGACCCTGGAGGAGACCAGGCAGCGCCTGAAGAAGGTGGCGGCGCTGGGGCCCAAGTTCGTGTGCGCCTCCCGGGGCTCCGAGGGCTGCATCGCCTACGACGGCAAGGAGTTCTACGAGCAGGGGATCAGGCCGGTGGAGCACCTGGTGGACACCATGGCCGCCGGCGACAGTCTGCTCACCGCCTTCCTGGTGGAGTATGTGGACATGGAGAAGCAGGGCAAAGGCGGCCCCGACGCCATCCGGGCCTGCCTGTACGACGCGGCGGGCTTCGCCTCCCACACCTGCGGCCTGGCCGGCAGCTGGGGCCACGGCAAGGTCTACGGCTGAGCCGGGAACGGAATGAAAACGGTTTTGTGCTTTGGCGACTCCAATACCTACGGCTATATTCCGGGCTCCCAGGGGGAGCGCTACGACGCCGGGACACGCTGGCCCAGACGGCTGGCCGCCCTGCTGGGCGGGGAGTATGAGGTGGTGGAGGAGGGGCTGAACGGCCGCACCACGGCCTTCGGCGACAACATTGAGCCCTACCGCTGCGGGCTGGACCACATCCTGCCCTGTCTGCTGAGCCACGCCCCGGTGGACCTGCTGATTATCATGCTGGGGGTCAATGACACCAAGGACCGCTACCACGTCAGGGCGGAGGAGATCGGGTACGGCCTGGAGGAGCTGATTATGAAGGCGGCGGGGTACTACCACTTTCAGGAGCGGAGGCCCGAGATTCTTGTTGTGGCGCCCGTCCCCCTGGGGAATATGGACCAGGGAATCGAGTTCAGCGAGAACTCCCGGCAGAAGAGTCTGCTGCTGCCCGGCATCTTTGAGGAGACGGCCCGGCGCTTCGGCTGTGCCTTCTTCGACGCGGGCAGCGTGATCCGCGAGCTGGGCTGCGACAACATCCACTTCACGCCGGAGGACCACCGGCTGCTGGCCCAGGCGCTGGAGCCACTGGTCAGGAAGCTGACAGACGGAATGGATACAAGGAACCGTTAAAACACGGGGCGGGGACGGCGTCCCCGCCCCACATGATTTTAGAAGGAGGGCTGCTTTTATGGAAAAGAAAGTGGCGGCTGTCGGCTTTTGCTGCGCCGACGTATATCAGGAGCTGGACAAGTTCTATCCCACCGGAAACGGCGTGGACTGGGGCGTCCACCTGGCCCGGATGGGGGTGCCCGTCAGCGTGGTCAGCGTGGTGGGGACCGACGACTACGGCGAGAAGATGAAGCAGGCGCTGTCCGGCGAGGGGATCGACATCACCCATCTGCGCACCGAGCAGGGCGACACCTGCAAGATGATGATGGCCCTGAAAAACGGCGTGGACCGGGTCCACCTGGAGGAGATCGAGGGCGTGATGGCCGACTACGCCCTCACTCAGGAGGAGTTTGACTTCGTGGCCGGGCACCATATGCTCCATACCGACCTGTTCGGCAAGGTGCTGGACCGCCTGCCTGCCTGGAAGGAGGCCGGGGTAGAGGTGGTGATGGACTTCTCGGTGTTCAGCGAGGACCCGGAGTATGAGTGCGAGAAGCTGTTCCCCTATGTGGACTATGTGTTTTTGTCCTACGACGGGAAAAAGGACGAGCACATCAAGGAGTGGGTCAAAAAGATTCACACCTACGGGCCCAAGCTGGTCACCGCCACCATGGGGGAGCTGGGCAGCATCTGCTGGGACGGCTCTACCCTCTATGAGTACGGCATCGTGCCGGCCCAGGTGGTCAACACGGTGGGCGCGGGGGACAGCTACATCGCCGGCTTTACCTACGGCATCCTGAACGGCTGGGACGTGTCCGCCTGCATGGAAAACGGGGCCAAGGTCTCCAGCGCGGTGGTCTCCAAGTTTGAGCCCTACTGAGGCCGGGAGGGAAAACGATGCTGATTGATATGCATATCCACCCCATTTTCTACGGACCTATCTGCCAGGATGAGGAGGAGCTCCGGTTCCGGGGAGACACCTTTGGGGTATGGAAGCAGGGGCCGATGGACTTTGACGAGCTGTTTGCCGAGTGGGATATCTGCGGTCTGACCCAGGCGGCGCTGCTGCCCCTGGACCGGACCACCACGGCGGGGGGCCATGTGGTCACCAATGAGCAGGTGGAGCAGCTGTGCCGGCTGCATCCGGACAAGTTTATCGGCTTTGCCAGCGTGGACCCCCGCCGCCCCGATGCGGCGGAGGTGCTGGAGCGGGCCTTCCGGGACCAGGGGCTGCGGGGCCTGAAGCTCAACCCGGCATCCCAGCGGTTTTTGCCCACGGAGGACTGCGTGGAGCCCCTGTATGAGCTGTGTGAGCGGTACAACAGGCCTGTTATCTTCCACGCGGGGCTGAGCTGGGAGCCGGGGGCGCTGGCCAAGTACAGCCATCCCCTGGCCTTTGAGGAGGTGCTGGTGGAGCACCCCGGGCTGCGGGTCTGCCTGGCCCACTTCGCCTGGCCCTGGGTGCGGGAAATGGTGATGCTGCTCATCAAATATCCCAATGTGTACACCGACACCTCCCTGCTCTATGTGGACTCTCCCGAGGAGCAGATGATGGAGCTGTTCACCAAGGATATGGGCCCCATGTGGTTTGAGCGCTGCTTCCCCAAGCAGGTGATGTTCGGCTCCAACGGGCCCCGGTTCCGGGCCTTCAAGCTCAAGCGGGCCCTGGACAAGGTGCCTATGCGGGACTACGCCCGGGAGGGGCTGTACTACAAAAATGCGCTGCGGTTCTTGAACGGGGAGGAGGGGTAAGGATGGTTGTGGTCAAGACGATCCAGCACCTGAGCAAGCAGGTGGAGGAGTACTTTAACATCACCCGGCAGGTCCACCAGATTGTGGAGGAGAGCGGCGTGAGGAACGGATTTGTGGCCGTTATTACGGCCCACACCACCACGGGTATCCTGGTCAATGAGGCCCTGCCCTGTGTGGAGACCGACATCTCCGATATGCTGGAGCGGACGGTCCCGCTGGAGGCCCCCTACGCCCACGCCCACTTCCTGCCCACCTACGGGGCCACCAGCAACAACTCCCAGGGGCACCTGAAAAGCGTGCTGACGGGCAACCACTGCCTGTTTCCCGTGCTGGACGGCAAAATCGTGTGCGGCGGGGCCCAGGACATCTATCTGGCGGAGTTTGACGGTCCTCAGCTGCGCAAGGTCTATGTGGAGGTCATGGGGGAGTAGATGGGCGGAAAAAAGCTGTTTTTCTTCGACATAGACGGCACGCTGATTCCTGAGGACACCTACTGTCTGCCCAGCCCGGTGGTGTGCGGCGCCCTGTCGGCGCTGCGTGGGGCGGGACATAAGATTTTTTTGTGCACCGGACGTCCCCTGTGTGACATCGGGCTGGAGCTGATGGGGCTGGAGCTGGATGGAATCGTCGCCGGGGCGGGGGCGTACATCAGCCTGGATGGGAAGTGCCTCTGCCATCAGACGATCCCGCTGCCCCTGTTGCGGGAGACGGTGGACCGGCTGATCCGCTGCCGGGTGTCCGGCCTGCTGGACGGGACCGGCAGCCTGTATTACGCAGGGCGGGGCAGCCGTGTTCTGCCCTGGGATTTTCCCCGCGTTGAGCGGGCGGAGGAGCTGACCGGCGAGGAGAACATTGAAAAATTTACGGTCCGCGTGAGCCGGCCGGAGGAATTCGCGCCGCTGGAGGGATTTCTGGCTCAGCATTATGAGATTTACGCCTCGGATGACGGCCTGTTCTATGAAATGGCCCAGAAAGGGTGGGATAAGGCGGCAGCGATACGGCGGCTGTGCGAGCACCTTGGGGTCGGCCTGGAGGACACAGTTGCGTTTGGAGACAGCCGCAATGATCTGCTGATGCTGCGGACGGCAGGGACCGGAGTCGCGATGGCTCAGGCGCCGGAGGAGGTACGCCGTTCGGCGCAGCTGGTAACAGGGACGGTGGAGGAGGACGGTGTATTTTCCGCGCTGCAATGCCTGGGGTATCTTTCCTGAGACTCTGCCGGAGTGGGGAAGATCGTAAGACATTGATCGGTCTGTGTAAATTCAGACAGTATAAAAGACTCGCCCCTTTACGAGGCGAGTCTTTTATACATATGAAGTGGTGGAACCGAACCCGAAGCGCTCGAACGTTTTTCCGTTTCCGGTCTTTCACGACAACACAATCAATATCGCCCCAAGTGATTTCCTTCTTGTCGTCTCCGTACCACGCTGTCAAAACAACCTTGTCGCCATAGACAAAAATCTTGTCCACAAAGTAGTCCAACAGATAGTCTCTCACAGCCGGGTCGTTGAGGTCAGCGTTTTTGTATTCGTCGAAAAAGTGTTGGATACTGATTTCATTCTTTGTCACGGCGCGTTTGATTTCCTCCGCCTCGATGGCCTCCGTCAGCGCCTTTTTCTTGCTCTCCAACTCCAACAGGCGCGTCTGTGTTGTCTCGGAGAAAATACCCTGCTCTATGGCCCGCACAAGGTTATTCAGGGCCTTTTCAGCCTCCGCCCGCTCCGCTTTCAGTCCCTCAATATAGCCCTTGTCCTCGTGCTCCCTCTGATAGTATGCCGCCACGTCAACAGCCAGATAGGCCAATAACTCCGTGTCCTTCAAGCACTCGGACAACATAAAACAGGCGATAGCCTCAATTTTGTCCTTTTTCACATACTTTAAGGAACACTTTTTCTTCCTCGTCGCACCACAGGCATAGTAATAGTACGTTGCACCTCCGTGGCCTGATGTGCCAGAACAGCCTTGCATGGGGGTTCCGCACTTCCCGCAGTAGAGCTTGCCCGTCAGCCAGAAGCGCGGGGCCTCGTCCGGGGTCAGGCCGTTCGCCCGCTGCCCGCCCTGCCGCTTGTTCAGTATCAGCCGCTTTTGCGCCGCCTCGAATACTTCTTTGGAGACAATAGCGGGCATACCGTCAGGTGTGACAATATCGCCATAGCGGTACTCTCCAATATAGGCCCGGTTGTTCAGGATACTTGCAAGAGAATTGACTGTGAAGGGCTTTCCGCGCGTTGTGGTAACGCCCAGGCTGTTTAACTCCTTGGCAATGTCCACCATGGGCTTCCCGGCGGCGTAGTCCTCGAAAATCTTCTGCACAAAGGGGGCTGTTACCGGGTCAATGATGTACCGCTGTCTATCCTTGCCGAACTCCGGTGCGGGCTCCGCTGTATAGCCAAGGGTTTTATGGCCATTGTAAAGGCAATTCTGCGCATTGTAGAGGTGCCCGCGCTTGATATTCGTCCTCAGTTGGCGGGAGTAGTATTCGGCCATGGATTCCAGAACGCCCTCCATCAAGGCGGATTCCGGTGCGTCCCCTGCGATTGGCTCCGCAATGTAATGGATAACACAGCCAGCGTCCCGGATGTACTTTTTGGCAATGGCTAAATCGTATCGGTCACGCCCCAGCCGGTCAGTTTTCCAAATAATGAGCGCACCGGGCTTTATCTTGCCTATCTCGGACAGCATAAGCTGAAACCCCGGCCGCTGGTCGGTGGTGCCGCTGATAGCTTCATCTTTGTACTCCTTGATGATTTGCAGACCGTGACCGGCGGCGTATTTCTGCGCGGCGTCCCTCTGCTGTTGGATGGAAGCGTCAGACTGCGCATGGGAAGAAAAACGGTAATAAGCGATTGCAAAATCGTTATTATTGGGAACAAATTTCTTTGCCATTTTGACCTCCTTCCTCGAAAAATGCGGGTTCTTTTTTGCCTATTTTAGCATATATCCGCTCCATCATCAAGGCTGAAGCAACATATCACGCAATTCCTATGGCCCGCAGGCCATCAAAGCGACGGCAATTCCCACGGGGGCCAGCTATCAGGGCTTGCCAGTCTGTCAGCGGGGAATTGCCATGGAGCGGAACCAACCTTATTCCCCGCCCTGCTCCCAACCTCCGACAACCGCCCACGTTTCGCCCGTGGCGGGCCACCCAACTGCCAAACACCAGCACTCCCCTTTGTCAACAACAAAATCCCCCGCTCCGTAGGGCGGGGGATTAGTCGTGATTATTTTAATATTGCGTCAAAAATATAAGTGCACCAGATGTGGGGAGACACGCAAAACATAATTGAAGAACATTGAAAGACGCGGTTTTATCTGCAATTAAACAATGTTTAAATGGGAATAACTGAAAGCAAATCGAATAAGTATGCACAGCGG
>JAETQY010000028.1 GCA_021770445.1 Bacillota bacterium | reverse complement strand
GGCGACGCCTATAAGCTGGCTCTGGCCTACGCCGCCGGCATCGGCGGCGCCCGGGGCGGCGTGATGGAGACCACCTTCCAGGACGAGACCGAGACCGACCTGTTCGGCGAGCAGGCGGTTTTATGCGGCGGCGTGGTGGAGCTGATGAAGCTGGGCTTCGAGACCCTAGTGGAGGCGGGCTACGCCCCCGAGAACGCCTACTTCGAGTGCATCCACGAGATGAAGCTCATCATCGACCTGATCAACAAGGGCGGCGTGGCCATGATGAACTACTCCATCTCCGACACCGCCGAGTACGGCGAGTACGTCTCCGGCCCCCGCATCCTGCCCTACGAGGAGACCAAGAAGAACATGAAGGCCGTCCTCACCGACATCCAGGACGGCGTGTTCGCCGGCCGCTGGATCGCCGAGAACAAGAACGGCCGCACCTTCTTCAACGCCAAGCGGGCCCAGTTGGCCAAGCACCAGATGGAGACCGTGGGCGCCGAGCTGCGCCGCAATATGCTTTGGGGCGACGATACTGACCCGGATACTGCTTCCAATTAAGCCGCCGCAGGCGGCCCCAACCGCGAGCCCAGCGTAAACGGGTCGCGGTTGGAGAGGAGGAGCAAGGGAGCGCAATGAGGGATACCCGCAGGGTGTCCCGAATGAAGCGGACTTTGCTCCGACGAGGGGCGACGACACCGACCCCGACACCGCGTCCAACTAACAAAAAACGGCCCCGCCTCCCGAATACGGGGACGGGGCCGCCCACACCCTTGACAGTTTGCGATGGATGTATTATACTGTAGGTGTGTAGGGCACTGCTGAGCTTCGGCGGTTTGGCCCGACGCAAGGATAAGGAAACTTAGGTAAAGCCTAAGAAACCGTCACCTGGCGCAAGGTGGCGGTTTCACTTTACCTTGACCTGAACTGTTACGGTGTATTTGCCGACGTGGAATGTAACCGTCATTGTCAAAGGCATAGGGCGTTCACCTCCTTTGCAGAGGTGTAGCCAAACCGCCGCCGCTTTGCCAGCGCACCTTATCCGACATTATACAACAGAAATCCCGCTATGCCAAGGGCACGGCGGGATTTATTTTTTGCCCCTCGGATAGGGGGTTGGGTCGTCGGTCAGTCCGGCCAGATAGTCCATGCTGGTGTCCAGCGCCAACGCGATCCGTTTGCATTGCTCAAAAGACATATTTCGCCTTCCGGTCTCAATTTTTGAGTAGTCACTTTGGTCAATCCCGACCAACATCTGCATTTTGATTTGGGTAAAACCCTTCTTTTTCCTCAAATCGAGCAATCTGGACATATCATCACCCAATAAAAGTATGTCAATTTGACCTATTGATATTAGGGTGAATTAGCCCTATACTATAGATGAGGTGATAATATGTCATTGTCACTCGCGGAAGAACTGTATGTCCAGTCTCTCGGGTGGGAGGTGTTGCGCTACCTCAAGCGGGAGGAGGGAAAGCTGCTCAGCCTGTATCGGGAGGTGGACAGCGAGGCACTCCGGGTACTGGAGGAGATTCGGAACGTCCTCGACGACGATACCCTGGACGACCCGGACTGCTTTAAGCGGATTGAGGCCATCGTCAAGGCCTTTCACACCCACGAGATCAGCACCAGCCGCCACGACTGGGGATAAAAAGGAGCGCCCCCGCTGGGGGCGCTCCTGGATTTTAGCCAACCGGAGCCCGGTAGATTTCCACAGTCGGCGCGTCGAACAAGTCCCAGAAAAGAACGTCCTTTATTAGCTGCTCCAAATAGTACCACTGGCCGGGGCCAAAGGAGACCATAGTCCACACATCGGATTCCGGGCCGGCAATCGTAATGACTTCCGGATCGGCAAGGTCCGAATAGCACACTTCGATCTTTATAGTCTCAGCACCCGGGTAGATTTTTGTGGGGCGGGACCGCGAATAGGTCAGTGAGCGCAGCTCGGCTGTGAGCTTTTGTATCTCGTCTGGGTCGGAGGTCTCCTTTTTATAAGTGACATAGCAGCTCGGGTCACAGTCCACATCAACTGTTTCATTATAAAAAGAGATGGATGATACCTGATGTGACAGATTGGTAAAAATTGTGCGGGGGCGGAAATAGAAATAGTAGAGTGCGATGAGGAGCAGGCAAAGTATCCCGCCGACTAAATAAATCCAGCGTGTCCGTTTCATGTCTGCCCTCCTTCTGACGTCGAGGTCTTTTCTGCCGATTATCTTGAAATAAATGATAGCATAATTAAGATATGATTGTCAATTCACAGCTTCGCCTTTGGCAGATTCCAGTGGTAGTGGGCGGCCAGCACCCGGATGATGACCACCGCCGTCATCCCGGCCAGCATGGCGTACATACTGTCCACATAGTTCCACAGTCCGGCGCACAGCGCCGCCCCGGCCAGGGAGGCGCAGGCGTAGATATGCTTGACGAAAATATAGGGCACCTCCTGAGCCAGCAGGTCCCGGAGCACGCCGCCCCCCACGCCGGTGAGGGTGCCCACAAAAACCAGCAGAAAGAAGGTGGGGTGGCCCGACCGGGAGAAGGCCAGCTCCACACCCACCACGGAAAAGACCCCCAGCCCCAGGGTGTCCATCCAAAACAGCAGCCGGTCATACCGGTGCTGATTGTGCATCAGCACCTGCCGCACCCGCCGGGAGAAGAACACCGCCGAGGTCACCAGAGCCAGGATGGCATAGGTGGGGTCCCGGAAGGCCATGGGGGGCGTCAGGCCCAGGATCAGGTCCCGGATGACCCCGCCGCCGGTGGCGGTGGCCAGGCCCAGAATGCACACCCCGAAGATGTCCATGTTCTTGTTCAGGCCGATCATGGCCCCGGAGGCGGCAAAGGCCAGCGTCCCTATGATGTTGACAACAAAAATAAACGTATCCATACCTTCATTATATGGAAAAACCCGCTGTTGTCAACAAGGAGACCTCATTCGTCACGGTCCTTCGGGCCGCGCCGCCTTCCCCCTCAGTGGGAATGGGAGGAAACGTTGACATCTCACGGGAAACCGGATAGAATGGTGGGACAGGCCGTCCCTCTGGAGCGGGGGCGGCAAAGGAGGAGGAGACCGCTTTGACGCAGCGCAGAAACGCGATGCTCTGCCGGGCCGTGCTGGCGGCGGCGCTGATCTATTATCTGTTCATCGCCTGGGCCGTGCCCTACAGCTGCACCGACGATTTGCAGTGGGGCATGGAGCAGGGGGTGCGCTGGTGGAAATACGGCCTGCTCAACGGCCGTTACGCCGGAAATCTGTGCGCCGTGCTCATGTGCCACTTCCCACCGGTGAAGGTACTGCTCATGGGCGGGTGTATGTTTGCCATCCCGGTGCTGATGGCTGTGCTGATGTCCAGAGGGGACAGGGAGCGGTTTCTGCCCATGTTCCTGGCGGCCAATGGGATGATTCTGCTGATGCCGCCCATCATGTGGATTGAGGTGTACGGCTGGGTATCCGGCTTTGGGAACTACGGGGTGTCGGCGGCGGTGTTTTTAGCCTTTTTGCTGCTGGTACGGCAGGCTCACCGGAAAAAGGACCGGCCGGGGGCCCGGGCGGCGCTGCTGCTGGGCTGGGCGCTGGTGATGGGCCTGTTTGTGGAGACCCTGTCCCTCCTCTTTGTGGGGGTGACCCTGGTACTGGGCCTCTATTCCCTATGGGACAGACCGCTGCGCTTGCCCTACTGGGCCAGCTTTGCTGGAGCGGCGCTGGCGGTGGTCCTGATGTTCTCCAACGGCGTGCTGGCTGAGCTACTGGGACAGGGCACCGCCCTTCAGGGCCTGCGCAACCTCACCTTTCCGCCGGGCTCCGGCCCGCTGGCCGCTGGGGCGGCCATCCTACAGTGGTATTTCAAGAAACTGCTGCCTATCGCCTTTCTGCGAGGGATTCATATAGCGCTGCCCATGGCCGCAATTATTGCCCTGGGCTTCTGGAACAGTCGCCTTCGGCCGTTGTCCGTGCTGGGTGTGCTCCCTCTTGGGACCTTTTTCCTGATCTGGAGCACTGAGGACTACGAAACATGGTATCACGCCGCCGCTGGGTGGCTGTGCTGGGGGCTGGCCTTTCTGGCGCTGGCCGCTGTCCGGTGTGAGCCGGAGCTGAAAATTCGCCGTCTGCTGCTGTTTCTGGCGGCCCCACTGGCGCTGCTGCCTTTGGCAGCCACCACCACACTGGGCCAGCGGTTCTACTTCCTGCCCACCCTAATTTTAATTATGCTGGCCATGGACCTGGCCGCCCCTCTGCTCACCACCCGGGCCGGGACCTGGGCGGCGGGACTGGTCATGGTTGGACTGATGCTCCTGTGGGGGTATCGAGGGGCGGAGACCGCCGCCTGTACCCTGGCCCGGAGCGCGGAAATCAGCCGTGTGGCCGCGGCGGACGAGAAACAACTTGTCCTGCCCACCGACCGGTACAACCGGATCTTCTGGGTGACCCGGAACCCCTGGAATGTGGAGTATGCCAGCTACTTCCGCCAGTTTTACGGCATCGGGGAGGATGTGACCTTGATCTTCCTGCCTGACGGCTCCGACGAGGCCTGGCCCGACTACACTCCGGAGCAGTGGGAGAGCCGGCAGGAATTTGCCCCTTCCGACGACTTTGTATCCTCCCTTCCCAAGTGATGGGACAAAAGGGAGCGGCCCCGACAGGCCGCTCCCTTTCGGTTTGCTTAAATGCAGTTCTGAAACAGCTCTTTAATGGACTGGACCCTCTCGGCGTCCGAGGTAAAATCATCGGAAAAAACGATGTGCTCGATGTCCTCCAGCTGTCTTTTCAGCCGCTGGTGCAGAAGTTTTTCAAAGCCGTCCATGTCAAAGCCGGTGATCTCCATTTTTATTTTGCTGCCGCGCAGATAATTCAGCAGCATTTTTTCAAAGTAGTTCATAGTCATTCTCCTCTATACGTCTTGCTTGTGATTTGGGATACATAAATCATACGCTATTTGTATCACAATGTAAAGTACAAAATGTATAGCAGGTGAGTATATGGCGCGAAAATTCAAAATACCCGTGATTCCCAGTACAACACAGAAAAATGTCCGTTTCCCTAACGATGTAATTGAAGGAGTGGAGGAAGCGATTCGAGGCAAGGATTCCACGTTCTCCGCCTTTGTGATCGCGGCCACCAGATGGGCGCTGGAGAACCTGAAGGAACAGGAGGAGCAGGACTGAAAACCGCCTTGACAAACTGTCAGGGCGGTGGTATATTGATATAAAGGGATGCCGCTCACGAAGCGGTCCAGCCCGATACTGTTAGTTTTCTACACGAAAACCGTCACCGGACCGGGGTGGCGGTTTTCAGCTTTTTAATATGTATGCTGACGGAATATCCACGGAAGTGGAACGTGACCGCAAGATACATACCATCACCCCCTTTCGGGTGGTGTAGCCGGACCGCCTCGCTTGCATTGAGCGGCATCCCCGCAAAATATACCATAATTTGCGCCGGGGGTCAAGTAAATACCCGGATGATTACAATTTTTCTTGACACATCTACCGTCCTGCGGTATTCTGAAGTCGGAAAACCGATATTTTTTAAGTCATATCCAGGAGGTAATCCCTATGCGCTCTGACGTTGTGAAAAAAGGCATCCCTGCCGCCCCCAACCGCTCCCTGCTCTACGCTCTGGGCTACACCAAGGAGGAGCTGGAAAAGCCCCTCATCGGCGTGGTCTGCTCCTATAACGAAATCGTTCCCGGCCACATGAACCTGGACAAGATCGCCGAGGCAGTGAAGGCCGGCATCCGGGCCGCCGGGGGCACCCCGGTGGAGTTCCCCGCCATCGCCGTGTGTGACGGCATCGCCATGGGCCATGTAGGCATGAAGTACTCCCTGGTGACCCGGGACCTGATCGCCGACTCCACCGAGGCCATGGCCATCGCCCACCAGTTCGACGGTCTGGTGATGATCCCCAACTGCGACAAGAACGTCCCCGGCCTGCTCATGGCGGCGGCCCGGGTGAACATACCCACCATCTTCGTCTCCGGCGGGCCCATGCTGGCCGGGCGGCTCAACGACGGCCGCCGCACCTGCCTTTCCCACATGTTCGAGGCGGTGGGCTCCTACTACGCCGGCAAGCTGGATGAGGAGGGCGTGGAGGAGTATGAGAACAACGCCTGTCCCACCTGCGGCTCCTGCTCTGGCATGTACACCGCCAACTCCATGAACTGTCTCACCGAGGCCATCGGCATGGCCCTCCGGGGCAACGGCACCATTCCCGCCGTGTGGTCCGCCCGGCTGCGGCTGGCCAAGCACACCGGCATGAAGATCATGGAGCTGGTGGAGAAGGACATCCGCCCCCGGGACATCATGACCGAGGCCGCCTTCCACAACGCCGAGACCATCGACATGGCCCTGGGCTGCTCCACTAATACCATGCTCCACCTGCCCGCCATCGCTCACGAGTGCGGGATAACCCTGTCCTTTGACATGGCCAACAAGATCTCCGACAACACCCCCAACCTGTGCCACCTGGCCCCCGCCGGCGACACCTACATGGAGGACCTGGAGCGGGCCGGCGGCGTCTACGCCGTCATGGCCGAGCTGGCCAAGGCTGGGCTTTTGGATACCTCTCTGCTTACCTGTACGGGGCAGACCGTCGCCGAAAACCTGGCGGGCGTAGTCAACCTGGACCCCCAGATCATCCGCCCCATCGACAATCCCTACTCCAAGACCGGCGGCATCGCCGTCCTCAAGGGCAACCTGGCCCCCGACGGCTGTGTGGTCAAGCAGTCCGCCGTGGCCCCCGAGATGATGGTCCACCAGGGCCCCGCCCGGGTGTTCAACTCCGAGGAGGAGGCGATCAAGGCGATTTACGCCGGCAAGATCAAGGCCGGCGACGTGGTGGTCATCCGCTATGAGGGCCCCAAGGGCGGCCCCGGTATGCGGGAGATGCTCAATCCCACCTCCGCCATTGCCGGCATGGGGCTGGACAAGGATGTGGCCCTCATCACCGACGGTCGCTTCTCCGGCGCCACCCGGGGGGCCTCCATCGGCCACATCTCCCCCGAGGCGGCCGCCGGCGGCCCCATCGCCCTGGTGGAGGAGGGGGACATCATTATGATCGACATCCCCTCCCACACCATCACCCTGGTCGTCCCGGAGAACAAGCTGGCCACTCGCCGGGTGAAATGGGTCTGTCCCGAGCCCAAGATCAAGACGGGCTACCTGGCCCGGTACGCCAAGCTGGTGTCCTCCGCCGACAAGGGCGCCATCCTGGAGTGATATTCTGAACAGCAACCGCCGCGGGAGGCAGCTCCCGCGGCGGTTATTTGTCTATTGATAGAGAAAACCCAGCCGCTCCAGCGCCTCTCGCACCCGGCCGGCAGCCCCCTCGTCGGGGCAGAGGACGGTGTGCAGGTGCACCCCCTCGGTGAGCTGGGACAGGGGGGCGGCGGCCTCCTCCTTGCAGCGGTCCACAAACTGGGCCACGTCGTACCGGCTGGACAGCCGCAGCAGGCCGGTGAGCTGGCCGTAGATGGGGTGTTCCACGATGACATCCAGCACGGTACAGCCCTGGTCCACCATGGCGTTCAGCTCCTCCCCCATCTGGTCCGCCCGGTGGCGGCAGGCGAAGGTGCAGGTGATCCCGGCGGGGAGCCTGGGCAGCAGGTAGCCCCGGGGGGTGGCGGTGATGTCCAGCCCTCCGGCCCGGAGGAGAGCCACGTCCCCTACGATGATCTGCCGGCTCACCGACAGCTCTCTGGCCAGGGCGGCGGCGCTCAGCGGGGCGGTGCTCTCCCTCAGCCGGCGGGCGATGGCCTGTCTGCGTGTTTGAGCGTCCATAGCGGTCCCCCTTTCTGTCATGACAGCAGTATAGCACAGGAGACCGAAAACGGCAAGGCTGACTTTCCGGGGTAAAACGCTGTTTTCTCTTGACTTTCTCCCGGATAGTTTATAGAATAAAGAGGCTTGCATAGAAACGTTTATTTTAATATAAAGGACTGAGACGATATGGCCAAGGAAAACAAAAAGCAGGTGGAACAGATCACCGATATGGAGGTGGACTTCGCCCAGTGGTACACCGACGTGTGCAAAAAGGCGGAGCTCATCGACTACTCCTCCATCAAGGGCATGTTCATCTACCGCCCCTACGGCTACGCCATCTGGGAGAACATCCAGCATGAATTGGACAAGAAGTTCAAGGAGACGGGCCACGAGAACGTGTACCTGCCCATGCTTATCCCCGAGAGCCTGCTCCAGAAGGAGAAGGACCACGTGGAGGGCTTCGCCCCCGAGTGCGCCTGGGTGACCATGGGGGGCAGCGAGAAGCTGGAGGAGAAGTACGCCATCCGCCCCACCTCCGAGACCCTGTTCTGCGAGCACTACAAGAATGTGATCCACTCCCACCGGGACCTGCCCAAGCTGTACAACCAGTGGTGCTCCGTGCTGCGCTGGGAGAAGACCTCCCGGCCCTTCCTGCGCCACCGGGAGTTCCTCTGGCAGGAGGGCCACACCATGCACGCCACAGCCGAGGAGGCCCGGGAGGAGACCATGCGGATGCTCAACATCTACGCCGACTTTCTGGAGAACGTGCTGGCCATGCCTGTGGTCAAGGGCCGGAAGACGGACAAGGAGAAGTTCAACGGCGCCGAGGAGACCTACACCGTGGAGTGCATGATGCACGACCACAAGGCCCTTCAGAGCGGCACCAGCCACTACTTCGGCGACGGCTTCGCCAGGGCCTTCGACATCACCTTCACCGGCAGCGACAACCAGCTCCACCACCCCCACCAGACCAGCTGGGGGGTGTCCACCCGGATGATCGGCGGCATCATCATGACCCACGGCGACAACAACGGCCTGGTGCTGCCCCCCCGTATCGCCCCCATCCAGGCCATGGTCATCCCCGTGGCCCAGCACAAGGAGGGGGTCCTGGACGCCGCCTCCGCCCTGCTGGAACGGCTCAAAGCCGCCGGCGTCCGGGCCAGGATGGACGACTCCGACCAGTCCATGGGCTGGAAGGCCGCCGAGTACGAGATGAAGGGCGTGCCCCTCCGGGTGGAGATCGGCCCCAAGGACATGGAGAAGGGCCAGTGCTGCATCTGCCGCCGGGACTCCGGGGAGAAGGTGTTCGTGCCGCTGGAGAAGCTGGAGGACACCGTCAAGGAACTGCTGGACTCCGTCCACAAGGGCCTGTACAACCGGGCCAAAAAGAACCTGGAGGACCACACCCGGGTGTGCATGACTTTGGAGGAGGTCAAGGCGTTCATGGAGACCGAGGGCGGCTTCGCCAAAACCATGTGGTGCGGCGAGCTGGACTGCGAGCTGGCCATGAAGGAGAAGGCCGGGGTTACCTCCCGGTGCATGCCCCTGGAGCAGGAGCATGTCTCTGACGTGTGCGTCTGCTGCGGCAGGCCCGCTAAGCACTCTATCCTGTGGGGCGTAGCCTATTAAGAGAAAAAGAGAACGGCGTCCGGAAAACCGGGCGCCGTTTTTTGCATAAAAAACCGAGACGCTGGGGAACGCCTCGGCTTATAGTTATTTACTTGGCGTACTCGATGGCCTTGGTCTCCCGCAGGAGATGGACCTTGATCTGGCCGGGGTACTCCAGCTCGTCCTCGATCTTCTTGGCGATCTCCCGGGCGAGGAGGACCATCTGGTCCTCGCTGACCACCTCGGGCTTAATCATGATGCGCACCTCGCGGCCGGCCTGGATGGCGAAGGACTTCTCCACCCCGTTGAAGGAGGAGGTGATCTCCTCCAGGGCCTCCAGCCGCTTGATATAGTTCTCCAGATTCTCCCGCCGGGCGCCGGGCCGGGCGGCGGAGATGGCGTCGGCCGCCTGGACCAGGCAGGCCACCACCGTCTTGGGCTCCACGTCGTTGTGGTGGGCGTGGATGGCGTGGATGATATTCTCGCTCTCCCGGTACTTCCGGGCCAGCTCCACGCCGATCTGGACGTGGGAGCCCTCCACCTCGTGGTCGATGGACTTGCCCAGGTCGTGGAGCAGGCCGGCCCGCTTGGCCTCAGTGACGTTGGCGCCGATCTCGGCGGCCAGCAGCCCGGCCACGTGGCTGACCTCGATGGAGTGGTTGAGCACATTCTGGCCGTAGCTGGTGCGGTAGCGCATCCGGCCCAGCAGCTTCACCAGCTCGGGGTGCAGGCCGTGGACGTTGGTCTCGAAGATGGCCCGCTCGCCCTCAGCCTTGATGACCTGGTCCACCTCCCGCTTGGCCTTCTCCACCATCTCCTCGATGCGGGCGGGGTGGATGCGGCCGTCCAGGATCAGCTTCTCCAGGGCCAGCCGGGCGATCTCCCGGCGGACAGGGTCAAAGCAGGATACGGTGATGGCCTCGGGGGTGTCGTCGATAATCAGGTCCACCCCGGTGAGGGTCTCCAGGGTTCGGATGTTCCGTCCCTCCCGGCCGATGATCCGGCCCTTCATGTCGTCGTTGGGCAGAGGGACCACCGATACGGTGGCCTCAGAGACGTGGTCGGCGGCACAGCGCTGGATGGCCAGCGAGATAATCTCCCGGGCGCGGGTGTCCGCCTCCTCCTTGAACCGGGCCTCGATCTCCTTGATCTTCATGGCCGACTCGTGGGTGACGTCCGCCTCCAGCTGCTGGAGCAGGTAATTCTTGGCCTCCTCCGCGGTGTAGCCGGAGATACGCTCCAGCTCGGCCACCTGCTGCTGCTTCAGCTTCTCGGCCTCCGCCTGGGTGGCGTCCAGCTTGGCCAGCTTGGCGGCCAGCTGCTCTTCCTTCTTCTCAATGTTCTCCGTCTTGCGGTCCAGGTTCTCCTCCTTCTGCTGAAGGCGGTTCTCCTGGCGCTGGAGCTCGCTGCGGCGGTCCTTGACCTCCTTCTCGTGGTCGTTCTTAGCCTTGAGGATCTCCTCCTTGGCCTCCAGCAGAGCCTCGCGCTTCTTGCTCTCGGCGCTCTTATAGGCCTCGTTGACAATGCGGGTGGCCTCGTCCTCAGCGGACTTAATCTCCCGCTCCGCCGTGACCTTGCGCCGGTTCCAGCCGAAGACCGCTCCGCCCAGCACGCCCACGATCAGCGCGGCAATCATGCCGATGACTGCGATAATTGGGTTCATTGGGTCTTTTTACACCTCCAAAATCTTTTCATAGCCGCGGCGGACCGCCGCGGCGCCCGCTGACGGAGTGAGCTCCGCACGGGCTTGCAGTAAAAGGCCGCAAGGGGCCGGACAGGCGGGCAGCCTTCCCTCCCTTGCGACAACTGAAAAACATCCCCACAGGTTTTTCAATATTTGTCCACCCAACATTGTAAAGGCAAACCGCTTTTCTGTCAAGATTTATTCACAATTGAAATGGAGGGTTTTTTGAAAAAAATTTCCAAAACAGGAAAAAGGGCGGGGTTGAAGCCCCGCCCTACCAGAGATCTCCCACCTCCGCCCCGGTGTAGTACCAGGTGAGAATGTCCCGAAAGCTGCTGCCTTGTTTTGCCATGGCGTTGGCCCCGTACTGGCTCATGCCCACCCCGTGGCCGTAGCCGGTGACGTCAAAGACGAACTGGCTGCCGTCCCAGGTGACGGTAAAGGTGGCCGACCGCAGGGAAAACAGGGAGCGCACCTGTCCCCCGGTGAGGGTGACGCCCCCCAGAGGAATGGAGATCACCGTCCCCCCCTCGTTGCGGCTGGCCTGTCCGAACCAGGCGGCGGGGTCGCCGGACAGGTCGGCCCCCGGGTAGGCGGCCAGGGTAAGGGAACGCACCTCCTCCGACCCCAGGGCGGTCTGGGTGCGGTAATTGGGCACCTCGTCCCCCTCGGGGCTGTCCACGCTCTTCAGGTAGGCCACCGAATTGCCCCAGACCTCCACCGCGTCCACTGTCTTTCCCGGGGCGGAGGAGAAAAACAGGGCCTGGATGGGCTTCCCCTCGTAGAGGACCCCCAGTCCGTCAGTCCGGGCCACCGCCTGCTCAATTTTCTCCCCGTACTCCCGGGCGTTCAGCCCCCAGCGGGCCTCGGCGGCGGAGCGCTCAATGTAGGCCTGACAGCAGGTACTGTCCCCACAGATGTCGGCGTCGGGGTGTTTGCCGCTGCTCTGTAAAACAGCGGTGTAGGTCCGGGCGGCGCAGGCTTGGGCGGCCAGGGCCTCGTCCTCGAAGGAGGCGGGCATCTCCGCCGCCACCACCCCCCACAGGTAGTCGGCCATATTCAGCTCCACAATGGGGCCCTCCTTGGTCTGGAGGCGCACCACCTTCCCCTTGTCCCGGCCCCCTGTGGGCACGGCGGAGGAGGCTGGGGCGTTTTCCCCGTCTGGCAGCTCCCCGGTGTCCGGCGGCCGGCAGACCGGCTCCCCCCGGACCAGTACCCCGGGGAGAAAGAACAGAACTACGGCCAGGAGCAGCGCTGCGCTCACGATCTGGCCCGTCCCCCGGTCCCAAAAACGCCCTCTGTTTTCCCGTGCCATACCTGCCGCCCCCTTTGTCCTTAGTTTATGGGACAGGCAGAGGAAATATGTCTGGGGCCGTCCGGCAGGTCCGGCGCCTGTTTTTTGTTGACTTTGTCCAAAAAATGTCGTATGATAAAGTACACGTTATGCCGAAGCGCAAGAAATATGGAGGGAACCGAGGATGAACAAAGGACGATGGGGAACAATTCTGCTGGCCGGACTGCTGCTAATCCCGCTGGCCTCCTGCGGAAAAAAGGACCCGGGCGGGGCCTCCTCCGGCTCCGCCAGCCTGCCGGGCAGCGCCTCCGGCCCTGACGAGCCCAGTATCTCAGTCATCGCCCCCGTGGCAGAGCCGGAGCACCCCTACGCCAACCCCCTGACCGGCGAGGGGCTGGACGAGGACGTCAGCGCCCGGCGGCCCTACGCCGTCATGTTCAACAATCTGCGGAAGGCCCTGCCCCAGATCGGGGTGTCCAAGGCGGACGTGATCTATGAGATCGTGGCTGAGGGGGGCATCACCCGGATGATGGCTCTGTTCCAGGACCTGGAGGGGGTGGGGGACATGGGCAGTATCCGCTCCGCCCGGGACTACTACGTCAGCATCGCCCGGGGCCACGATGCCATCTACATCCACGCCGGAGGCAGCCCCCAGGCTTACGACGCCTTCGACGATTGGAAGGTGACCCACATTGACTTTGTCAACGGCCCCTACGGCAACATGTGCTGGCGGGACCCGGACCGGAGAAAAAGCGCCGGTCTGGAGCACTCTTTGTTTACCTCCAGCGAGAAGGTGCTGGAGCAGCTGCCCGAACGGATTGCCCGGGAGCACGACAGCGGCTATGAGGTGGGCTGGACCTTCGACGAGGAGGTCCCCGCCGGAGGAACGGCGGCCACCAAGTTGACGGTGCCCTTCTCCACCTACAAGACCGGGTACTTTACTTACGACGCTGGGGAAAACTGCTACCTCATCGACCAGCACATCGACAAACAGGACATCCCCTACGTGGACGGCGGCACCAATGAGCCGGTGTCGGTGCGCAACGTGCTGGTGCTGTACACCGAAGTCAGCGCGGTCAAGGGGGATGACAAGGGCCGCAGGGCGGTGCGCACCACCGGCAAGGGGGACGGCCTCCTCCTCCGGGACGGGCAGCTCTACGAGATCACCTGGGAGCGGAAGAGCGAAGCGGTCTGCTTCTCCTTCCTGGACCAGGCCGGAAAGCCCTTCCCCCTGGCTGTGGGCAGCAGCTATGTCAATATTGTTGCCTCCGATGCCCAGGTAAAATGGGAATAATAAAAAAACGCCGCCCCCCTTGCCAAAGGGGGGCGGTCGGTGCTACAATGGCATAGGATATAAAGAACCCGCAAAGATTACATTGAAAGGAAGTGGGACCTGGAATGGAAGGCCGAAGTCGTCAAAGAACAGAGAGCTGCCACGAACGAGGGGCGGCGGAACGGGGCCTGTCCAGGTCTCTGCCCCGCCGCCGGTAAACGGAGGGGTTCCCTCCCCTTGGACATGTGCAGCCACAGGTGGGCCGCTCCCTGGCCGGAGTGGGCGCGCCTGTGGCTTTTCGTGGCCTGACAGAAAGGGGATGCAAGATTATGCACGACAACTATGATCTGGACCAGCTGATGGAGCTGGTCCGGGAGCGGAAATTCCGCGCTCTGCGGGAAATTCTCATTGAGATGAACGAGGTGGACATCGCCGAGTTCCTGGACGAGCTGGATGTAGAGCAGGAGATCCTGGTGTTCCGGCTGCTGCCCAAGGACCTGGCGGCGGAGGTGTTCTCCTACCTGGAGGAGGACCAGGAGAAGCTCATCGGGGCCCTCAGCGACAAGGAGCTGCGGGAGGTGCTGGACGAGCTGTATATGGACGACGCGGTGGACCTGATCGAGGACCTGCCCGCCAACCTGGTCAGCCGAATTCTGCGCAACACTGACGCCTCTACCCGCAGCCAGATCAATCAGCTACTCAACTACCCCAAGGACTCCGCCGGCTCGCTGATGACCACCGAGTTTGTCTACCTCCACCCCAACAACACGGTGGAGGAGTCCTTCGCCCGTATCCGGAAGGTGGGCCTGGACAAGGAGACCGTCTACACATGCTATGTCACCGCCAACCGGGTGCTCCAGGGGGTCGTGACGGTGAAGCGGCTGCTCATGTCCACCTACGAGACCAGGATCAGCGACATCATGGAGACCAATGTGCTGTCTGTGGCCACCCACGAGGACAAGGAGGAGGTGGCCCAGATGTTTTCCAAGTACGACCTCACCGCCCTGCCCGTAGTGGACGGGGAGGACCGGCTGGTGGGCATCATCACCGTAGACGACGCCATGGACGTTATGGAGGAGGAGGCCACCGAGGATATCGAGAAGATGGCCGCCATCCTGCCCACCGACAAGCCCTATTTCCAGACCGGCGTGGTGGAGACCTGGAAGCACCGCATCCCCTGGCTGCTGCTGCTGATGATCTCCGCCACCTTCACCGGCACCATCCTGGGCTTCTTTGAGGAGGCCCTGGCCGCCAACGCCGCCCTCACCCTGTTCATCCCCATGCTCATGGACACTGGCGGCAACTCCGGCGGCCAGGCGTCGGTCACCATCATCCGCGCCATGTCCCTGGGGGACGTGGAGTTCCCCGACTGGTTCCGGGTAATCTGGAAGGAGTTCCGGGTATCGGTGCTGTGTGCCGCTACTTTGGGGGTTGTGGTGTTCGGCAAGGTGATGCTCATCGACCGAAAGGACGCCACCGTGGCCCTGGTGGTGGCTCTGACCATCTTCTTCACTATCATCATCGCCAAGCTCATCGGCTGCACCCTGCCCATGCTGGCCAAGCGGCTGGGGTTCGACCCGGCGGTGATGGCCTCCCCGTTTATCACCACCGTGGTGGACGCCCTGTCCCTGCTGGTCTACTTCGCCATCGCCACCCATATTTTGGGCCTGTAAATGAACCCGCCCCCAACCGGAAGCCCGGCTGGGGGCTTGTCCTATTTACAGGTCGTCCATGCTGCGCAGGTAGGCCTCGGCGCCGTAGCGCAGGCAGCGCTGGAGCCGCCGCTCCCCCCGCTTGATGGTGCGGGAGACGGTAGATTTGTCCACCCCCAGGGACTCGCCGATCTCCCGCATATTCTTGCCCTCGGCGTAGTACAGCAGCAGGACCTGCCGCTGCTTGGAGGTGACGTCCTCCCGCAGGCAGCGGATCAGGTTGCGCTTCAGCCTGCTGATCTCCAGGCTGTTGTCCGCCGCCATCTGCCGGGAGTACATGGCCATGTCGGCGGCGTAGAGCTTACCCTTTCTATATCGTGTATTTGGCATTCCGGCGGTACCCCCTGTCGTAGTAGCGCTCGGTCAATACCGCCAGCTCGTTGGCCTCCCGCAGCATAGTGGACAGCATTCGGATGCGGTCCTGGAGCTGGCAGCGCTGATCGGCGTTGGACGTATGCTCCAGTTTATACTCCAGCTGGCAGATACGCAGGTCCAATGCGTGGGCGTGGGCCCGGTATTCCAGCGATAATTCAGCTAATGTCATGGTGTTCCCTCCTCAGCGTATAACGGTTCAGGCACCGGGCACACAGCCACCCGTCCCGGTCGTACTGATACTGCTCCCCGCCGCACCGGGGGCAAAACCGGGCCGGGCGCAGGGCCTGGAGATCCCGCAGGGGCGGGGCGAAAAAAATTTGTTTTTTTACTTGACATACCTTCCTTTCTTTGCTATAATAGCGTTCGCTGTTGGTGGACAGCCGCCATTTGCTGGTGTAGCTCAGCCGGTAGAGCAGCTGATTTGTAATCAGCAGGTCGGGGGTTCGAATCCGTCCACCAGCTCCAGCCGCCGCAGGCGGCTAAGCCCGAAAACGAGGGCCCGCGACAACCGAATAAGGAGGAGTTCCCGAGTGGCCAAAGGGGGCAGACTGTAAATCTGTTGCGTTTCGCTTCGGTGGTTCGAATCCACCCTCCTCCACCAGAAAAACGGTGACCCCGTAAGGGGTTGCCGTTTTTCTTTGCAACCGCCGTGGCTTTTCCGTAGAAAAGCGAATCCACCCTCCCGACTACCGCTGCATTTTGCTGGGGCCGCCCTGCGGGCGGCCTTTTGCGGGGCTGTCGCTTTTTCATTGAGGGCGGCTCCGGGGAGGCGGGCCACCCGGGGAGAGAGAAAAGCACAGTTATAGAACATTTGTTCTATAACTGTGCTTAGCATACTACGAATTTCGGGGTCTGTCAACCGGTCTTCTCCCCTGATTTTTGGTGTTGAGACCGATAAACCGGACTGACACAGGGAGAGACGCTCCCTCAGAAGGCCCCGTTTCCAGGCAAAAAAAGTCCCCGGCGGCGGGCCGGGGACCGGATTTTCAGAGTCTAGAAATACTTTTTTACGCCCTCGGGAGCAAGGGAGGCGTCGTCGCTGATGGTGATGGTGAACTTGATGTTGTGCCGCTCAGCGAACTTGTTCAGCCAGTCCAGGAACTTCTCCGTCTCATTGTCGCAGTCGCCGCCGACGATCTTGGTGAGGCTGTCAATGAAGATATGGGTGATGTCGTAGTTGCCGGCGTACATGCCGCTGATAAAGCCCTTCAGGGCGGTGTAGTCGGCGATGTCGTACTCGCTGGCCTCCACCAGGCGGATATGATAATGGATGTCGAAGGTCAGCTTGTTGCCTTTCTCGATGCACACCACGTTGCCGTGCTCGGTCTGAACGGCGTTGTTGATCAACTCGATCACATTTTTGGTCTTGCCAGAGCCCTTTTTGCCCATAATAACACGAATCATGTGTATCACTCCTTACTGATTTGACATTGGGGTGAACGCCCTCTGTTTATCTATACTTTACCATATCACGGCGTTTATTTCAACTAAAATGTTCGCTAATTTTTCGAGCCCCGCCATTCGGACCGCGGGCGGACCTCCCAGCCCTGCCGCCCAGCCGTTCCGCGCCTCCGCCGGGGGAAAAATCGGGTCTGACAGAACAGGCGCAGAGGGGGGCCTGTCCCCTCTGCGCCTGGCTTCATGTCAAATTTAGGGCTGCTTGCCGATGTAGGCCAAAATGCCGCCGTCCACATACAGGATATGGCCGTTGACAAAGTCAGAGGCATCGGAGGCCAGGAACACAGCCGGGCCCATCAGGTCCTCCGGGTCGCCCCAGCGGCCCGCCGGGGTCTTGGACACAATAAACTGGTCGAAGGGATGCCGGCTGCCGTCGGCCTGCCGCTCCCGGAGAGGGGCGGTCTGGAGGGTGGCGATGTAGCCCGGGCCGATGCCGTTGCACTGGATGTTGGCCCCGCCGTACTCTGAGCAAATATTCCGGGTGAGCATCTTCAGTCCGCCCTTGGCGGCGGCATAGGCGGAGACGGTCTCCCGCCCCAGCTCGCTCATCATGGAGCAGATGTTGATGATCTTGCCGTGTCCCCGTTTCACCATGCCGGGGATGACCGCTTTGGCGCAGATGAAGGGGCCAACCAGGTCGATGTCCACCACCTGGCGGAAGTCCTCTGCACTCATCTCGGTCATGGGAATGCGCTTAATGATGCCGGCGTTGTTCACCAGAATATCCACGCCTCCCAGATCGGCCTCGATCTTGGAAATCAGCTCCCCCACCTGCCCCTCGTCGGTGACGTCGGCGATGTAGCCCCGGGCGTCGATGCCCTTGGCGTTGTAATCGGCCAGGGCCTTGTCCAGGTTGGACTGGCTGCGGCAGTTGAAGGCGATCTTCGCCCCCGCCCCGGCCAGCGCCTCGCCAATGGCGAAGCCGATGCCGTAGGCCCCGCCGGTGACCAGGGCAATCTTACCCTCCAGGGAGAACAGCTTCTGCATATCCACTTTAAAAACTCCTTTCACAAGAGGGCCGCCTGAGAGGCGGCCCTCCGTCGTTTATTTCAGCTCAGTGGTGGGGATGACGTCCATGTCGTCAAAGGCCTGGTTCTCCCCGCCCATGGCCCAGATAAAGGTGTAGCTGGCGGTGCCCGCCCCGGCGTGGATGGACCAGGAGGGGGAGATCACAGCCTGCTCGTTGTGCATGACAATGTGCCTTGTCTCCTGGCCCTGGCCCATCATGTGAAAGACCACCTGGTCCTCCGGTACCTCGAAGTACATATACACCTCCATCCGCCGCTCGTGGGTGTGGACGGGCATGGTGTTCCACACGCTGCCCTCCTCCAGCACCGTCATGCCCATGGACAGCTGGCAGGTTTTCAGCACGTCGGGATGGATGAACTGGTTGATGACCCGCTTGTTGGAGGTA